>JBNLDK010000138.1:0-23847 GCA_050304295.1 Polyangiaceae bacterium
CCGAGCCACTCGTCACCGAGCGCCACTGCCGTCTCGGTGGACACATCGAAGTGAAAATGGCTGCCTGCACAAACGGGATTGCCTTCGACCGGACAGAGGTCGTGAACCATGACGAGCTGCGTCCCCGATAGCGTGTCGATCTCCCAGCACTCGCCGCAGGCCTCACCAGGATCGCCCCCGTAGGAGCTACCGTTGTACGGCTCGGCGACCGCGACGGTCATGCCCTCGCGAACGAACTGCGGCAGGCTGGCATGCGTGCGCTCAAACCCACACCAGCGGATAGCGTCGGATCCGTACTGCGTCATCCGCACGCTGCTGCACTCCCCGGGCGCGGGCGGTTCGGCGGTAGCACCTCCGGTCCCCGGATCGCTCCCCCCATTCCCTGCAACACCGTCGCCCCCGTCGCCACCCTCGCCCCCGCACCCCACGCCGAGGAGCATCGCCACGGCCACCACGGTCCCCCTGCACACCTCACCGTCGCGTCCAACCATCAGACGCATCATCGGCGACGCTGTGCGCCTTGGCAAGCCAGGACCCTGGCGAACGATGCGTCTATACGGCGGCCGCACCGTTCGCGTCCGTCACACCGAGGAACCCACCTGACTGCCGGCGCCACAACCGCGCGTACAGTCCTTCCTTGGCAAGGAGGTCGTCGTGGGTTCCCGACTCGAGGATGCGGCCCTCGTCGAGCACGATTAGGCGGTCGAGCGCGGCGATGGTGGATAGGCGGTGAGCGATGGCGATCACCGTCTTGCCTTCCATCAGTCGGTCAAGACTCTCCTGGATCGCCGCCTCGATCTCGGAATCAAGCGCCGACGTCGCTTCGTCGAGAATGAGAATGGGCGCATCCTTGAGCATCACCCGGGCGATCGCGATTCGCTGCCGCTGGCCTCCAGAGAGGGTCACGCCCCGCTCGCCCACGTGGGCATCGTAGCCGGTGCGACCCGCCGCATCCTGCAGAGCGGCAATGAAGCGCTCGGCGTTCGCCCGGCGAGCGGCCTCGAACATCTCCTCATCAGTCGCGGAGGGACGGCCGTAGCGGATATTCTCGCCGACGGACCGATGCAGCAGGGAGGTGTCCTGAGTCACAACGCCAATCCTCTCCCGCAGCGAGTCCTGAGTCACCCGGGCGACATCCTGTCCGTCGACCAGAATGGCTCCCTCTTCGAGATCGTAGAATCGCAACAACAGGTTCACCAGAGTGGACTTCCCCGCTCCGGAGCGTCCCACGATACCGACGCGCTCGCCCGGGCGGATGTTCAAGCTCAATCCGTCAAACACCGGCGTCCCCTCGCCGTACGCGAACCTCACCTCACGCAACTCGATGGCCCCGCGCTCGACCCGTAGCGGCGGCGCGTCAGGCGCGTCCACCACGCGCCTTTCCACGGCGATCGACGACATGCCATCCTGCACCGTGCCAATGTTCTCGAACAGCGCCGAGGCCTCGAACATGATCCACTGCGACATCCCAGAGATCCGGAGCACCAGCCCGACCGCCATCGCCACTGCACCGATCTGCAGAGCCGACACGGTCCACAGATGCAGCGCCACCGCGCCCACAGCCACGAGCAGCATCGAGTTCAGCAGATAGAGCAGAACCCAGAACAACGTGATCAAGCGCATCTGCCGGTACACGGTGCCGAGGAAGCCGGTCATGCTCTCGCGAGCGTAGTCCTCCTCTCGCCGAGAGTGCGAGAACAGCTTCACGGTGGCAATGTTGGTGTAGCTGTCGACGATGCGTCCAGTCATCGTCGAGCGCGCGTCGGCCTGCTCCTCGGACACCCGCTGGAGCCGAGGAATGAAGACCCCCAGCAGCACCACGTAGAGCACCAGCCAGGCGGCAAAGGGCACCACCAGCCAGAGATCCGCTCTCGCCGCGATGACCAGCGCTCCGAGGAAGTAGACGGCCACGTAGTTGATGACGTCGAGCAGCTTGAGAACGCTCTCGCGCACGGCCAGGGCCGTCTGCATCAGCTTGGTGGCGATCCGCCCCGCGAACTCATGCTGAAAATAGGCCAACGACTGACGGAGCAGGTACCGATGCACGTTCCACCGGATCCGCATCGGATAGTTCCCGAGCAGAGTCTGGTGCAGCGTCATCGCCTGGAAGAACGCCAGCACCGGAAGAACGAGCAATACGAGGCCGGCGATCCCCAGAAGCTGGGTTCCGGCCTCGGCGAACAGCACCCCGCGGGGATACTGGGAGAGCCAGTCAACGATATTCCCCAGAAAGGCGAAGAGCGACACCTCCACGATGGCCACCGCGGAGGTGAGCGCCGCCATGCTCAAGATCGGTCGCCACGCGCCCTTGGTGTAGTGGTGACAGAACGCCAGGAGCGTTCGGGGAGGAGCCGCGGGCTCCTCTGCGGGAAAGGGATCGAGCAGGCTTTCGAACCAGCGAACCATGCTTGGAAACTCTCTTGGAAGAGGAGGGAGGACCAAAGGAAGGCCACAATTCGGAGACTGGCATTGGCGACGGGCTGTGGGGGGGGGGAACGGCAGGTGCCGGTCGTCGCGAGTCGAGTTGAACCCTCCGCGGTGGGGCCCGCACGGACGCCCCAGTTTCGAAACTGCCTACGTCAACCGCGCCAGGGCGGACGGACCGCACGCGGCCCATGGGATCGCAGGGCTTTCATGCGTCGCGAAGCGTGCAGCACGATCCGAGAGTCGTCAACCCGCAGTTCGCGGCCGATTGGCGCCGAACGCTGGCGATGGCTTCAGGCTCCGCCGGGTGGCCCGGGGGAGCCAACAAAAGACCTCCCAACTCGAGCCTATGACAACCCGGAAGTTCGTTCCGGGTTGTCGTACCCAATGTGATTGAGCTCCGCCGGGCTGGTTTGGAAACCGGGCAACTGGGGACCGTTGAGGACCACCGATGGTGGGCGGGTGTGCTCGCGTCGCGCGGCGGCGACGACTCCGTCGAGTTCGCGGCGCACAGCCAGAACGCTTCTGGTTGGACCTCGTCGACCAGGAGAGACACGGCCACGTTGCCCGTGGCGAAGAGCAGCAGGACCACGCGCACCAAGAAGAGGAATGCACAGTCCCCCTGCTTCGCGAGAGCGCAGCAGCTGACGAACCGAGCTCCGTGTTGGGCTCGGTCGGCACGACCCAGTGGTGCCGCAGACACACACTGCAGGCAATGTCTATTCCTCCAGTTCCCGGAGACTCACCATCGGGTTGGGTGCTCGCGGCGCGGTTTGCGCCGCTGCGCTCGTCTCGGATCCGCGCGGTCGCCCCACCCTCCATTGGCGATGGACCAGGTCAGCGATGAGCCGCCGCGGTTCGCCTTGACGAAGGTGGCTCGATTGCAGCAGAAGGCTCCCATCTCACAGCACGCCCGATGGCCGTCCGGCGGAACGACGGCCGCTCCAATCGCACATTCGATCCCTCCTGCGCCAGTCGCACTTTGCCCTGACCGCTTTCGGTCGACGACAACCGGCTCTGGACCTAGGCTTGAGAGAGCTTTCAAAGAGGTTCCACTGCCCCATGTCCCTGTTCTGGAAACGTGAGCGAGAGGTCCGTCGCCTGCTGGAAGAGTACTTCGCGGCGTGTGACAAGACCCTCGACGCTTTCGAGCAGGCGATGAAGATCTTCGCCACGAAGGGCGCTGGCGACGACTTCCGGCGCAGCGACGAACTGGTCCACGGACTCGAAGGGAGGGCCGATGATCTCCGGGACGAGATCGAGAAGCTACTCTACAGTCGATCCTTGCTGCCCGAATCCAGGGGCGACCTCTTGCGAATCCTGGAGGCGTTCGATCATCTTCCCAACCTCGCCGAAACCGTCACGTTCATGGTTGCCACGCAGCGTATCGAGTTCCCTCCCCAGTTCGTCGAGCAGCTGAGTCGCTATGTCCAGATCAACCTGGACGCCTACCGACACGTTCGCATCACGGTGGATCGCTTCCTGAGCGAGCCAGGCCGGGTCGAAGAAACCGTCAGTGTCGTCGACGCCGACGAGAGCATGTCGGACCGTGAGGAGCGAGCACTGATCACCGGGATCTTCGCGTCTGCTCTGGACAAGGCCGAGATGCTCCATTTGCGCGAATTCATCGGGCGAATCGGAGACATCTCCGACTGCGCAGAGAAGGTAGCGCGACGACTCGAGATCGCCGCGCTCAAGCGGCGCGTCTGAGGTCTGGAAGATGTGGCAACTCACCTCGGGAGTGTTCCTCGGCTGGGCGCTGGGAGCCAACGATGCGTCGAACGTGTTCGGGACTGCGGTGGCCTCGCGCATGGTTCGCCATCGGACGGCTGTTGTCGTCTGCGCGGTCTTCGCCCTGCTCGGTGCGTGGTGGGGTGGCGCCGAGGGGATGCGTACCTACCAGGCCCTGGGGAATACCGAACTGGCAACGGCTTTTGTCGTGGCCCTCGCTTCGGGCTTGACGGTTGCCAGCATGACCTATCTGGCCCTCCCGGTGTCGACCAGTCAAGCCGTCGTGGGTGCGCTCGTCGCCATCGCCATCGGTCAGGGGCAAGTGGACTGGTCGCTGCTCGCCAAGGTCGTGATCTGCTGGATCGGTACCCCCATCGGCGCAGCGCTCGCTGTCCTCGTGCTCTACCCACTGCTCGGCGCGCTGGTCAATCGGCTAGCGCTCAACCTCTTTGACTACGATCTGGTGCTGCGCGGTGCTTTGGTCGTGACCGGTGCCTACGGCGCCTTCGCACTGGGCGCCAACAACGTGGCCAACGTGACGGGACCGTTCGTGGGCGCGGGTAGCGGCATGCTCAGCATCTCCAGCGCCTGCTGGATCGGGGGGGCCAGTATCGCACTGGGAGTACTCACCTACGGCCGGCAAGTGATGAAGACTGTCGGCCGCGGGCTGGTCAAGCTGGACGCATTCGGTGCGTTCGTCGTCGTGCTGGCCGAATCCTTGACGGTCCACACCTACGCGGTAGTCGGCGTTCCCGTGTCCACCAGCCAGGCAGTCGTGGGTGCGGTACTGGGCATCGGCATCATCCAAGGGCAGCGGTCCGTCGATCGACGGGTGCTCGGCCGTATCGGCGCCGCGTGGCTCGCCACTCCGGTGGTCAGTGGCGTCTTGACCTGGACGCTCACCGTCCAGTGGACGTAGGGCCCTCGCTGCCGCGCGACTTCGGCTGCTGACCACGTCTTGTCAGGCCCCCCCCGCAGCGCTAGCTGGAAGGCTAGCCGTCTGGGCTCGCTCTCGCTCAGTAGTGATCGACGTTCCCCAGATCGACGACATTGATGGGAGACAGGATCTCGGGTTCCACGCGCTCGCGGCGGTTGAGACCACGCACGACGGTGCGCATCAGGATGCGGCCCATCTCTCGGGGGTTGGTATTCAATGTCGCAGTCAGAGCCCCTTCCCGGATCGCCTGCAACGCGGTACGCGTTCCATCCAATCCCACCACGAAGATCTCACCGCGAAGTCCCGCGGCGGCCACGGCATCGGCGGCACCCAGCGCCATCTCGTCACTGACCGCGTAGATCGCATCGAGCGGCTGCTTCTCCAGCACCCGCTCCACCACGCGACGCGCCTTGGCGCGCTCCCATCCCGCCTGCCGGGTTGCCACGACACGCAAGTTCGGACAGTCTGCGATCGCGGTCTTGAAACCTGCCACGCGATCCAAGGAAGAGGAGTCGCTCAGCCCCTTGAGCACAAGGATCGATCCGCGGCCTCGCAGCATTCGCACCAAGTAGCGGCCCACCTCGCGGCCCGCCTCTTCCTGCCCGTATCCGATATAGCAGACGACTCGGGCGCCCTCGATCTTGCGCGGCACGTTGAAGAAGAACACGGGGATCCTCGCCCGGTTGAGCGCACGCACCGCTGGCAATACCGAATCGGAGTGGGGCGCAAGAGCCACCGCGTCAACGCCGCTGCGGATGAGCGAGCGGCAGATCTGCGCCAGACCACGGTAGTCCGACTCCTTCTCGGGGGCGCGCGCAATGAGCTCGATACCACCCAGTTGCTCAATCACGTCACGCACACCAGTGAGGATGTCCGCGTAATAGGAGCTAGTGAACGCGGGCGGAACGTACGCGAAGCGGATGGACTTGCGGGACCGGACGAGCGACACACTGACCCGATTGCGACCTTCCTCTTTGGCCAGGTAGAGCGCCTGATCGGCCCGCTTGATGAGATCGGACTTGCTCTTGGCGTGGGCAGGCAGCCCGGCTACCCCCGCGGAGATGGTGAGCTGAACCCGGTGCGAGTCGGTAGCACCGCGGAAGGGCAGTTCGGCAATCGCCACGCGAATCCGCTCCGCCAGCGGGACGGCCTGGTGGGGCGAGGTCTGTGGCAACACGAGCACCATCTCCTCACCACCGTAGCGAGCGGCCAGATCGTAGCTTCGGATGCTCCGCTTCAGTACACCGGCGATCTCCTTCAAGGCGACATCACCCTGCGGGTGGCCGAAGGTGTCGTTGTACTGCTTGAAGTGATCGATATCGATCATCATCAGGCTGATCGGATGACTCAACCGCTGAGCGCGGGCGATCTCCCGCTCGAGCACCTCCTGGAAGTACCGGTGGGTGTGCAGACCGGTGAGACCATCGAAATTGGCAACGTTCGAGTAGAGGGAGATCTTCTCCAGGTGGATGAGTTGTTCGACGAGCAGGACCAGGCTCGCCCGCGCGGGCTCGATGGCGCGCGCCGTCGCCGCATCGTATTTCGCGGAACGACGGGCGAGTACCAATAGCCCAAGCGGTTTCGCCGCCTTGTGCAGTGGAGCCACGAGCAACCGTCCGAGCTTCAGTGCGCGGAGTTCGTCGGGCAGCGCACTGACCACCGCCTTGTCGAGAGACGTCACCGTGACAGGCCGGCCCGTTCGCAGGCTCTCGGTGCGGTAGGGTGCCAGCGCAGTGCAGAGTTCGTCCGCGAGCGGTGCTGTCAACCCAGGGTGGGCCAGTAGCGTTGCGCAGCGCTCCTCATCTTCCCAGCGCGCGAGAAGCGCCACCTGGGAGCGCGTCCACTTGCAGAGGAGCCCCACGATGTCGCGCACCACCTCGGCGGCGTCGGCAGAAGAAAGAACGAGCTTCTCGACCTCGGTCTGCAGCTGTTTCGCCCCGCGCATGTTCAATTCAAGTCACGGATTCAAGCGCTTGGCAAACGCAACACGGTACAAATGACCTGCTTCCTGAAATGGATACCGCGAGCTCCCCACCTACCCTACTGAACTACATTCCCCTACCCGCAACGTCACTGTGGGCCGTCCAGGCGTACAGACTCGACTGCCCCACTGACAAGCACCTGCGCTCGCCGCAAGTGGCCCAGCACACCGCGCTCAGCGGGTCGGGAGCAGATCGCTGATGGCGGAGTACCAGACGTCCGCCATGAAGTCGTACCCCTGGTCGTTGGGATGAACGCTATCGCTGGCGAGGCTGGAGAGCGGCATCTGACTCATGTCCACGAGCACGATGTGCTCGCCCTGGGCAGCGCGCGCGTCCACGATACCGGGGAGCTGTGCGTTGTAGTCCCGTAGCGATTGCGGGTTCCAGCTCACCGGGGTGAGCTGAGCCACGACGACGAGGGCGTCGGGCGCCGCCTGCACGATCTTGCCCAACAGAGCGTCGAGTCGATCGGCCATCCCATCCTGGCCGAAGTCCGCAGTGACGTCATTGGTGCCGATCATCAGCAGGACGATATCGGGCACCGTGTCGAACGCTGGGCTTGGAACCAGTGACGAGATGCCGCCCGACCCGTAGGGACTGTAGTTGGGGTCGATAGTCCAGCCGCTGTGCCCCTCGTGGTTCTTCGGGAACGCCACGCCGTCGACCTCGTTTGGACCGCCTGACTCCGAACCGAGGAAGGTGATGTCTTGGTTCGCCGCGAGCGCCAGCGAGAACAGCCGCGAACGGTAGCCACCCTGATCGGAGGAGGCGACGCCGTTCGTGATCGAGTCGCCAAATGGCAGAATCTGGCAAGGCTCCCCGTTGGTCGGGCACGGGTTGAACCCCCCAGCCCCACCGGTCGCTGCACCTCCGGTCGCTGCACCTCCGGTCGCCACACCGCCGGTCGCCATCCCACCGGTCGCCATCCCACCGGTCGCTGCACCTCCAGTCGTCGCACCGCCGGTCGCGACGCCACCGGTGGTCGAGCCGCCGCCCCCCGTGGTGAGGCCTCCCGTCGCGCCGCTCTGACCTCCAATACCCACCACGCCCCCCGTGGCCAGGCCTCCTGTTCCGGCCGACGTGGCACCACCGCCACCAGTACCGCCGAAGCCGGCCCCGCCCGACGGCAAGCCCCCGGTCATGGCACCGCCAACGTTCGCGCTCCCCACACCGCCGCTGCCGGGGGCTGTTCCGGCATCATCGCTGGGACCCGAGCAGGCGAGCACCCAAAGGCCGGCACAGGCACACGCCCCCCAGCCCAGAGCAACTAGCCGTCGAGTCCTGGTCATCAGTGGATCTCCGATCGATTCTTGCAGGTGGTGGAGCACTCGAGGCTGCCTACCGGTCCTGCGTCGCATTCCTCACCCTCATCGCGCTGAACGATCTCGTCGCCGCAGTAGGGGGCACGGGTGCAATCCGCCTTGCATCCACCATACTCACCGGTGTTCCCGTCGGTCCCCTCGTCGCACTGCTCAGGACCGTTGCGAACACCATCGCCACAGTAGGGCGCGGGCTGACAGTCGAAGCCACAGGCAGCGCGGGTCGCCGAGTACGCGGTGTTGTCGGCTCCATCGTCGCACTTCTCGCCGCTTTCCTCCTGGAGCTCACCATCGCCACAGAAGGGGCCCCAGGTGCAGTCGGTGCGGCACCCCTCGTAGGCATCGTCGGCGTTCTCCGCACCGTTGTCACAAAGCTCGAAGGCCGCATCCACGTTGCCGTCACCGCAGTACGGCGGGAGCGTGCATTCCGGGGCACACGAGTCCGCGGTGTAGGCGTAGAGCGCCGCATTGTACCCGTCATCGCAGGCTTCGGGCCCTGCGGGCTCGTCGTCGGGACCTTGCCGGATCGCGTCACCGCAGAAGGTCCGCCCCGTGCAGGTCGCGTCGCAGTGGTCATACTCGCCAGTATTCTGGTCAGCACCGTCGTCACAGACCTCCCAACCAACAACCTGACCGTCACCACAGTTCGGCGTGCAGTAGGAGCGCGGGGCCAGGAACCCGGCCAGGGTGAGGAAGAAGTTCGACGCCACTGGCTGCCGCTCCGCGTGGAAGAGCACAATCTCGTAGACGCCTCCCTTGGTGAGACCAAAGCGGGTGTCATCCGCGTCGGCCTCCTCCTCGGGAGACAGCGTGCAGGGGTCGGGCTCGGTGTCGTTCGTCGTCGACTCCGAGCAATCACTGTCCTCGCCGCTCGGATCTCCGTCGTCCCCGAGCACCACACGCGCCCACTGGGCCCCGTGGATGCCTCCGATGTCGACCGCCAGGCGACCGTTGACATAGACGAAGACATCGTCGTCGCCGCGGAAGATCAATGTCTCGCCGCCCTGATACTGGAAGAAGTAGCGGAGCTCGGTGGTGAAGTGGAAGTTGTGATCCTGGCTCGGCGTGTCTCCGTGGCCACGACCGTCGAGCGGGAAGAAGCTGGAGGAGCCAAAGCTGTAGACATCCGAGTCGGCGCCGCCCTGCTGGGTGAGGGTGAGGTAGTCGTCGACTTCGCTGAAGTGAAGGACATCGATCGGCCCGTTCTCACCTTCGATGGCATCGGTGTTGGGGCTCCGGTACCACAACGAGAAGGCCTCCGCGTGGGAGTACAGCGTCGGGTGGTCGGTCTCGAGAGTCGCTTCCGTTGCGTCAGGATCGAGCGCCGGCTTGCCCCCGAGATCGAGACGGCCGCAGGTTGCTTGATTCGTCGTGTCGCAGACGGCGCCCGGGATCCCCCGGTCCACGCCAGCATCGGGTGGGGAGGTCAAAAACCGCCGCATGTGGGGGTGCCCGCCATCCACGGGCCGATCCGTGAAGTCGCGATAGGTCACCTGGAAGGACACGCTCTCCGGAAGATCGGTCACCGAGGTACAGGTGAACCCTTCCTCTTCCGTGCACGCGGCGCTGCAACCGTCACCGTCGATGTCGTTGCCATCGTCACACTCCTCGGCGCCGGTCACCATGCCATCGCCGCAGAAGATGTTGACCTCGGGCTCGGGTCCCACGGTCACCGTCGGCTCCTCCTGACAGGTCGCGCCACACCCATCCGCCGCCACGAGGTTCCCGTCGTCGCAACCTTCCCCCGGCTCCAGCTTGCCGTTGCCGCAAACAGTGGCGTCACAGTCCTCGCCCGCCGTCAGACAAACCCAATCGGGCTCGAGGCGGCAAGCCGCGTTGCAGCCGTCGGCGTTGTCGCGGTCGCCGTCGTCGCATTCCTCACGCCCGCGCAGAATGCCATCGCCGCAGATGGGGATGCAGCGGGCTCCGGGAGCCGCACACAACCAGCCGTCTTCTACCGAACAGTTGGCACTACAACCGTCGTCCGCGATGGTGTCCCCATCATCACACTGCTCGTCCGGAGACCGAAGGCCGTCGCCGCAGAGCAACGGCGCGCAGTCTTCGCCGGCCGCCGGGCACCAGAACCCCGACTCCAGCTGGCAAGAGGGCTGGTTCGGGTCCTCGGTGCCCGAGCAGCCATCGCCAGAGACATCGTTGAGATCGTCGCAGCTCTCGCCACGCTCCAGCATTCCGTTGCCGCAGACGGGCTGAGCCACACAATCGCGGCCGGGTCGAGGGCAAGCCCAACCGTCCTCGATCGCGCTGCAATCCGCAGCGCACCCATCACCACCAAGTTCGTTGCCATCGTCACAAGCTTCGTCACCTTCGATGACACCGCTACCGCAGTTGACGACCTTCTCACACGGCTCACCCGGCTCGGGGCAGTAGAAGTCAGGATCCCGCACCAGGCAGTCGGCGGAGCAGCCGTCGCCGTCCTCGGTCCCCCCGTCCTCGCAGAGCTCGCCGGCTTCCAGCTCACCGTTGCCGCACACAGCAAGGCTACCACTGCCGGCGCTGCCCCCCATTCCATCCGAGCCGCCCGTCATCAGCACGGTCCCGCCCGAGCCAGGAGTACCGCCATCGCCAGTGTCAGCGCCACCCGCGCCACCCGACGCATCCGAAGCAACACTTGGATATGACTCGCACGCTGCCAAGAGCGTGCCGAACAGCAGTGAGGTCATCGACCAGACGTGAGCGCGCATGGAGATCTCCCGACCGAGCCAGCTGCGAGATGCAGGGCGAACAGAAAGGTACTCTCTGAATGTCCCGCTGTCAGCTCGCGTCGTCGAAATGATTGCGGCGCCGCCGAAGCAAGAATAGGTCTCCGCGTTGGGCCACCCAGGGGGGCAAAAAATAGCCCCCCATCGTTGGAGTCATCAGCCAAGGGGGGGCACGAAACATGCCCTTACGCGAGCGACTGGCTGGGTTAACACTGCCCGAACGACGTTCTCGCGTGCGACCTTCTTCCCACGCAGAATCAGGAGTTCCGATGACGGTCACCTTTCCCCGCTCTAGAGTTGGCTTGATCGCCGCCTTGCCCCTGCTCCTCGCTGCTTGCTCGAGCAACACAACCAACGTGGAGAGAGGCGGGGCCGGCACGGGAGGGGCGCCACAGACCGGAGGCGGAGGGACAACGGGAGGCTTCGATGAAAGCACCGGGGGTGGGGATAGCGGGACAGGGGGCCTTTCCACGGGAGGACTAGCGAGCACAGGAGGAGCGCCGACGGGGGGACTGCCCACGGGAGGAGCGGCGACGGGAGGTCTGGACCCGACAGGCGGCGGGCTGAGCACCGGGGGAACTGCGACCGGGGGTGCCGCGGGGAGTGGCGGAGCGGAGACGGGGGGCACCGACGCGGCGGGCGGCGTCGCTGCCGGCGGCAGCGCGGGCTCAGGCGGCGTTGCTACTGGAGGCCAGCCAGGCACGGGCGGGGACGCCGCCACAGGCGGCGCGGCCGGATCTCCGCTCCCCCCCACGGACGACTATTCCGCTCCAGGCCCCTTCGATACCACCACCGACAACAATACCGGTCCCGACGGCCAGTCCACGGTCTTCAGACCTGCGACGTTGGGCGAGAATGGCTTTCTACACGCTCCGATCGTCTTCGGACCGGGGATTGGCATGCAGGCCACCCAGCTCTCGGGTCTGCTCCTGAGCTTCGCGTCCCATGGGTTCGTGGTGGTCGGCACCGGCGTCCTCAATGGCGGACCCAACGATCCCGGCAATCTCGCCACCATGGAGAACGCGCTCGACTGGATCCTCGCGCAGAACGATCAACCCGGCATCTACCAGGGAGTGCTGGACGTCGAGCATGCCATTTCGATGGGGTACTCCGTAGGCGGCACGGCGGCAGTGGAGCTCGGGAGTCACCCAGCGGTGGCCACCACCGTCTCGATCCATGGCCATATCGCCAGCTCGGAGCTCCACGGCCCGATGCTCCAGACCAGCGGAACACGGGACAACGTCGGATTGCCCATGCAGCAGCAGACCTACGACATGTCGCAGGTGCAGACCTTCCTGGGGACGGTGCAGGACGCCGATCACGGCTACATCCAGGGCGATACCGGCGGTGTCCAGCGGCCCGCGATCATCGCGTGGATGCGCTACTGGATCTACAACGACACCGGTGCAAGAGACTACTTCTGGGGCGACGACTGCGTTCTGTGCACAGCCCCCTGGACGAATCCTCAACGGAAGAACTGGGAGTAGCACCTCGGCGCTGCAGCACACCCGGGACACGTCGAAGACCGAGTCTCGGGTATCGCCCCACCTCCGACCCCAACCGCCGGTCCCGACCCTCGTCCCCAGGAGGCGTCCAGAAACGTGAGCGAGAACGGGGCGCACACCACGCGCCCCGTCCCCTGTGCGCTACGCCTGGAAACGCCGTCGGCGACGTCCCATCAGCGCCAGCCCGAGCAGAACGCTCAGCCACCCGCCGAGCTTCGGTGCCGACGATGGCGTAGCGCAGGAGCAACCGGAGTCATCCTTGCTGGAGGATTCCGCTGGCTGCGTGACGTCACCGGTGGGCGTGCCCATACACTCCCCCGCGGTGCAGGTTTGGCCCGCCTGGCAGGCATTTCCACAGGTTCCGCAATTGAGGAGCTGCGTGTTCAGGTCCACGCAGGACAGACCGCACTGGGACTGCCCAGCCGGACAAGACACAGCGCACGAGCCAGAGGAACATACCTGACCTCCGGGACAGGCAGCGCCGCACTGCCCACAGTTGCTGGGATCGGCCATGACGTCCACGCAAGCGGCTCCGCACAAGCTCAATCCCGCCGTGCATGGAGTGCCTGCCCCGCCCGTCCCTGGATCAGTGCCACCGGAGGCGCCGCCAACCGGCGGCGCACCACCCGTGGTGCCGCCGGTGCCGGGTCCGCCTCCAGTGGTTGGACCACCGCCAGTGAGCGTCGCACCGCTCCCCGCGACGCCACCGCCTCCAGTGCTCATGCCGCCGCCGCCGGTGGCTGCCCCGCCGGTTCCCCCAACGCCTCCGGTTCCACCGGTGCCAACCGGTCCCGTCACTTCTGCCGAGCTAGAAATCCACTGGGGAGAGTCAACCGCCTTCGGCGCCAGGTAGACGTTCAGCAACCCGTTCTGGACGTCCCACACGGTCCCATCCGAGCCTTCCGGAATGCTGCCAGCATCGGGGTACGAGGAG
Source organism: Polyangiaceae bacterium (assembly GCA_050304295.1). Classification (GTDB taxonomy): domain Bacteria; phylum Myxococcota_A; class Polyangia; order Polyangiales; family Polyangiaceae; genus JAFGBI01. The sequence goes on from JBNLDK010000138.1 coordinate 13,553, forward strand.
ATCGGAGTGCCGTTGAGATACATCTCGGGTCCGTCCGCCAGACCGTGATAGACGACCTGATACGATCGACTGGAGGGCGCATCGGCGTAGGTGCCCTCGGCTGCTCCGATCCCAACAACGAGGTTCTCATCGATGAAGGTGAGCGCGGTCGTTCGTAGCTCACCGCTCGTCCGGAAGCGCTCGGTCACGCCATCGTCCTCGTAGAGCGTGAAAGAGCCATCCGCACCGGCGTAGGCGTGAACGATCAGCTCATCCTGGGGAATGAAGAAGGTGGAGGTGGCATAGGGAGCGGCGGGGAAGATCGCGCCCTCTCGGACGAAGACCGGCAAGAACCCAGTCGGGGCGGAGACGTCCTCCGTCGTGTTCCCCGGGTGGACGGTGTCGTCCCAGAAGTCGTACCAGTTCCCGGGTGGGAGCCACACGGACACGTCGTTGTTCCCGTCGGAGCAGTTGGGGGCGACCAGCATCTCCCGGCCCCAGAAGTACTGCATGTCCCGCTCCCACGCGGTCGAGTCGTTCTGATGCTCGAAGAACATCGGTCGCGCCATGGGCATGCCGGTGAGGCGCGCGGCGTGGGCATAGGAATAGATGTACGGGATCATCTCGTAGCGCGTGGTGATATAGGTGCGCGCGGTGTCCTGACACGTGGAGTTGCGCTGCAGAGGCCAACGCCTGTGGCCCGGGCCATGCGGCTTCCAGATAGGGGTGAAGCTCCCGAAGGCCATGTCCCACTGGCGGTAGAGGTTGTCCTCATTCACCTCGGGGGAGAAGTGCGCCCCAGCATCGTGATTGAAGTACGGGAATCCCGAGACCCCCGCTGATTGCATCGCCTTCACCTGGTAGGCCATGTCCTGCCAGTTGGCGTCGATGTCGCCCGTCCAGTACGTCCCGAAGCGCTGGGCACCGGCAGTGATCCCGCGGCTCCAGAAATACGGACGCTTGGCCTCGCCAATGACGGGATCCCACCCTTCCTCCACACAGGCTTTGAGGAGGTTGAAGTGGTAGTTGATCGACTCCTCGGCCCAGCGCTTGCCACTCGAGAGCTGCGTCGAGTGGTTGTGGTCCGGATAATCGAACTCGTCCAACCAGATCGCATCACCAGGATAGCTCAGCGCCGGGTCGAACGCGTGATCGAAGAACAGCGCCCAGATCCAGTCCACGGCGGCCGGGTTGGTGAAGTCGGGGCAGTCGTTCGTGCCAGGGATGCTGTACGAGTTGTTCCAGCTCGGGTTCAATGGAATTCCTGGTCGGTTGAGATCGAGCGTCACGGTGACGCCGTTCTCGTCGCACCATCGCTTGTACTCGGCGGGATCCGGAAAACGGTCCGCTCGCCAATCGAACCAGGAGTTCATCTGCCCCGAGACCGCCTCGTTGGACGCCCTCCAGGCGTTGTCATTGACCTGATGATCGAAGGCGAACCCGGCATTTCGGTGGTCGGTGATCATACCCTTCCACCACTGCTCTCCATTGTTGTTCGGATCGGACTTGTCGGACAGTTGCAGGCCGAAGATGGACCGCTGTGGCATCCGCGGCCGCCCCGTCAGCTGGGTGTACCGATCCACCACTTGCGCCACGCCTGGACCAGCGATGAAGAAGTAGTCCATCTGCCCGCCGTAGCCTTCGCCGTTGATGCCGATGGTGTAGTTGTTGTTCTGCCCCAGGTTGATCGTGTGAGTGAACGTGGTGTTGAGGAACACGCCATATCCACGTGACGAAAGGAAGAACGGCACCACAGCTGCCCCCTCGCTCCCGCGACTCACGGTCAGCGAGGTCCCGCGTCTATCGAGCCGGTCGATCCGTCCGTAGGCCGGGTGCCCAAGCCCGGCGAAGTGCTCATCCTGCGTCAGAGTGAAGGAATTCGTGACGGAATTCCCATTCCACTGCACGCCACCCTCCTCGGTGAGCAGAGGCGTCCCCAGCTCCTTGAGCGCGAAGGACACGCGCAGAGGCTGCTTGGCCACGGTAACCAGGATCCCATCGTTGGCCGCCGTGGACACCTCGAGGGACGCAGCACTGTCGGCTACGGTCAGCGTTCCATCCCAGTCGTGGCGCTCGACCATTTCGTAGCGGTCGTCGGGATAGAAGTCCTCGCCATCACGTATCGTCTGCACTCGCGCAATGTAGTCGCCGTAGGGGGTGATGCGGATCTGCTCGCCAGCAGCACCGGTGATCACCACGCTCCGACCAGCCTCGGCATGAGAGGCGTAGTTGCCAACCTGCGCGAGGGAATGGCCGCTGACCAAGAACAGCAGCAGCGCTGGAGCCACCGTGATTGCGCGCATCCCAATGCGCCTGTTGGAGCCTGACGAATGCATGTTGCGATTCCCTTTCTGTCGACTTCCCGAAGCCCTGCATCGCGAGAAGTGAGTCACCTCGAACCTACCCCGGAGCACTAGCAGTACACACCACTCCCGAAGAATATCGCGCTAGCTTGCTATTCCCTGCCGACAAACCTCTGATCCAGGGAGCCCCGGCCACCGCTGCTGCGTCGCAGAAGCGACGAGTTTTCGACAGCGGAGAGCTTTCTCCCCCTCCCCCCAGAAGAGTTACAAGCGAGGAGGGAGAAGTTCCTCCCCCCTCCCACTCGTGTGCTTGCAGGGAGCACAATCTGCACCCAGACAGGGTTGTCACCGGCTCCGGAATTGGAGCCGGTGAGGCGCAATCCTGCGCTCCGACCCGGGCTCAACGACGCACTGCCCCATCGCGACGGAACCCGGCGCGCCGCAAGCCGCGCGGTGACACGAGCGCTGCCAGTGGTCCCACTGCTCACGGGACACTGCGCCATGCCAAGCACAGGAGGCAGCGCTCGCGCGATGCCCGCGCGCATTGCCACTGGTGGCGCCAACCCGGCCACCAGCTCTGACAAGACCTCTCGCACCAGGCGTCCCTGGCGTCTCGTGTAAGCCAGCCACACGGAAAGGACACCGGGCGAGCGTAATCGTCATCATTCTGCTACGATGCTGCCTGCCTGGTGTCGAGTTAAGCTACTTTCACACCATCGGCTTCTGACGGTCGCCGATCCCTACTTGGCCCCGCCCAACCCTGCGTTGGGCGCATGGATTGGTTTCGCTGCTCCCCGGTTCGCCATGCGCTATCTTCGACCAGTCTACACCTTCTGTTTGCCTGCGCTCCTCGCGTCCAGTGCTGGCTGTTCAGCCGATTCGGACAGTGACGACACTAATCATGACTTGTCAGGCGGTGGCCCAACGGCCCCGACAGGGGGAGCTACTGGCACGACGGGTGGCGTGTCGGACAACACCGGCGGCTGGGCCAGCCTGACTGGCGGCACCCCGACGGGAGGCGTCCCCGGCCCCACCGGTGGAAGCCTTGCCTCGACCGGCGGATTGCCAACCGGGGGATTCGTCAGCGCCACGGGCGGCTGGCTCGGCGCCACGGGGGGATTTCTCGGAACCACTGGCGGCATGGTTTCAACGGGCGGAACGGACCCGACAGGTGGCGCGCCAACGGGCGGCGCGCCAACGGGCGGAACGGACCCGACAGGTGGCGCCCCGGGAACGGGGGGCACCACGTCCATACCGGAGGAGCCCTTCAGCTTCTTCGTGACCAGCCTAGAGGGCATGTTGCGCCTCTCGAACAGCCCCGACGGATTTGGCGGCGACCTGCGTTATGGAGAGGCCGATGGCCTGACTGGCGCGGACAAGATCTGCACGGAGCTTGCCGAAGCGTCGATGCCCGGGGCCGGTGCCAAGCAGTGGCGGGCGTTTCTCAGCGTGGCCCAGGGCCCGGACGGAAACCCTGTCCATGCCATCAACCGGATCGGAGACGGCCCCTGGTACGACCGCCTCGGTCGCATCGTGGCGATGGACCGCAGCTCGCTCCTGACCACGCGTCCAACCGGCGCAGATCCGGCCATCGCAAACGACCTTCCGAATGAGTACGGCGTCCCCAACCACGATCCAGATGGCACGGGCGAGGTCGACAATCACCATGTCTTGACCGGTTCCAACGAGAACGGAGAACTCTACGGAGACACCTCAACCTGCAATGGCTGGACGACCGCGGACAGCTCCGCAGGGCGCCCGCGCATCGGCTTCTCCTGGCCTGCGGGAAACCGGCAGAACTGGATCAGCGGACAGGACGAAGGCGGCTGCGGAGCCGGCGTCAACACCGCCGAAACCGGCGGATCCAACCCCAACAACCCGATCGTGGGCTCCGGTGGCGGATACGGCGGCATATACTGCTTCGCCCTCACTCCCTAGCTCCCACACGCTCTCGCCCCGACTGCAGACGGCCATGACGCACTCTTTCCGGATCCCCAAACTGGCGACTGCCGTCGCCATGTTCGCCATCAGCTCCTCGTTGCTTGGGGCTTGCAACTCCTCTGACGAAGAGTCCAACAACAAGGGTGCCGGTGGAACCGACACCGGCGGCCAACCGGGACGCGGCGGTACCCCCGGAGCCGCGGGCAGTCCAGGAACCGGCGCCGACGCTCCCGCAGTCTTCGATGGTCCACAGGGTGTCTTCACCCTCGATCTCGTCGACGAACAGACCATCGCCGGCGTCACCACTCCAGCCCACGTGACCCTCACCGGCCAGATCGAATCGGGACCGCCCGTGCCCACGCTGATCTGGGAGCCCACGCTGTCGGAGGGAGGCTGCACGCTGCTCGAACCCTACGCTCCCTTCTGCGAGGTGGACTGCGGTAGTGCAGTGTGCGTCGCCGACGACGTCTGCCGCGAGACTCCCGACCGGATGGACGTGGGTACGGTCATCCTGACAGGAGTGGACCTGGAGGACGGTGGCTCCGAGGTCGAGCTCGTCACCGTGCTCGGCAAGTACCAGCTCCCGGGCGCCGCCCAGGTCTCCTTCCCGCCGGCGGCGGAAGGAACGACACTGACCCTCACCGCGGACGGCGTCGCAACCAATGCAAACCTGGAGCTGGCTCCCGCATTCACCGTCGAGACCACTGGGATCCTCCCTCTCGACATCACGAGTGGCGATACCGTGCAGATGGAGCGCGACCGGGCAACGACGATCACCTGGACGCCTCCCAGCGATCCGAGCGAGTCCCGGATCTTCGTGGAGGTCGACATCAGCCACCACGGCGGCCAGAAGGGCCAGATCGACTGCGAGGCAGAGGACTCCGGTTCGCTCACGATCCCGGCCCGCCTGGTCACAGGTCTGATCAACCTGGGCGTCGCTGGATTTCCCGACGTCAAGGTCGCCCGCCGTGCTGTCGGCAGGACCCAGACTGACGAGATCCAGGCTGCCTTCCGGATCTCGTCGAGCGTCACGCTACCAGTCGAGCTCCCGGGGTTCGTCTCGTGCAACGAGGATCTTCCCTGTCCCGACGGCCTTTCGTGCAACAGCGACGTCCTACTCTGCGAGTAGGAGACCGACCATGCACAGACTAAGCACCACGCTTCGAGGTTCGGCGCGCACAAGCCTTGCTACAGCGTTCTGCACTCACCTCGTCGCCTGCGGGGCCGACGCGCCGCAGCTCGACGACGAGCAACACCAAGAGGTTCCCCCGGTCGTCTCTGGCAAGTGTGTGCACGATGACGTCGAGGCCCCCGACTATCTCCTCGAGATCGGTTGCACCGACGACTTCGAGCTCCTGGCCTCCGAACCCCTCGACGCCAGCATCCCGGGCGCCCGCTCGGTGAAGGTCGTGCTGGACCAGGAGAACGGGAACCGGCTCTACTTCCAGAACAGTCAGCGCTACCTGATCCACCACGACTTTGCCTTCGAGGTCCTCAACACCGCAGAGAACCCTGTCCCTGATCGCGCCAGCTTCAACATCACTGAGTATTTCGACAGCGAGCGCCGCTTCATTCTCGGTGCAGTCACCCACTACGAGGGACCCGACCGCTGGGCGCTCGAGCTGGCACCCTACGATCGCGCCGACGCTGCGATGGTCGCGAAACTCCACGTGGCCGTTACCGATTCGACCTATTTCGGAGCCGCTCTCAGCTTCCACCCCCAGTCCCTTTACCAGGAATCCCAGGTGGACGACCTCGGGGGCATGCTGGTCGTGACCACCGGCGCTCTCTACGAGGGGATCGACTACCAGCCCCTGAACCTCGGCAGCGGGATGGGTCGCCTTCGCTTCATGACGGCGGACCAGCTGGAGACCGAGTACGTTTCCTACCAGGACATCGTCGTACTGGACCGCGTGCCGAACGACATTGCGGTCGTCGCAGGAATCATCACCGAAGAGTTCCAGACCCCGTTGTCCCACGTGAACGTGCTGTCACAGAACCGCCACACCCCGAACATGGGGCTGCGAGAAGCAACGACCAACGCTGAGCTACGCGCCCTGGAAGGCAAGTGGGTGCACCTGACCGTGGGCGCTTTCGAATACCAAGTCGAAGAGGTCTCCCGAGATGTTGCCCAACAGGCCATCGAGGACAAGAAGCCCGATCCGGCCGTGGTCACGCCCTACGACACGTCCACGACCGGTTTGCTCGACATCGAGACGATCGTCGTGCCCGAACCCGACCAGCCCCTGCGCGAAGCGATCTCCGCCGCTGTCCCCATCGTTGGTGGAAAGGCGGCTCACTTCTCCTGGCTCGCCCAGATCGGCGACGATGTCCCAGTCCCAAAGGCATTCGCCATCCCCGCGTACTACTACGACCAGTTCATGACCGAGAACGGGTTCGACCAGCAGGTCGCGAATATGCTCGCAGATCCGGACTTCATCGATGATCTATCCGAGCGTGACCGGCAGCTGGCGGAGCTGCGCCACGCGATGATGGGCGGAGTGGTCAACGCCCAGTTCCAGAACCTCCTGCGAGAGAAGCTCGCCGCCGACTTCCCCAGCGAACCCACGATGCGCTTCCGCTCGAGCACCAACGCGGAGGACCTCGAGGGGTTCACTGGGGCGGGCCTCTACACCTCGAAGACCGGAGAGGTGGCGGATTGGCCTGACGTGCTCGACGCCATCCGCGAGGTCTGGTCCAGCGTCTGGTACTATCGCGCCTTCGACGAGCGCGAGTACCGCAGCATCCGCCACCAGGACGTCGCGATGGCCCTGCTCGTCCACCACAACTTCCCGGAGGAAGAGTCCAACGGGGTCGCCATCACCAACAATCCCTTCGACACCGAAGGTCTCAACCCAGCGTTCTACATCAACGTCCAGGTGGGCGACTTCTCGGTCGTCCAGCCCGATGCGGGAACCACGACGGACCAGCTCGTCTACTACTACGACGTGCCCAACACGCCGATCCAGTACATTACCAGTTCGAACCTGGTGGGCACCGGCGAGCATGTCTTGACCGCACGGCAGGTGAACACCCTCGGCCGAGCACTGTCAGCCATCCACGACGCCTTCTCCCCTGCCTACGGCCCCGCCTCAGGGGAGAACGACACCGGGTGGTACGCCATGGACACCGAGTTCAAGTTCGACGACCGCGGAGGCGGTGGCGAGCCGCAGCTCTTCATGAAGCAGGCACGCCCCTACCCCGGACGCGGCGAGTAGGCGATGCACCCGTTGGACCTGGGGGCACCGAGGCTACCAGCGTGTCATTCGGCGAAGAGCGACTCCTCTCTGGAGGCAGGAAGGGCAGGCGCTTCGCGCCGTGCCTCTGGAACCGGGGATTCACGACACGAAAACGACTCATTCGACAAGAGCGCCCGGTGGTAGGACGCGAAACGCGAGATCGGGAGTCCGCTTACGATGAATGTCTGCTGCCACTTGGCGTCGCAACCAGGGTCGGGCGCTGTCCAACGCACCCTCGAGATCGTGCCAGGCCGCCTCGTCGAGCGGCTCCGTGGCCACCACCGTGACGAGGAGTCGAGCACCGTCCGGTCCCGGCTCCACGGAGCGGACCGCCACGTCACGCAGACGCTCGTCCACCGAATCGCCAAGCGCAAGGCTCACGATCTCCTCGACCTGGGCGCACAGCTGCCGCAGCTTTCGGTCCTCCCGGTGTGAGTATCGGCTTCGGTCTTTCACGACCGACTCTCGTTGGGTGGCAAGGTCTGCAAGCCAGCCATTCCGTGACCGTAGCGGATCGATGGCGAGCGGGAAACGTTGGCGTGGAGCTGATCAGAAGCTCCGCAGCCGTCCTCCCCCCCTAGTAGAAACCCACGTCGTCCAGCCAAATATCGAAAGGCACGCCAGTGTCCACGTGAAGCTGCACAGTGAGCACACCCGTCGGATCGAAGCCCCCGGGAGGAGTCGCGCCCCAGCCTTGCTGGGTCAAGGAGGAGAACGGTATCGAGTACTCTCGCCATGCGGTGGTCAGGTCGATGGCGTAACCGAAGGCGTCGTTGCAGCTCTGGGTGCACTCGCCCCCCGGATCGGTCGTTGGTGCGATGTCGGCAGTCACCAGCTTCACCCGTAGCGACACCGTTCCACTCCCAGACCGCGCCCAGAAGTCGAGACCCGTGTAGGACGAGACGTCGTACTTGCGCCGGATCGTCGGATCCGGCGAGTTGAGATTGAACCCGACCCCCGCACCCCACTCCGTGAAGCCATCGTTGGCCACGACGTGAACCCCGAGCAAGCTTCCGCCGCGCGGAGTCGGCAGTGCAACGGGAATCACGTCGGCCGCCGCATCGCGCGGAGTATCGGGCGTGATCACCCCCGTGGTGGAGCGATCGTGGAACGTGTACCACTGCCCCTCCCCGTCCTGGAGCTCGATCACGTCGTTGGCTTCATCGAGGAAGTCGATGAGGGTAATACCAGGCGGAAGTCCTCCAGTGCCCACACCACCAGTGGGCGCCCCGCCAGTCGGTGCGCCACCAGTCGGTGCGCCACCGGTCGGTGCTCCGCCGGTCGGTGCGCCACCAGTCGGTGCGCCACCAGTCGGTACGCCACCGGTGAGAGCCCCAGCAACCCCGCCAGCACCTGCCCCACCGGTCGGTGCGCCACCGCTGACCGTGCCTCCCGAACTTTCCCCACCCGTTGCCACGCCACCCGTTGCGATCCCGCCCGAACTTTCCCCGCCAGAGCCAGCACCGCCAGAGGTCTGCCCGCCCAGCAGACTTCCCCCCGCGGTCTCACCACCAGCACCTGCCAAGGACCCGCCGATGGGAGCGCCACCGGTCGTCGTGCCACCACCAGCAATGCCGCCAGCCGTCGTTACCTCGCCGCCGGTGGCGGGCTCGCCACCATTCCGTCCGCTGCCTCCGGTCGCCACCTCGCCGCCGGTTCCAGACCCACCACCGGTCCCCGGAGCCCCCCCGGCGCCTTCGCAGATCCTGGCCTGCGTATCGCAGGAACCGCGGCTGCAATCCGATGCCCGACGACAGCTCTGGCCCGGCTCGCAGCCGAGGCACTCCAGTCCACCGCAGTCGATATCACTCTCATCGCCCGAGAGCTCGCCATCGAGGCAGTGAGCGGCCTGGCAGATCCCCGCCGCGCAGGAGCCCACCGTGCAATCGTCACTCCCCAGGCAGTGTCGACCGGTACCGCACTGGCCACACTCGGGCCCCCCGCAGTCCACGTCGGTCTCGCTTCCATCCACCACCTGGTTGCTGCAGTGAGCCGGAGTGCCTTCACCGAACTTCAGCTTGGGCGCACAGGAAATCCCAACCAACCCGCCGCCGAACAGCAGGACCCAGAACAGCTCTTGCCCAGAGTGGCTCCCCATGTAGTGCATCCTCCAGCGAGCGAGCTCGGGTACTATGCCCTCCGCCACGTCGCGTGACCCGTTCGGGCACCTTGGGGAGCGGCCGGGTCGAAACTCGTCATGGATTTGGAAGACAGCATCGCCAGCACTTTCGCTCCTAACGTAAAACGTAGCGCAACGCCTATGCCGGATCAGGGGGAGACTTTTCTCCCCCCTCACCCTACACAGCCCCACATGGAATCGGGCGGAGCCTTACGACGCTCTCTTTGCCAGCGATCGAGGGACGCTGGTTGAACGTTGTTCGCCCAACCGGCAGAGTTCGCTCCGGAGGCTACGGCATGACTGACCACAATCGACTCGCCCTAGTACGACAACCCGGAAGTTCGTTCCGGGTTGTCGTGCCCAAATGTGGATCGAGTTGGATCGCGCGTCTCCGCCTGCGACTCGACACGAATGTCATCGTCACCTCGCCACTCCGTGCTAATGTAGGCCTACCAAGGAGGGGGTCCTTGCCGCACGTACTAGTGGTGCAACAAGATCGCCGACTCGCGGAGAACATCGCCCGAGTCCTGTCCGTTCGCGGCTATCAAGTCGTGGTCGCGGTGAGCTGCGCCCAAGCGGAGGCGATCCATGAACCGTTCGACCTCGGAATCTTCGACGTCCGCCTTCCCGACGGCAGTGGCACGCACCTCGCGGCGCGGATGAGTGGGTTTGGCCGGTTGCGCTTCCGCATCTTCTACACCGGCGAGAGCTTCG
>JBNLDK010000139.1:0-31444 GCA_050304295.1 Polyangiaceae bacterium
GGAGCCGAGCTCCAGCTCGTGGAGTCACTTGGCGTCGCCGCGCGCGTAGATGGAGGCGACGTAGTTCAGCACATCAGTCGCGCTGACCTCGTTGTAGCCGTAGTAGCGGATCAGACGGGCCTTGATGATGTCGATCTTCTCTTGCGTCTCCTTGTCGACAACGGCACTGACCAGGGTCTTCAGCTTGATACTGTCCTTCTGATCTTCGAAGAGCTTGAGCTCGAGCGCACGCCGCAGGCGGTCGTTCGTCTGCCAGTCGAAGGACTTACCCTCGACGGCCTTGGCGCCAATGTAGTTCATGATCTCCCGCCGGAAATCGTCCTTGCGATTCTCGGGGATATCGATCTTCTCCTCGATAGACCGCATCAAGCGCTCATCGGGCTCCTCGTCCTGACCCGTGTAGCGGTTCTTCACGCGTTCCTTGAGCGTGTACGCCTTGATGTTGTCGATGTAGTTGGCCGCCAGCTTGCCGATCGCGTCCTCGTCCGCGCTGATCGCTCGCTGCACCTCGTTCTTGACGATCTCCTCGTACTCCTGCTTCACGACTCCGATGAGCTCGCGGTAGACCTTGCGCTGGTCCTCGCTGGTGATCAGCGAGTGATGCGTGAGGCCTTTCTCGAGCTCGTTGAGCACCATGAAGGGGTTGATGGTGCCCTCGCCCACGTCGCTGACCAGAGCGTTCGAGATCTTGTCCTGCACGTACCGTGGGCTGATACCCGTCATGCCCTCACGGTTGGCCTCCTTGCGCAATTCCTTGACCGTGTCCTGCGTGTAGCCGGGCAGCACCTTGCCGTCGTACAGCTTCATCTTCTGCAGGACCGAGAGGTTGTGCTTCTTGGGATCCACCATCCGCGATAGCACCGCCCACATCGCGGCCACTTCCACCGTGTGCGGGGCGATGTGGCGCCCGCGGACCCGCTCCTCGTTGAAGTCCTTGGCGTAGATCCGCATCTCGTCCGAGAGGCGAGTGATGTACGGGATGTCGATCTTGATGGTGCGGTCGCGCAGCGCCTCCATGAATTCGTTGTTGAGCAGGCGCCGGTATTCGGCCTCATTGGTGTGCCCGATGATCACCTCGTCGATGTCGGTCTGCGCGAACTTCTTCGGCTTGATCTTGTGCTCTTGTGAGGCCCCCAGGAGGTCGTAGAGGAACGCGACGTCGAGCTTGAGCACCTCGACGAACTCGACGATGCCGCGATTGGCGATATTGAACTCCCCGTCGAAGTTGAACGCGCGCGGATCGGAGTCGGACCCGTACTCGGCGATCTTGCGGTAGTTGATGTCTCCGGTCAGCTCGGTCGAGTCCTGGTTCTTCTCGTCCTTGGGCTGGAAGGTTCCGATTCCCACGCGGTCCTGCTCACTGAGGATGAGCCGCACGACACGCACGTGATTGGCAACGACCTTGCCCCAGTCCCCGTTGTACTGCTTCATCAATCCCTGGAAGATGAAGCGACTCGCCGGGTCGAGGTCGCCATCGACCCGCACCTTGAAGTTGTCATTGGACAGCCGCAGACTCTCGATCGCCTGGCGGCGCCAGCTGATGGGAATCAACCGCAAGGGCTCCTCGTGCATCGCCGAGTAGAAGGAGTCCTCGTCCTTGCCCGCCAGCCCGGTCCCTCCCAGATTCACCCACTTGAACGTGTACAGGGCGCCGGAATTGGTCCGTGAGTAGTGTTCGAGTCCCTTCTTGAGGAGTCGGACGATGGTCGACTTGCTCGACCCAACGGGGCCATGCAGGAGGATCACGCGGCGCTCCGGACCGTACCCCTCCGCAGCCGCCTTGAAGACGTTCATCAGCCGCATCAGCGGGATGTCGAGCCCGAAGACGGCATCGTTGCCGCCGTCGATCTCGTCCTTGAAGAAGTTGTAGCGAACCAGACGCTTCTTGTTGTCGATGTACTCCTCGGTCCCGTACGAGATGACCATGTCGTACACTCGCTGGAACGCATTGCGAGTGACCGCGGGGCGCTCGCGCACGAGGTTCAGGTAGTCCTCAAAGCTGCCCTCCCAAGCCAGATCGCGGTAGCGATCGTAGTCCTGCATCTGGGCGATCTGCGCCACCATGCCATCAGAGCCACCGGGTCGGGAAACGTCGGAGTCGGTCATCATTCGCTTTCCGTGGAGGGGTCTTGAATAGATATAGCAGGCGAAGCGGTGATCGCGGCCAGAGTCCATCAGTCCCGGCCGCTAGGCCCGGCCTTCATCTTCATGTTACGCTCGTGCCACGAAGGGGATGGTAAGCAGGGAAAGCGCCGAGGCCCGCCTCGCTCCTCCCCAAGCCCTCGTCAGCCGACGGACCGGACTCGATCCCCGACGGCGACCACCTCGACGCCGCCACTCGCCCCCGATCCGGACCATGCCCCTGAACGAATCAGACCCCCTACGGAAAGTCACGGTTCCACCCTCCACTCCAGTGGGGATGAGCGGACGCCAACTGGATCCCCAGCTCTACATCAATCGCGAGCTGTCGTGGTTGCAGTTCAACGCGCGTGTCCTCTCCAACGCGGCAGACGTTCACCTCCCGCTCTACGAGCGGATGAAGTTCCTCGCGATCTTCTCGAGCAACCTCGACGAGTTCTTCATGGTGCGCGCCGCGGGTTTGCAGGCGCAGCTGTCGAGCGGCATCGAGGAGCTGCCACCGGATGCCATGACGCCGCGCCAGCAGCTGACCGCGATCAGCCGCCAAGCGCACGACCTGCTCGCCGAGCAGTACCGAACCTGGGCCGAATCGATTCGACCCCAGCTGCGTCAGGCGGGCGTCGCCCTGGTCTCCCCCGATGAACTCACCCCCGAGGACCAGACGACGCTGGCTCGCCACTTCGAGCGCGACATCTTCCCAGTGCTGACGCCGATCGCGGTCGATCCGGTGCACCCGTTCCCTCACGTCCGCAACAAGTGCATCAACGTGGCGGTGTTGTTCGAGCGCGACGAGCACTCGACCGCTCCGGAGGTGGGGGTGGTGCAGGTCCCGATGACACTCCCCCGCCTCGTCCGGGTCCCCCTGGAGGGAACCCGACGCGCCTTCGTGCTGCTGGAGGACCTGATCTTCCGCCACCAGGACATGATCTTCCCGCAGATGCACATCACGGGACACTTCGCGTTCCGGGTCACGCGCAACTTCGACATCCAGATCGACGAGGACGAGGCCGAGGACCTGCTGCTGGTCATGCAGGAGGAGCTGCTGCGTCGCGAGCGGGGACACGCCGTGCGCCTCGAGATCAGCGCCGACGCGCCAGAAGCGGCGATCGAGCTCCTGTGCCGAGAGCTCGACCTCGATCCCGACCAGGACGTCTATCGCCTGCCCGGGCCGCTCGTCCTGGGCGACATGACGCAGATGACCAAGCACGACGACCGTCCAGAGCTCAAGGACGAGCCGTTCAGTCCTCAGTACGTCCCACCGTTCCGCGACTCGGACGACTTCTTCGAGACGATTCGCGAAGGGGACGTCTTGCTCCACCACCCCTACGAGTCCTTCGAAGCGGTCATCGACTTCCTGTTCCAGGCCGCCGAGGACCCGCAGGTGCTCGCGATCAAGCAGACGCTGTACCGCACCGGTGGCGAGTCCCCCAACGTGCGAGCGCTGCAGCGGGCTGCCGAGAACGGCAAGCACGTCACCGTGCTGGTGGAGCTGAAGGCTCGCTTCGATGAGCAGAGCAATATCCAGTGGGCCCGCGAGCTCGAACGCTCGGGGGTCAACGTGATGTATGGATTGCTCGGCCTGAAGACGCACGCCAAGGTGCTGCTGGTCGTGCGCAAGGAGCGGGCGGGACTACGGCGCTACGTCCACCTGGCAACGGGCAACTACAACGAACAGACCGCGCGCCTGTACGAGGACCTGTCGTACTTCACCGCCCGCGAGGAACTGGGAGAGGACGCCACCTCGATCTTCAACTTGCTCACCGGATACAGCGCGCCCGCCCACTGGAACAAGCTCGTCGTGGCGCCCCTCGGGTTGCACCACGCAGTGCTGGGCCTGATCGAGCGGGAGACCGCCTATGCCATCGAAGGACGGCCGGCGCGGATCATCGCCAAGATGAACTCTCTGGTGGACCCAGACGTGGTGGCCGCGCTCTACGATGCCGCCAGGGCAGGGGTCGAGATCGACCTGTTGATCCGCGGCATCTGCTGTCTGCGGCCGGGGGTTGAGGGGGTCAGCGAGCGGGTCCGCGTTCACGCCGTCATCGACCGCTTCCTGGAACACGCGCGGATCTTCTACTTTGCCAATGGCGGTGCAGAAGAAGTCTACTGTAGCAGCGCCGACTGGATGCCCCGCAACTTCCGGCGCCGCGTCGAGACGATGTTTCCCATCCTCGACGCCGAGCTGCGACGGCGCGTGATCCACGAGATCCTGGAGACGATGCGGCGCGACAACACCAACGGGTGGCTGCTCCGACCCAGCGGCAACTACGAGCAGATCCAGCGAGCCGAAGACGAACCCACCGTGCGCAGCCAGCAGCGCTTCATGGAGCTGGCGCGCGAGCGGGCCCGCGAGGACAAGCCGATCCTCTCCACCCAGAACGGGTTCGCGGGCGCTGATGGCGGCGCCCTCGTGCAGCTCGCCCGCAAGGGTCGTCGGAAGCGGCGCAAGAGCGCCCGCGAGCGCTGAACAGAGACGAGGCGCGGAGCGCCCGCCGCGCGAGCGGAGCCAACCACAAGCCGTCTGGTGGCGACTGACGGAGGGACCTCATCCCCCGGCGCCTGGCCCGTCAGGGAATGTCGGGGACGAGCTCGACGGGGGTGGTCGCGGCGCTGGTGCGCACGTCCCCACCCTCGACCCAGAACACGTAGGAATCGGCGTAGTCGCCGTCGAGCAATGCGTCGAGCTGCAGCGATGCGCCGGGCTCGGTCTGGACGTACAGGCCATCGTAGTCGTAGCCGGTGGAGACGAGAGTCCAGGCGCCGAGTTCGTCGGTCTCGAAGCTCTCGCCAGGCTCGAGATCGTAACCCTCGGCCCCGACGAACGCGCAGCCCGGCACCGAGGTGGAGATCTCCCACTCGCACTCGCCGTAGCGAGCGACGTCGCCGCAGGTCGTGTAGACGGTCCACAGGCCCCCACTGAGGTACTCGACGTACAGCCCCGTCTCGCGACCCGGATTCGTCTCCATGGCGGCATCGGAGTCGATGTCCACGACGGTGCTCACCGGAATGCCATCCTCGCAGGAGTAGGCGTCGGGCACGTCGCGGTCCGGCTCGAGATACACGGTCTCGGACTCGACGTAGCAGCCGCCGAGCAAGAGTGAGGTGACGAAGACGGGGGCGAGGCTGTGCTTCATGGTGTCTCCTTCAACGACGACGGCTCGGGGGAGCCCGTCGGGGCGGTGCGGGTCGCGCGCCCCCGGAAGACCGGGAGCTGGAACCCGCCGTCGGACGCGAGCGCGGCACCGCCGGCGCTCGCGTGGAACGCGATGGGGTGGACCGCGGAGGAATTGCCGCCGCGGAGCGCGACGGGGTTGCGCTGGATCGCCCTGGCGCTGGGGCAGCGGTCGGCCGTGAGCTCGAAGAGGTGCGGCGAGGAGGCGCCGCCGTGACCGCAGAGCCACCGGCAGTCGTACTGGCCGCTCCCGGGTAGCTGGGACGCGCGCTGGTGCGGCTTGCCGGCGCCCGCGCGGGGACAGCGCGGGCGCCGCTGGGGGGGGCAGCGCTGGGACGGACCGAGCTCCCGGCAGGGAGGGACCGGGTGCCCGAGCTCATGTCGAGGTCAGCGCGAGAATCGCCCGCGGGGAGAGTCACGGTGCGATCCAGGCGAGGCCGCGCCGCGGGGCGCGTGGTGGAGGCGGGACGAGACGCGGCACGCCCTACCGGAGGCGACGAAAGCGACCGCGCGCTCGGGACGGAACGGGGCTGGGCCGGCGCACGACCCGCCACGCCAGCCGTGCTACGGCTGGCCAGCGCCACCGAGCGCGGGTTGGCCGGAGTTCGGACGCGGGGCACCCGAGACGAGGGCACGCGGGCGCGCTCCACCGTCGGCGCCCGCCGGTTCGCCGTCGGGGAGTGGTACGGAACCGTCACGTGGTGCGCGTGATGGAGGTGGGTGTGGTGATGGTAGAGGTGGTGGTGGACGTGATAGCTGAAGACGTAGTCGCTGTGGCAGTAGACCCAGGGGGTGTACGGCGTTACCCACACCGACACGGCCGCTCCATCGACCCAGTAGTAGGCGGGCGGCGCGGGGGCCCAGCCAACGTAGCTATAGCCGGGCTGCGGGACGCGCCACACGACCCACGCGTGGGAGTACTCCCGCCCCGGCACCCACACCCAGCCGTGACTGGACGACCATGTCCAGCGACCGTAGTGAAACACGACCCAGCCGAAGGGGTAGTCGCTGACCCAGATCCAGTCGCCGTCCTCGTGGACCGCCCAGTGCCCGTTCGTCACGTAGGGCTTGAAGTCGGCACCGACCGCCCACTCGTGGGGCACCCAGACGAGCCCGTGGTCGGTGGTGCGGGCCCACGTCCCGTAGGAGTCGAGGTGCTCGTTGAAGACGACCAGCGCGCTCGCGTCCGTGTCCGCGATGACCACGGTGTCGGCGCGAGCGCGGGGCGCAACGCTGGCGAGCGCCGCGAGGGTCGCGGCGAGCACCAGGAGCTGGATCCCACGGTTCGTCATCATCTGAATCTTGCGCCGCCCAACATTACCTAGCAACCGTCATACCGATTGGACGGGCTAGTCGAGAAATCGATGGAATCCAGCGCCTGGTTGCGTGAAATGCGGAATAAATCCGTCACGACTCGATCGGCCGACAAGCCGCACACCGCCTTCCCATTCCTCCTCGAGCGCGCTGCGTGGCGACGGGAACACGCCATCGTGTGAAGGATCGCTCACACTCAGACGTCCAATCCCGATGGATTGACGGTGCTGCTGCTGCGGCCCCGTTGTACTGAAGACCAACCTCCGCACCCAGGCTCCCCACCACCCAGCATGCGTCACTCGCTGATCCTCACCGCCACGCTCGTCGTCGCATGCAGCCGCGCCAGCAGCCCCGAACCGGCCGACCCACGTCCCCCCCACGGTTGCCGGAAGGCCGCCACTCCTCCCGAGCTCGTCGCCCCGCCGGCGCTCGGCGCGGTCAGCTCTCACGTGACGGTGCGCGCCTCCGTGACGGAGCAACGCCTGCGTCGGGAGATCGCGCGTGAGCTCCCCGAGACCCTCGATTCGGGGCAGCGCAACATGTCCGGCGTGCGCGTCAGCTACGTCGTCAAGCGCGGAGATCTCGGCTTCGAGCTCGAAGGCGATCGACTGGTCCTGACCACGCCAATCCAGGCCAGCGCATCCGTCTGCAAGACCTTCGGACCGCTGTGTCCAGTGCTCGGACGCTGCGCTCCGGAGCTGAACGTGCGCGCGGGGGTGCCCATCGTGCTGCAGAGCGACTACTCCCACGCTGGCAGCCAGGTCAGCGTGAACCTCGTGCGAGGCTGCACGATCGCGGGATTCAACGCCAGCGGGGAAATCCAGAGTCGCGCCACCAGCGAAGCCCGCAACGCCCAGGCCCAGATTGACCGCCAGCTGCCGCCGATCCGCGAACATGCCGTGACGGGCTGGCAGGAGCTCCACCGCACCATCGAGCTCGATGACGGCGCGTGCCTGCGAGTGGTGCCCCACGGCGTCCGCCAGGAGCGACCCCAGCTGAAGTCCGGCATGCTCACGGCTGCCGCCAGCGTCGCGGGTGAGCTGACGCTGGAGAGCCCCTGCCGCGATCTCGAGCCCCCCCCGGTGGGCGAGCTGCCCCCCCTCGAGGTGACCGATGAGGTCCCCGAGGGAGTGCGCCTGCAGGCCCCCCTGCGCCTGACCTGGGCAGCGGTGGGTGTGCAGCTCACCGACTCGATCGAAGGTCACGTCGCGCTCCAGAGGCTGGCAGTGCAGGCCGCGATGGTCGACGAGCAGGCCCGCCTGGTCCTCGAGCTCGAGACGGAGGACGAGCCCTGCGGCCCGGTGTGGCTGAGCGCCGAACCCTGGTTCGACGCGACCCGAAACGTGATCCGCCTCCGCGCGATCGCCGTCGTTCCGGGCAGCAAGCCCCGACACAAGCTCGACGACCTACCCGCCCAGCTGCAGCGCCACGCCGCGATCGAGCTACCGGTCCAGCTCGACGATCTCGCGCAGCGCATCGATCGAACCCGCGCTGACCTGATGCCAGAGATCGCCGAGGCCGATGTCGAGATCCACCTCGGTCGCCCCACGGTCGATCGTGTGGCGCTCGACGCACAGGCGCTGGTCCCCGTCGTCTCGGTCACCGGAACCGCGCACGTGCGCGCCGAGTGACCGCTGACCACGGCCGGTGGTGCGCGCGTCGCACCACGCGATGCGTGCGCCTCGTCACTCGGTGCGGCGCGCGCCGCCCGGCCGCTCTCGCACGTAGACCCAGACGACCGGGACCCCGTCATAGGTGCCGATGTGATCGGGCACGACCGATCCGAAGAGCGTCCAGATCTGGTGCTCGACGCGGCTCATGTGCTGCTCGTGGTGGTAGATCGCCACGTCGGCGGCGTGCATCTGCAGGGTGCCGCGAATATCGCGACGCAGGCGTCCGTCGCGGACGAGCATCTCCCAGCTCTGGAGCGCCGTGTCGTGCACGTACACGGTGCCCCCGGACGGGACGTGCTCGTTCAGGTAGGGGATCACGGCACCCGTCGTGTAGCCCCAGAAGCTGCGATTCAGACCCCATGTGGCCGCCCCCGTCGCCCCGCCAACCAGTGGCGCGTAGAAGCCGAGCCCCCAGGGGTGCGAGTCGTAGGTCATCTTCGCGGGGCCGGCGAGCACCGCGACCGCGACCGCCGGCGGGATCGCCCGCGTCATCCAGTGGCCAGGTCGGGCAAGCCACGCCTGTAGGTGCTGCGTGGTCGCGGCAAACCCGAGCGCCACGAAGAGACAGAGAAACGGATACGCCGTGATCCAGTGCTTGGTGCCACCGAAGATCGGGGTCCCCGACGAGAGCCACGGCGCGTAGCTGAGCAGCAGGCACAGCGCCCAGAGCGCCAGCGTCGACTCGAGCGCGTCAGCGTCGAGCACGGTCGCAGGCGCGCTCGCAGGGCGCGCAGGCCACCAGCGGCGTCGAACCGCCTCCCAGCCGGCTGCGCCGAGGCCCAGCGCGCCGAGCAGGAGCGTCACCAGTGGGACCGTGGCGAGCGTCATCACCGGGGCGTAGAGCCGCGGCATCGGGGGCTTCCAGTAGGTCTGCCCCAGAAACTCCATGTTGTAGTACTCGTGTCCGAGGTGAAACTCGACCCACCACGCGATCCGGTTCGCGGTGTCGAACCAGAGCCAGGGCCAGGTGAGGTAGAAGACGAGCGGACCGACGACGCCCATCACGAGCAGCGGTGTGGGCACCGTCCAGCGACCCACCCGCGTCTCCCTGCGCCAGCGCGACCACCGCACCAGCACCCAGTGCGCGATGAGCGCAAAGGGCAGTAGCCACGCATTGTGCTTGGTGTTCAACAGGAGTCCAAACAGCACCCCGGCGGTCAGCGCCCAGCCCCAGGTGCGGCGTCGCAAGCCCAGCCAGTAGACGAAGGTGGTCGTCAGCCAGAGCGACGCGACTGGCGCGTCGAAGCAGTCGAGGTGCGCGTGGTAGAACACTCGCGGCATCAGTCCCAGGGCCAGCGCTCCCACGACCCCCGGCAGTCGCCCCACGGCCAGGCGACCCCACCAGAACACGACGGCGAGCCCCAGTGCGCTGACCACCATCCCGGGGAAGCGATAGGCAGTGCCCGCCTCACCAAACCAGTGCCACTGCTCGTAGAGGTACCGGTGAGAGAGCGCGAACAGCGACTTCATCAGCGCCGGGTGCTCGTGGTTCACGGCCCAATAGCGATCGACGGCCTCGCGGGTCAGGGCAGTGCTGGGCGCCCGCGCCAGCAGATCGAACCACTGTTCGTAGGCGGCCGCGGCCTGGAAGTAGAACCCCTCGTCACGTGCGTACCCGAGGTCGCCCACGGTGGCCAGCAGCAGCGCGACGTAGCCGACCACCAGGGTGGCGGTGATCATCGTATCGATCGCCCACGGGGGCAGCCGAGTTCGCCGTTCGTCGCTCATCGGGTATCCGCCTGGAAGCAGAACTGGCGGTTCTCGGCGTCACGACTGCGTACCTCGAACACGACCTCGGCCGTCTGGTTCGCCTGGTCGCCGAGCGGCAGGTCGAAAAGCCGCCACCCGGCTTCATCGTGATGGGACACCGTCCCCACGACCCGGTCGCCCACGCGTACGGTCACCTCGATCGGATCCGTGTCGCGGTCCCGCATCAAGAACCACGATGTGGCCGTGTGACCACGGATCCGCTCTCCCAGGGGTACCTCGCGATAGCGGACGAAGCGCGCGCCAGCGACGGGTGGTGGCGCCCAGACGCAGCGATGAGGTCGGTAGTGCTCGTCCTCGACGATGGTCACGCCCACGAACTGGTCGCTTCCCCCGCCGCAGCCAAACCGCGCCGCGGGGAAAGCCAGCGATCCATGCAGGCCCCCCGCCACGGGGAGGTGATCGCCGCGAAACGGGCAGCTCCCGAGCCGTGGCGGCTCTCCGTGCTGGACGACGACGCGCCCGGGCTCGAGCCCCGCCACGAAGTCGAAGCGCACGACGGCCGGGCTCGGGTTCTCGAGCACCCGCAGCTCGAAGCGGTCGCGACGCTCGCGAGAGATCTCCCGCCACCCGTCCAGCTCGGCCGCTCGCTGCCCCAGCAGGCTGACCTCGATGGCGCGAGGGTAGGCGCTCACGTCGGGGCGGGCCACCTGAGCGATGGGCATCAGGGCGTCGCCCAGCGCCTGCCTGGCGAGGGGCTCGGCCCACCGCGGCGCCACGACCACCGGCTCGTCGTCGTGGCGCCAGCGAGCTACCTCGCCCCGCAGGCGCTGCCACTCGTCAGGCCGAGGCGCCCGGCCTGCCAGGTACACGTGTCCCGCGAGCTCCACGAGCCCCAGTACCGGAACACCGAGCCACAGCCAGCCCAGCCAGCGCATCGCCGCGAGCCTGCCACGGAACGGGGGTGCCGTGGTACGGTCCGCGACCGATGAGCCACACCGCGCAGTATCTCGAGGAGGTCACCCAGATTGTCGCCACGCTCGACCGCGCCGCGATCGAGCGCCTGGCGGCCGAGCTCGTCGCGGTTCGCAAGCGGGGCGGGCGCCTGTTCGTCCTCGGGGTGGGGGGGAGCGCCGCCAACGCGAGTCACGCCGTGAACGATTTTCGCAAGCTGTGCGGCATCGAGGCCTACGCACCGACGGACAACGTCTCCGAGCTGACCGCGCGGGTGAACGACGAGGGGTGGCCGAGCACCTTCGCGGAGTGGCTCCGAACGAGTCGCCTCGACACCCGGGATCTGGTGCTGGTGTTCAGCGTCGGGGGTGGCAATCTGGAGCACGGGATCAGTCCCAACCTGGTGCGAGCCCTCGAGCTCGCTCGGGAACGCGGCACGCGCATTGCCGGCGTCGTCGGACGCGACGGTGGCTACACGGCCCAGGTGGCCGACGCCGCGGTGGTCATCCCCACGGTCAACCCCGCGACCGTGACCCCTCACACGGAGGCCTTGCAGGCGGTCGTCTGGCACCTGCTGGTATCGCACCCGGATCTCCAGCGCCACGAGATGAAATGGGAGAGCGTCGGGTGCTAGGCGCCCCCCCCCGCTTCTTCGTCGCCGGCGGAGCGGGCTTCATCGGCAGCCACTTGCTCGATCGCCTGGTGGACCGGGGCACGGTCACGGTCTACGACAACCTCTCCGTGGGTCGCCGCGAGTTCATCGCCCCGCACCTCGCTTCGGGCCGCGTCGAGCTCATCGTGGGCGACCTGCTCGACCTCGACGCGCTCGACGCCGCGGTGCAGGGACACGACACCGTCTTCCACCTTGCCGCCAATCCAGAGGCGCGCTGGGGCCTCGACAACCCTCGGCTCGATCTCGAGCAAGGCACGATCGCCACCTGGAACGTGCTCGAGGCCATGCGTCGCCGGGGGATACCGCGGCTCGCCTTCGCCTCGTCGGGAACCGTCTACGGCAACACCGACGCGATCTGCGCGGAGCGCGATCTGGGAGCGCTGCCAATCTCGCTGTACGGAGCCAGCAAGCTGGCCGGCGAGTCCCTCGTCAGCGCCTTCGCCGAGTGCTTCGGTCTGCAAGCGTGGATCTTCCGGTTCGGCAACGTGGTGGGTCCCCGCGGAACCCACGGCGCCGCCCTCGACTTTCTGCACAAGCTCAAGCACTCCCCGGACGAGCTCGAGGTGCTCGGCGACGGTCACCAGGCCAAGCCGTACGTCTTCGTGACGGACGTGGTGGACGGCATCCTCCACGCGCTGGAGCACGCTGACGATCCAGTCAACGTCTTCAACATCGCCCCCCCGGACGTCACCAGCGTCCGCCGGATCGCCGAGCTGTGCATCGCCGCCTCACCCCACCCCGCAGCCCGAATCCGCTTCACCGGCGGGGACCGCGGCTGGCCCGGCGACGTCCCGAAGAGCCGCATGGACGCGAGCGCCCTGGCCCGGCTGGGATGGGCGGTGCGCCACTCGTCGGACGCGGCGGTGGAGCGAGCGATCGCCGCGCTCGCGGTCGAGGTCTTCTCCGGCAACGCGGCGCCCCCCACGCGGGCGGCGCGGGGCGGTTGACGTGCAGGCGGTGGTGCTGGCCGGGGGTCTGGGCACGCGCCTGTTGCCCCGCACGGAGCGCGTTCCCAAGAGCCTGATCGAGGTCGCGGGGCGACCCTTCATCGATCGGCAGCTCCGCCGCCTGAGTGCGGCCGGCTTCGCGCGAGTGCTGCTCTGCGTGGGCCATCTTGGCGAGCGGATCGTCGCTCACGTCGGCAACGGCGCGCGCTTTGGCCTCGCCGTCACCTACGCGCACGATGGCGACCAGCTGCGCGGCACCGCGGGCGCCCTGCGCCAGGCGCTGGCTCACCTCGCGCCCACCTTCCTCGTCACCTACGGCGACAGCTGCCTGCCCTTCGACTACGCCGCCCCCTTGCGTGACCTCGAAGCCCATCCCGAGGCGCTCGGCACGATGAGCGTGTTCCCCAACGCGGGCCAGTGGGACAAGAGCAACACCGCCATCCGGGGCGACCGCGTGGTGCGCTACGAGAAGGGCACCCGCGACCCCGCCTGCGATCACATCGACTACGGGGCGCTGGCGCTCCGACGCGAGGTGATCGCCGAGCTCGAGGGAGGAGTGCCCTGCGGGCTCGACTCGGTACAGACCCGCCTCGCCGCCACCGGGCAACTGCGGGCAGTGGTCGCGCCGGAGCGCTTCTACGAGATTGGCTCCGACCGCGGCCTGGAGGAGCTGGACGCCGCGCTACGCGCGGGGCGGCTACCAGGATGGTAACGGTCAGACCCACTGTGGTAACACGAGCGCCGTGATCATCTCTCGTGCGCCCGTGCGCTTCTCCCTGGGCGGGGGCGGGACCGACCTGCCCAGCTACTACCAGGAGCACGGCGGCTACGTCGTCACCGCCGCGATCGACCACTACGTCTACGTGATGGCCAACCGGCGGTTTTACGAAGACATCCGCCTCGCCTACTCGGAGACGGAGATCGTGCCGAACGTGGCAGCGATCCGTCACCGCATCTTCCGCGAGGCGCTGCGGATGACGGGGATCGAGCGGGGAATCGAGCTCGCCAGCATCGCGGACGTCCCCGCCAACAGCGGGCTCGGGTCCTCGGGCAGCTTCACGGTCGCGCTCCTCAACGCGCTGCACGCCTACAAGCGCGACTTCGTCTCCACCAAGCAGCTCGCCGAGGAGGCCTGCGAGCTGGAGATGAACCGGCTGGGGGATCCCGTCGGCAAGCAAGACCAGTACATCGCCGCCTTCGGCAACATCACCGCGCTCACCATCGACCGCGACGGGGTCGTGCACGTCGAGCCCGTGCCCGTCCGCGACGAGGTCGTCGACGAGCTCGGCAACAACCTGCTCATCTTCTACTCCGGCATCGAGCGATCGGCGCGCGACGTGCTCGGCGAGCAGGGCGAGAACGTCCGGCGCGGGACCCCGGCCACGGTCGAAGGGATGCACCGCATCAAGGAAATCGGACACGAGGTCTACCGCCTCCTCACGCACGGCCAGACCGACACCTACGGTGAGCTGCTCCACGACCACTGGACCCGCAAGCGGCAACTCGCGACCCGGATGACGGACGACGTGATCGACGAGCACTACTAGGCCGCTCGCGCCGCCGGGGCCCTCGGGGGCAAGCTGATGGGTGCGGGCGGCGGCGGCTTCTTCATGTTCTACGTCCGCCCCGCCGACAAGCGACGCGTGCACGAGTCCCTGTGCGCACGCGGCTTGCGCCCGCTTCGCTTCCATTTCGATCTCGACGGCGCTCGCATTGTCGCCAACATGCACCGCGCCAAGCGGTAGGCGCACCGCGCGAGTCTGCGCCTGGCAGCGCTCCCGCGATTCCGGCGAGGGCGGGCGACCGCGGCTCTCTCGGCGAAATCGCGAAGATGGGGACGATGTCATGGTAGGCAAGACGTTCTCGAGCGTGACCCAGTAGCCATCGAGCGCTCTCGCCAAGGCGAGCTCGCCTTCCCGACGAGCTCGCTCAGGCGCTCAAACGCCACGAGACCGACCACGGCCCTTCGATGTGGCCTCGCGGAAGTGCTCAACCTTCGATCGAGGTCGTCGTGTCGCCGCTGCCGCCGATGTAGTTCTCGATGTCGATCTCGATCGACGGCTCCCAGCCGCTGCAGGCCGCCTCGCCGCGAGCGTTCTCGGCATCGCAGGCAGCACCCGGCACGAGCTCCCCATCCACGCATTCCGCGTTGACGCCCATGCAGGCGGCCATGTCCTCGAACGCCGCCCGACAGGCGGGTGGCGCCTCCGCCAGCAGATCGTCGAACAGCGGTTCGAGCAGGTCCACGCAGTCAGCCACCGTGACCATCTGCGCTTCGGGCGGCGAGCAGTCGAGGAGCTTCTGACACACACCCTCGAGACCACCCGAGCTGAAGGTGACGCCCTGTCCGCCCTCGCGCATGCCGAGAACACCGTCCGTGTCACCGGCCACCTCGCCGCTCGAGCAACCGCCAGCAGTCAGCAGTACGGCCATCGAGATCAGCGGAATCAGCGCTCGCCATCGACTCATGGTGGAACCCTCCTCGCGCCCTGGAGCGCGGTTCGTTCGTTGTAGCACAGAAGTCCCCATCGACGCGAAGTCCCGTCAGATCGAGCAGGGCGTGTCCGGCCCGCAGAGCCCCGACTCGTCGCAGTGGTCGCTGTAGCACTCGGCCTTTCCGGCACAGCTCTCACCGTTCGGCTTCAATCGCCGACAGATCCCCTCGACACACGCATGGTCGGCCGCGCAGCGCCCGCCACCGCAGTCCCCGGGCAGGCAATCGAGGCCTTCGGTGGGGAGCTGGCTGCAGATCCCCTGCAGGACCCCGACTCGCGGGGCCAGACCCGCACAGTACTCCCCGGTTGGACACATGTCCGGGATCGCCAGCTGACAGTCCCCTCCGGAAGACGCTGGGGGCTCGCAGGTCCAGGAGACCTCGCCGCCCTCCACCGATGCGGCGCAGGATGCCCCCGGCTCGCAGAGCTCGCCCTCGATGTCGCAGGGCTCGCCCTCCGGTGCCGTGAACAGGTCGTTCAATGACTGGCAGGTGCCCGTCTCCCCGGTCTCCTCGTCGGCCCCCAGACAGAACAGTCCGCCGCCGCACCCGACCCCACAGGACTCGCACTCGTCGCCGGCGCGAAGCTCACTCGTGCACCGACCCTCGTGACAGACGGAGCCGCTCGAGCACTCTTCCTCGCGAGCGCAGCGTTCCCCGTCTTCGCGCTTCGGCGAGCAGACCCCGGGACACAGGTCGTCGACCCGACAGAACCGGTCACCAATGCACTCCGCGTCCTGCATGCAGTCGCCCTCGGTGGCCACTGTGCCCGCGAGAGCCGCTTCGCACTCCTCGAGGTAGGCGTTGGCGGTGCACCCGCCCTGGCGGATCTCGTTCAGGCAGGCTTTGACCCGACCGGGATGGTACGTGACCGTTCCTTCCTCGATCGCCGTCTCCACGGCGGTCAGAAATCCGTTCTCCAGCTGCTTCCGCGCATAGGCATCGCAGTTCCGGGTGCCGAGGAACTGCGCGATGAGGGAGGGCGGCATGCAGCCGGCGAGCGCATCACAGTAGGCCTCGGCCAGGAGCTCCGGAACTTCGGCGAACTCCGGTCCGGTCTCCTCTTCGTCCTTGCCACCGCCGTCGCCGCCGCCCCCACAGGCCACCGGCACCGCCCCCACCAACACCAGGCCAACCGCGAACCAGCGCTTCACCTTCATGCGTCTCCTCCATCCACTCCCGGGGCAAGGATCGCCCGCCGGAGCGCATGCACCCAGCATGCCACCGCTGCCGCGGGTTCGAAACGATCCAAAAAATACAGCCCCATCCGGGGGGGGCCCCCGGCAGCGAACCGCGGTTCACGGACGACCGACCGACGCACTTCACGCTGGCAATGCCGCCGCCCCTCATCCCACCATGTGCGCGTTCCGACTACCCCGCGGCCGAATCGGTGCCCCCGGAAAGGGCCGCAGGGGCGCGTCGCCGGCGCCGCCACCAGAGCAGCGCCCCGCTGCTCGTCAGGGTGAGCGCAAAGAGCGGCAGGCTCCAGACCAGCGAATGCGGGAAGTACCGGAACCGGACCCGCTCGACCCCGGGCTCGAGGCGTGTCGCCACCTGGTTCCGGTAGTTGAGCGCCGGCTGACCGTTGGCCCGCCAGTTGGGCGCGAAGTTCATGTTGTAGACCAAGAGTGCCCCCGGGTCGGCGCCCACGACCCGCACCGTGACCCCGTTGGGGGACCAGCGCTCGATCTCGGCACGCCCTTCCCCCTGCGTGACGTAGACGAGGCCCGGGTACCCGGGCTGGTCCCGCGCCTGGGCGCCGATGGGGAAGCTCTCGGGAACGCCGTAGCAGCGCACGACCCCAGCGTTCGCCATCATCGGCAGGAGGACCGGCGGCGCCCAGTCGCGACGCCGGTAGTTCACCACCGGATGGAGGTGATGCTCGAAGCGCTCCGCGCGCGCGATGTGCTCCGGCGCCTCCATCCAGAACGCCTGGGCCACGGGTCGCCGGGAAACCTGGGTCACGTCCATCACGATCAGAAACAGCGGCGCCAGCAGCAGCAGCTCGGTCCACGGCGTCCGTCGCACCCAGCGGTCCACCACCGGCGCCGCCCCGGCGACACAGACGAGCGCCAGCACCAGCACCATCACCAGGTGGAAGCGCGAGGGCACGTGGAGCGACGAGAAGATCGGCGCCTGGTGCAGCAGCGCCCACGGCGCTCGTGGATGGAACGCTCCCAGCCCCATGAACAGGTACAGCAGGCCGACGATCTTGAGCGCGTGCTCGCGAGCCCCACGCGCGAAGAGCACGCCGAGACCCAGCGCGAGCAGCGGCCACGCGCCAATGTAGATCCCCCACTCGTGCCAGTTGTACGCGGGCACGCGCACCGGAAACGCTCCGTAGCGCTGGCTCGTGTCGGTCAGCATGACGAGCAACTCGGCGATCCCGATCACCTCGCGCGACTCGATGGGTCGCGGCGCGACGCTCATGCCGTGCAACACGGCGAGCAGCTTGGGCGCCGCAAGTCCGAAGGCGACCGGCCCGATCAGCGCGAGCACGAGCACGGGGCGCCAGGAGCCACGAAAGGCGGCGAGCAACAATGCGTAGACGGTGAGCGTCAGCGCCGTGTACGGCAGCGGGTAGATGCCACCGAACCACCCCATCAGCGCGACGCAGACCGCCGCGTAGATCCCCTCGTGCCAGCGTTCGGGTTGCTGCGCGCGCTCGAAGAAGTAGAGGGCCCAGGGCAGCCAGCAGAACTGCAGGTGCCAGGTGTGCCCGGTCGCCAGCTGGAGCGACCACCGGCCATTGAGCACGAACAGCGCGGCCACGAAGGCGCGCAGGGCGTGGCTGCGGGTGAAGCGGCCTGCGAGCAGAAACGCCCCGAGCAGGCCCGTCAGCGTGGCCCCGATGACCTCGACGCGGATCGCCACCTGCACGTCGGTCAGCAGATAAACGGGCAGGTAGGGCGAGAAGAAGTTGGTCGCCCCCTCGACGTAGCCGAAGGCGGGGAAGCCCCCGCACAGCCAGGGATTCCACCAGGGGGGCTCGCCGTACTGGAGGAGACTGACGGTGGTGATGTGCCGGTAGGCGGTCGCCACGTCCCAGTCGTGAAACCCGAACGTGTCCCAGCGCTCGAGCATCGGGCCGAGCATCCGCGCCGCGCCGAAGAGCAGAACACCGAGCGCCGCGAGCAGCGTGTAGGTTCGCGGCGCGCGTCCCGCCGCCACCGCGCGGGACCGCAATTGCTGGAGCCAGGCTGTCCGCCACGCGACCCGCGACACGGGCGGCATCGTAAAGTATCGTCCCGCGCGATGCGAGCCGCGCTCGAGCGAGCTTTCGACCGGATGGTCCGGGAACCGCTATTCCTGGCGCGAGCGGCGCGCCGCGCCGAGGCTTGCCCCCCCGCCCGGCGGGAGCGACTGAGACGGCTCGCGGACGCCGCGCGGGCGCGGCACACGGCCGCGCTGGAGCTGCGACGCGAGGAGGTCCGGGGCGCCGCGCTGGCCCTGGAGCGCGAAGCCTGCGCCCTCGCCATCACGGCGCTGCTCGTGGCGCGCGGGGAGCACGACGGCGACGCCGCGCTCTCCGGCCCGGAGGCGTGGGCCCGACTGGACCGCCTCGAGGGGGTCATTGCGCCGGCGAGCGTGACGCCCGCGCGGGAGCTGCTGGCGGACCCGGACCCGCTCGCCCCGGAGCGACTGGTGACGGATCCGGTCGCGGTCCGGGACGCCGCCGCCGCCACCTTCGACTGGCTCCAGGCGCAGTACGAACCGCGCAGCCCGCGGCAGATTGTCATGCAGCGCAGGCTGCGGCTGGGGGCCGTCGCGCTCGGCGCGCTGCTGCTCGTCGCCGCCGGCGTCGCTTGGGCTCGACGTCCCACCAACGTGGCTCGCGGAAGACCCGTTCTGGTGAGCAGTCAGCATCCCGCCGCACCCGACCCGCAGGAGGTCGTCGACGGCTCGCGCCGGGGCCATTTCGGCGTGCACACCGACCAGGACGACCCCCCGTGGGTGGAGGTCGATCTGGGCGCCGTCTATCGTGTCAGCCGCGTCGTCATCGTCAACCGCGGCGATGGTTACTTCGACGAGGTGCTACCCCTGGCGCTGCAGCTCTCCGAGGACGAACACACCTGGCAAGAGGTCGCCGTGCGCCATCAGCGCTTCACCCAGTGGGAGCCGTGGCGGGTGAGTCTGCACCAGGAACGTGCCCGGTACGTGCGCGTCATCAAGCCCGAGGCCGGGTACATCGCGCTCAGCGAAATCGAGGTCTATGGCCGGCGCTAGCCGCCTGCTCGTCACCGTTGCCCGGTGGGCCGCGCGGTACGTCGACCTGCAGCTGGCGCTGACCGAGGCTGCGCTGCGCGAGGCCGCGCCTCTTGCCCGGGGCCGGATGATCGACGTCGGCTGCGGGCATCGCCCCTACGACGCCCTCTTCGCTCCCTACGTCGACGAGCATCTCGGGGTCGAGCACGAGGCGGTGTTCGCCACGACCGCCGCGGCCGCACACGAGCGAGGTCCGGACGTGCTCTACGACGGCCACACGCTCCCCTTCGCGGACGCCAGCTTCGACACCGCGCTGTGTGTCCAGGTGCTCGAGCACACGCCCCAACCAGGGCGGCTCCTGGCCGAGATCGCGCGGGTGCTCCGCCCCGGCGGGTGCCTGCTGATGCAGGCCCCCTTCTCGTTCCGCCTGCACGAGGAGCCCCACGACTACTTCCGCTACTCCCCTCACGGCCTGCGCGCCCTCTGCGAGGCCGCCGGTCTGAGCGTCGAACGACTCGCCCCCCTGGGCACTTTCTGGAGCCTGATGGGGCACAAGACCTGCAGCTACCTGGCCCTGCAAGTCGGGCGCCTGGGCGCCATGGGGCAGGAGCTGGGCAAGCTGGCGCACGAGCCGTCGCTGACGGAGCGTCCCCGCTGGTGGCTGCTCCCGGCAATCGGCCCGGCGCTGCTGGGCATCGCGACCGCAGCGCGCGGGCTGGACTGGCTGCTGCCGGACGAAACCGAAACGCTGGGCTACATGGTGGTGGCACGACGGAGAACCACGGGCGATGGGTGACACGGGTCGCTTTTACGATTCGGTTTGGGAGCGCTTCAGTGATCTGCAAGCGCAGAACCCTGCGGTGCGGCATCGGCATCGCCTCATCGAGGCGCGGATCGCGAACCGCCTCGTCGGGTGCTCGGGACGCATCCTCGATGTGGGCTGCGGTCCCGGACACCTGCTCGCGCGATTGTCCCAGCGCTTCCCCGAGGCCGAGCTCTGCGGCACCGACGTCTCGGAGCACTGCCTCGAGCTGGCCCGGACGCGCACCGCAGCGGAGCTCCACCAGCTCGACCTGATGACGCGGGATTTCACCGGCTGGCAACACCTCGGCCACTACGACGTCATCGTCTGCTCCGAGGTGCTCGAGCACCTGCCTCACGACGTGCTCGCCCTCCAGCGACTACGCTGGCTACTCGGCGACGAGGGCCACCTGATCATCACCGTTCCCGGCGGCCAGCGCTCCCGGTTCGACGAGCGCATCGGGCACCAGCGCCACTACACGCGCCGCACCCTCGCCACCCTCCTCGTCGAAGCCCGGCTCCAACCGGTCGAGATCACGGAGTGGGGCTTCCCCTTCCACAACGCCTACCGCTCCCTCGTCCGCACCGCCTCCCGCTTCGCCTTCTCCCCTAGTCCCAACCCCAACCCCACCCCGGACCCCGCCCCGGACCCCAACCCCGCCCCGGACCCCAACCCTGCCCCGGACCCCAACCCCACCCCGGACCCCAACCCCAACGAGACCCTCTCCCCCACCCTCCAGGGTCTCTACGCCGTCACCGCGCAGGCCCTCCACCCGCTCTATCACCTCAACCTGCCCTTCTGGGGAGAACAGCTGATCGCAGTGGCGCGCCTGTGACTGACCCAGCGCGATCGTCGATCGCGCCGAAGGTTCGCCCTGGTGGGATGGGGCGGTAGGGGGTCCGGCACTGGAGCCGGGTCCGAGACCGGGTCCGGAGCCGGGTTTTCTGGGTCCGGGCCCTCAACCTCGGGGAAGGGTACGGCGCTTCCGGTGGGGGCAAGCGTCGAGCCTATCGCATCGCCTTGGGCGAGGCATCGGAGCTGGTAATGGGGCTCGAAATGGCTGCTGCGCTTGGCTACTGCGCGTTCGCTTCCGAACAACGTGAAGGCCTCCAGCGCATCATCGCCACACTTCGAAAACTCGCGAGGCCTTCCCGCTGAGGGCTCAGCCCGGAGCTTCGCGCGCGGCTTCGACGTCAGGTCGAAGCAAACCGGTTGTACGCGGTTCCCCCAGGACCAAACCGCACCGGCGAATCCGGGAACGCCATCGATCTGAAGGGACCACATGCCTCAACTTGATGGACCACCGAGCCTGACGTCCACTCTGCGGTCGTGGGCCCAGCTCTTTGTATCGCTGCCCTTCGCCTCCATTTCGCCACGCGAAGAGGTCATCACCACGTCTGGGGCCAACCCGAACTTGCCGAGGGCCGCCTTCACGCTCTCTGCGCGACGACTGCCAAGAACCATGTTGTACTCCTCGGAGCCGCGCGGGTCGGCGTGACCCACGAGCTGCATCGACTTCCCGTGGAGCGGGCCGGTACTGAAACAGTCGGCAAGGCGGCCGAGCACGCCCCTGCCGACTTCCGAAACGCGAGCACTGTCATACTCGAAGTAGGCGTCGGCATCCGAGATACCGCACGCCTCGCGGATCGACGGGTCGATGACGACCTGGGTCTCGTCGGGAGAGACGCTGTTCGGCGCTTCGACCGCCGCCGCGGGACTTGCCGATGCGTCGGACGCAGGGTGGGCAGGGGCACTGTTCTTGGTACAGGCTACCGCGACCGTGGCAACCATCAGTCCGGCTGTGAGTCTCTTCATTGTCTTCCTCGCTTGGCGCGGCTCACCGTGGCCGTGACTGGACACCGGTCGGCGCGCAGTACCCGCGATGCAGCTTCCGTTCCCTCGCGGCTGACCAGCGTCCACAAAGACTAGAGCGAGAAACTCGCCATCCAGGGTCAACTCGACTGAGGAGTGCAAAAGGTCAGTGAGACGCTGTTGCCTGGCTCGTAGCAATACGAGCGTGCAGCTCGGCAATCGATACCTTGAGGATCACGGTATCGGCCGTCACCTGGATCATGCCAACCGGAATCTCGAGCGTCCCTGCGCGAAAGATGGTTCGCTTGGCTCCAAGCTGGTCGGCAACGTCGTTGTGCAGCTTGGCTTCGATGGAGACGACCTTGAGGTCGTCTCCATCGAGAAAGACTCGCGCGACTTCGCCAATCTGCAGCCCATCTGAGCCAATGATGGCGCGGTTTCTGAGATTCTCGTCGGATATGGCCATGGTACCTGCTGCAGTGCTGGTGGCATCCCTGCGCTCTTGCGCCTGGGAGCAACTCCGGAGCCCTATGTCGCGATGCGGGGATCGATCGCGGTGGTGTTCGCTGCCCATCATTTCGATGTCACGGCACCACGGCCGAGCACACCTGGAATTCAGCGACCTTCCGGCCGCTCCACGTCAACCGTGAAGACCACATCGTGGCTCGGTTGAGTGACCTGCCCACTTGGCTCCGGGGTCACCGTGAGCTGGAACCAGCGGTGTGGCGTCACCGTTGCGAGGCTCCCCTCGAGGTCGTCGCTCAGAGTCAGCGCGCCGACATTCGTCTTGGTGCCATCCTGGGATCGGATCCAGACGACGTAGAGCGTGGCATTCGATTCCAGTTCCGCGGCTTGGGGAAGATGCTTCACGCGAACCGTCAACCTGGTGTTGCCGTTGCGCCCCGCGCGGACTTGGACCGTTCCCTCGCTCCCCGGCAGCGTGGACTTGCGCGTCATGGGCAGTGTCTTGGACCACCCGAACAACACGCCGGACACCGAGGCGATGGGCATGGCTCCGACCCGCGCGATGCGACGAAACAAGTTGGGTTGGGCCTCATGGTTCGACATGAAAGCATCCGATGCATTCTTCGTGCCTGCACCGGAAGCACCTTCCTTCGCTGGAAAAGCGGTCGTGCCTGCAGATCCCACTCCGCCGAGATCCATCAAAATGATGCGCTGCCACCCGAGAATTGATTGTGGGGGGGCCTGGACCTCCGGAGCCAACTGCACCCAGGCGTGGCGCGTGATGGCGCGAAACGTGCTTCGTGTATCCGCATGTCCCCAGTCAACACCGACGCCATGGATTCGGAGGAAGCCATTCGATTCCTGACACGTCAGCGCAACCGGAACAGGGTCCTGGCGATTGGAGCACTAGTACTGATCGCCGTCGCCTTCGGGATCGCCACCAGCCTCATGTACGCCACTCCATAGCCCACTGCCAGGATGACCGACGCGGCGACGCCAGTTCGAGTCGGACATGGCTTTGGCACGCTTCCAGTATTTCTGGCTGCAGCCAGCACCATCCTCGGTGCCGTCATGTTCCTCCGGTTCGGGTATGCGGCGGGACACCTCGGCTTCGCAGGCGCCATCGGCGTGATCCTGCTCGGCCACCTCGTGACCATCCCGACCGCCCTCGCGATCTCGGAGATTGCGACCAACCGCAAGGTCGAAGGCGGCGGGGAGTACTTCATCATTTCCCGATCGTTCGGTGCCCGGATCGGGGCGGTAATTGGCCTGTCCCTGTACGTGTCGCAGGCGATCTCGGTGGCCTTCTACTGTATCGCGTTCGCCGAGGCGTTCCGCCCGCTGCAGCCATGGTTCGAATCGGTGTCCGGCATGCCCTTCGACCCTCGGATGGTGAGCCTTCCCACCACCCTCGCACTCATCGCGCTCATTCTGACCAAGGGGGCCAATGTCGGGGTGAGGGCACTCTACGTTGTCGTCTTGGTCCTCGCCGGCGCGCTGATTCTGTTCTTCCTGGGCCGTCCCCTGCCCGACGCATCGACGACCCCAAGCTTCACCGCCACCGTTGCCGATGCAGACGGGTTCTTCACCGTGTTTGCGATCTGTTTTCCAGCCTTCACCGGGATGACGGCAGGCGTCGGCTTGTCGGGTGACCTCGCCCGCCCCGCCAGGTCGATTCCTCTGGGGACGATGCTGGCCACGCTGTTTGGCCTCGTCGTCTACATCGGCCTCGTCTACAAGCTCACGATCTCTGCCTCTCCCGAGGCCCTGGCGAGTGACCCGCTGATCATGCAGCGAGTAGCCCTCTGGGGCCCGATCATCCCGATCGGCCTGGGCGCGGCAACGCTCTCCTCCGCTCTGGGCTCGATCCTCGTCGCCCCGCGCACTCTGCAAGCGCTGGGACGCGATGGCGCCTTCCTGCCAACGTTCGCGAACCGGATGTTCGCCCATGGCGTTGGGGAGTCGAACGAGCCGCGCTTCGCCACCATCATCACCAGCATCGTCGCCCTGGTATTCGTCAGTCTGGGCGATGTCGACTTCGTGGCCCGCCTGATCTCGATGTTCTTCATGGTGACCTATGGGGCCCTCTGCACGGTGAGCTTCCTCGAACACTTCGCGGCCAGTCCGAGCTACCGCCCGAGCTTCCGCTCCCGCTGGTATCTGAGCCTCGTGGGCGCCGTCGTCTGCGTCTTTCTGATGTTCCAGATGGACCCCCTCTTCGCTCTCGTGTCGATCGCGACGATGCTGGTCTTCCACGGGCTGACGCGCTTCGCGCCAGCTGCCGAGAGGGGTGGCGATCTGGCGGCCCTCTTCCGCGCGGTGATGGCCCAGCTGATCCGCCGCCTCCACCTGCGACTCCAGCAGGGAGACACGCAGGATCCGAACCGCTGGAGGCCCAGCATCGTCATGGTCAGCGACACGACCTTCACTGGAAGCCTGGCTCCGCAGAAGCTGCTGGGGTGGTTGGCCGCTCGCCAGGCGGTCGGCACCTACTTGCACTTCGTGAAGGGCTTTCTGGACGCGAAACTGGCAGCGACACGACACGAACTCCGCGAACGACTGGCCGAGCAGCAGCAGCACGACCTGCGAGGTGTGTTCGTCGAGATCATGGTGAGCCCGTCACTGCGCTCAGCGCTCGCCCAAACGCTGCAGGCGCCGGGCGTGTCCGGACTCGAAAACAACACCGTGCTGTTCGAGCTGCGCACCCCTTGCCTGCCCGAAGCGACCGCTGCGGTGATCGACGACGCCCTCTTCTGTGGAGCAGTTGGCAAGAACGTCGTGATCCTTCGGCATGGAAGCGAAGCCTTCGGCCGTCGGCGGGTCGTGCACCTCTGGCTGACGTGGAACGACGACCCGCACGCCTCACTGATGCTCATGCTCAGCTACATCCTGATGGGTCATCGCGACTGGAAGCGGGCCAAGCTCTACGTCTTCGCCGCCCTGCCCAGCGACCGTGTCGTCGCCGAGCGCCAGCGCTTCCTCGACCTGATCTCGAACGGCCGCCTCCCCATCAGCAGAAAGAACGTCGAGTTCATCCCCACCGACTCCATTGAAGCATTCCACCAGATTCTCGAACAGCGCTCGGGCCACGCAGATCTGGTGGTGAGAGCGATTTCCCTCGCGTCCCTGCGCGAGGACAGCCGCGTGTTGCTCCGCAACGAGCAACTTCCAACGCTGCTCTTCGTCAGCAGCGCCGAGCACATCGCCCTCGGGTGAGTCGTGGGATGCGTTGGGGTGTGCTGGTGGTGGGAAGCGGACCGAGAGAGCGTGTGCCGGAGATCCCTGACGGGGATCCGTAGAACCCCGGAGCCCGAAGCGCGCTACCTCGGGCGCGGGCGATGCGTGGCGGACAGACCGAGCCCGCGGAGCAGGCGGCCATCGTGGAGTTCGGTGCGCACGAGCTGACTCCACTCCCGATACCACGCCCACATCGCTTCGAGCTCCTCGCTCCGGTCGGACGATGGGGGCTGGGCCGCCGGCTCCGGAATGGTCTGGATCCGCTCGATCAGCTGCTGCGCCACGGCAACCACCCCCGCGGTCAGGCCACGACGCGCCAGCAGTCGGCGCGCCTTCTTGCCCGCCTCACCATGGGCGCCCGTCTCCAGGTCGCGGATCCGGTCGAGGAAGACCATGACCCCCAGGATCACCTCGTTCCCTCGGGTCTGCGAGAGGCGGCGAAAGACCTGGCGAGCCAGGCTGGGGTAGTGCCGCTCGAGCGTGGCTCGGACGATGGGGTACCAGCGGTTCTCCCAGGCGTCGAGCTCGGTCCACGGATCCCGCTCCGCCTCGGGTGCTTCCACCTCGTAGTAGTCGGCAACACCGAGCGCCCGCAGCAGCGCCCAGCCCTCGTCGAGATCGGCAGCCGTGAAGCCACGGCGCTGCAACGCGGCCAGCACCTCCGGATGCCGCGTCCCGATCAGCAGGCGGAGCACGCGACTGGTCTTTTCGTTGAACGACAGCGCCACCCCTGTCGTGTCACCCAACTCTCCCTCGGCCGCAAC
This sequence comes from Polyangiaceae bacterium, assembly GCA_050304295.1. Taxonomy (GTDB): domain Bacteria; phylum Myxococcota_A; class Polyangia; order Polyangiales; family Polyangiaceae; genus JAFGBI01. The sequence continues at coordinate 26,360 of JBNLDK010000139.1, forward strand.
CCTCGATCCCGCAGACCACCGGATATTTCCCGAGTCCTGAAGAATACTTCCCTAGATGTTCCGGGATACTTCCCCCACTGCTGCGTCACCTTCCCGGCATAGAATGGATGAATTTCAGGTAAATTCTGTCCGTTTCGACAAGGGAAGGAAGTCAGCCACGGTGGGGAGCTCTCGTTCCAGCGCGGGCAGGATGGCGCCTCTCAACGAAAGTGTCTTCTTTTGTACAGGGAAATACATTCTTGATGTCGGGAAATGGTTTCTTCCGAAGAGGAGATATCTCGTTCGCGGCGGGATGTCCGACGCAGCGCTGGGGTGATCGGCGCCCGGCCTCGGGAAGATCGAGACCAACGCCCCTCTTCCTCCTGCCTCGAACCCCTCGAGATCACCGAGTGGGGCTTCCACAACGCCTACCGCTCCCTCGTCCGCACCACCTCCCGCTTCGCCTTCTCCCCCGAGCCCGCGCCAACCCCAACCCGGACCCAGACCCCAACCCGGACCCGAACCCAGACCCCAACCCGGACCCGGACGCGGACCCCAACCCCACCGAAACCCTCTCCCCCACCCTCCAGGGCCTCTACGCCGTCACCGCGCAGGCCCTCCACCCGCTCTATCACCTGAACCTGCCCTTCTGGGGAGACCAGCTGATCGCGGTGGCGAAGCTGTAGCCGAAGGCGAGCACCACGAGGAGGCGGACCCGAGCGGGCTCCGCTCTGGCTCGAAGCACGCACCGAGGGGAAGGCGCTTCGGTCTTCTGGGGCGTGCGTTTTTGGCGCTCGGTGGTCGTTTTTGGCGCTCAGTGGCGGGGCGGGCCGGTACGAACCGGCACCATGGGTGACGTTTCCGTCGGGGCACATGGATGACACCGACAGCACGGGTCACACCGTCTGCTCGAAGACCCAGGATGTCGTGTCTGACGGTGTCTCGCTCAGAAGTTCACGTCGGCGACGATCCCATCTGCACCATCAGTGCCGGGATTCCCAGACGACCCTCCCCCCAGCCCCTGACTGCCAGGCAGACCACTGGTGAAGCTGTTGGCCGCCCAGGCAGACAGATCCACGCTGCCCTGGCCGAACACGAAGATCCCATAGGCGGGACCGCCACAGCCACCGCCACCACCGCCGCCGTCCCCTCCGTCGCCCCCGTCACCGCCGTCTCCAGCGGGGAAGGACGGGTAGTCAGGGTCCGGGGGATCGAACATTGACAGACCCGATCCTCCGTTGCCCCCCGGGCCACCCAGACCTCCGGCTCCACCGCTGCGACCACTCCCTCCATCGCCACCGACGCCACCCAGGATCGTGTTCCCCTCGATGCCGGGAACGGCGACCGGGGGGGCACTGAACGCCACGAAGATCCCGAACGCAGCGCCCCCGCTCTCGCCCGCGGCGCCACCACCGCCAGCGCAGGCCCCGCTCCCTCCCCCTCCACCGGAAGCGCCGAGGTTGTCTGTGCCAAACCCCCTCGCGAGACACGAGTCGTGGGAGTAGGCCCCGGCACCCGATCCCCCGCCGGCCGCTCCGTTGCCCGCGATCCCCGCCGAGCCATTCGACGCCGCTCCCGGCTGCCACAGCCCACCCACCACGGTTCCCAAGGGGAGCGAGCAGCCGCGACCCGCCGCTCCATCGACGCCATCCGCGCCGTCCTCGCCAGCCATTCCCGTCACCTCCGCATACGTGTCGAATCCCAGGCACTGGAACGCTTGGTGGTAGACGTCGCGTCCCGCCACCCCGCCCCGCGCCGGTGGACCGCTGACGGCGGTGCCATCCGAACCAAACTCGCTCGGCTCCGGCACTCCCGTTTCCTGAAGGCCAAGGTCGTAGGTCGGACAGGTTCGATCCCCGCCGCGGCCCCCGTCGGTGGCCGCCCCAGCGCAGTTGGGCGAGAGTCCCCCACGGCCCCCCACCTGGCGGACCGTCGCCGGGCAGCTGTGGTCGGATACCCCGAAGGCGTCCAGGACATCGACCGCGTCCAGTCCGTTCCCTCCCGGGAGGCCGTCCGCGCCACTCCTTCCCGGAAATCTCCCCGGCACACCGTCGCCGCCAGCGCCGGCGATCACGCGGTTATCCTGGATCTGCAGGGTGTCGTCACAATCGCGGGAGTACACCGCGTAGGACGTCGCTCCCGATGTGATCTCGTGGCTGCCCTGAACTACGAATCCGTCGACCACGGTGCTCGCCGGCGCTCCACCGCTGATCCCGATGCAGTTGACTGCGCCAGGCAGGGCCGGGTTCGACGCCTGTCCCAGCACCCAGGACTCGTGCGCGTCCGGATCGCGCACGGCGAAGCGCGGACCGTAGCCCCCATACACAGCGACGCCAGCGGTCAGCAGGATCGACTCAGCGTACACCCCCTCCGCCACGTAGACGTCGCGGAGCGCACTGATCGCCGCCAGCTCGATGCCCCGCTGAATGCTCTCTACGGGCTCCTCGCGCGACCCGGGGTTGGTGTCGTCACCCCACTTCGCCACGAACACCCCGTTGTCCGCTTCCCCGTCGATGCCATCGCAGTTCTCGTCCACACTGGCCGCGTCCGGCCGATCGCTGACGCTGGGAGCGCAGCACTCGCAGCCATCCCCGCTCTCGCCGTTGGCGTCGAAGCAACCCGCGCTGCAGCTGGGGGCGCAGGTCGGAGGGCTCACCAGGGCGTTGCACACTCCCGGGGCCCCGCCGAGGTCGAGCGCGGTACAGTCCACACCGCAGGCGCCGCAGTGTTCATCGCTCGTGTACCGTCCGGAGGCGTCACGGTACCCCTCGTCGACATCGCCGTCGCAGTCGTCGTCAACGTGGTTGCAGGACTCGCTCGGCAGGGTGCAGCTGCCCCACCCGGTCACTTCGCAGGACTGCTGCCCGTGGCAGGTATTCCCCAGTGGCCCCACGAGGCTGCAGCCCGTCGCCAGGGACAGGTCCGTTCCGTCACACAGGCAAGCGTTGGTGTCTGGCAAACAGTGGGCACCACCGGCCACCGGCTGGCAGCTGAATCCCACCGGACACTGATCCTCCGCACCACAGGGTGTCGCACAGAAAGCGCCGTCATCGAGGGTGACGCAGGCCGACCCCTCGAGCACACAGTTGTCACTGTTCACGCAGGGCTCGCACAGACCCACGTCCGCAGGGAGGCACGCCGTTCCCAGGTTCACGAATCCGGGGTCGCACTGGTCCACCTCGCACCGCGGACTCCCGCCATTCCGGACACACACCGCTGTGCCGTCGGCGATCGTCCCCACGCAGCTGGCACCGCACCTTCCACAGTGCTCATCGTGCACGTACAGGCCATCGGGGTCGACGAAGCCCTCGTCCACCACGCCATCGCAGTTGTCGTCCACTCCGTTGCACGTTTCCACGTCTGGCATCGGTCCGACGCAGACGAGCATCTGGGCGCGGCAGTCCAGCACACCCCGGCAGCCACCAATGTCGCAGGCGTCCCCGCGCCCCGGCACATTGTCGTCCACCAACCCGTTGCAGTCGTCGTCCTGACCGTTGCAGCTCTCCACTGTCGGGCTGGCCGCCGTGCATCCCGTCCATCCCGCGATGGGGTCGCACGTCTCCATGCCGAGACACGTCCCCACGCTGTTCTGAACGGCACAGCTCCGCATCATTCCTGCCGCTTGCTCGTTGCACGAGCAGGATCCCGATAGCGGGGTGCACTGCTTGACGCCCGCGCCCTGGTCGGCGCATGTGTATCCGTCGGGGCACTCGTCCTCCGGCGTCCCGTGCGCGTTGCCAGCGGAACAGTCGCGACCACAACGCCCCACGCCATCCAGAAGCTGACAGCGATCTCCGGGGGTGGGGCAATCCTCGTCCGTGACGCAGGCCAGACAGGAGGCGTCGATCGCTGCCACGCAGGCGAACGGACTGGCCGCGAAGTACCCACCATCGCAGCTTGCCACCTCACACCGTGGCTCCCCGCCGCTGACCACACAAGCACCGGTGCCGTGCGGGATCACGTCGAGGCAAGACGCCCCACAGCCTCCGCAGTGTTCGTCGTGCACATACCGCCCGGAGGAGTCGACGAAACCCTCGTCCACCTCCCCGTCACAGGTGTCATCGCGGTAGTTGCACGACTCGGCCGGCGCTGGGGTGCACGAGACCTCGACCGTCCCACCCTCGCCCGCTTGCCCCCCATTCCCGGCAGCCCCGGCCACGGTCACGGTCGAAACGCCGCCTTGCCCGCCCTGACCCGCACCGTGCGAGGTCGCACCCGTGGCGGGCGAGCCTCCGGTCACCGACACCTCCCCACCCGCACCGCCGCTCGGTGCACCGCCAATCTCCACCGGCTGCGTTCCGGCCGCTCCCCCCGCAACGAGGGCACCGCCGGAGGTGCTGCCGCCGAGGCTCGTGTCCCCGCCCGAAGCGTCGCTCCCCGCGCGTCCCCCCGCTCCCCCACGCGGAACGCCCCCAGCGCCGTCCCCGGCGACCGCCACTCCACCAGTCGCCCGAGCACCACCGACATTCCCGGAGCCACCGGTCACCGGGTTCGACGCGCCTCCCCTCCCGCCGGTCGCATCTCCGCCCGCCGCATCGCCGCCCGCCGCATCGCCGCCCGCCGCGACATGCCCTGGTCCACTCGACCCGTCCTTCAAACCGCAGGCGCTGGTTGCCGCCAGAACCACCGCCACGCACGCCCCACGCAGAACTGCACCGCTACCCATGCCGGCACAGTACAGGTCCGACCCTCGGCGAACAACACAGGTATCCCGGAGACAGCTTCGGGTCCGGATCCACCACCGGATCCGGGCGCGTGGCGCCGGTGGTCCGCGCCTCAGCGCGCCCGCAATCGCGCCGCCACCACATGCTGGAACGCGAGCAACCCGGGCCAGGCGCGACAGGCCACCGACTCCACGGGTTCGACGAAGCGCTGGTAGAGGCGAAACGCGCGCGAGTCGTCGAGGGCCAGGTGATGCCCGGCGGCGACCTCGGCCGCGAAGGCGCGGCGCAGGAGCGGGGCCGCCGACTGAACCAGCGACGGGGTGCAGCTCGCGTCCAGGATCTCGAAGCCGCAGTGCTCGAGGAGTCGCCCCAGCGACCGCCGCGTGAAGAAGCGCAGGTGGGTGCGGTCGTAGAGTCCCGAGTAGCGATAGTCGAAGCGCCC
>JBNLDK010000140.1:0-12267 GCA_050304295.1 Polyangiaceae bacterium
GGACGAGCCAGTCTGCGCCCGGTGCTGTCATGGACTCCTGGTCCTCGGTCGCTACGCGACCTGCGGCTCACTCTTCGGTGGCGTGGAGCCTGGCCGCTCCGCTCCCAGAGAGGGGATGAGGGTGGGGGCGGAGCTCGGAGGAGCCAGTCTGCGCCCGGTGCTGTCATGGACTCCTGGTCCTCGGTCGCTACGCGACCTGCGGCTCAATCCGAGTGAAGAGTGCTGTGGCTGGCACGGATGGCGAGGTGAGGGTGGCGCGGTGTCGGTTTCCCGTCTCGCACGGGAGGGGGCGCGCACGGCGTGGGCGAAGACGTTGCGATTGCGGGACTCGGCGTCTAGCCTGTCTTGGTGAAGCCGAGCTGGGGAGGTTGGGTGGTGCTGGTGATGAGCGGTTGCGCGGGCGCTCCGCAGCCGGGCATCGCTCCACCGCCCGCGGTTTCGGGGCGCCCGCCGTCCGATGTCCGCGCTGCTCCGCCTCCTGGTTCGGCGCCTGTGAGCGCTCCCCCGTCGAGCTCAGCTGCGGTCGTCTTCGAGCCACTGGCGTCGGATTTCGTGGCGGCTCCCGGTCCCCATGTCGAGATCCTGTTCCCGTATCTGGGCAAGGTCATTCCTCTCGCCCGGGTCGGTGACTACGAGGTGCGGTTGCGCGTGACGCAGTGGTCGGGACGGGTGCAACTCGCGCTCGACGAATTTCGCCCGGTCGTCATCGATGACCCCACGCAACGGATCCCACTTCGGGATCTCGTCCCTGCCGATCGAGAGCTGGCTGCTGGGTCACACCGGCTCTTTGCCGTGGCGATCGACGAGCAGGGGCGCATGTTGAGAGCCCGTGTCCAGCGCTCGCAGGCACCCTTTGCGGTGGTGAACTTCCGCGTTGGTTCTCGGGTGCCGGTGGTGGCTGACCGGCCCTTTCTCGTTTACAGCCAGCCACGGGGCACCTTCAACGGTGATCAAGCTGCGGAAGACATCTTCGTGGACTACTACCAGGTGGGTACGGAGGGCCTGGCAGGGAGTCGGGTACGAGTCTCCGTATCGGGGTCGGGGGTGCGCGCCAGCCATGTGCTGACGGATTGGCAGCCCCTCGCCCTCCATGGCCTGCCTTCCGGCGACTTCGTCGTCCAGTTGACCCTGGTCGACGACCACGGAGCAAGGATTGGTGACGTGGCCGCGGTGGCTCGTACGATCACCGTCAATCGAGATGCTCCACTGCCTCCCGCGGGCGACGCTGTCGAGCCATGACGAGCGCGACCTTCCTCTGTGGCGTGGTCTTCGCTTGGGCGCTCACCCAGGTGGTCATTGGGGGCTTCTTCACCGTGGCGTTCTGGCTCCGCCGGGAGGAGGAGTATCTGCTGTTTGGTCTGTTCTGCTTCGCGCTCGCCGGGCTGTCGGGGGGGATAGCCTGGATGCACGGGGCCCCGGATCTGGATGTCTGGCTGGTGGGGGCGCAGATCTCGGTGACCGCCGTCATTGTCACGGCGCCGCTGAACCTGCACTTCCTGCTACGCATCGCTGGGGTTCGGCACGAACGGTACGTTGCCCTCGGCGCGTACTCCTTGGCGATGGTCTTTCTGGCCTGCCATGCGCTGGGACTGTGGCGGGTGTCGGGGACCGCAGTGGTGCACGAATCGGTACTTCTGGGCATGCCCATGCGGCACGTGACGGTTCAGCACTACCTTCCGGCAGTTCTCTTCTACTCGCTGGCGTTGGGTGTCACCATCGTCTGTACTGGCATCATGCTCCGTGAGGCGGGGCGCGGGCGGCCTGGCGCACTGGCGGTGGTGGTGGGCAGCCTGGCGATTGGGGGGGCGGGTGCCAACGACCTGGGGCTCATCTTCGCGTGGTGGACGCACGGCGTGTACCTCATTCCCCACGCATTTCTCCTCTACTCCTTCGCGGTCGGGCTCTCCCTGCTGCTGCGCCAACGCGATACCGTTGGGCGACTGGCAGTCACCGCTCGGAGCCTGGAGGAGCGAACCGAAGAGCTGCGTCGGTCGTACCAGGACCTGCGGGTCATGGAGGACGAGCTGGGGCGCCGCGAGCAACTCGCGGCAGTGGGCGAGCTGGCGGCGACGATCGCCCACGAGGTGCGCAACCCCCTCGCCGTGATCTCGAACGCGGCGGCCGGTCTGCGGCGCGTGGGTCTGCGTCAGGAAGACCAGCAGATGCTGCTGGAGATCGTCGACGAGGAGGTTGCGCGCCTGAATCGGCTCGTCACCGACCTGCTGCGGTTCGCCCGACCGGTGTCGATCAGCTGGGCGTCCGTCGATCTGCGGGAGCTGGCGGAGCGGGTTCGGGCGCTGGCCCCCGATGGGGTGCTCGTGGTGGTCGACGTGGCGGACGATCCCCGCGTCCAGACGATCTCCGTGGACGCGGGCCTGCTGCGACTGGTGCTGGAGAACCTTGTCGAGAACGCCTGCCACGCGATGCCCGAGGGCGGTACCCTCACGGTGACCGTGCGACTCTGCGTGCTGGATGGCGAGCCGGCCACCTGCCTCGAGGTTCAGGACACCGGTTGCGGCATGGACGAGCGGACCCGGGAGCGGGCGCTCAAGCCATTCTTCACGACCCGACCCCAGGGGACGGGTCTCGGGCTCCCGATCGTGGACCGCATCCTCCGTGCCCATGGCGGTGCTGTCGAAGTGCACAGTGAGGAGGGGCGGGGGACGCGGGTTTGCTTGCTGCTCCCGCTTGACGCCACGGTTCGGCGACGACGGCGCTCTGGTGCCTATGCTACCAACGCAACGACCACCGACCACTGAGCTCCGGTGGCGTTCTCGACATGACGGACCGCGATCGCATTCTCACCTTCGACAGGGCCCACGTGTGGCACCCATACACGCCCATGGAGCGGTACCTTCACGAGACCGAGCCGCTCGTCGTGGTGGCCGCTCGAGGGGCCCGACTGTTTGACGCGGATGGTCGCTCCTACCTGGACGGAAACGCATCGTGGTGGACCGCCCTGCTCGGGCATCAGCATCCGCGTCTGGTGCAAGCGCTCGTGGAGCAGGCGCAGACACTGGCGCACGTGTCCCTGGCAGGGATCGCCCACGAGCAGGCCGCCCTGCTGGCGCACGAGCTGGTCGAGGTGGCGCCGCCGGGATTGCCCCGCGTCTTCTTCAGTGATGATGGGTCGACTGCCGTCGAGGTGGCGATCAAGATGGCGGTGCAGTACTGGGCACAGAACGGCGCGCCGCGGCGAACACGATTCGTGGCGCTGGATGGCGCGTTCCACGGCGAGACGCTTGGGGTAACGGCGCTCGGGGGCGTGGAGGTGTTCCGTCGCCTCTTCGGGTCGGTGGTCATGGACTGCGTGCACGTGCCTGCCCCCTCCGCGGCGGGTTTCGAGCGCGCCTTCGAGGCCCTGGCCAGGCTGGTCGAAGAGGGGGCCGACACCGTGGCCGCCGTCGTGCTCGAGCCGGTGGTGCAGGGGGCGGGAGGGATGCGCATCTACGACCCGGCGTATCTCCGAGCCGTGCGGGAGCTGACCGACCGCCATGGGTTGCTGCTCGTCGTCGACGAGGTGTTCACGGGATATGGCCGAACGGGGCCGATGTGGGCCTGCGACCACGCGGGCATCTCCCCCGACATCCTGTGTCTGGCGAAGGGGTTCAGTGGCGGGATGCTGCCCATGGCGGCGACCCTGGCCAGCGAGCGGCTCTTCTCGGGCTTCTTCGGAGGACCGGAGCGGGCGTTCTATTACGGTCACACGTTCTGCGGGAATCCACTCGGGGCGCGAGTGGCCCGGGAGGTGCTTGCCGTGTACCGGGACGAGCAGGTGCTCGCGGGCGTGGCTCCCCGCGCGCAGCTGATCGCGGAGAGCTTTGCGCGACTGGGGGAGCTCCCGGGAGTCACTGGCGCGCGCTCTCTGGGCATGGTGGGGGCGCTGGACCTGGCCGGAGAGGAGGGCTACCTGGAGCGCTCGGGATGGCAGGTGTACGAGGCCGCCCTTCGACGTGGCGCCTACCTACGCCCCCTTGGCAACACCGTCTATGTCGTCCCCCCGCTGAACGTACCCCTGGGCGATCTCGAGGAGCTCTTGGCGGTCCTCGAGGCCAGCGTCCGGGAGGTTATCGCACCATGAGCCGGGGGATTCCGCAATCTGGTGCGCGACCCGAGCCGCCTGGCTTGCCGCCGGGCGATGGACGCCGTCGGAAAGTTCGCGCGTGGCGGGGATTTCTGGGCGACAATCTCCCGCCGGGCTCGCGCCCTGCGGTGTGGAGCGTTCCGGGGCTTTTGGGGCCCCGGGTTGGAGGATTATTGACGATGCGGATCAAGTACGTGCTGGCTGCCTTCGGCTGCCTGGCGATGGTGGGCGGGCTCGCGGCCTGCGGTGGCAACGACGAGGAGGATAGCAGTGGCAGTGCTGGAGAGCTGTGCGCGCAGTTCTGTCCGGTCGCGGTCGACCTGAGCTGCCCCGGGTACACCGATGTGGACACTTGCACGTCCAGCTGCAATCAGCTCATGGCGATGGCTCCCGCGGAGTGCGAGCCGCAGATTCTGGACTTTGCCGACTGCATGAGTTCGGCTCCCGACGTCGAGTGCGGGACTGCGTTGATTCCGCTGCACGCCGACTCGTGCCAGACGGAGGAAACGGCCGCGTTCACCTGTGCGACGGGCGGCGGCGGCAACTGAGCCCGCCCCCAACCCGAACCTCCCTCTTGCCGGGAGATCCGACCCGTTTCTGAGCCCCACTTGCGGCGGTCGGGGGCCCAAGGGGGGGAGACCGCCATCTCTGGCACGTGAACCCGCTTGACCCCGCCCTGCAGCCTCGCCAGGTTCAGCAGCATGGCGCTCCGGAAGCGACTCCTCCTGGTCTGTACCAACCGTCGTCCCGACCACGTCCCAAAGGGCTCCTGTGCAGCTCGAGGTTCCGAGGAGTTGCACGCCCGACTCAAGGTGCTGCTGCGCGATCACGGGCTGGCGAAGACGGAGGTGCGAGTACTGTCGTGCAGCTGCCTCGATACTTGCACCTCGGGACCGACCATCGCCGTGGAGCCCGACCACTTCTACTACGGCCGTGTGACACTCGAGGACTTGCCCGAGATCGTCGAGGCGCTCGCGACCGGACGCCGTGTCGAGCGCCTCGTTCTCGACCGCGAAGCGCTCGACCGCGGCTGAGCGCCAGTGGTGGCGCCCCGGAGGGCCGTCCGGCGCGGCGGCAGCATTCAGTGACGCTGGCGTTGCTCGCGCGACCCAGGCATCCTCGCCCCCAGGAGGGTTCGCCCAGTGAAGAGACTCGAGGCAAAATCTTCGGTCGTCATCGTCGTGGATGTCCAGGAGCGACTGCTGTCCGTCATGCCGCAGCAGCGCGGTGCTGACGTGGTGCGGGCCGCGCGGCTGCTCTGCGAGGGGGCGCGGTTGCTGGGCGCACCGGTGCTGGCCACCCAGCAGTACACGAAGGGGCTCGGTCCCACGGTGGCTCCCGTCGAGGAGGCGCTGGTCGCGGCGAGCGCGGCGAGATTCGAGAAGGTCAGCTTCAGCGCCGTGCCGGCGGACGGGTTCGGTGCCGCCCTGGACGCGACTGGTGCCACGACGGCAGTCGTGGTGGGCGTCGAGAGTCACGTGTGCGTGTTCCAGACCGTCCGCGATCTGGTGAATCGCGGACTGGGGGTGGCGGTCGCGGTCGATGGCGTCTGCTCTCGTGACGAGCAGCACCGCGACGTGGGCCTCCAGCTGTGCGCACGGTCGGGCGCGGAGCTGACCACCGCGGAAACGGTGCTCTTCGACTGGTTGGGCCAGGCAGGCACGGACGAGTTTCGGCACCTTTCTCGGATGGTGCGATGACTCAGCGCCACTCCGTTTCCGCGCTTCTGGGCGGTGTGGTCCCGCCGGGGACGCCCGTGGAGGTTCACGGTTGGGTGCGCACTCGTCGCGACTCCAAGGCCGGCTTCTCCTTCGTGCAACTCTCCGACGGGTCGACGGTCAGTCCGTTGCAGGTCGTCGCGTCGCAGGAGCTCGACAACTACGCATCGGAGGTGCTGCGGCTCAGTAGCGGTTGCGCCATTTCCGTGGCCGGCCGAGTGGCAGAGTCGAGCGGTCGAGGGCAGAGCGTCGAGGTCCAGGCCGAGCGCATCGAGGTGGTGGGGTGGGTCGACGATCCGGATACCTATCCCATCCAGCCAAAGGCACACAGCTTCGAGTTTCTGCGGGAGGTGGCCCACCTGCGACCTCGAACCACTACTCTCGGTGCGGTGGCACGTCTGCGCCACCGGCTGTCCCAGGCGATCCATCGGTTCTTCGACGAGGAGGGGTTCTTCTGGGTCCACACGCCCATCATCACGGCGAGCGATTGCGAAGGGGCTGGTGAGCTGTTTCGGGTCAGTACGCTCGATCTCGCAAACCTGCCGCGGCGCCCCGACGGCACGGTGGATTTCACGCAGGACTTCTTCGGAAAGGAGGCGTTCCTGACGGTTTCCGGTCAACTGGAGCTGGAGACCTACTGCGTGGCTCTGTCGAAGGTCTACACGTTCGGGCCGACGTTCCGCGCCGAAAACTCGAACACCAGTCGCCACTTGGCGGAGTTCTGGATGGTGGAGCCCGAGATGGCATTTGCCGACTTGGCCGCGGATGCGGACCTCGCGGAGCGGTTTCTGAAGTACGTGTTCAGCCAGGTGCTGGACGCGGCCGGTCAGGAGCTGGCCTTCTTTCGTGATCGTGTTGACGCGCAGTGCGTCGAGCGGATCGAGAGATTCGTGGAGTCCAGTTTCGAGCGCATGGACTACGACGAGGTGATTCGCGTTCTGCGGAAGAAGCAGGACAAGGCGAAGTTCGAGTTTCCGGTCGCCTGGGGCATGGATCTGCAGAGCGAGCACGAACGTTTCCTGACGGAGAAGATCGTGCGGCGACCCGTCGTGGTCATGAACTACCCGAAGGAGATCAAGGCATTCTACATGCGGCTCAACGACGACGAACGAACCGTCGCGGCGATGGATGTCCTGGCTCCCGGGATTGGCGAGATCATTGGCGGCGCACAGCGCGAGGAGCGGCTGGCGGTGCTGGACGCCCGCCTCGCCGAGCTCGGCATCGAACCCGGCCCCTACTGGTGGTACCGGGACCTGCGCCGCTACGGCACGGTTCCGCATGCGGGATTTGGACTGGGACTGGAGCGTACGCTGCTCTACATGACAGGGCTGTCCAACATCCGGGAGGTCATTCCGTTCCCCCGCAGTCCGGGGCACGCCGAGTTCTGAGTCGGGCGCGGCGCGCGCGGGTCGGCTCGCCGGATTCTCGGTCGAAGCGGACCCTTCTCCTCGAGCCGGCCCCCCAGGGATCATCACGCGGGCCGGGCAAGCGGTACGTCGCTTGACCTCTTGGCAATGTCGTGACACACCGTCGGTGGTGATGTCATGATGACAGACTCGGATGACAAAAAGTCAGTAGTGGGCGACGACGCAACTCTGCTCGTGGTCGACGATGAACCCAGCAATGTCACCTCGCTGCAGAAGATCTTCGAGCGCGAGGGGATGCGCGTCCTGACGGCCGAGAACGCGAAGCAGGCGCTCGAAGCCGTGAGGCGTCATCGGGTTCAGGTCGTGCTCACCGACTTGATGATGCCCGGCATCAACGGAGTCGAACTCCTCAAGGGCATCAAGGAGGTCAGCCCCGATACCGAAGTTGTCCTGATGACCGCCTATGGAACCGTGGAGACCGCGGTTCAGGCGATGCGGGAGGGAGCCTACGACTTCGTCGAGAAGCCGCTCAAGCGCATGACAATCGTCAAGAGCGTGCGCAAAGCGGCCGAGCGGCAGAGTCTTCTGGCAGAGAATCGCTCGCTGCGCAAGGAGCTGGAGCTCCTCACGACGCGGGAGATCATCGGCCAGAGCCCGTCGCTACGCCGGGTTCTGGAGGTGGCTACCCAGGCGGCGCCCTCCAGCGCCACGGTGCTGATCCTCGGGGAGAGCGGGACCGGAAAGGAGCTCATTGCGCGCTACATTCACGGCCGCAGCTCGCGAGCGGCGGGGAGCTTCGTGGCCGTCAACTGCGCCGCGATTCCGGAGTCGATCTTGGAGGCGGAGCTCTTCGGCCACGAGCGCGGAGCGTTCACTGGCGCCGTTGCCAAGCGGGAGGGGCGCTTCGCCAAGGCACGCGGCGGCACGCTGTTTCTGGACGAGATCGGCGAGCTGAGCCCGGCGGTGCAGGTGAAGATCCTGCGCGTGCTCCAGGAAGGGGAGTACGAGCCAGTTGGCGGTGACACCGTCAAGGCAGACGTGAGGATCGTGGCTGCCACGAACCGCAACCTCCAGAGCGAGGTGGAGGCGGGGCGGTTCCGCGAGGATCTGTACTACCGACTGAACGTGATCTCGGTCACGGCGCCTCCGCTTCGCTCGAGGCGCGAGGACATCCCCCTCTTGGTAGATCACTTCCTGGGCATCTATTGCAAGAAGAACGGGCGCGCTCGCCTCTACGTTCCCGACGAAGTGATGCGCAAGCTTCTGGACTACTCCTGGCCGGGCAACGTTCGGCAACTCGAGAACGTCATCGAGCGCGCGACCGTGCTGTGTCGCGACGATGGCCTCTCGCTGGCCGACCTGCCCGACGAGATCGCCCAGGCGGAAGCTGCGGCGCCGTCCAGCATCACCTTCAGCGTTGGCACGCCGCTCGACGAGGTGGAGCATCGGCTCATTCGCGAGACGCTCAAGTACACATCCGGCGATAAATCCCTGGCCGCACAGCTGCTGGGCATCTCCACACGCACCATCTACCGAAAGCTCGACGGTGACGAGGATGGCTAGCCGGCCAGCGTTGGATGGATTGTCAGATTGTCACACTGAGCGGGCTAGCAGTCCGAGGCGTGCCATCATGGCGCGACGGCGGGCTCGCAGCGAAGACCAAAGCGATATGATTTCGAGTATTTATTGGCCCTTGCCTCGCTGGCATGCGTCTCGCTAGAAGGCTCTCGCTGCCGTGGGACTCGACGCCATTCTCAAGCGCTACTTTCTCGCCATCGTGCTCGGCATGCTGGTGCTCGGTGCCTACTTCCAGGCACGCGGCGCCGCCCAGCTCGTCGGTGCTTCCCTCATCCCCGCGGAGGAGGCGCTCGCGATTGCGCCCGCCATCGCCTCGGCGTCTCCACTCGCCGGACGCGCCTCAAGCAAGACAGCCGAACCGATTCTGAGTCGCAATCCGTTCGATTCGATCACGGGCCCGCTCAACGCGGTCGAACCCACCGTGGAGGACCTGGCCCCCACGGAACCCGAGATCACGGACCCGCTTCGCGCTCCCCAGTGTGGTGAGGTTCGGGTTTCCATCGTCAGCGAGTCGACTGACCCGCTCTGGTCGCTGGCAGCGCTCCAGGGGCCGGGCGATCCGGCACCCACCATGCGGCGTGTGGGCGATGTGGTTGGCGGTTCGAAGGTTGCCTTCATCGGGTTCAACTCCTTCGAGGGCTCCCCGTCGGTGTGGATGGTGGAGGGCAACAAGCTGTGCCAGGCGCTGCTCTTCGCGCAGCAACCGCAGCCCCAGGCTGCTGCTGCGCCCGGCAAGCCAGCGCCACCCGGCAAGGGCGCCAAGCCGAACAAGCGCGGGCCGCCGGCGATCCCCGCTGACATGAAGAGCAAGATCCACCAGGTGTCGCCGACCGAGTTCAGCGTCGACCGCTCGGTGGTGGACCAGATCCTTGAGAACCAGGCCACCCTGATGCGGTCCGCCCGCATCGTGCCAGAGCAAAAAGACGGCAAGGTCGTTGGTGTGCGCCTGTTCGGCATCCGTCCCGATACGCTGCTGGGCACGCTCGGCATGCAGAACGGTGATCGGCTGGAGACCATCAACGGCTACCCGATGGCGAGCCCGGAGAAGGCGCTGGAGGCCTACTCCCGCTTGCGGACGACAGACAAGCTAACGGTCACGGTGTCCCGACGCGGCCAGCCCGTGAACATCGAATACAACATCAAGTGACTCGCATGAAACCACATCGCTTGTTGCGCAGGCTCGCGCCCGTCGCAGCCATCTGCTTCGCCTCGGCGGCTCAAGCTCAGCAACCGCCCGCGCGTCCCACGCCCCGTCGGCCTCCCGTCGTGCATCCGCCGGATGCTCCGGCTGCCGCCGACAATCCCGCGGATACCTTGCCGGGGGCCGCCAATGCCCCGCCGACGAGCATGGAGGCGATTCAAAAGGCCGTCGAGGCACCCTACCGCCCCAAGCCCGACGGCTACCGCGTCAAGTTCAACCTGCAGGACGCGGACCTGGCCGAGTTGGTCAACCACATCAGCGGGATGACCGGCAAGCGATTCATCTACGGCCCGAAGGTGCGACAGATCAAGGCGACGGTGGTGTCTCCGACGCCAGTGACGCTGGCGGAAGCCTACGAGGCGTTCCTGTCGATCCTCGAGGCCAACGGGATGACCGTGGTTCCCCACGGACAGTTCTTGAAGATCGTCGATAGCGGCGGAGTGGTGACGCGGTCCACGCCCATCTATTCGCGTGGTGCTCCGGTGCCTGACACGGATCGCTACATCACGCGCCTCTACCGACTCCAGCACGCGGGGGCGGTGGAGACGTCGGCGTTGCTGCAGAAGTTCAAGAGCAAGGAGGGCGACATCTCGGTTCACGAGCCCGGTCAGTTGCTCATCCTGACGGACACCGGGGCGCAGATCCAACGCATGATTCGCATCATCGAGGAGGTGGACGTCGGGGCTGTCGGGGCGAAGATGTGGATCGAGCCGGTCCACTACGGCAACGCCGAGGACATGGCGAAGCAAATCAACGAGCTCTTCGACCTGGGCAAGGGGGGAGCGGGGGCAACCGGTGGCCTGACCAAGGTGGTCGCCGATCCCGACACCAACCAGCTGATTGTCGTCGGTACCGAGGACTCGTATCTCAAGCTCCTCGAGCTGATGAACCGTCTGGAGGCCGAGCCACAGTCGAGCGACAAGTTGCACGTGCTGCCGCTGCAGCACGCGGTGGCCGAGGAGCTGGCCAACACGCTCAACCAGATGTTGCAGGGCGCGGGCAAGAAGAAGGAAGGCCAGCCCACCATGTTCGAGGGCGAGATCCGCGTCACCCCGGACAAGGCGACGAACTCACTGTTGATCACGTCCAGTGGACGCGACTACGCCCATCTCCGCCTCGTCATCGACGATCTCGACATGCCGCGACGTCAGGTGTTCATCGAGGCGGTGATCATGGACGTGTCGGTCGACCACTCGGCGCGCTTGGGTCTCTCCTACCATGGTGGTGGGACGCCGGACCTCATCGGGGACGACCCGTCACTCGTCTACGGCGGACTCAACCCGCTCAACTCGATTCTGCCCCCCGCCGACCCGAACGCTTTGCAGGGACTGGCGCTTGGCATTCGCGGGCCTGAGCTGGAGGGTTCCAGCGAGCTGCTGGGGATCGGGGTGTCAGTTCCCGCATTCGGTGTGGTCATCAACGCGCTCGCGGTGAGCGGTGACGCGAACGTGCTCGCCACCCCGCACATTCTGGCCACGGACAACGTCGCGGCAGAGATCAACGTCGGCGAGAACATTCCTCTCCAGGAGAACATCGGCGGTGGCTTGTCCAACCTGGCAGGTCTGGCTGGCGGGGCCGGGCAGAGCAACCCAGCGGCGCTCGGCTCGCTGGCGTTCGGTGGACTCGGCTTCAACACGCCTCGCCAGGATGTCGGCACCAAGATCAAGGTGACTCCGCATATCAACGAGTCCAACCAGGTGCGCCTCGAGATCGAGGAGGAGATCAGCGAGCGCGGGGCGAGTTCTGGCGCCTTGGGGGCAGTGTCGATCACCCAGCGAACGGCCAACACCACTCTGGTGGTGGACGATCAGCAAACGGTCGTTATCGGTGGCCTGATGCGTGACGCGATCGCGAAGACCAAGGAGAAGATCCCCGTGCTGGGTGATCTTCCCGTGCTCGGCTTCCTGTTCCGCAAGTCGAAGACCGAGACGCGCAAGACGAACCTGCTCCTGGTTCTGACTCCCTACGTCATTCACGATCAGTCCGACCTCAGACGCATCTTCGAGCGCAAGATGCAGGAACGGCAGGAGTTCCTCGATCGCTACTTCGTCTTTGCAGGAGACGACTGGGAACCGCCCAAGGACTACATGCGTACGAACGGCCTGGTCGAAGACATCCGGCAGGCACACTTCGAGATCGAGGAGCGACTTCGACTCGAGGAAGAGAGCGCACCTCAGGAGCGACGTCTGCACGAGCCGACGGACGCGATCGATCTCCCGGCCGCCGCCCCGCCTGCCGGGAAGAAGGCGCCGGCGCCCGCGCCGGTGCGCAATACGAACCCCTCGCCGCCGCCCCCCAAGCCGGCGAAGCCGGCGCCGC
>JBNLDK010000141.1:0-116858 GCA_050304295.1 Polyangiaceae bacterium
TCGCGCAGCTTGACCAACCGCTCCATTGCCAGGATGGAACACACTCTCTGTCCGATGGAAAGCCAGTCCGCTGGACAAGGAACATTCCCATTCAATCGATCGGGCTCGGGCTCGGGCTCGGGCTCGGGCTCGGGCTTTGAAAACACTCCCTAGTTCGCCACGGTGACCTGTATCTCGTAGCTGCCGGTATTGTCCGCCGTCGGGTCGAGCTCCAGGAGGTAGAGCCCGGAAGTCGTGGCTGTCCAGGGACCAAGCGTGAAGACGCCGCTCTGGGTGGCGCGATCCTCGTCGAGCTCAGCTCCATCTGGAGCATACAGACGACCGTACAGATAGTTGGTCACGGTGTCGTTGGTGATCTGAACCGTGATTTCTTGTCCGGTGGCGACGGAGAACGAGTAGCGGCGGAAGTCATACGGCTGATCGACGCTCCCGTTCACGGCGCTACCAACCGCGACAGTGCTCTCGATGGGGCTGACGGCCTGCAGCGAGTACCCACCCACCAGCCCATCGCGGTAGGGGTCGGCCGCGCTGATGGCCGCCGTCTCAATCTGCACCAGGTACGTGCCAGCGGTCTCCGCAATGAAGAGGCCGGAATCGTCCGCCGACTCGAACGGGGTCGTGCGCAGTCCTCCCGGCAAGGCCACCGAGTAGGAATAGAAGGGCGCGGCACCAGGACTTCCGACATTCGCCACCGCATTGTGCGATCCGGGCGTCGACAGCACGAATGTCAACGGCTGACCCGCCTGCAACTCCAGGGACCAGAAGTGGGTTTCACCTATCCACGTCGTCGTGTCGGAGACCTCACGGACCCGCTCGCTACCAGGAATCGGGCGCGGACTGGCGATCCGGGTTACCGCGTGCTCCCAGGTTCCGGTGCTGTCAGCGTCGACGGCTTCGAGCTCGACAGCGTAGCCCTCGGCACTCAACTCGAGCGGTGCCGTGGCGCCATATTGCCGACAGTTGGCCGGAGTAGCGCGGTGCTGCGCCAGGCTGGTACCATCGAGCTCGAGCAGGTCGATGCGGAGACGGCCACAGACGTTGTCCGACATCAAGGCTGCGCGCACGAGCTCTGGCGTGCCGATCGGCAGGTAGTGGAAGGTCGACGTCCCGGCCCCGGAGGCAGTTCCGGCCAGGTTCTCGTCGAGATCCATCAGCGGAATTTCCTCAACCGTGAGTCGATACTCGGTACTCGCCACGCCGGTCACTGCAACATCGTAGCGCTGCTCGGTCGCGAGTGAGGCGCGACCGAAGGTGCGTCCCAGGTCGTACCGCGAGTAGACCCCGATCCGGTCCAGCGACGGATCATCAGGAGACGTCAGAGTGAAGTCTCCTCCGCTGATCCCATCCGTCCTCGAAGCCACGGTGACCATGAACGCCACGCCAACAGGAACCACGAAGCAGTACGTGGGAGCCTCCCCGCCCGCCTCGAATGTGTCGTCGATGGAAGCGGGCAGAACAAGTGGGACACAGTGGTCGTTGGTCTTCGCTCCGCCGCCACCGCCCTCACCGGCCGTGCCGAGTTGCGTCCCAGTCCCCGCAGCACCAGCGGTCAGCGCTCCTCCTGGAGAGCCAGCCGCTCCAGCGGTCCCCACGGCCGGCCCCATTCCCCCGGTCGTAGGGTCGCCACCGGACCCGTCGCCCGCGCCCCCACCAGCAGCAGGGGCAGCTCCTCCCCGTCCTCCTCGCCCACCAGTAGCCCCGCCGGCGCCGGACGTCCCGCCCAACGGGGTCACTCCAACGCCACCTTGTGGGGCCCCACCCAGTCCCCCCGCACCGCCGGTTGTCCCCGGTCGGCGGCCCCCTGTAGCCGTGCCTCCCGTCGACGTTCCGGAGTCGCCGGCAGCACCCCCGGCTTCCAAGGGTGGCCGCCGACCGCTGCTGTCCGAAGAGCCGCAGGCAATCACCGCCACGCCAAGCCCCATCGCCACTCCCATTGCGAGCGCTCTGTCCATGGCCGAAGGACGTAGTCCCGATGGCTCCCAACGAAAGCCCAAGCTGACAGGAATCCGGAGTCAGCGAAGATCTGGATTCAATGATCCACCTGGTGAGCTCGCGCCGCAGCTCGCACTCCGGCACCGCGGCGTGCCGCCCTACGCGTAGCCGAGCCGCGCTCGGTCGCGCGAGTCTCGGTCGGTGAACGGGGCCGAGAGCGTTCCGACTCGGGCGCGAAGTGACGCCAGAGTCGTCAGCGTCGCCAGGGTGAGGAATGGTCGCCGGCTGCCCGTCGGACGCCAGAGCGGGGCGTCGTCCACGGGTCCGTCGAGATCGCCGAACTCGACCAACCGCTCCGGAAAGTCCGCGTCGGCCATGTGGTCCCAGAAGATCACCCACACCGCGTCGCGCAAGGCCGGCACCTTGGCCAGCAGTCGTCGGGTCGGTCCGATCAGTTCGACGGGTCGGGTTTGGGTGAGCACGATCAGGGCGTGCACATGCCCATGCTGGAACGCGGGCAGCCGAGCGAGGTAGGAACCAAACTGGGCAAGCGACCCGTCGGTCCTCTCGAACTGCCGGTCGAGGTCTCCACCGCAAAGGGTCACCAGCTCCGAACAGTGGGCAGCAGCGGCGGGCCGACTCGGAATCCCCTGGGGGTAGACCACAGTGCGCTTGTGCATGGCGTGCCTCGCGAAGAACGACCCACCCCGCAGCGCGATCCGAGGCTCTCGCCGTAGGTGGTTACGGGTAAGATATGTGCCACAATGTGGCGAATCGTATGCCTCTCGTTTTTGCTTGATGTTGCTCATATTGGCCCAGGCTCCCGGATTGAGTCGCCTGACCAGAGCGAGCGACCAGCCGACCCGCCAAGTCTCCTAGCGAAGAAGAGGTTGTTTGTTGTTCCAAATCAACGACATAGAACACCGACGGAGCAGCAGGGCGCACTTGTCTCCGGGAGCCTGGCCCCTGCTGGGCGCCCGGAGACAGGTATCTTCAGCTTCGGGCAGGGTGGTCACTGCTCTTGTGAACTCGCCTCGGGCCGGAGAGCAGGCACAAGACGCTGGCGGGCAAAGGCGAAGGAGCCCAAACCCCGCGCGCGACGGCACTAGTGCCACCAGGCGTTCCTCGGAGTGATTCGGGGCTACAGCACCGGCGAAAGCCGGGACACCGGCGCCGTCCCAGCCTGCAACGCGAGGAAGACGAGCACCTCGTCGACCAGCGCCGGCGCAATCTCGCGACCGATGTCCGCTGGCTCGATCCTTCGTGGGTCAGACTGGGTGATGCAGTTCAACGCGTGAGTCACGCAGGGCAGCACACGCACGCGGTGGTCGACCGGCGAGGTGCGCAAGTGGTCCCTCCAAGCTTCAATTTCGGTCGGGGCCACGTTGTAGTCGTAATCCCCGCCGAGCACGAGCAACGGCCGGTCGAGCTGGGCCGCTGCGAGGGGCGCCTCGTGGCCCAGCTCGATCCATGACTCCCAAGTGGCCGCGGACTCCCCCAGAATGGGTTCCCCCCAGTGCCGACCGGCCTCGAGACGCCGCAGCGCGCCAGCCACCATCTCCAAGGTTTGGTACTCCTGCTCGCCCCGCTCCGGATGACCCGCCTCCGAATAGGCCCACCGCAACCGTACACTCTGCTGCTGCACCAGCTCCCCGATGGAATGAAACGGCGGGGCCAGCATGACTCCCGCCCGAAGGTCGGCCCGATCCCTGAGGATCAGGGGAACGAGACTCCCTCCCTGACTGTGCCCCACAACGAAGAGGCGACCCGGGTCGACCGCCTCGTGGGCGGTCAGAAAGGCAATGGCGGCCAGCGCATCGCGTCGGTAGCCGGCGGTCGTGAACTCGACCCCCTGCAGGGAGGGAGGAACCGCCGGGTAGTCGTTGTCGGCGCAACCATTGAAGCGGCCACAGGTGCGCTTGTCGTAGCGGAGCACCGCGTATCCCTGGGCGGTCAGCGCCGCGGCCAACCGGGCATAGGCAGGAAACCCGAAACCAAACCCGAGACCCAGTTGCCCGCGCATCACTCCGTCTCGCGAGAGCGCTCCGCTTCCGTGCACGATCACGATGGCGGGCACTCGGGCCTCGGCTTGCCGGACCGGGAGCGTCAAGGTCCCGGAGAGGCGCCTGCCGTCTTGGTCGAAGGCCACCGCCACAGTCTCCCTCGCAAGCACCACCGTTGATGATGGCTCCCGCGGAGGGGAGATCGGTGACAGGACGACCGTCCTGGCCGCACACCCGACAACGACGAACGCGAGCCCAGCAGCCACCAACCCGCGCGCGACCTCAATCGCCTGGCAGACTGCACTCATCGTCAGCGTAGGACTGCGTCACCCGGGTCAGCGTTGGGTCCGTTGCCAGCCACAGCAACGCTTCGGCCCGGCGGCGGAGCCCAAGGGTGAGGTATCCATCCGTCCCCAACGCGAACCCGCCAGACGGTCTACAGCACGCCGCTGTCGCGACTGCCGGGACCCCCTATACTGCATTCATGGAGGACCGTGCGTCCGAACCACCCCGACGGCTATCACTCACTCCGGGCGCCATCGAACACGAAATCCATCGCCTCTTCGACCAGGGCTCAGGCGGACTCGTCATTCGGGTCCAGGCCGAGGACGACTCGGCATCCGCTCGCAACGACGCCTTTCGCGAATTGCTCGAGTCACTGTCGATGTACGACGAGCGGTACCGCAGTGAAGGAGAGATCTACGTCGAGCCACCCGACGCCGCAGCCATCGCGCGAGCAGTAGGCGTGCTGGCGCTCCCACGCTTGAAACGAAAGCTATTCGAGCGGGTGTTGTGGACCTTCGGCCAAGGGGTGGTCAACCCGCTGGGGGAAATCCTGGAGGGGGGACCGGCGGGATCTCTGCTTCCGCGCATGCAGCGGATCCGGCGCCGCATCCTAGCCCAGCTGGAAGAGCTCGGATTGACTCACGAGACCCGGCAGATGCTTGCCAGTGATCTCGAGAAACTCCTGTCCGACGATTACCTGGCACTCCTCGCCGACAACGAGGAACGGGTCCAGCGCCCGAAGACCGAAGAGCTGGCGCGCGAGTCGCTTCATCTCATCGGCACGACTTTCCAGCGCGCCTTCCGCGGCTGGCCCGAGCACGCGCAAATCATCGCCGACGCCGTGCACCGAAAGCTGGGCTCGAGCATTGAGCTCCGCAAGAATCCCGTCGCCATTCGCGAGCACATCGTTTCCGGCATCGAGGACTTTCTCTGGGTCGAGACCAGCACCGAGCTCTCGGGCGCGCTGAGCGCGCTCTACGCCCAGCCCCAATACGCGGGCATTCTCGGCGACTATCAGCCGCAGATCTCGAAGCGCCTGTACCGTGACTTCGCCGACTCCTGCTGGGACCTCGTCGCGGACAACTGCTAGCAGATCGTTTGCCACGACCCGAGAGATTGAACGTGCGTGGCCCGGAGGCAGACCGACGCTGCCGTCACGACTGGTGTGCTGCCCTCTCAGCTCGATCTTCGCGCGCGAGTCGGTGGGTGCCACGGTCGACGCCGACGCCGACGATAACCCACGTGAACGTTGAACCGGCGGCCCCACACCCGCTCCCCCGGGAGGGAATGGAGCCGGGTCCGAAAGTCCTGCCAGAGCCCCGGATTCATCGCCGGACCCACGAACGAGAAGGAGCGCAGAATGCGCTCGAGAGTTGCCACGTCGACGGGAGTGGTGTCGTCCACGCACCAGGGTCTCCCGAGCCGCACGTCCGCCAGCGCGGCGAGATGCCTGATCGCCTGGTTCGTGTCCCGCGGGCGGCGGTCGGACATCGATTCCAGCAGCTGACGCACTCGAGCCATGAACGGCCCATCGCCGAGGTCACAGGTGACCACCACCAGCGCCCCCCCCGGGACCAATACCCGCCGGAGTTCGCCCGCGACGAGCTCGGCATCCACGAAGTGCATGGCGTCAGCGATCACCGCCAGGTCGAAGCAAGGTTCAGCGAAGGGCAGCGCTTCCGCCGCTGCGTGCACCGCGCGAATCGGCACCCCACGCTCCGCCGTTGCCTGGCGTAGCCGCTCCAGCATCGTGCGCGCCGGTTCGATTGCCACCACGTCGAGCCCCCGCTCGGCCAGGGGCAGTGCCAGGTGGCCCGTTCCGGCACCAAGGTCGATCACGCGACGGCCCACCTCATTCGCTAGCTCGGCGACGCCATCGACGAGCCGAACGGGATAGGGCGGCCGGGCATCGTACACCGTTGCCATCTCGTTGAAGACCCACGCAGCATCGTCATCAACCCCAACCTGTCGACGCTTTCGGCCCACTTCCACGCACTCCTTGAACACCAGAGGTTGTTTGCCGACTCGATCAGCGACAGTCGCCGAGGTCAACTTCAAAGGCCAGCGCCCCCGCCTGGCCAGGGACCGTCTTGCCCGCACGGTAAACCGTGCGCGCGTTTGGCACAAAGGTTCGGGTTGGCATCCCCCGCATCGCTGGCGATGTTCGCCAAGGCGAAGCTGCCTGCGCGCCCCCGCGTCGCTCCAGAACTCCGCTACAGGTCCAGAAGAACGTTCCATTCATGGCGAGGGAATGCCCCGCGACTTGCTCCGCGATCAAGAGCAGACCAGCCCGCAGACGGCACCTGACCATTCTTGCGAAGGGCAAACAAACAACTCGGCGCGGTCGAGGTATTTCGCGTAGATGGTCGGGTAGCGATCCGTCGCGCAGAGATTCTTGTCGGAGGATGTACATGCGTCATTTGTCCTGTGGTTGTCTGGGCTTCGCGGTGGGGGTGCTGGTCGCCGGCGCGCCAGCCCACGCACAGCCTGGTCCAGTCCCGCCCGCCAATGCCGAATCGGTGCCAGTGCCGGACGGGCCACCGAACGCGGACGCCGGCTCGCCTGCCGACGCTGATGCAGCGGCAACGGCATCGCTCGACGATCGCCGCGAGGAGAGAGCCCCAGCCAAGGAACAGGCAGCGGCCGCGGGCGACACTTCTGCGACCACAGCCAGCGCAGCGCTCGCGACTCCTCCCGCAAGCGGCCAGCCCACCACGACAGAGGAGCCGGGGGTGCCCACGTTCGGGGGCATGGGCTACGGAGCAGCTGGCGTCATGGTGGGCCCGATCACCGGCGCTTCCGCCCACCTCGAGCGCGCCCTGGGAGACGACGGCGCCCTCGGCGGACTCGGTTGGCAACTGGGGGGTGGAGGCAAGGCACTCTTGTGGGGGCTCGTGATCGGTGGCAAGGGCTTCTTTCTGGCATACCCCGAGACCGCGACGGCCCGAGGGAGCGCTTCCCTGCGCGGTGGCGGCGGAGGCTTCGACCTCGGCTACGCCGTCGTTCACCGCGCCGACCTGATCGTGGTTCCCTTCGTCGGGATCGGCGGCATCGGTTTCGATCTCTCGGTAGCCAACATCACGGACGAGCCACTGTCCTTCGGCAGCGAGGAGATCGCGGGCGGCGAGGACGGCGACTTCAGCGGTGGCTTCTGGTACCTCGAGGGTGGCGTGGGCGCACACCGCTTCACCATGCGCAACGGTGGCCCCGAACTGGGGCTCGAAGTTGGGGTGATGGCGTCTTTCTCCTCGCAGGAGTGGACCAACACCAGCGACGACACTGTCGACGGCGTGCCAAGCCCGAAGTTCGCTGGCGCCTACGTCAAGGTCACCGGCGGTGGGGGCGGCTTCTTCCTGAAGGACTGAGCTCTCGCGGAAGGCACCCTCCACCGCGAGTTGGGCTACCCCAGCGCCGGGTCATCCCGGACGCATTCGAGGCCAGCCGGTGGTCGGCCCACGACCACCGGCGCGTGGATCCGCAAGCGCCCACCCTGAGGACCGTAGGTCGCGTGGGTCAGGCTGAAGAGGGGGCCGTAGGCGATGCGCAGTCCCGCCCGAGGAATCCACTCGGCCATTATCCACAGACACGCCGCAGCAGCGTCCGTACCATCGCCATCGAACTCGAAACGGGCAAACCAGCCGAGATCGAGGCGCCACGGGAGCAGCGGCGGTGGGGGGGCTCCCGCGTTCGCGTCCACGACGCGCAGACACCGAAATTCCCTTTCCGCGCTCTCGGTGGTCCATCCCCAGGGCTGACTCACGCCCCCCAGCTGCCAGGAATCCGTAGGTGGGCAGTGCTGCAACAGGTGTCCCATCCCCAAGAGCACGTCCTGGGGCGCGAAGGACGGGATTCGAAAGGTCCAACCGGAGAGCGGACCCACCTCCACGATTTCGGGATCGGGTACCAATCCGCGTGGCCAGTCGACACCCCGCACCGCACGCGGCACGGGGAGCGGCTCGGCTGCTCCCAAGCGGTAGGGTTGCTCGCGAAACGCCGTCGGAGTAGCGCCGAAGTGCTGGCGAAACGCCCGACAGAAAGCTTCCCCCGATCCGTAGCCGAGCCGGCCCGCGACGTCGGCAACCGTGGGGTGGTCCGCGTGGCGCAACAGGTAGGCGGCCCACTCCAGGCGCAACCGCTTGACATATTGGTGCGGAGACTCGCCACAGACCTCCGTGAACACGTGAGCCAGATGGTGACGTTCGTAGCCAGAAGCTCGGGCCAGTACTTCCAGGGACCAGTCTCGCGCCGGATCGAGCTGGATGCGAGCCATGAGCTCCGCGACGGTCTGCCACGCAACATCTGCAACCCGTTCCGCCTCGCGCATCGCTCGCGAGACTGACACAACCGCGTCCAGCTGCCAATCTTGCGCGTTTGCCCTCTGCCCCGGGTGGCGCGGGCCGCACAAGCAGGAACAAGGACGACTCGACCTCGACTCAGTAGAACGCGAGGTCGTCGACAATCAGATCAAACGAGGTGCGCTCGATGAGAAACTCGAACCCGAGCACGTTCTCCAGATCGCGGGGGAAGGTCGTCCCCCATCCCGACGCCTGGTAGAAACCGGTGAACGGCAGCTCGTAGAGGCGCCAGGCGGAGCTGACGCTGATCGTGTCAGCATAGTGATCCGAGCACTCGTAGACACTCTCGTTGCAGGTCCCCCCCTGGTCGGTGTTCGCGGTGTTCCGCTGCACGATGTTGACCGTGACCGACGTCGGGTAGCTCGAGGCCGGTCCCCGTCGCGCCCAGAAGCGAATCCCGGTGTAGCCCGACACGTCGTACGGCAGTCGAGTAGCCAGGTCGACACCGTAGAGACTGACTCCGAAGGTCGCACCCCAACTGCCGATGCTGGTCCCGGTCGTCTCGATCGCGACGATGCTGTCCTCTCGAGATTCGAGGATCACGTCGAGAACCTGCGAACCCGTGGTGCTCTCGTTGTACCAGTACCAGCTGCCGGTGCGACCGCCGTTCTCGCAGATGTAATCATCGCCATCCTCCAGATCATCGATCATGTCGGGGTTGGCGCAGGGGATCACGGGATCGTTGTCGACGTTGTTGACGATCACGTCAGGCGCATCCAGTCCCGAGTACGCCGGATCGGAGCTACTCGCCGGCTCGATCAGCACCGTGTACGGCACATTGCCGTCGTCGGCCGTATCGTTGACCCCGGTCACCGTGACGGTCTGGGGGGTGGCCCAGTTGCTGGTGCTGAACGAGAGGTTGACGGGGCTGACCGTGCCCTCGCTCTCGTCGCTGGACGACAGCGGGATCGTGACCGTCGACGCTGGCTGGCAATCGAGCACGACAGTGAAGGTGGCGGCCCCGCCCATCTCGGTCGTCTCCAGGATGCCGGCAGCACTCACCGTGATCCCCACCTCGTCGTCGTCACGATTGGTGACGGAAACGTCCGGCACCGAGAGGGCCGCGTAGTCCTCATCGTTGCTGACGACCGCGCTCGAGATCGTGTAGGTCACGTCGCCGTCGTCGATCCCGTCGTCGAGTCCAGAAACAGTGATCGTCTGCGGTTCACTCCAGCTGCTGGCACTGAAGATGAGCGTGGTTCGGTCAACGGAGCCCTCGGAGGTATCACCCACCGACAGGGTGATCCCGACCGTGCTGGCAGGAGGCGTGCCGAGCACGACGGTGAAGGTCGCCGTGTCCCCGGCCTCCGTCGTCTGGAGGCCACCCGTGGGTGTGACGAGGATAGCTGGTGTGGAGAGCTCGTCATCGAGGTTGGTGACCGTGACATCCACCACCTCGAGGCCGTCGTAGGCGGGATCGGTGCTCGTCGCAGCCCCCGTGACGATGGTGTATCCGACCGGCCCATCACTGTCCGAGTCATCCACACCGGCAATCGTGACCGTCTGCGGTGTGCTCCAGTTGTTGGCATTAAACACGAGCGACTCGACATCGACGACTCCCTCGTTCGGATTGCTGCTGGAAAGCGCGATGGTCACGCGGGCCGACGGCGCAGTCCCGAGGACGACGGTGAAAGTGGCCGTCCCCCCGAGCTCGGAGGTCTGCAGTCCCGTGGTCGGCGTCACGACGACGCTGGCCGCGTCGTCATCCAGGTTGGTCCCGCTCACGTCCGCCGGTTCGAGCCCCGAGTACGACGGATCGTTGCTCACCACCGTGCCGAGATCGATCGTGTAGGACACATCGCCATCGGCCGCCGTGTCGTCAACCCCGGTCACGGTCACGATCTGGGGATTCTCCCAGTTGTTGGGGGTGAACGTCAGACTCGCCGGACTGACGGTGGCCTCATCGGTGTTCAGGCTAGCGACATCGATCGTCACGTCGTGGCTCGGTGCAACCGTCAGTTCGACCGTGAAGAAGGCCTCGCCTCCACCTTCACTGGTCGTGATCTGGGTCGGGGTCACGATCACCGCTGGAGCATCGTCGTCACGATTTACCAGGGAGATATCATCGAGCTCGAGGCCATCATAGTTCGGGTCATCACTGACGCTCGGCCCGAGAACGATCTCGTAGGTCACGTCGCCGTCGCTGGCGTCGTCGTCGAGCCCGGTCACCGTCACGGTCTGCGGGGTGTCCCAGTTGCCGGGGGTAAACGTGACCTCGCTGGTCGACACGGTCCCCTCCGTGTCGTCGCTGACCGCAATAGCGAGCGTGACGCGGGAAGCAGGCTCGGAGGTGAGCACCAGGGTGATGGTCG
Organism: Polyangiaceae bacterium; assembly: GCA_050304295.1. Taxonomy (GTDB): domain Bacteria; phylum Myxococcota_A; class Polyangia; order Polyangiales; family Polyangiaceae; genus JAFGBI01. The sequence continues at coordinate 10,888 of JBNLDK010000141.1, forward strand.
CAGTGTCACCCTGTTCCGTAGTCGACAGCCCCTGACCACCCTGCACCGAGATAGACGCCACGTCGTCATCGAGCACGGTGCCCTCGACATTGGCCGCATTGATCCCATCGTAGGCGTCGTCGTCGCTGGCCGCTGGCGCGGTGATGATGACGAAGGGCTGGTCTCCATCCGCCACCGCGTCGTCAATGCCCGTGAGGGTGACCGTCTGCGCCTCGTCCCAGTTGGTGGACGTGAAGGTCAGCGCGTTCGTATCGAGGGAGAGGTCTTCCTCGGCGCTGTTGGAGAGCTCGATGACGACATCTGCGGTCGGAGCCGAGCCCAGCACCACGGTGAACGCAGCGGTGCCGTTGGCCTCATCCACCAGTAGCTGATCAACCGGTTCCACAATCACCTCCGGTCCGCCGCTTCTGCCACCGGTACCACCCGCGGCGCCCCCTGCTTGGCCTCCCGATCCAGAGCTCGCCCCACCGTCGGTTCCGTTCCCACCAACGGGATCCGAACCTCCGCTGCCAGGCTCGTCCCGACCTCCTTCGCCGCCGCTGGCCGTGGCTCCCGCGTTTCCCGCGAGTCCGCCCGTTCCCGTGCTGTTGCCCGAGCAAGCGCCAAGACCCAAAGTCAAAGTGGCAACGAAAGCCAAGCAAAGCCGTGATTGCATCGATCCATTCCTCCGAGAAACCGGCCTATGTTACGACTCAACCCTCACGCCGACAACGCCGTCGCGAACGTCCGGCGGGCCACAGGATGGCGGGATCTAGCTAGACTCCCAGCGGCCCGAGCTGATCCCAGGACCGTGGACACCTTCTCCCACTCAATCGCACATTCCCTGCTCGCCCAATACGAGCGCGCCAGCGCCCCGCTGCAACAGCGAGCTACGCTTGCGTCGATCGCTAATGTGGAAGAGTGCCCAGTTGAAATGGATGGCTTTCGTCGAAGTATTTGCTCCTCACCCAAGAGGCAAATACGTACTCGGGCACACCCGACGGCAGCTCGCAGTCGGCAATGACAAGGGTGTTCCCATCATGCCACCCGGAGCTCCCCCAGCCAGACGTCCAGGCGCGGGGCGCCCCGGTGCGGCGGGAGCGCCCACTTTCCTTGGCAAGATCCCGATTCCGACCTCAATATGGTCCGGGTGCTGCTCCGAAGACTCGCCCGACCGCAGGTTGATACGGTGAGGATCGCGGCTGCTTCCTACGTCTTCCTGTTCGCCATGGCTGGCTGCGGCGGCACACTCGATGCCGGCCACGACAACCCCGACGATTCGCTTCCGTTCGACAGCACGAGTCCCGTCGTGCTGTGCAACGACGGCCCCTTCGACAACTGGCAGGGCGAGTACGCAATGCTCTTCGCCAACACCGGGGGGCCTCCGCTGGAGGGCATCGTCATCCACGACAGCCTGCCCTGGCCCACGCTCGAGGACAACGTGGCGGGGTGGCAGGACATGGTGGATGCGGCGCGGGACAGTGGGCTGCAAGGGATCCCGGATCCGATATCGAGCAATGGACCCGCGCTCGTGCGCCCCGAGGATGGAGACATCGAGTCAACTCTGCCGAACGAATCCGCTGGCGCGCGCTTCATTCTGGAGCTCTCGGAGCGGCTCGCCCAACCGTCAACGCCGCTGGTGGCGGTCGTCGGAGGCCGACTGACGGACGTCGCCGACGCCTACCTGATGGATCACACAGTGGCGGAGCGGGTCATCGTCGTCGCTGCCCTGGGCAGTACCACTGCAGAGGGTGGTGAGATGGGAACTCCCAACGGCGAACTGGACGCCTGGGCGAACGTGATCGTCGTGCAAAACTTCCGCTACGTGCAGGTCAGCGCCTTCTACGACCAGGCGGAAGACTTCCCCAACAGCGTCCTCGACCAACTACCCACCAACGCGTTCACCGGCTGGATCACCGAAAAGCAACCACACGTCTGGGAGGCCGCAATCGCATCCGATCAGGTTGGCATCTTCACCGTGGCGGTACCGTCGTTCGCAGCCAAGGTGAGCCGCGTCGCCGAGCAGGGAGCGAACGCCGATGGCATCCCCCTGCTCGCCAACACTTCCGGTGGAGGCGCGTGGCTGGTGTCGGAGATCGATGACGGTGTCGCTCGCGAGCGTCTCTGGGAAGCCCTCCTCTCACCCTCGACCTTTTCCCAGTAGGGAGACCCCCGGTCGCCAGCGGAGAAGCACCACGCTACGCCCCGTTGGCGTCCGCGGCGGTCAGTGACAGCGACGCAACTCCACCGCGGTGGCGGACCACGAGACCCAACCGATCGCGCCCCCCGGTGGGAGTCCACAGCAACTCGGCTCCCTTCCCGTCGCGCGCTCCGCCACCCGACCAGTACAACTCCATATCGGGTGTCACACCACGCGCCACGACTCGAATCCGCTCGCCCTCGATCCATCCCTCGAGGGTAACGGCAGGTGGACTGTGAAGCGCCACGGCGATGTCGCGCGCCAGGCTCACCGGAGTGGTGTCGCGCCAGTGGTCAACACCGGAACCGGAGCGAGAGGAGAGCGGCCCTGCTCCAGAGGCCCCAGACGTCTCACCGCCTCCCGCCTCCACCCCGGCAGCGCCACCAGTGTTGACACCGCCATTCCCCGCCCCGGAGAGCGCGCCGGAAGCGCCTCCTCCCGCTACGACGCCGCCAGCACCGCCGGTGTCCTCCATACCCCCAACCGGCGGAGACCCACCCGTGTCGCTCACCCAACCACCGGTCGGCACCCCGCCGGTCCCTTCGAGGTACCCACCGGTCGGCGGGGAGGCGCCAATGGGCGGGAAGCCACCGTCGGAGGAGAGACCACCCGTTGGCGGGCGTGCTCCCATGGGTGGGAAGCCACCGTCACCCACGAGGTAGCCTCCGGTCCCCGCGGTCCCCCCCCCCGAGGGCGGAAACCCGCCGTCACCCGCGATGTACGCGCCGGTGCCCGACGTGCCGCCAGCGCGCGCACCGGTACCGCCAGCCGGAGCCACTCCTTCACCACCCACCGCACCGCGGTCGCCCCCCTCGGTCTTGCCGCCGCATGCTGCCGTCGCGAGGAGCGCACCCGCGAGCGCCACCCGCTGCACGAGCTCGGGCCGTTTCGACACCATTCCAACTTGGCACCGACGCCCAGTTCGTGCCGTCGGGCGGGGCAAACGCGTGGCCTCCACGACCGCGTTGATCTCATCCATCGCTGCATCGATGGAGCGGATCAGCTCGCGATCCCTCGCTGCCACGCGCTGCGAGAGCTCGACCGCAGCCCGTTCGGCCGCTTCGTGATCGGTCGGGTCGAGACGCTCCACCATGTCCGTCGCCCACTCGAGGCCGTCCGCGCTGTCCTGAGACACAGCGACGACCACTTCCTCCGCGCGAGCGAGCGCGCGCTGGGCCCGCGAGGAGTCACTGTCAACGAACGTCCGAAGCAGCCGCGCCATGTATGCCAACCCCACATGCCGATTGCCGACGCCCTCGGTTCCGTAGTTGCGCTCGCGGAAAGCAGCCAGGGTGAGACGAAAGAGAAGCTCGACGCGGTCATCCGCGATCCGATAGTCCCACCCATGATGATCGCCGAAGAGCGCCCCGCGTTCCGCCAGGCGACGCTGCATCGGAGTCCCGTGGAAGGGCTCTGCCCGGCAGAAGTTCCCCGCGGCCCCGGCATGACGACGCAGAAACGCGGCGTTCTGGCGCACGTCATCGAGAGTGGCGTCGGGCTCGAAGAGGAGCAGGTTGTAGGTAGCGAAGATGCCGGCCGAGCGGAACGCGAGGAGGGCCCGATCGAGGTCCGTAGTGGTCGCGCGCCGATCGAGGTGGTCGAGTCCAGCCTGCGAGGCGTTCTCGACCCCCACGAACATGCGAACTACGCCAAGCGCCTCCAGCTCGCGCGCCAGCTCGACTGTTACGGTATCGGGCCGGCACTTGCCGATCAGGCCATAGCGGTGAACGTCGCGTTCCCGCAGTGCTTCCCTGAGCGCTCGCAAACGCGCAACGGTGTCCTCCCCCCTCGGCAGGAGAAAGCTGTCATCGTGGAAGCAGAAGAGGCTGGTCTCGCTTCCCGCCGCCCGGTGGAGCGCGGCCATCTCGTCGGCCAGGCTGCGGACGGAGCGCACTCGCACCAGACGCCCACCCCCCTTACGAGCTGCACGATAGTACGACGTGATCGAACAGAACGCGCAGGACCGCCAGCAGCCACGACTTCCGGACATCGGAATGAAGGGCATCCCCAGGTGGCGTGTAGGCGGCCGGTAGCGATGAGCAAAGGGCAGTGCGTCGAGGTCGGCGTGGAGGGGGCGGGATGCCGTTCTCACGACGTCCAGGCAGCGCGGCAGCGCTCGGGATTCGGAGAGTTCTCCACCGCGCAGCGCCAGGCCCGCCACCGACCCCAGGAACGTGCCGGCGGCCAGCGCAGCGACCAGCTCGACGATGGTCGTCTCCCCCTCGAACAGCACGATGCTATCGAGCGCGGGCACGCTGGCGAGCAGCTCCGCGCACGCCAGGCTCGCGTGCTGCCCGCCGGCAGTAACGTGACCCCGATATCCATGGCACCGCAGACGCTGAGCGAGGGCGGCGAACTCACGCGAGCGAAACTGAAACTGCATCCCCAGTCCCACCACGTCTGGATTCGCGCGCAGCACCGCCTCGACAACGTGGGCGAGGTCACGGGGCGTGTTGAAGGGGACGACCGCCACTTCATGCCCCGCGTCGAGCAAACTCGCCGCGATCATTCCCAGTCCCAGGTTCTCTTCGCAGTCAGCTCCCACCAGGGCAATTCGCACGGTCACCTCCCCGCTGTTCACTGCCGAGCATGGCCAACAGGCAGGTCACCAGCAAGCCGATTCCGCTGCGTGGCTCCGCCCAGGTCCAGTTCTCCATCGTGTTCTGGAGACCAGAGTAGAGCTTGCCGTCGTGGTGGACCCCAGTCCTAGTACTGGCGCTGCACGTGCCCCAGATCGACGCTGGCGTCGTCGTTCATGACCACGAAGGGGCGTTCCTGGAAGGTGAGACGTCCTGCTCCGTCGTGCTCCACTACCTGGAGCTTGCCCAGTCCGTAGCCCATTGGACCGCGACGGAAGTAGTGAGCGACGAGACGATACTCCTCGGCTCGCGCACTGCGGGGCCGACGCACGGTGAAGATCTCGGGCCCGTAGCCGTTGGTCACGTCTGCGTAGAGGCTCCCGCCGTCGTTCGGGAGCTGCGGGCTGGAGTAGTAGGCATGACCGTCGGCGCCATCGTAGACGTGCAGGTCGACGTCGTTGGCGTCGGTCTCCCACGAGAGAACGAACCGGAGCGAAGGGCGATCCTCGGCCGCAATCTGAAGCATGGCGAGACGGCGCCGCAGGCGCGACGTCTGACTCGGGTCCGAGCGGGACCAGGCAGCCGCAACGAGAGCCAGGTCTTCTCCCAGTACTCGCCGCACCTCGGCAAATCGGCCCTCTGGATACGTGCGGCTCCGCCCCACCAGCAGCGCGTCGAAGGCCTCCTGATACTGCCCCTGACGGAGCAGCGCCATGCCGAGCAATCGGTGACCGCTCGCGTGGTCCGGACGCTGGGCGGCGGCGTGACGGTAGCTATCAATCGCCAACACCAGTGCGGGCTCTCGCTCGAGCGACTCGAGCTCGGCCCCCGCGAATCGACGCAGGTCGGCACGAAACGAGTAAAGATCGATGATCGACCCGAAAGCGCGTTCGGCGCGTTCCAGTTCCCCGTTGGCAGCCAGCGCACGCCCCAGTGCAACCAGCGCGAGGAGATCTCCCGGCTCCTCTTCGTGCCACGCCTGCGCAACCAGGAGCGCCTCGTCCACCGCTTCCAACGCAATGGCTGCCATGACCTCCGCGAAGCGCCCCGTCCACGGCTCGGGCTCTGGTCGCGCCGGCTCCGGCTGCGGTTCCGTCTCCTGCTCCGGCTCCGCTGGAGGGTCGGGGACTGGTGCTCGGGGAGGAAGGGCCGACGGCTGGCCGTCCAGATGGAGAACGACCGGGTACTCGACCGTCACGATGCCACCCTCGGGGTGGGGAAACCGCATCTGGTAGAAGGCGTCGGCGACGCAGCGTTCGACTTCGGTGTCCTGAAGATCGGGAGCGCTGATGTCCACATTGGCCACTACACCGTCCCGACCAATCACGAAGCGCGACAGCACCCGCACGTGGAGCTGCGGGTTGCGGAGCAGGCCCCGGTGGTAGCAAGCCCGGATGCGCCCGTGGTTCAGCCTGACGATGTGCTGCACGGTCTCCGGCGGCAGGCGCCCAGTTACCGTCGTGGCGCCCATTCGTATGAGGGGCGGCCGCACTCGGTGAGCTCGTGGCAAGGAAGCGGCGCCGTCGGTGTCCGTTCCCCCGGCTAGAGCGTGACCGGGATCGGGCGTTTCTCCGGCGAGCGCGGCGACGCCCCCCCCACCCTCCCCCGTACCACGCAAGCTGAGACTGCCCGCGCCGAAGGGTGCCCCGGGTTCGTCAGACAACACTTGCCCGCGTGCCTCGTCCTCCACCGCAAGGGAAGAGCCGGACGACGGCTCCGCCACTCCCGCGACGCCCTTTCCATCCCATGCCGGGGTGGCGCCCACCCGGTCCGAGGGCACTGAACGGCGCTCCAAGCCGCTGCCGATCTCGGTAGTTTGGGGTTCCGCAAGGGTGTCCTTGCGGTCGCGGTCAGGGGGAGCATCCGACGAAGCTGGAGTCCGCTGGACGACCGTGAGAGCCCCGCGCGATACCGTCAGGATGTCGGCCAACGCGTCGCGACGGATCCCGAATCGCTCGTAGTCCGCTGACGTTTCGAGCACTAGGAAGGCGGTGTAGGGACTGAGAACGCGATGCCGAGTCGAAAGCGCAACGATCTGGTCGCGGAGCTTGGGCGAGCGCCCCTGACGCCGCTCGCGATCGAGTAGCGCCTCGATGCGGGCCCGCGCCCAGGAACGCCCCACGAGCCGCTCATCCGCCTCCCGAAGCTGCCCCAGCGCGACGGCACGCCCGCCAATGGTCAGCCGCGGTGGCACGTCCAGAGGGACATCGGTGTAGACGAGCACCTGATCGCCAAACTGGACCCCGTCGACTTCCCGGGGCCAGACTTCGCGGGCGTTCTCGACCTGGACGGCTAGCTTCGAGTACGCACGACGGGACAGGCGCTCGAAGATCTCGTCGCCAGGTGCCCCCCCGTCGATCACCATTCCCTGGTGCGGGAGCGAGCGCACGAGCTGTCGCGCGGTTCCCTCGTCACGAATGCCACCGAACGCCACAACATCCACGCGCTCAACCCCGGCTGCGCGCAGCTCACCGATCGTGCGGGGCAGCGGCTCCTGGCGGCTCCCACCCACAGTGGCGATCGCGTCGGTGAGCAAGACCAATCGTCCAATCCGCTGCTGGCCGAGTCGTGGTGCCACCCAGCGCAGCGCACCGTGCAGATCCGAGGCGCCCAGCGCACCCCGAGCGCGGATCTGGTCCAGAGCGGCGTCCCCGAAAGTGGCAGGCTCTCCCTCGTGCACGATCTGGGTGTGCTGGTCGAAGCAGCCCACGAGTAGGTGTCCACCACCGTGTCCACGGAGATCACCGACCAGACGCTCGAGCACCGCCAGCTGCGCGTCGAAGCCCAGCGCTCGCGAGGCGCTGGTATCAACGAGCACGGCGACCCGATCCAGCGGTTCGGGCTCGTCGGGGACGGCAGGCGAAACTTGCAGGATGACATGCCGTCCGCTGCGCAATCCGGAGTGGGCACCGAGCTTGCTGCGCGGGACGACGAGATCACCGCGGGGAAGGTAGTTCTTCCGGGTCAGACGCGTGGCGGCGACCCGACCGGGCAAGTGGACGGTGGCGTCGAAACGCTCCATCTGCGGCAAGCCGGCCAGGCGCAGCCGGTACGGCGCCCCGGCGTCGAGCTCTTCCGAGTAGGCCACCACGAGTTGCTTCTCGCCGCCAGCCGGGATCGGAAAGACGCGCGCGGCGAACTCGTTGCCCGCCGCCTGCTCGAGGAGCGCTGGATCCTGGCGGCGGTGCAGGAAATCCTCGAACGTGCGCCGCGCGTGCTGCTGTTCCAGCACCTCCCCCTCCTGCCAGCGCGAGTCGATGGCCATGGCGAAGCGGCTGAGGGCGGCCCCCGAGGGAAGGGCGATCCGAAATCGCCCCTGGAGCACCCGAGGCTCGGGGTTTGCGAAGGTGAGGTGCAACTCCGTGAAGGCCAGCGGCGCCGCCACGACGGCGTGCGCTTCGAGCGCCACCAGGCGCAAGCCAGCCCCGTCCGCGCTCGTCAGGCCAAGCGGCGCCGGCGCGGACGCGAGCGCAGCGATCTCGCTCGGCTCGATCGGCGCTGATGCGGCCACCTCGGCAGCGACCGAAGGGGGCGTGACTCGCTCGTTCACGTCCCCCATTCCAAGCCCACGCGCCAGCCAATCGGGCGGCGCGACGGCAAGACCCTCGTGCTCCCGTAGCGTTGGACCAAACAGCAGGGGCTGATCGGACCAAGGCGGGCGGCGGAGCTCCAACCGAGACGGTGGAGTCGGGGGCGCCGCGCTCCTGGCGCAGCCGACCAGATGGAGGAAGGCGCAGGTCGCCACCCAGGCGGAAACCCGCAGTCGCTTCGTCATCGCTGTCTCCTGTTCCGGGATTGGACCGCAAGCCGCCACGGATGTTCCCCGGCGACCGACTCGATCGCGCTCGCTGCGGAGCGGTTGCCCATGCGCGTCCGGTCGCGATCAGATATGGTCCACGTCAGCGGGCCCAGCGGTCGGGCTGGAGGAATGTTATCGAGATGGTACTGAGACCGGGGCGCTTCGCCCCACTGCTGGTCGGCTTTGCACTGGCGTGTGGAGGCGGCTCGGATCAAGCGGACGGCACGAACGAGCCGACCGGCGGGGCCCCCACTGGCGGGACTCCCACTGGCGGGACTCCCACTGGCGGAATAGCCGCTACCGGGGGCGCCGCGGTTGGCGGAAGTCCAGCAACCGGGGGGCGTGCGACTACGGGGGGAGCCAGCACTGGCGGATCTCCGGCCAGCGGCGGCCGTGCCCCAGATACGGGAGGCGCCGACAGTGGAGGCACGGGGGGCGCGCCACTGGTCTGCGATCCAGCAGACTACCCCTACCCGTTCCGCAATCCCTGCCTGCCCCTGGAAGAGCGTGTCGACAACCTGCTCTCCCTGCTGACGCCAGAAGAGAAGCTCCAGTGGATCGACGAGAACCAACCGGCCGTGCCGCGCCTCGAGATCGATTTCTTCACGACCTGGACGGAGGGACTGCACGGGCTCGGCTGGGCAGAAGGCGGCAACGTGACGGCCACGCAGTTTCCACAGGCGTTCGGCCTCGGACACACCTGGGACCCAGAGCTACTGCGACAGGTGGGCGCGATCGAAGGCTACGAGGCGCGCGTGTACGACCAGCTCTACGAAGGCCAGCGGGTGAGTCTCGCAGTGCGGGCGCCCATGATCGATCTGAACCGAGACCCGCGTTGGGGTCGCACCGAGGAGTCCCTGGCCGAGGATCCGTACCTGCTGGGCGAGCTTGCCAAGGGGTTCGTTCGAGGCCTTCAGGGCGACCACGAGAGGTACCTCCTCACCGCGTCCACGCTCAAGCACTTCGTCGCCAACAACAACGAGAACGATCGCGAGACCACATCGTCGAATTTCGACGACCGCAACCTCCACGAGTACTATCTCATCCCGTTCCGCGAGGCGATTGTGAACGGCAACGCCCAGTCGTTCATGACCGCGTACAATCTCATCAACGGCGTCCCCGCGACCATCACCCCCCTACTGCGCGATCTGGTCATCGGTCAGTGGGGATTCGACGGCATGATCTGCACGGACGCCTTCGCGATGCAGAACCTCTACGAGTACCAGGCGGTGGTGGGCAACCTGCCAGAAGCAGCAGCCGCCGCCATCCAGGCCGGACAGAGCGTCATTCTGGCTAGCGACCGGGACGCGGTCGCCGGAGCCTACGAGCAAGGTCTGGTGACGCTAGAGCAGGTGGACGCCAGTCTGCGCGGCAATCTGCGGATGCGCTTCCGCCTGGGTGAATTCGATCCCCCGGAGCTCGTTCCCTACACCGCGATCGCTGGTAGCGAGACGCCATGGAGCAGCCCCGCCCACCAGGCCACCGCCCGGACTGTCGCCCAGAAGAGCATCGTGCTGCTCAAGAATGCAGACGCGATGCTGCCGCTCGATTCCAGCTCGATCGGTTCGATCGCGGTGATTGGTCCCCGATCGCAGTCGGTGGAGGCAGATCTGTACGGCGGCATCCCACCCTACGCGGTGACCCCGCTTGCTGGGATCGAGGCACGCGTCGGCAGCGCTGTTGCCGTCCACGCCGCTGTGGACAACACGAACGGCGCCGCGGTGACGGCCGCGTCCACGGCGGATGTCGCCGTCGTGGTGGTCGGCAACCATCCGCTGTGTGGCGACGTAGGCTGGGCCATCTGCAACAGCCCCTACGAGGGGAAGGAGGCGGTCGACCGCACCTTCATCGAGCTCGAGCCAGCACAGCAGACGCTGGTCCAGGAAGTCGTGGCGGCGAACCCACGCACCATCGTCGTCCTGGTCTCGAGCTTTCCCCAAGCCATCGAGTGGATCGACGGCAATGTGCCCGCCATCGTGCACAGCGCCAACTCGGGGCAGGAGCTGGGCAACGCGATCGCGGACGTCCTGTTTGGCGACGTCAATCCTGGCGGCCGGCTCACGATGACCTGGTATCGCTCCACGGGCCAGCTGCCGGAGATGATGGACTACGACATCCGTAACGGTCGCACCTATCAGTACTTCGTCGGAGATCCACTCTATCCCTTCGGGCACGGGCTGAGCTACACGACCTTCGAGTACGGAAGCCTGGCAACGGGCAGCCCGACACTACCGGCAGACGGGGAAGTCGAGGTGCGGCTCGACGTCGCCAACACGGGCAGCCAACCCGGCGACGAGGTCGTCCAGCTCTACGCAAGCTTCCCCGATTCCGCCGTCACGCGTCCGCAGCAGCAACTGGTCGGCTTCAGCCGAATCACGCTCGAGCCGGGCGAATCCCAGACCGTCCTGTTCGCACTGCGCGGTGAGCAGCTGGGGCACTGGGATCCGACCAGCCAGGGCTACGTGGTGGACGAGGGTTCGGTGCGCTTGAGGGCGGGCAGCTCGTCCGCGGACATCCGCCTCGAGGGTGAGGTCACGGTGATCCAGTAACCTCACCCCCTGTCCTGCTCCAGAACCACGACAACCACATTCACCGACAGCTGCGCAGAGCACCCTTCCTCGGTCCCGCGGCAGACGCTGGGACGGTCCCGCGGCGGTGGCGACACCTTGCGTCCGCCCCGAAGACGGGGAGAAGCCGCTCCCGTTGCTGCCCCATGCGGCCGCCCCGTAAATCGGGCAAACTACTAGATCCAGGAAACGGGATGACGGGAGATTCGGGGTCTTAACTGGATTCCACCCCTCCCGTTACGAGTAGAAGGGAATATCACTCTGTGACAAGGACGAGACGACGGGCGGGTCTGGTGCTGGTGGGGCTTGCCGCCCTGGCATGTGGAACCGAAGCGGCAAACGACGGGGACGCCATTGTCATTGGTGCTGCGCTGCCATTCACCGGAGATCAGGCAACGATCGGACAGAACCTCGAGCAAGCGCTGCTGCTCGCGATCGAGGACGTCAACGCCAGTGGTGGGGTCGATGGTCGCCGGCTGAGGCTCGAGACTCGCGACAGTAACTCCGGTTCGGACCGGGGGCTGGAGGCGGTGCTCGACCTGCTCTACGTGGAGGAGGTTCCCTACCTGATCGGCCCCGAAGAGAACGCCCTCGCGCGCGAGGTCGTGCGAGATGTCGACGGTCTGGCGGTCCTCAACATCTTGCCTGGCGCGGAATCCCCGACGATTCGCCGCGTGGGACGCCAAGGAGGGTGGCTTCGCCTGACGCCAGGCGCCCCCCCGATGGGATACGCGCTCGCGACCCTGGCGTCGAATCTCATCGGAGCCCGAAGCACGAACATCCTCGTGACGCGAGACGACTTCAACCAGTGGCTCGCCTCCGAGTACGGCGGCTACTACGTCAACTACTACCGCCACAAGATCCCACGCACCACCGCGCTAACCCAAGGCTTGGCCGAGGACCTCCACACGCGCGACCCGATGGCCGTGGGTGACCGGACCCTGCTGCTGTCCAATCCGGTCACCGCGGCGAAGCTGGTCACCAACTACGCGTTCTCCGGAAAGGAGGTGAACTGGATCTTGGGCCCGACACTGCGCACCCCAGGACTTCTGGTCAATATCCCCCCCAACGCGCTGGACGGTAGCTTCGGGATCAGCCCCACCCTGAGTCTCGTGCAGGAATGCGAGGAGGCCCCGGAGGGCCGATTGCTCAAGTGCCAGCAGGAGAACGCCGATCAGTTTGCCGACCACTACGCCGCACGCTGGCACGACCAGCCATTCCCGGCGGCGCACTTCTACTACGACTCCGTGCTGCTCCTCGCGATGGGACTCCAGTATGCAGCAGCGACCGGCGACCCCGAACCCACCGCGTCCGACCTGCACGATCTCATCGTCGACATGAGCACCGTTGCCGAAGAGCAGGGTCGCTGGAACGACCTGGGTACAGTGATGGATCGGGTCTCACAGGGGGTCCCCGTCGCCCTCACCGGCGCCGCCACTCGATACGAGTTCAACACCTATGGAGAGGCACAACACGCGGTCGTGGATGTCTGGAGCGTTTCTGGGCAGAGCTACGTGGAACAGGGGGCCCTCTCCATTGCCGCAGCGCCGTACTGAACACCGACAGGCTACTCGCTCACCAGAGGGCGGAAATCCAAGAAGGTCCTTGACGGTCCGACACAGAAGACAGGGAGAGGAATCATGACGAATCGAACGGCGTATGGGTCCGCGGCGGCCAGGTGGCTGGCGTTGCCTGCGATGCTGGCCGCCATGGCCTGCAGCAGCAGCAGCGACGACGAGGAAGCCAAGACCAAGAAGATCGAGCGCGTCCCCACGGGCGGCGTGTTCGCTCCCGACAGTCTAGAAGACACCGTCGATGCCCTCGTCGACGAACTGGAACAGACCGAGGAACAGGAGTTTCTGATCAGCGTCGTGCCCAAGGGTCTGGATGCGTTCTTCGAGCCGATCACCATCGGCGCCAACCGCGCCATCGCCGAGCTGGGCCTGACCGGCCTGGTCGAGGCCCCAAGCTCGACGGAAGACGCCGAAGAAGACGAGCGGCAGCAAAGGAAACTCCTGAAGGGGCGCCTCGACGACGGGTACCAAGGTATCGGCGTGGCCCCCTTTGGCGACACAGTTGCAGAAACCATCGATGCGTTCGTCGACGCTGGCGCCACCGTCGTCACCTTCGATGCCGATCTCCCGGAGACGCAGCGGCAGCTCTACATCGGCACCAACAACGCGGAGGCTGGGAAGACCGGCGGCGAGACTCTGGTCTCACTGATCACGGAGACCGAAGGCACGGTCATCGTGCTGGGACACAAGGGTTGGCCGTCCGGCGAGGAGCGCACGATGGGTGCCATCAATGTCCTCGAAGACGCTGGCTACGTCGTCGAGTACTACGAGATGGGGTGGGCCGAGACAGAAGTGGCGACCGCCGAGGAAGAGGTTCCTGCCCTGATCGAGGCCGCCGATCCTCCTCTGGTCGGCATGATGGGTGTGTTCAACAACTCGTTCCGAGCCGCCGAGCAGGCCCAGATCGCGGGCTTCGAAGCAGGCGACATCCCGATCGTCGCCTTCGACTTCGAGCCCGAGACCCTGGATCTGATGGACGCGGGCTACATCCAGGCCACACACGCGCAGCGACAGTACTACCAGGGCTACATGGTCCCCTACGCCATCTATGCGATCCACACCCTGGGCCTCAAGAAGACCAAGAACATCCTGGGCGACGGCATGATCAGCAACGACGAGTTCGACACGGGCATGGACGTGGTCATGGCGGACCAGCTCGACGACTTCAACGCCTTCCTCGACTCCCTGGGGATCGGCGGCTAGTCGGCAGGTCCTCGATCGGTCGAGGGGCTCGCGGAGGCGTCCCGGACGGACCAGTTCCGTCCCGGACGCCTCTTCGCGTGGTACGCCGAATTCTCCCTCGCGGTTGCGACGTCGTGCTGAGCGGGCGTCGCTGGCGATGACCGAATGCGGAACGGCGGGGCCCACGGGGCGAAGTTGCTTGGCGAACGCGACCCAAGGCGGACGGCGGTTGCGCCGCGCGAAGCTCAGAACTCCTGCCGTAGCTGGATCAGGTAGGAGCGACCGAGCAGGGGATAGTCAATCCCAGCAAAGCCAGGATCCGGACCTGCAGCGTCCAGGATGTTCCGAGCCTTGAAGAGGATGACCGACTCGTGGTCGTCGTCCAGGAAGTGGAGCCCTTCGGTCGCGAGGGTGGCGTCGAGCATCGCATAGGGGTCCAGCTCGTAGCTCGCACCGTTCTCGAGGATGTTCATCGCGCTCGCCCGACGCGCTCCAACGTAAATCAGCTCAGCACCCGGTCGAAGCGGCAAGCTTGGGATCCGCCCAAGAAGCCCGGCGCGGGCGATCTGCTTCGGATAGATGATGTTCTCGTCACCGACGAGATTGGCCTGGTACCCCTGCTGTCCCGATTCGCGCACCGTGTAGGGGAGCTCGAAGCTCGCGTACCCGTCGACGACCCCGAACCTCGCCAGGAGCTCCGTCTCCCACGAGATGGTGCGCACCTCGTTGAGGTTGCGCGCCGCTCGATTGACACCCTGCTGCACGAACGCCGCCTTGTTCAGGAGGCGGCTGTAGGCGAGTCCGGTCGAAACGGCGATACGCTTCGACGGACGCCACGAGACCTGACCTTCCAGCGTGTGGACTCGCTGCGGCTTCAGATCCGGGTTTCCGATGACGTCCCCCAGCGCGTGGGGTACTCCGAAGAGGAGCAGCGGTGACGGCGCCATGAAGGCAGTGCCGTAGAGCACCTTGAAAAACAGCGGTTTCACCGGGTTGGAGACCGCGCCAATTCGCGCACTACCCTGACCGTGATAGATGCTGTGCTCGTCGTAGCGAAGGCCACCCACCAGACTCAGGTGAGGCTCCAGTTGGCTCCAGGAGATCTGGCCGAAGGCGCCCACGTTGGTGATGAGCTCCGTCGTCTGGCGCGTCGACAGGTCCTCGGCCACTTCACCGGCGCCCACATCGTCCGCCGTAACCTTGAGAACCCGCAGGCTCGACGGCAGATTTTCGCGGTCGAAGCTGCTCTCCACGCCAAGGACGGCGTCCAGACCTCGGGTGACGGAAAATCGTCCCTCTACCTGCGCCTCGAGCGCTTCATAGCCAAAGTCTCGGCGGATCTCGTAGAGATCGCTACCCACGTCGATTCGATCGCGCGAGGTGGGCTCGCCCTTCGAGTAGAAGGATCGAAGCGTCAGTCCGCCGGACTCCCCGAAGCGGGTCTCCTGAATGAGGCCCACGGAGGTTTGACGCAGCGAGATCCGAGTCTCGTGCAGGCGGCCGTCGGCGTCGATCCCGTAGGGCATCTGGGCCCAGGGACTGAACTCCGAGCCGCGGTCGAACTGCGCCTGTCGGGCCACGAGACTCAGCGAGTGCGACTCGCTGAAGTGGTAGGTGGCCTTGCCAAAGGCCACTCGCGACGCATGCGCGGCGCCGCTGGATGCGCGATCGTCCTCTCGATAGTCTGGCAACCGCGGTCTCGGCGACGTGCTCGGCAACTCGAGCCCCGAGCGGTCGCTCTCGTGCAGTCGCGCGCTCACCAGCACCTCCAGAGCGCCCTTGCGAGCACCACCTGCAAGATCCAGGTCCAGCGCGGGGTTGTCGCCCACTCCCAGCACCGAAGTCGCACGCACGTCCGCGCCCGAGAGATCGGCGCCGTTGCGCGTGATCACGTTCACGACGCCCAGGAATGCGTCCGCCCCGTACAGCGCGGAGGAGGGTCCCCGGATGATCTCGATCCGCTCGATCGCCGACAGCGGAACGAGTGCGGCGCCCAGCCAGTTGCCGTTGGTCGATCGAAATGCGACGGGGTGGCCGTCGATCATCACCTTGATGGTGCCGCTCTCTCCGAACAACTCGCCCGCCACTCCACGCACGCCAGCGTTCGGGAGCACGTGGTCATCCACGAGATAGAATCCAACGACGTGCTGGAGCGCCTCCGCCGTCGAATGGTACCCACGACGAGCGATCTCCTGTCGGGTCAACACCGAGACGATCGCTGGAGCCTCGGCGGCGGACTTCGCGGTCTTGGTAGCGGTCACGACCTCCACGTCGAGGAGCTCCTCGAGATCCATCGAGGCGAGATCGTCCACGGCTACATCGGCGTCGCCAGCGGTGGCGAACTCGACCACGTCGCCCGTCCCGCCATCGATGACCTCGACCCCATCGATGACCTCGACCCCATCGACAGGTTCGGCAGCGCCCGCAGGGGGTTCCGGGGACGCTTTGTCCTGGGTCTGAGCAAGCGCAGTGCTGCCCTGCAGCGCGAAGGCCAACAGGACGAGGACGCCCGGTATCGGCAGCGAGTGACGGATTCCGCGATTCTTCATGGTGGCCCGGTCTAGACCCAACACTTCGACCCCGCACTTGAGGGTAGCTGGCTCGGGGTCACCATGGCAATCGGCTTTGTACGGTCGCGGCCCAATCAGAACCCACCCCGCAACCCGCCATCTCGTTGCGACGGCCATTCACCCAAAGCGTCAGAATCGGCCGCGGCAGGGGGAGTTGCTGGGGCCGGGTCCTGCTCCGCCATCAACGGCCCTTCCCGTAGTCGGATCGACGGGGTCGATGAATCACATTCGGCGATCCCTACTTGGTACGACGGGCGGCTCCCTGGAGATCGTCAGTGTTCTACGTATCGACCGGGATCGAGAAAGGTCACGGGTCCAACATCCGTGTCGACGGTGCTCAGCGCTTGCGGGTCGCTGGCGTAGCGTACCGCGCCCACCCGCAACGTCGCACTCGCGGGCAAGCCGACATACCCGTACTCGGTGGAGCAGATGATAACGCGCACAATCGCCACCTCACCAGCCGTGCGCGGTTCGCCGGTTGGGTGCGCCATGAGGACGACTATCCGTCCGCGGTCCTGGATAACGCCACTGACCCGGGGATCGCTGCGCGGCAGCGGGACCGGCGCGCGCCACGGAATCACGCCAACGACGTCGACCGCCCTTATCGCGTAGGTCCTGTCACCATACTTGAACAGGAAAGAATCGAGATTCCGTCCGGAACGCTCGTCCTCGGCAGACCGGAGCTCGTCCTGAGTCTGGACGACGAACTCCTCCAATTCGTCAGACATGCCTTTCGCGATGATGGATCGGACGCCCCGGCCAAGCAAGGGTGAAGCAAGGGCCACGCCGAGGCCAGGCAGGGGTCAAGCATGCGTCAAGCAAGAGGCCCGTAGGTCGCTCGACGCCCATCCCGCTTCCGCACCGCGGCGGCCTTCCCCCGCCTCCTGGATTCGCCGATGGTCCGTTTACGCCACTCTGCTTTAGCGCCATACTGATGGCTAGTGCGCGGCGGAGAGAACGCTCGATGAAGAGGATGCCCGAAGCGAAGTCAGTGCTCGTCATCGACGATAGCGAGATCGCGCGCGTGAGCATGGCCCAGGTCTTGCAGAACGCGGGTTTTCGCGTCTGTACCCTCCCTTCACCCATCGGGGCGACGCGGACCATCCTGAGAAACCAGGTCGGCGTGGTGGTCGCGGACGTGCTGATGCCGGGGATGCGTGGAGATCGTTTCGCCGCGCTCTTTCGCAGCAACCCCCGATTCAAGAACGTTGGCGTCGTACTCGTGTCCGGCGCCGAGGATCTTGAGCTCAACGGTCTGGCGCTGGAAGTCCAGGCCGACGCGACGCTTCAGAAGTCACGACTGGAAGAGCTACCTCACGTTGTCGATGAGGTCTTTGCGCGTGTGCAGGATGCGTGAGGTCACGTTGGTGTCGCACCTGGGGCTCGACTGTGCGCTTCCCTCGCACCAGGTCCTGACCGCTGCAGCCGCGGGCGCGGCTAGCGACGTTCCGGAGGCATACCTCTGGCCGCCGCACAGCGACGAAGCGGATTACCGCTTGCTGGAGGTCCAGACCGCGAGCGGTCGCCGCCGCCTGCGCTGCGCGAACGTCAAGCTGGGCACCCTGACCCGGGAGAACCTATGGGCCATTCCCCGCTTGCTCCAGGACATCCTGCAACTGCCGCATGTCGTTGGCTTGGCGGAGATCGGGAACCGGGCGATTTGGCTCGTCGATTTGAAAAGGTTCCATCCCTCCACTGAATTGTGACAGGAGTCTGACCGTCTACCCAACACCGGGAACACACACCGAAATGAGCCGGCGTCCCTTTCTGATACTTCTGGCGTTGCTGGCAGTGACGAGCCTCTCGCGCTCCAGCTCCGCAGAAGAGCCCGTGCCGCCGTCCCTGCGCGCGGCGATCCTGCTGCGTGCAGTGGGGTACGAGAACGGGTTCGCAACTCGGTCTGGTGAGGCGGTGGTGGCAGTTGTGGCAGGGACTTCGGAGACCTCTCAGAGCGATGGCAAGACCGTAGCCGCCAACCTGGCCGCTCTTGGCAAGAAGACCAAGGTCGCTGACCGACCCATCAAGGTGGTCCTGATCACCCACAGTTCGGCGAGTGACACAGCGGCCAAGCTGAAGAGTACCAAGGCCGAGTTCGTGTACCTCGCGGACGAGATTGACACCGTCGCGAAGGACATTCCGACCACCGAGGACGGCGTCCGCCGAATCGTGTCCTGCAGCGACGGCGCCAGCGTCGCCGGCAGCTGCGTCCTCGGAGTCGAGCTCAACGAGGGCAAGCCGCGCCTGGTCGTGAATCTCAAGCAGTCCAACGCGATCGGACTGCGCTTTCAGCCGGAGTTGCTGCGTCTGGCCCGGGTGGTGCGCTAGTCGACACGAGCGTCGTACGCTGGAGCGCGAAATAGCCCTTAGCGACCGGCCACTGCGTCCGATAGAATGGGTGCACCATGGGGAGATGGTCTCTGTCATTTTCGATTCGAGTCAAGGTCGCGCTGCTCGTGGCGGCTGTGGCCGTGGTGCTGTCTGGACTCGACATGTGGTTGATCCCGAGTCGCACCGCGGCCGCACAGGAGATGGAGCTGAAGGAGCGCGCCGGCATCGTCGCCGCGATGCTCGCGAAGCCACTGGCCGTGGCCATTGAGTTCGAGCAACCGGTCGAAACGCTCGCCGACACGCTCGACTACGGGCGCGCAGATCCGCTGGTCAAGTGGGCCGCCGTCTACGCCGAGTCGGGCAGGCGTCTGAGCAGCGTCGGTGAAGGAGCGGTCCCAGACACGACCGAGGGCGTGTGGCAGTGGACGAGCCCCGAAGTGACCGTCGGGACCGCCAAGGTCGAGGGCAAGGGTGGCAGTAAGGAACTCGGAACGGTGGCGGTGGCCCTCCACACCAGCCGCATTGCGCAACGACGCGGAGACTCCCTGCGCGCGATGGCAGTCCAAGGCGCGATCATCCTCGCCTTCGGCTTCGTGCTCGCGCTCGTGCTCGCCGACCGCGTCGCCCGGGCGATGGCACGGATCACCAGCGTGGCGCAACAGATCGCCCGCGGCGACGTCTCGCGGGAGTTGGACTTGCCCACCTCGCGAGACGAACTCGGACAGATGGCGGCAGCCTTCGCCGAGATGAACCAGCGTCTGCGCCACCTGCAAGAGTCAGCCGTGCGAGTCGCCAACGGCGACCTTTCGATCAGCATCGACGGCGACGGAGAGCTCTTCGCCGCCTTCCGCGACATGGTGGAGAAACTCCGCCACCTGGCCCAGCGCATCTCGTCGAGCTCCAGCGCTGTCGCATCGGCGGCCGCCGGCATGTTCTCGAGCGTGCGGGAGCAGGAAGCGATGGGTAGTCAACAGAACGCGGCGCTCGAAGAGATCCGGCACACGGTCGAGGCTCTGGCTGCCGCTTCGGAACAGGTCGCTCGCGATGCCGCGTCGGTGCGAGAAATGGCAGATCTCGCTTTGACCAGCACCCAGCACACGGCGGAGCAGACCCAGCTAGTGAGTGCCCACTCGGACCGCATCGGCGAGATCCTGTCGCTGATCCAGGACATCGCCGACAAGTCAGACCTCCTGGCCCTGAACGCCGGCCTCGAGGGCACTCGGGCAGGCGAGGTCGGCCGCGGCTTCTCGCTGGTGGCCGCGGAGATGCGCCGGCTGTCCGAGCACGTGATGGACTCGGTGCGCGACATCCGCAAGCTGGTCAGCGACATGCACGGCGCGTCTCATGCGTCGGTGCTGGCCACTGAAGAAGGGATCAAGCTAGCCCGGGAGACCGCCGCGGCCGCTGCAAAGATTTCGCAGGCGGTCGGCAAGCAACGCGAGGGAACCTCCCAGGTCAAGACGGCCATCGTCGATATCGTGTCGGGGGTCAACGAGTCGCTGAGCAGCAGCGAGGAGACGACGAAGAACGCTGAAGGCTTGCTCCAGCTCTCCCACGAGCTGAAGACAACGGCGAGCAACTTCCGCGTCCGTGACCGAGACGGAGCTGACGTCTCCGATGAACCGGGATGACCTGATCCGAATCTTCTGCCGCGGCATTCCCGACCGGATTGCCGAGGGTACGGAGCTGTGGCTCAGCTACGAGCAAGGGAAGCAGGCCAGCCTGCCGACGCTGCGTCGCCTGCTTCACACCCTGAAGGGTGAAGCGCACATGCTCGAGCTCGCTGTCTGCGGTGAGCTCGCCGAGCTCACCGAGAGGGTCGTCGACGCGGTTCGCAATTCGGGCGATCACACCGAGCTGACCGGGGACAGCGTGCTGAGCGCGCTCGAGGCGATCGGCATGGCCACACAGGTCGGCGGCTCCGAGGAAGAAGCCGACTTCGGGAGCGTGAAACAGAACCTGCGGGCGGCCGCTGATGAGCTCCAGCGGGTCCAAGCCGCTGTCGCCGGGCACCCTGTCACCTCGGCGCCCGTGAAATCGATTCCGCCGCCACCGGCCCTGATCCCCGAGAGCCAGCCTCCGGAGAGTCGCGGTCGAGATTTCACGGAAGCCAGAGTACTACGCGTCGACGATGTTCGACCCGTCATGCACGAGCTCCGACGGCTCTTCAGCGAACAGGAGTTTTTCCACAAGAACCTCCGCGAGACCCAGCGGATGCTCCGCGCGCTGCTGGCCGAAATCGATCCGAGTCTTACCGCGGAGCAGCTCGCCGAGCGCGTGACAAAGACGCTGGGCTACGGCGCCGAGATCGACCGCAAGCTCGGCACGATCCGCGCCGACTGGTCCGCCAATGAGTTCTCGATGGGCACGGCACTCGAGGACCTCGAAGCTCAGGTCGAGCGAGCGTCGGTCGTGAGTACCGAGCGTCTGCTCAACCAGGTACTGAGAGTGGGTCGAAGCACAGCCCGGACCCTCGACAAGGATGTCGAGTTCAAGGTGCGGGGCGAGGGGGTCCTGGACGCCGCGGTCGAGCTTCGCCTCGAGCCGAGCCTCATTCACCTGGTGCGCAACGCCGTCGACCACGGGATCGAGCCGGCCGCCGAACGCATCGCTCGGGGCAAGCCCACGCGGGGGCGAGTGAGTGTCTCGTTGAGCCAAACCGAGAGTTCGGTCCGAGTCGAAGTCTCCGACGACGGCGCCGGCGTGAACTTCGATCGACTGCGCGAGAAACTCGGCGCGAAGGCGGCCCGGATGACGCAGGAGGAACTGCTCGAGCGCCTCTTCGAGCATGGCGTCACTACAGCACGCGAAGTCACTACCATTTCGGGTCGCGGCGTCGGTCTCGATGTCGTCTCCCGGGAGGTGGGTTCAGCAGGGGGCCAGGTGCGAGTGGAGCGCACCGGTCCCACCGGAACGACGATCGCCCTGGTGCTCCCGTCGACATTGCGTGGAGAGATCGCAGTGCCGATCCGAAGTGGACGTCACCGGTGCGCCGTGGCCAGCCGCAGTGTGCACTCGGTCGTCCGCATCGAATCACTAGAGCACACGGACGACGGAACGTGGATTCGCATCCGCGCCGACACGTCATCGGAGCTAGTTCGCGTTCGCTCGCTGGGCGCCGTCCTGGGGGAGGGGGGAGAGCCGCGGATCGGAGAGGCGGCCGTCGTGCTCTATCACCCGGCGGGACTCTTTGCGGTCAGCGTCGAGTCCTACGACAATCCGCGTTCCCTGAACCTGCAGACCGCCGAGGAGATGCCCTTCCGGTCTCCACTCGTCCGCGGGGTGGCGCCAACTCCCGACGGGGGAGTCTTGCTCCTCCTCTCCGAGGACGCGATGTTCAGCTTCGCGCGCAGTCCGGCGCAGACGGTGGCTTCAGTGCAGGTCGAACGACGCCAGCCGCGGGCGCTGGTCGTGGAGGACGCACCGGTCGCCCGCGAGCTGCTCTGCGGGGTATTGCGGTCCATTGGCTTGTCCGTCGAGGAGGCCACGGACGGGCGCCAGGGCCTGCACAAGGCGCAGGCGGACCCACCGGACATCGTGCTCACGGACATCGAGATGCCCCACATGAACGGCGTCCAGATGATCGCCGAGTTTCGGCGGTCGCCCGCCCTGTCGCAGGTACCGATCATCGTGCTGAGCACTGCGGCACACAGCGAGAACAAGACCCGTCTCGCCCAGCTCGGCGTGCAGGGTATACTCTCGAAACAGAAGTTCGTGGAAAAGGAACTCTGCGAGCTCATCCAAAAATGCATCGCGAAGAAGACCACGTAGTGCGAGTGCTCATCGCCGATGACTCGGACATCGTCGCGATGCGCCTCGAAATGGTGCTGCAAGAAGATTCGCGAATCCGGGTGGTCGGACGCGCGGCGAACGGCCAGGAACTGCTGCGCCTCGCCGATCACTGCGAAGCGGACGTCGTGCTCCTGGATGCGCTGATGCCGGAGATGACCGGCCTGAGCGCACTCCGGCACCTCACGCCCCGCTTTGGCGTCATCGTGGTCAGCTCCGAGGGCGCGGACTCGCCGGTCGCTCGCGAGTTCATCGCGCAAGGGGCCCAGTCCTTCTTCACCAAGTCGGACGTGGCTAGCACGGGGGGAGGGCAAAGACTGCGTGACACGATCCTGCGCTTGGGACGAGGGAAGTCGGTCAGCCCGACGCAGTGGACGGTACTCGTAGCTGGCTCTACTGGGGCAATCGGTCCGCTGATCGAGCTGCTTCGAGAAATCCGCGATATCCCCGTCCCAATCTTGGTCGTGCAGCACTTCCCCGAAGGGAAGGAGGACGCACTGGCCCACACCCTGCGCCTGTCGGGAACGCTGGCCCGCACCGCCGACACCGGCCCCCTCCTGCAGGGGGTTCAGGTCGCCCGCATTGGGCGCCATCTCGAGATCGACCGCGGCCGAAGGTTGCGAGTCTCGGATACCCCAGCGGAAAATGGGCACCGCCCCTCCGCCGAAGTGCTGTTTCGCTCGGCGCTACCAATCGCCCAGAACGTCGTTGCCATCATGTTGTCGGGACTCGGCAGCGACGGAGCTCGAGCGATGGGTGAGCTGGCAGCAAAGGGTGCACATTGCTACGCGATGGATCCAGAAGACTGCCGGGCGTCTTCGATGCCGCGAGCAGCACTCGATGCTTCACCAAGAGTCCGTCGCGTGCGCGCAACCGAGCTGGGAAGAACCATCCGGAGGGTGCTGGGCGGTGCTCGATGAACGGTGCCGGCGACGGCTAGGAAACCTCCTCTTCGAGCGGATCGGCTACCTGCCGATTCGCCCGTCGCAGGCGGTCTTCGAGCTGCTTCGAGAGCGATCTACCGCGCTCGGGATCAGCGCGAACGCGCTCCTGACTCGGCTCGCGACAGATCAGGAGCCCGACCTTCTGGACCGCCTGGTCGACGAAGTCACCGTTTCCCACACCGGTCTGTTTCGACACCCGGAACAGTTCGACTACCTGCGCAAGGTCCTCCCCATCTTGCATGGGAGAGTACAGCGCCCGCTGCAGGTATGGTCGGCGGGATGCGCCACCGGTGAGGAGGCGTACAGCATCGCCGCGTGCGCGGACGAAGTCGGCGTCCCGCTGAGTGTGCTGGGCACGGACATCAGCCCAGCGGCAGTGCGTCAGGCAAGAGAGGGGCGCTACAGGCGGCGCGCCGGGCGCAAGGGCCCGGCCAATCCTTGGATCGTCCCCGAGACGCTGAAACGCATGGTGGAGTTCGAGGTACGTTCCATCGTCGGCCCTGATCCCACCTGCCGCCGTCCACGCTTCGATCTCATCTTCTGTCGCAACGTCCTCATCTACTTCGATCGGCAGGCAACGCCAGTCATCCTCGAACGACTCGCCAGCTTCCTGCGCCCCGGAGGGGCCGTGGTCATTTCTCCCGCCGACACGGTACTTCCACTGCCCGACATGCTGATGCAAGGGTCCACGGTCGGATGGCTTCGCCTGCGAGGCGATGACTCACCGTTGTCGAGACGCACCCCCGCCGTATCCCGCTCGTCGTTGCCACCTCCGGCGCGCGAGATCTCCCCGGTCGACGAAGCGGCGCGCCTGCTCGGCGCCGGCGATTTGGAGGCCGCCGAAGCGCTTCTGACCGATCTCCTGAACGGCAATCCAGACCAGATGGAATGCTGGTTTCTCCTCGGCGAGGTACTGGCCCAGCGGGGGGAAATCGTGCAGGCGCGATCGGCTTTCTCCAGAGTCAAGGCATGCCGATCAGACACCGCGCACAGCATCGACGCGGCCACTATCGTGTGGGCGGCCGAACGTCGAAGTGAAAGCCTCCGTGAGGTGTAGCCACGGCGTGCCGCGGCCGCCCACGCCACGAGCCGCAAGCCGGCCCGGCGTTGCTACACGGGAACGTCCGCCACCCGTTTGAGAATCGCCCGCTTCAGGTCGTCCGTGAGCAGCGGCTTGTAGAGCACCGGAATGTTTCCCCCGTCGACGAGGCGCCGCGCGCGCTCGCTGACCGCCCCTCCGGTGTAAAGAATGAAGCGCTCGGACAGCTGAGGAGAGAACTCCAAGACCGCCTCCAGCAACTGCGCCGCATCCATGTCCGGCATCATGACGTCGCAGACAATGACATCGAAGCTCGCATCGTTCTTCAGCAGGGCGAGCGCTTGGCGGCCATCATCGGCGGTGGTCATCGCGAAATCCTTCTCCAGCAACTCGGAGTAGACGTCACGGATGTGGGGCTCGTCATCGATCAGCAACACCCGCGGACGGGTCTGGAGCGCCGGGGACGGCGTCGGCGGCGGGACGCTGGTGTAGGCCTCGGGATTGAAGACGCCAGGGAAATAGACGTCGAAGCGCGTACCCACGCTCTTGCTACTGGTGCAACGGATATCGCCACCGTGAGCACGGGCGATTTCCAGGCAGATCGGCAGACCCAGCCCGGTGCCGATTCCGCGAGGCTTGGTGGTGAAGAAGGGCTCGAACACCTTCTTCTGTTCCTGCGGTGTCAACCCGGGCCCCGTATCTTCAACGGACAGAACGACCGCGTCTCCCTCAACGCGGGTAGCAACGGTCACGGTGTTGTTCTGCGGGGGAGAATCCGGGATGGCCTGGACAGCGTTGACCATCAAGTTCGTCAGGATCTGGTCGAGGCGTCCCCGCGGTAACGCTACCGGGGGCACGTCGCCCAGATCCTTGATCAGTCGTGCTTTGTGACGAACCAGGTTGGAGACGAGGCTGCAGACCTCGTTGACAACGTCGTTGGGTCGGATGCGGACGACTTTGCCGGGTTCCAGACGAGCATACCCGCGCAGGTCCTGCACGATGGAGCAGATACGCTCGATCCCGTTCGCGTTCCGTTCGGTGATCTGCTGCACCTCTTCGAGCGCGGTCCAGGCTTGCTGTAGCGCCAATCCCAGTGTGTCGTACGGAGAGATGCCAGCGGCCGCGCGCGCGTCCGCGAGCGCGTCCCTCGCGTCGCGCAGCCGTTCGTCCAGCAGTGCGCGGTTGGCCTGGACAAAGGTCGCAGGGTTGCTGATCTCGTGGGCGACACCGGCCGCCAGGCGGCCCACCGCGGCAAGCCGGTCAGCTTGCAGGAGTTGACGCTTCAACTGATCGCCATGCACCCGCTCGATCGCGTAGCGCATGGCGCGAACCAGAGTATCAACGTTGAAATGGCCCTTGACGAGATAGTCTTGCGCCCCACCTCGAACCATCTGGAGCGCCCGTTCCTCGTCGGAGTCTGCCGTCAGCACGACGATCGGCACACCCGGCAGCCGGTGCTGAACCCCGCGGACGGAATCGATGCCCTCGGCATCGGGCAGAAAGAGGTCGAGCAGGACAACGTCCGGAATGGGTTCGACCGCCGAGGTCACCTCCGCCAACCGCTGAACGTGACGCAGCTCGACTTCGCGATTGCCAGCCTCGCGGAGCAATCCGTAGAGCGCTTCGGCGAAAATGATGCTGTCCTCGACCAGCAGGGCGTACATGAGCTTCAGTTTCTCACGTCAGACGAGAGCTCTCCAGGGAAGAAGTCAGTGCCTTTCTCCGGGTCGTTCGTACTCGCGCCGTTCCCTCTCGCAACGCTGGACGGCTCCGTCGCCCCCCCGCCATCCGCCAAATACAGCACTCTTCACTCGGATTGAGCCGCAGCGACCAAGGACCACGAGTCGGCGGATGACTCCGCCGACTCCCATCCTCGACAGCACCGGGCGCAGACTGGCCCTCCGAGCGAAGCCCCCATCTCTGGGGTGGGGGCGGAGCGGCCAGGATCGACGCAACCGAAGAGCGCTTCAATGACGCAAGGGTTGACGCTTCTGAGAGGCCTCATGATGCGGCTCGCGCCAAGCTTGTCCAACGGGGGCGGCACCGCATTGGGCGATCCTGGCCGCGTCTCCGACCCCTCCAGGATTGGCCAGTACGACAACCCGGGAGTTCGTTCCGGGTTGTCGTACCCAATGTGATCGGGTGCCCAGTTCGGACGGGTGCGTCTCCGGGTTTCCGCCGGCCCTCCACCCCAGTGTCGGGAACTTGCGAACTGCTGTACTGGGGCGAACACCCAGCACCCCGCGCAGCCAGACCCCACAGCACATTCTCCGATGACCGGTGGAAGCGTTCTCAGACCCGCCGACCTACACCCATATCGAGTATGGGTGTAGGTGTCGTCGCCAAGTCAGCCTGATCCTCTGCTAGCGGGTGCGACCCAGGCTTGGAGCCTCACCTTTACTCGCTCGCGCGGCTGCCGTATCATGATTGGATAGGACAACACTCGGATTCGAATTTGCAACGCGCCGCAGCACCGGGGGGCTCTGGAGAGAGCATCGCGGCCAACGATGGCCTCAGTGTCCCACCTCTGCCCGAGGACGAGGAGCCAGGGCGGGTACTCGCCGTCGACGACTCCGCTATCTCTCTCGAAATCCTTTGCCAGCTTCTGGAGCAGGATGGTCACGAACTCCTGCGAGCGACCAGCGCAGCCAGCGCCCTGGAAATGGTAGCTCAGTTGCACCCGGACGTCATTGTCTGCGACCTGCACATGCCAGACATGGATGGGTTCGTGATGCTGGAGCGCTTGCGGTCGGGGCAGGTCGAGTTGCCCGTGGTGTACGTCAGCGTGGACGATCGACTGGAGTCGGTCCTTCAGGCCATCCACTCACGCGCCTTCGGGTACGTGCTCAAGAAGGGCAACGGCGTTCGGCTCCTGCGCCCCACCGTCCGGCAAGCGCTCGCTCACGTCCGCGCCGTCCGCCGGAACGTCGGTTTGTCACGAGAACTCCGCCGTGCCAACGAGGCACTCGAGCAACGCGTCGCCGAGCGAACGTTGCAGCTGGAGCAAACAATCCAGGAGCTCGAGCATCAGAAGCAGGAACTGGCAAGCATGGTCCAGCGACTCGAGGAATCGCGCAAGCTGGCGCTCATGCAGGAGCGCCTCGCCACCCTCGGCGTGCTGGCAGCAAGTGTCGCCCACGACATCAACAACCCGGCCTCGTATGTCCTCAGCAACGTACACGCTGCACAGCATGCGCTGGAAAGAATCCGCATCGCCATCGCCGGCGCGCCTCCCAGTCCGCAGCTTGCCGCAGCGCTCGACGCGGCGGCTGAAGCGGCCCAGGTGCTCGATGACAGCCTGGAAGGAGCCGGACGCATCATCACCATTGCCCGAAACATCACCCCGTTTGCCTGCCCTCCCCAGGCCGCCGCGACGGCGGCCGACGTCAACGAGGCGATACGGATCGCCTGTCGGACTGTCGAGAACGAGATCCGACATCGCGCACAGCTCGAGATGCAGCTCGGAAACCTCCCGTTGACGACGGGGGATCAGAAGCGGCTGGTGCAGGCATTCGTCAATCTGCTGTCGAACGCCGCCCTCGCCATTCCCGAGGGCAACTCACCAGAGAATCACATCAGCGTCACCAGCCAGGCCAACGACGGGCGCATCGAGGTCACCGTGTCCGATACCGGCTGCGGGATCCCCAAGGAGCTCGTTGCGCGGGTGCAGGAGCCATTCTTCACGACCCGCGCTCCCGGCCAGGGAACGGGTCTGGGCCTCGCGCTGGTGGCACAGATCGCGGCCGAGCACGGTGGCGACCTGGAGCTGTCAAGCCACGAGCAAGAGGGAACGACCGTGACTCTCTCGTTCCCCATCGAAGCGCGCACGACCGTGTCACCGCCGCGCTCGACCAGCCGTCCCGGGGACGCTGAACTCTCGGGACTCCGGGTGCTCATCATCGACGATGACGCTCGACTGCTCCGCGCCCTGCGCCGCGAACTGGGATTGAGGAACGACGTGACCACAGCCCACGGAGGACAAGAGGCGCTGCAGATCCTCGCCCGGGACACCAGCTTCGACCTCATCCTCTGCGACCTGATGATGCCAGACCTGGACGGCCCCAGATTGCACGACCTGCTTGCGCAACAGACCGCGCAAGTACTCCCCCGCCTGGCGTTCATGACGGGGGGAGCGTTCACTGACCGAGCACGTGATTTCGTCACCAGCGTGACATGTCCCGTCTTGCCCAAACCAGTGACGCAAGCCGCTCTTCGCGAAGCCTACCTTCGGATGCGCCGTCGGCACTCAGCCCCCCCGGTGGTAGCGGCACGCAAGGCAGCCGCCGTCGGAAAGGGTGAACCGGGTGCGACGATACCGATGGGCCGCACGGCGGAATCGGGCCTGCCGGATTCCGCCGCTCGTCAGAAGTAGCGGCTGCTCCCCGCCCACCGCTAGGCGGCTCCGCCCCTCCGGCTGGTGGACGACGTTGCCTTTCCTTCTTGTCGCGGGCGTGGCTGTCGACAATCCTGTGCCGGCCGTAGAGTGACCCCATCAGGCGGAGCCGCACCTACGAGCACCGCAACGAAGGCTTGGAAAGAAATGATCTCCAGATCGCGACACGGTTGGGTAGCCACTCTGTTGCTTGCCTTGGCCAGCTGCGGAGCAGATGACGTGGGATCCGCCAGCAAGCCGACCGCCTCGGGAGGCAGCGAGGGAGAGAACACCGGTGGCACCGGTGCGCCGGGTTCCGGCGGGACCGCATCCACCGGCGGCTCTGGGGGTGGAGCCGGGGGACTGTCCAGCACGGGAGGCGTACCCACGACTGGAGGGCTCGGCTCGAGTGGAGGCGACTTGACTGGCGGACACCCAGGCACCGGTGGGCTGCCCACCACGGGAGGCGCGACCGCAACTGCTGGATCCTCCCCCACCGGCGGCACGGGCGGGACATCCCCGACCGGCGGGGCATCCCCGACCGGCGGCACATCCCCGACCGGCGGCACCGCGGGCACCGGTGGCACCGCGGGCACTGGGGGCGAAGCGAACACTGGTGGACACACGAGCACAGGTGGCGCCGCGGGGACTGGGGGCTCTGGCAGCACCTACCGAGCGTGCCCTGACGATGGGTCAGTCTGCAAGCTCATGCCGTTCGGTGACTCCATCACCGACGGCTTCAATCAGGACACCCCAGGCGGGTATCGGGTGGAGCTTTTCCGCCGCGCGAACCAAGACGGAAGGAACATCACCTTCGTGGGCTCGGGATGGAACGGTCCCGACACCGTCGATGGCGTTCCGTTCCCACGCAATCATGAGGGTCATAGTGGGTGGGCGATCGATCCCTACAGCGGCCGTAGCGGAATTTCCACCCTCGTCGACACGACGATGGCGACTCACACGCCACACATCGTGCTCCTCATGATTGGCACCAATGATGCCATCGATGACCACGAAATGGGCGCCGCGCCAGCTCGGCTCGCGGCCCTCATCGACAGTATCTATGTCCAGCTCCCCGACGTGCTCATCGTCGTGGCACAACCTATTCCTGGACGCGACGACGCCGCCCGCGGCGACGACCCCCAGCTCAGCGCTCGCATCGCAACCTACAACGCAGCCATTCCCGCGGTGGTCCAACAGCAGGCTGATGCCGGTCGCCACATCGCGCTGGTGGACATGTACACCCCGTTCTATCCCGACAAGGCGTCGCTGCTCGAGGATCAATGGCACCCCAACCTGGTCGGCTACGAACTCATTGGTGCCGAGTGGTACCGCGCCGTCGAGCCATACCTGTAGGGGAACACTCGCTTCCTCTCCAATGGCCCTACTAGCTAGGGCAGCACGACTTGACCCGACAGCAGGCTCGTACCCCCTTGCAAGAACTCGGCGGCGAAGATCGACCCCGACGCAAGGTCTTCCGTCGGCACGGTGGCGGTCACAGTCATCGCCTCCGTCGCCGCGGCCACAACCGCCTGCTCAGCGACGACACTGCCGTCGAGACGCAGGATGGCCGTGACTGGCTGCTCCGGGAGCGTCAACGTGGCAGAGACGATGAGCTCCTCCTCCGCGCCCAGTGCGGAGTGCGACAGCGACATGGCACCGAACTGGTTCGCGGCCGTGATCTCCTCGAGTCCCAGCGTCGGGAAGTAGTGGTCAGTCCACTGCCGCACCTCGCCCGCAGCCATCGATCCCCGGTCCCAGAACTCCGGGGTGACCCCGTGCCACATCTCGATCGTGGGGCGCAGCCACTGAGTACTGTCATTGATGTCGATGTTCAGACTGTCCCGCCCGAAGGTCCACAGCTTCAAGCCACGGGTTTCCCCGCTCTCCGACACGCGTAGTACTCCCATCCCTCTGTCGTTGTTGATGAGGCCCGAC
The DNA here is from genome assembly GCA_050304295.1 of Polyangiaceae bacterium. Lineage (GTDB taxonomy): Bacteria > Myxococcota_A > Polyangia > Polyangiales > Polyangiaceae > JAFGBI01. The sequence goes on from JBNLDK010000141.1 coordinate 41,748, forward strand.
CAGCTCGCGCGATACTCGGGGTTGGCGAAGGCCGTTCCCTGGTCAACCCAATTGGCGAAATGGGAAAGGCGATCCCAAGTGAAGATCTCCCCATTCACCCGGTCCTCGGCCGTACCGAACCAGCTCCAGGAACTCTCGAGCAGATGAACCTGGTCCATCTCGGCGATGATCCTCGTATTCAGCGGAATGGCGGTCTGTCCCGAGGTGGAGCCGGGCGCCAGCGTGGTCACCGTCCAGTACTCGAATGCCGGGACGGAACTGGTTCGGGTGTTGGTGAGTTGCGTCCCCAGCTCGAGGCTCGTGCTGCCGGCACGCAGCGTCACCTCGAGATCGACACGGATATCAGTACGCCCGACGTCGTAGCTGCTGGGCACCCCGGCGACCACGTCCCGGTCATCCAGTCGTGACATTCGGACGGTGATCGCATCCGAGCTCTCGCTGATCACCTCGAAATCGTAGGGCTGGTTCCAGTATCTACCGTGCTCAGGTTCGGGGAAACTGGGAAATATCCCTCCGAGGATCATCAGGTAGTTGTAGTAGAAGATGTCCTCCTGCATGAGGTACGGCGTGCCGAGGGGATTCTGGTAGAGAAGTTCACGGTCCGTGGGCTTGTGCACGATGCTCAGGACGCGCCCTCCGTAGCTCGGCAGCAGGGTGACGCGCAGGTAGCCGTTCTCGAGCACAACCGTCTCGAACGTGGTGCTGGTGGGAGTATCGCTGGGACTCGAGGGACCATTCCAGACGTCGTTGCCATCCGTCTCGATGGGAAAGTGCCGGAAGGTGTACGAGGAAGCCGAGCGTGTGACAGCATCGGAGACGCCACCCGTGCCCCCAGAAGCGCCGGCACCACCGCCGCCAGCGGCGGGAGCACCGCCAGTTCCGATCGCTCCGCCACCACCCGTCGCGGTCCCTCCTGGGCCAACGCCCCCGGTGGCCGCCCCGGCGGCGCCGACGCCACCCGTGGCGACGCCACCAGCCGCCTCGCCACCGCTCCCGGTTCCTCCCCCCCCGAGTCCCGCACCGACGCCGCCCGTCGTGAAAACCCCACCCGTGGTCGCCACTCCGCCGGTCGCCAGGTTGTTGCCCGAGCCACCGGTCGTTTCCGGCGCTCCCCCCGTGGAGCTCGCGGCAGCGCCAACCCCCCCGGTCGCTCCGGTTCCCCCACTGGACTGGCCACCCACTGCCGGAGACTCGCTGCCTGGCTCTCCGCCACTGGCACCGCACGCGACGCTGGTCAGCAAGAAGAGGACTCCCGTCCCCAAGCCTCCCATGAACCGGGTGATGGCGTCATCATAGCGAACGATCGGCATGGGCTCCCTTCCTCGAGGTGCGGTGCGCTGTTACACGTCCACCCCAGACGGTCAAACCGCAGCTGCCGACCCGATGCAACAGATCCGGTCCACATTTCGTCAGGAACCGATTCTCCCCTCCCCGCAGCGCCAGCCACGGGACACCGAGGTCCGAGGCCCCGTGGCACGGAACGACGGGAACCCGGAGAATCGTTCCGGGCTCTCGTCACTACCAGTCATCCGTGGGGTTTGGAGAAGTCGCTCGCCCCAGCTGAGCACGGGTCCGCGTCGATAGTCATCGCGAGCGATGCTCACTGTATTCCCTTCACCGGAACCTGACGAACATCGCTGGCTCCGGAACCACTCTGGTGCCACGTGCGATCGCCGAAACGACCACCAGCTCGATGTCGCTCTTCCAACCACTCGGGCTGGTCCGTGTCGCGTTCCGGCACGATCGTGTCCACGCGACAGAAGCGACAGGAAGACCAGAGTCATGGTCTAATTATTTCTCCAGACACGTAAGTCCTATTTCTTCGATCCCGTAGGGCAGCGGATCCGGGACACCGGCAACGAGCTTGACAATCCAGCCCGGGTTCTGCCACTGGGAGTGAGGTGGCAATCCGAGCAACAGGCGCTGGAGGACCTCGCCGGAGCGTGTTCCTCGTCGCGGCGATGATGCTCGGCGGCGCGCGGCCGGCGCTGGCAGAAGAGCCGACCACCATCTGGTACCGCAGCAGCAGCGGGTGTCCCAGCGGAGCCGCTTTCCGAGCGCGGGTGGAAGCGCGCGGGCGCGCCGCCAAGATCGCGACCGCCGGTGACCGCGTCGATTTCGTCGTCACGCTGGGTGAGGAAGAAGAAGGAGCAGTCGGGCGGCTCGAACGGCAGACCGGGGACGGAATCGTTGCCATCCGCGAAGTGGCAGGGGAGACCTGCGACGAGGTCGCAGGAGCCATCGCTTTCACCCTGGGGCTGGTAAACCAGCGCAGTACCGAGGAACCGGCAACGCCCACCGAGCCCGCCCCCCCCACCCCGCAACCGGACCAACCCCCTGCTCCCGCCACGGCCCCCAGAGAAACGAGCCCCAGCGAGTCCAGCGCGGCGGCGCCCCCCCTCCCACCACCGCCGGTCGCGAACCCACCCCCGCCAGCGCAGCCCAGAGCACCCCGTCTCGGGCTCTCCGCGACTGGCCGCTCTGCTATCGCACCGGGCGGCGCCTGGGGAGGCACCATCGCCTTCGATTTCGACGAGCTGCGCCTACCCTGGCGACTGGAAGCGGTGCTGGTCCGCGGGGCCCAAGACACCACCCGCGGGAGCGTCACGCTCTCCCTCGGAGCGGGACGCCTGGCCGTCTGCCCCATTGCCTTCGAGCGCGCGGTGCGCATCGATTGGTGCAGCGGCGTCGAACTTGGCTCGCTGCGGACCCGAGGCAGCGGCGAGGACGGGAGGCGAGCCGGCGGTCTCTGGGCGGCGGGAAGCGTCGAGGAGCACCTCCGATGGCCATTGGACCGGCCCTTCGCTCTGGAGGGATCGCTAGGGTTCTTCGTGCCCTTCGTCACATATAGCGTCATCGCGGAGCACCCTCGAGCGCGCCTGCATCGAGTGGACTCCGCGGGGCTGGCAGCCTCCGTCGGCGTCTCGGGACGACTCCCGTGATGGATCTTCGCGATGCGTGATCGCGACGAGCGATCCCGGACATTACCCAGGCGTGCAGCGCACGAGCCTAGCCATCGAGCTTCCCGCGGAGGCCGAGGTGGGGGCGCCGAGCACTGACAACGCGCGGATTACCGCGCTGGTCAGTGACCATTTCGATTTCATCTGGCGACTGCTGCGTCGTCAGGGGCTCAGTCCCGCCGACGCTGACGATGCCGCACAGCAGGTCTTCATGACGGCCACCCGCAAGCTCGATCGGATCCGTGCCGGAGCGGAGCGCAACTACCTCTACGGCACCGCCCTGCGGGTGGCGGCGAACGCGCACCGAGCCCACCGAAGGCGCCCGGACGAGGCCCCCCTCGAAGAAGCCCCCATCGTGTCCCACCAGACCCCGCATGACCAGGCCGAACTCGCCCGCGCCTGGTCGCTCCTCGACGAGCTCCTCGCAAAGATGCCGCCCGAGCTGGCCCGCCTCCTGGCACTCGTCGAGATCGAGCAGCTGGAGGTGAAGGAAGCGGCGGCGCTGGAACGAATCCCTATCGGCACTGCAGCATCTCGTCTACGGCGTGCCCGGGCCGAGTTCCAGGAACTCGTCACCGCGGCCACGGATCGCAACCCATTTAGGGGGGACCCGTGAAGACGCAGCGACCGTTGACAGCGGAATCGCTCCTGGCGGCAGCGCGGCGGGAGTGCCCGGAGGCGGCGGTGAAAGAGCGCGCGCTCGGCGAGATGCAAGCGCTCTCGCGACGCCGGGCGGCACGGAACCGCCAGCTCGTCATGGTAGCCCCGATGCTGCTCGCTGCCGCGTCCGTCGGAGCACTGTGGTGGCTGCAGCGCGCCCCGGAGTCGCCGTCGAGCGGGATCGTCGCGGAGCCCATCCCGCCACTCCCGAGCGCACGACCGTCACCGTCACCACCGACTCCGACTCTGGCGGCACCCTCCACGCCGGTCCCCCGGATCGTCCCGAGCGCACCACCTCGTTCGGTACCAAGACATCCGAGTCGACCGCCCCCCACGCTAACCGAGGAGGTAGAGTCACTCGAGCGAGTGCAGGCGGCGCTGGACGCGAAGGATCCGGAGCAGGCGCTCCGCCACCTGGATCGGTATCGACTCGCCGGAAGCACGCGACTTCGAGCCGAAGCACAGCTGCTCCGTATCGAGGCGTTGACTCAGTCTGGAGAGACCGAGAAGGCCAGTCAGCTGGCACAAGAGTTCGTGGCAAGTCACCCCGGGAACCCGCTCGTTGACCGCGCGCGGGCCTTCGTGAGGGCGACTCCCAAGTGAAGTAGAACCAGGTAATTGGAGATGAGGAGGGCCCCATGGCACGGCGGGCAGGACATTGGTGTGCGTTTGGATTGGGTGCAGTGGTAGCCACCGGACTGTTCGGTTGCTCGGCGGATCTGGTGGCGATGGATTCCACGGGTGGCGCGGGAAGTGACAACACAACGGGTGGTGCGGCCAGCGCCAGCGGTGGTTCCGGACACATTGGTAGTGGCGCGGATGCCGCTCTCCCCTGCGATGTCCTCGAAGCCGCCGGTCACCCGTGCGTCGCCGCGCACAGCACGGTGCGCCAGTTGGCAAGCGGCTACGACGGCCCGCTCTACCAGCTGTGCAGTGGCATCGCCGACCCCGGACCTGGATCCTGCAGGGGGGAAAGGCTGGATATCGGTACGGTCGACGGCTACGCGGACGCGGCCGCACACGACGCCTTCTGCTCCTCCGGTCGCTGCACGATCACGATCGTGTACGATCAGTCGCCCATGGGGAACGATCTCGAACCCGCTGTTCCTGGCGGTGCGAAGCCCTCCCCCGGCAACCCCGTCTCCGCAGACGACCTGCCTGTGACCGTCAACGGCCACCCAGCGTATGGCATGCTCTTCAGACCCGGCATGGGCTACCGCAAACAGTTCGGGGTCGGGACGGCCGTCGGTGACGAGCCCCAGACCGTGTACATGGTCACCAGCCAGCACGACCTGGCCGACGGCTGCTGTTTCGACTACGGCAACGCCGAGACGAGCGCCAACGATGACGGCAACGGAACCATGGAGGCCGTCTACTTCGGGATGGGAGTCATCTGGGGCTCGGGCACCGGAGAGGGGCCCTGGGTGATGGCTGACCTCGAGAACGGCCTCTACCCGGGCTGGGAGAACGGGCAATGGGACAACATCTCCACCAACACCCCGTTGCTACACGACTTCGTCACGGCAGTCGTGGTGGGCGACACCGCCGACAAGAACAACGGCAGGGGGCGTTTCGCCATCTACGGCGGGGATGCCACGCAGGGGTCACTCAAGGAAATGTACGACGGCATCCGCCCAGAGCAGCCCGGGTACGTTCCGATGCAGAAACAGGGCTCGGTCATTCTGGGCATTGGTGGCGACAACAGCGACGGCGATGGCGGCCGCTTCTACGAGGGCGTCATGGCCAATGGCGCGGCTCTGCGAGCGACAGTCGACGCGCTCCAGAACAGCATCATCGCGGCTCGCTACGAGGAGCGTCGGTGAGTACCCCAACGGCCTGATCTACTGGTTGTCTGCCGCGCTCCACTTCGAGCGCGGCAGGGGTCCACATGGGTCGGCGCTGCCGTCGACACCGCGACCGGTTGCCCGCTATTCCGTTGCGGGACCTTCACCGGGATGACTGACGACGAACGTCAGCAGCAGTGACCAGAAGCAGAGCACCAGATTGAACAGCGGGATCTGGAGCGGCGATGGGATCGAGTAGATCACTGCGACCGCGGGGATCCACACGACCCACGTGGATAGCAGGATGACAACCGAGCGCATCGCCAGTGATCGCTCCCGCAATCGCTGCCGGAGACCAGCGAGCGAGAAACCAGCATCCTTCCAGAGGAAGCAGAGCACTTGCGTCGGGGCAGCCCAGAGCGGGTTGTAGACGAACTGGTCGAGTCCGGTCTTGGCCGCGATCACGAAGGCGCCCCCGTTGTCCCCGAAGGCGAGCGCCTGCCCCCGGTAGAGCGCGTCCACCTCGACCCCCTTCCACAGCCAAAACAGAACATAGAACACCAGCTGCTGCCAGCGCTGCCGAGGAGGGACCCGTCCCCTCCCGAGCAGCATCAGGTAGGGCACCAGCCCCCCGCACAGCGCGGTCGCTCCGGCCGAGTACAGATATCCCCACCGACGCTTGAAGGCTCCTAGCTCATCGAGCACCGCCCGCACCTCGGGGGTCGAGAAGTATCCCACGACCACGGCCAGCGCGAGGCACTGCAGCAAGAATCCTGGGACCAGATTGGCGCGCATGCCCGCGATCGCCGGGCGAAGTGAGAACGCCGAGCGACCAGGCGAGGCTGCTGGTGCCCGCTCGCCAGGCTTGGTTTCACTTGAGCCCAAGGCCAGCCCCCCTGCCAACACCCGCGAGCCACCGCCCGCCGGTGGATCGCAGGAAGAGAGAGCTTGATGACGTCATGGACGACAGCCAGCAGGGAGCATCGCCAGTGCGACTCCCCAACGTGAGATGGTGCCCAGCTGCAATGGGCCCTTTCGAGGTCTTCGCCCCTATGCACGGGGGGGAGCAGTCAATCAACACAACGGGCCGGCACTCTACAGCGAGCAACGCTTGCGTCGATCGCAAATGTGGCAAAATGCCCAGCTGAGGCCTTCACCAAGTCATTGGGAGCGCGTCCCAACTCCAGTCGGCCGACTCACCAATCTCAGACTGGAATTCCGTAGCGGATCCCGCCCGAGATAGTGCCCTGAATCCCGGGAACCGTACCGGAGCCCCCTTTGATTCCCGCACCCTGCAGACCAAAACCTTGGAGCCCCCGAGCACTTCCCAGCGGCGCTGCCGAAGCGGACACTGCTGGCGCCGCCGAGGCAGAAGACTCGGGGGGCACCAAAGCTGACGGGGCCGCCGACTGAACGGCAGAGGCCACTGGAGAACCCGATGGAGTTGGCTCCCCGGGAGCGACCTGTCCCGCACTCGCTGCAGGTAGGTGCACATCACCCCGCTCGGAGTCCGAGTTCGGGTTGCGGCAGGAAGTGGTGAGGCACGTCGCGGCTACGGCCGCGGACGCCACGGCAACCCGCCAGGCGCTCCAGGGGAGGCCCCCCTCGTCGGGCTGCGTCGCGAGGTACTCCAGGTACTTCCGCATCTCGTTCGCCTCGAACCGTGGCATGGACACCTCCCAATCAAGAGAGGATATCCCGCCGTCTCCCCGTCGTCACGACTGTCGCGCGTCGGATCGCAGACGGTCGCCGCTCTGGGCGATCGGTGCATGGCACCATGAACCGGGACTGACGCCTGGTGGCGCCCCAGATTGAGCCACAATCACCGAACCCCACTCGCCGGGCGTGAAGTCAACCACACTGGGTGTGGAGAAGGGAAACGGCCCACCGAGGTATCCGCGTCAGTGACTGCACGCCTCAGTTGGCGTCGACCACCACCTCTGTACCATCGTAGCTCACGACGGTGTCCGCTGCTGCAACCTCGACACCCTGGCCGTGGTTGGCATCGACCAACACGATGTTGAAGGTTCTCGAGGCGAGCATTCCCGGGAAGCTCCCCTCCCGCCCACCGATCGTGAGCTGCTGCGCCGTGTCGTTCCAGACGAACGGGATCTCCGCATATTCCCCAGTCTCGTACTGATACGTATCGCCCGTGTCCTCGTAGAGCGTGAAGGCACCATCCTGACCGCGGTAGATCCGGATCTCCAAGGGATCAGCACTCTCGTTGGCGTGCTGGATAAACGGTCCCATGGGGACGATCGACCCTCCCTTGATGAAGATCGGGATGCGGCTCAAGGGGGCCTCGACGCGCACTGTCGTGCCACCCGCAGTCGTCGACCCCGTCCAGAAGTCGTACCAGGTGCCAGCAGGTAGATAGACGTCACGACTGGTAATGCCAGCCGCCGTCACCGGATTGACGAGGAACGCAGGCCCGAAAAGAAACTGGTCCTTGATGTCGAAGACCTGGCTATCGCCCGGGTAGTCGAAGACGAGCGGCCGCATCATCGTGTACCCCTCGCTGGTGACCTTCCAGGCTAGCGAGTAGATGTAGGGCATCAACCGATAGCGCAGATTGTCGAACTCGAGCAGGTTGGCCCGGGTCGTCGCTGTCCACTGGTCGCCGTATAGCTCACGCGAACCGCCGCCGTGGACCCGGAAGATGGGGCAGAAAGCTCCGTACTGGAACCAGCGAGTGAACATCTCATTGCTCTCACTGGTGGTCCAGTCGACGCGCCCCGGATGCCCCCAGTACCCCCCAATGTCGGTGGTCCAGTACGGCATCCCCGCGGCCGCGTAGTTGAGACCCGCAGGGATCTGCCTGGCGTACGTCTCGAAGTCGCACTCGACGTCGCCCGACCACGTGGTCGCTGCATAGCGCTGAAGCCCGGCGAATGCGCTGCGGGTCAACACGTATACCCGCTTCCCATCGGGCCCCACCGAGCGCCACCCCTCGTAGAGCGCCTTGGCGTGCTGCAAAGGATAGGCGTTGATGTAGAGGGCGCCCTTGCCGAGGGCGGTATCGACCGTCCGCATGTTGATCGGATCTGGGTAGGGCTGCGGCTCGGTATTGTCCGCCCAGATTCCATCCCAGCCGTAGGGTCCCAGGAGTCGATCGTACATCTGCTGATAGACCAGGGACCTCGCCTCAGCGTCGAATGTATCGTAGAAATGGTGCGTCCCGCCGCTGGGGAACAGTGCACCAATGGCCTCGAGCGCGTTGTAGTTGTCCTGGTCGCCCGGATCGCGGGGATTGGCCACGTACTCGTACTCCGGCCAGATGGAGATCATGGTGTGAACGTTCGCGCCATGCATGGCGTCGACTAGCGCCGCCGGGTCGGGATAGCGCGATTCATCCATGTAGTGAGAGCCCCAGGAGTAGGGGGTCCAGTAGTCCCAGTCCTGAACGATGCAGTCGACCGGGATGTTGTTGTCGCGATATCCACGCATCACGCTCAACAGCTCATCCTGACTCGTGTACTTGTCCTTCGAATGAAAGAGCCCATAGGCCCACTTTGGAAAGAGCGGAGCAGTCCCAGTTGCCGCGCGATAGTTGGCTACGACCCGATCCATGCTGGGACCGAAGAAGTAGTAGTAGTCCACCATCTCACCGGCTTCCGACACGTACCGGTACCTGGTATTTCCACTCTCTCCACCGTAGAAGTCGGAGGTCGAGTAGTTGTCCCAGAAGACTCCGTATCCGCGGTTGGAGATCAGCAGCGGGACATTGATCTCGGTATTGTGGTTGGAGATGTGACGATCTCTACCCTTGCGATTCAGGACGTTGTCCTGGTGTTGACCCAGACCGAACAGGGCTTCGTCTTGGGGCGAAGCGAACGCGGTCTCGATCCGACGAGTGTTCACCCCCTCGACGGTTGTCGGAGCAGTGCTCTTGCCGTCCTCCTGCAGCACCACCGCATCGTCGAGGTCCGTGTAGCTCACGATGCCGGAGCTCGTGTCGACCTTCGCCTTCATGCGCAGGGTAGTGATGGTGACCACCCCCGCCTCCTCGGTCACACAAAAGCTGGGAGTATTCCATTCGGCATTGACGGAGAGCGAGGTCTTGTCGGGCAGGGCAGCCTCCTCCGTGAAGCGGACGCGAATGATGTCCGCCTGGCAGACATCCAGGCGCTGAAGACCACCGTCCAGGCTGAAGGTGACACCGGTCTCGTCGGTCGTGTGTCGATCACCGGTGAGCGCCGGCGTCGGACAGTCCACCGTTGGTGCGCCACCAGTCCCTGGCATTCCGCCGGTCGCCGCCCCGGAGGAGCCTCCCAGGTTCCCCGTCGCACCAGTACCGCCCGTTCCCCCACCCCCCAGACCGCCGCCACCCCCGGTGGCTTCCCCGCCCAGACCCAAAGCACCGCCGGTGGCACCCGAGCCGCCTAGGCCTCCGCTTCCGGTCGCGCCCGCGCCACCCGAGCTCGTCGCGCCCTGCCCCCCCGATCCCCCGGGCCCCCCGCCCCCGGTCGTCGCCAGCCCACCACTGGTGACGAGACCGCCTGTTCCTCCGCCGGGCGGGGCGCCCCCGCTGCTTGCGGCTGCGGCTCCAGTACCGTCCTGTTCGCCGTCCCCCCCCGAGCCACACGCCAGCAGGAGCAACGCGCCTGCCGGAAAGCACCGCATCCCGATCGTCAATGTCCTGGACCTCATGACCTGGTACTGTCGCCAAGGAGCAGGTGTTGTAACGAAAAGTGAGACGGTCCCGATTCGCAAGACGCAGGCATCCCGGCGTGCTGGCCGGTGCTACCGTGGCGGGTCTCGCCTGGCTCACGCCCGCAGCCGGAGCCGGCGAGCCGAGCCCGGTCGCCATCGCCCTGGAGTATTCCGCAGCCGCGACCTGCCCCGACGCCGACGTCTTCGCAGCGACTGTCACGGAACGGCTGGGCTACGACGTGTTTTCCGCCGACGCCCCTTCGCGCGTGCTCGTAGGCGTCACATCCAATGGCGCCTCTTTCACGGGACGGATGGAGTGGCGCGACCCGCAAGGCAACTGGGCCGGTGATCGCGCATTCCCTGACCACCGCGGCGACTGCGAGGATCTCGTCCGGGCGATGGCCTTCACGCTGGCCCTGCAGCTCCTTCTGACCGACGTCCAGAGTGCGTCCCCCGCCGCAGACACCGAGTCAGCGGCCCCCGAATCGACGGCAACCGCTCCCGCTCCGCACCCCCCACCACCAGCGGAAGAGACGCGCGTGCCTGCCCCACCCAATCCGATCCGTCCCGCCCCCCGACCGCTGCACCACACCCGATCGCGCCCCGTCCCGTTCCTGGGCGCGGGAAGCCTCGTGGGCTTCGGGCTGGCCGCACGCGCTCTCCCGTTCGTCCATGTCGCGGGGGGGACCCACTGGCCGCGGGGAACCCTATCGCTCGCCGCCGAGGCCAGCCTGCCCGCGACCGTCCGGCGCGCCGATGGAGCCGGTTTCTCCCAGCGACAGGTGCTGGCGAGCCTTGCGGGCTGCGGCACTCGCCCCCCTTGGAGCGTGTGTGGGGTCGTCAAGGCCGGCAGGGTGTCGGTCACTGGCCGGGACATCGACATGCCCGCGACGGCGCACGGCCCGTTGTTCGCCGCAGGGCTCCGCGCTGCGGCAACGCTACGCCTCTCTCGACACGTCCATCTTTCGCCGAGTGCCGAGGCGCTCGTCTTGCCGATCCTCTGGTCGGTCACGCTCGATGACACTCCCGCCTGGACGTCGCCCCGCTTCGTCGAAACGCTGGGCGTCGATCTGGAATACCGCTTCCGCCATCCCGCTCGGACACCAAGTTCTTACCCCGACAAGCAATGACTGGACGGAGCCGACAATCAAGGAGAGAGGAAGTCTTCGGATGGCCCCCCCTGCGAATTTGCTGAACCGGCCTGGTCTACTCCGAACGTCAGACTCCCGGGGGAGCGGCGCGGCAATGCTGGTGGTGGCTTGGCTCACTGCGGGTTGCAGCGTAACCCTCGACGCAGGATCGAGCCGTCCACATGGTCTCCTTCCCGTCGACGAGCGCAATCCGCTCATCGTGCTCAACGACGGTGCGGTCGACAACTGGCAAGCCGAGTACGCAGTGCTGCTGGCCCACAGCGGAGGACCAGACTTGGCCGGCATCATTGTCGGCACCAGCGGGCCGTGGCCGGACCTAGACGCCAACGTCTCGGGAGCCCGGGAGCTGGTGGCGGCGGCTCGCGCGAGCGGCCTCAAGAATGTCCCCGATCCGATCGCAACCATCGGAGAGGTCCTGGAACGCCCGGAGAGCGGAGAGATCGACGACACGCGGGCCAACCGCTCGGAAGGGGCTCGCTTCATCATCGATACCTCGCGGCGCCTGGCCCGCCCCTATCGCCCCGTCGTGGTCGCCTCGGGGGGACGACTCACCGACGTGGCCGACGCCTATCTGGTCGATCCATCGGTCACGGAGCGAGTGGTCGTCGTAGCGTCCCTCGGTGCGCTCTCCTCGAGCGGCGCCAACATGGGCGAACCGAACGGGGAGATGGACCCGTGGGCCGACACAATCGTCGCCGCGCGCTTTCGGTACGTCCAGGTCAGCGCCTTCTATGACCAACTCGTGGATGTCCCCGCCGCGCGCCTCGCCGAGCTACCCGACAACGAATTTGGAGCCTGGCTGAGCGCCAAGCAGCCGGATATCTGGACCATCCCCGAGGCGGCGGATCAGGTCGCAGTGATCGCGGTGGGCGTTCCCGAGTTCGTTACCGAAGTGGTGCGCGTGGCCCCGGAGGGGCCGGTGGCGAGCGACGCGCTCGAGGGACCGAGGCTGGAGGAAACCACCGACGGCCCTGGATGGCTCGTCCGCCAAGTGGACGGCGCCGCCCCGGCCGAGCGCCTCTGGTCGCTGCTCGATGATCCAGCAACCTTCGCGCCGTAGGATCCGAATCGCTCGCACGAAGGGGAAAAACGCCCTCCCCCCTAGAATCCTTTGCACAGGGCGAGCCCCCAAGACAGTAAGTATCAGGACCAACAGGCAGCTGCATGGGCCCCCTACGTCTTGTCTCCACCGCTCCGGCAAAACCGACGCCCGACAGCGCCTGCCTCGACGCCTTCGCTCGCGAGCTGGACTACGTGTTTGCAGCGCTCCGTCGGCTCGGGGCGGCTCCACACGAAATCGAGGACCTCGCCCAGGAAGTCTTCGTCGTGCTGTATCGAAAGTGGAACACCCTGGACACCAGCCGTCCGCTGCGGCCGTATCTGTTCGGTGTCGCGTTTCGCATCTTCAGCGCCCAGAAACGGCGACGCATTCGCGAGGTCCTCACCCCCGATTTCGACTTCGACCTCGACGCTAACGCGGCAGGTCCCGAGGACTCACTGCAAAGTCGGCAGGCCAGGGAGCTGCTCCTCGCCGCACTCGAGCGCGTCCCCCTCGCGCGGCGAGCGGTCGTGATCCTGCACGATCTAGACGAGGTACCGATGGCCGAAGTGGCACGACATCTCGATATCACCCGATTCGGCGCTTACGCAAGACTCCGCAAGGGACGCCGAGAGCTGGCTGCAGCCGTTCGCTCCCTACTGCGGGGAGGAGCCGCCACATGAAGAGCCGCAGGACTCGCCCCAAGCAGCTCGTGAAGGCGCTGATCGAGCGCGGCAAGGTCATCCCACCGGTCCCGGACAGTGTCCGCGAGCGAACGCTGGCGCGCGCCCGCTCGACGGTCGGTATCGTCGCGGTAGAGGCAGCCTCCCGGGCTCCAGCCATGCGTCACCGTGGGCTGGCGGTCGCCCTTGCCGCCGCTGTCGCGTTTGCCGTTGGTGCCGCCGTGGCGGCGGCCACACTGCGTAGCGACCCGCCCTACGAGCCAGCAACAGCGCCCCCTCCCCCACCGACGCCACCCGCGGCGGAGCCAGTTCCGTGTGCCACGCCAGTTCCGTCCCCGCCAGCGTCAGCTAGCGTCGCGCTCCCGCCGGGCACGGCGCCCAGCGCTGAGCGAACGCAGCGCGCGCTCTCGGCGCAGGCGTCTTACGCGGCCGAGCTGCGAGTGCTGCAGCGCGCCCAAGCCGCCTACCGATCCGAAGACTACGGTGCCGCACTGCGCCTGGTGGAGGAGCACCGACAGCGCTTCCCCCGAGGGCGCCTCACCCAGGAACGCGAAGCCCTGCGAGTGAAGGCCCTGGCGGGAGCAGGGCGGGAGCAGGAAGCAAGCCGCGCAGCAGCGGCGTTCGAAAGTCAATACCCGCGCAGCCCGCTACTGCGATAGTGTGGTGATTGCCAAGGCGACCCGCACGAGTAAGGTGGGCCCGTGGCGGGCGACAACGGTTCGAGAGCCGGGGCCAGCGGCCAGGAAAGGGCGCTCGGCTGGGGCCTTGGCGTGCTCGCGTTGTGCCTCTTCGTCGGCAAACTGTGCCCCACGCTGTGCCTCTTCGGCGATTCCGCCGAGCTGGCCACGGCGGCCGCGCTCTGGGGGGTCCCTCACCCACCGGGCTACCCCCTGCTCACGGCCCTGGGACACTCTTTCTCCTTCCTGCCCTTCGGTTCTCTCGACTGGCGGCTGCACCTGACGAGCGCGCTCTTCCACGCGCTGTGTGTGGTGGTGGTGTTCCACCTCGTCCTGTCCCTCACCGAGTGGGTCGTCAGCGCAGCGTTCGCGGCCGCCCTCCTGATGTTCAGTCGCTCGTTTCTCCTCGGCTCTCTCTACTACGAGACGTTCCCGCTGAACGATCTGCTGTGCGCGCTGGTGCTCCTGCTGGCTCACGAAGTCGCCTCGGCGACCCCCCCCCTCCGCACTCGACGCCTGATGTGGCTCAGTGCAACGCTCGGTCTGGCCGGAGCCCACCATCACCTCGCTGTGCTGTTCGTGCCCGGCGCGTTGCTGCTCGCGTGGCCGCCACTGCGCGCAGTGTGGCGTGAAGGCGGCTGGTGGCGCGTCGGGCTCGCTGGCATCGTCCCCTTTGTTGTGAGCCTGGCGTTGCTCTTCTTCGCGGCCGCGCGCGACACAGCGTACAGCTGGGGAAGGATCGACGATCTGGGTAGTCTGTGGGTCCACTTCAGCCGCCAGGACTACGGCGGTCTACTATCCCCCTCGGCGCACGACCGCCCCTGGTTGCCCCTCGAGCGACAGACGACCCTCGGGGTTCTGCTCGCCGGAAGTCTCGGCATCCCGGCGCTGCTCACGGCAGGGTTCGGAGCTGTTCAGAGCATTCGCCGACAGCCTCGCGTCGGAGTGGCGTTCGCCCTTTCCGCCATGCTGGCTGGGCCGGCATTCTTCGCGCTCAACCGGGTGGCCACGGGACGCGAGGAGTACCTTGCCTGGGTCGAGCGTTTCACCACCCTCGTGCACGTACCCCTGGTCGCGCTGGCCGGGGTTGGGCTGCGGGAGTTTCGGCAAGCGCTGGCGCCACACGCACGATGGGCCGTGCCCGCGGCCATCGCGGTCGCCGTGACCTGCCTCGTTCAACCACTGGCTCGATTACCCCGCGTGGGACTGTCGAACGACCAGCTGGGCTGGACCTTCGCCGAAGATCTGATCGAGCCGACCCCCAACCGCAGCGCGATCCTGCTGACCACGGATCGAATGCTGACAGCGGCCACCCACTACTGCCTCGCTCACGCACGGTGCGGCGAGCGGCTGCTCGTGCCCCTGCGGGCGTTTCAGTACGACCGCATCCGCCGTCAGCACCCGGAGCTGGAACTCCCCGCGCCGAACAGCGGGCTCGAGCTGAGCTCCTCCGGCTTACCGCTCATCGTGGCAGCACTGTCTCGGCAACGCCCCGTGTACCTCGCCCCCCAGCTGATCCAACGCGCCCCCAGCCTGCTCGAGACCCACCGCGTCGTACCTGGGCTGCTGCTATTCTCCGCGGAACCGAAGGACAACGGCGTGCATCGGTACCCCAACGGGCCTGGACCCACTGCCGCGATCGTGCCGGCGCTCGACCAAATCCTCGGCGCGTGCCTCAGCTGCCAAGCGTTTCCGCTCGATCCGGATCGACCCACGATGCACGCGGAGACGGTCGCGTTCTACCGCACGGGCCTGATCAATCTGGCACGATTCAATGACTTCCAAGGCGGCGACCCGACCGTCACTCGTGATCTGCTCACCCTTGAGCGTTCCATCCGCCTGCCCGCGTGGAACGCTCCCGTGGAGCTCACCGACGAGTTCTCGAAGCTCCAGCTCTGACGGGAACCGTATCAGAACATGTGGGCAAGGCGGATCGTCGATCCTCCGGTCTGCTTCCCCGAACATCCCAACAGCAGCGCAGCAACGGTCCCGCTGCCAATCCCGACCGTGATTTCTTGATGAAGAGCCTCCCTCCGTGACAGCAACGATTGCCGAGATTGCTCACGCCAACTACGGTGCCGACCCATTGCAGTGCTTCGTCCTTGCCCCTCCCCGGATGCGGGCAACAGGACCCCGAGGACACCCCAGATCTGCAGGAGTCCCCGTGCGACTGCTCAGCTCGGCCCAGGCGTTCATCGCGTTGACCGCGCCCAGGAGATGGATGGGCGCCGAGGTTCGAAAGTCCCCCGTTGCAGAGAACATGGGGGTCTTCCGAGGAGCCTTGCTAGGATCTCGCCTCAGGGGCGCCACGCTCACTGCAGACGCTTGTAGCTGTATATGAACGGCTCCAGGACCCCGCTCTGGAGGGGGGCGCGGAAGGCAGTAGCGAGGCCCTGGTCGGGCCGTGCACGGAGCATGCCGTGCCATTCGGTTCCATCCTTGCACTGGGTGTCGAACCGGATCGCAACCTCCCCCATCGTCTCGAACTGGCCATGCAGCTTGAGATTCTTCTGACAGGGGTAGCCCACGAACTCCAGCACGAGCTTGAGCAACACCTGTGAGGTCACCGCCTTGCCGGGAGCAGTCAGCTGAGCGACGACGTACTCGACATCTCCATCCTGTGCGCGCCACGTCCGTCGTTCGGCACCAGAGTCGAGCGCCGCCGAGGCGGGAAGCGCAATGGTGAAGTCTAGCTGCTCGTCCTTGATCGGCGCCCAGCCAGCAGGCAACTCCTTGCGCTTCTGCTTGGCCTCCTCTTCCTCACGACGCTCTTGGCAGCGCTCGATCCGACGAAACGGCTCTCGACAGGCAGGCGGTTCCACACTGGCACAAAGTGCCTTCTTGTCGCTTTGTGCCCAACACTTGAGCGCCGCCTTGTACGGCACCTCGCAACCTGCCGACTCCTCGACACGATTCTTGCACTGCTCTCGGCAGCGACGCGCCTCGGCCTCAGTGCAGAGCTCGTCCGTCCGCACGCAAAGCGCCTCGCATTCACGCCCAACCATGGCAGCTGCCAGATCGACCGGCCCCTCTCCACTGGAAGTCTCGGGCTCCAAGGTCGCAGCCGGCTCGGAAGACGGCGCCACGGCCGCCTCCTCCTCGATCGCCTCCGGCTCCGCTCCCGGCTCGTCCGCCTCGACAGCGTCGGTGGGAGGCGTCGCGGGCCCCGTCCCGGACCCCACCGGAACCGCGGTGCATGCTCCGCTCAGCAGTCCGCCGACGACTAGTACTCTGGACCATTCCGTGCGCATGGCTGGCACTCTAAATCGGCACGGGCGATTGGAAAGCGGAATCTCGCATCGCCCGTGGGCCGTGACTCTTGGACGGTCGGCTGTGCTCGAACCCTTCCGTTCTCGATGCACGGCTCCCGATCATGAGAAGCACCTCTCCAGTGCAGGCTCGCGATGCTGACACGGGCACGCTGCGATCGGTACTCGCAATGTGCGGCATCGCGCGCGTGTGACGGGGAACGACACTCGCGCGCCACATTGGGCTGTGGCGACCACGCGGTTCCGGCGACCCCGGTTTCTCGAGATCAATGCCCAAGTGGACTGCCAAAGGGTGGCTGGGACCGCCCGCCCCCACCAGGCTCGACGGAGCCGCCAGGAGAGACGCGAGGGGGACCGCGGCCCGCAGGCTCTGGCTCTGGCTCTGCGAAAACAGAACCCGAGTCGTGACAATCCGCCCACGGGTTCGACAAACGTGGACATGAAGCTTCGTCTGGAGGGCGCTGGTGGCGCGGGGGGCGCTGTACAGGTGCTCCAGAACCTGAAGCGAGCGACCACCCGGGCGGGACGAGGGTCGCGAGACCAGTGAGACCGGGTGTGCGCGGAGGATAGGTGATGAGAAACGGACCTTCGGTTGGGGTAGCGCTGTTGCTAGGAACTGCTGTTTGGCACTGGACCGCGGTGAGTCGTGCCGACAACCCGATCATCCAGACCAAGTACACGGCAGACCCCGCGCCGCTCGTCCACGACGGGACGCTGTACCTCTACACGACGCATGACGAGGACGATGCGGTCAGCTTCGTCATGTACGACTGGATGCTCTACAGCACGACGGACATGGTCAACTGGCGCGATCATGGCGTCGTTGCCGGCGTCCGCGATCCCAACAAGACGTTCGCCTGGGCTGACGGACGCGATGCGTGGGCACCGCAGGCCATCGAACGCGGCGGAAGGTTCTACCTGTATTGCCCTACGGTACGAAACGGACACATGGACATCGGAGTGGCCGTGGCGGACAGCCCCACCGGCCCGTTCGTGGACGCCATCGGTGAACCATTGATTCACACGGAATCGACCCACGACATCGACCCAAGCGTCTTCATTGACGACGATGGGCAAGCCTACCTGTACTGGGGACACCAGCACCTCTACTACGTGACCCTCAACGAGGATATGGTCTCCTACTCTGGATCGGTGGTAGAGCTACCGCGGCCCGATCTCTTCGAGGAAGGGCCATGGTTCTACAAGCGGAACGGTCACTACTACCTGGCATTTGCTTCCTACTGCTGCCCGGAAGGCATCGGATACGCGATGGCCAACAGCCCCACCGGTCCGTGGACGACGCGAGGTCGCATCATGGATCCGGTTCCCGTCTCCAACGGCAACCACCCCGGCATCGTCGACTACAAGGGACAAACCTACGTCTTCGGATTCAGCTGGGAGCTACTCTGGGCGCGCCAGACGGAGCAAGCCGAGCGACGCTCGGTGTCTGTCGACGTGATGAGCTACGCCGCCGACGGTACGATTCCCACCCTCCCGTTCTGGTCAGAAGAAGGGGCACCGCAGATCGAGACTTTGGACCCCTACGTCAGAACCGAAGCCGAGACCATCGCGTGGGCATGGGAAGTCCAGACCGAACCATGCAGCGCGGGGGGAATGAACGTATCCAGCATCGATGATGGCGACCACATCAAGGTGGAGGGGGTCGACTTCGCCGCGGGTGCGACTTCCTTCGAGGCAGGCGTTGCGTCCGCAACCGACGGTGGCAATCTCGAGATCCACCTCGACTCGGTAACGGGGCCACTGGTGGGAACCTGCGCCGTGTCGGGGACTGGCGGGGGGCAGACGTGGGTGACCACGACCTGTGAGGTCGACGGCGCTGCTGGCGTTCACGATCTCTTCTTCGTGTTCACGGGCGACGGCGAGAATCTGCTGAACTTCGACTGGTGGCGATTCGAGCCAGTCGAAGACTCCGGAGCGGGAGGCAACGGCGGGGCGGCTCCGACCGCTGGCGCGGGACCCGGGAGTGGAAGCACGAGCCCGGTCACTGGCGGCGGGGGAAGCACTGGCGGGACCACCACGACCGGAGGCGTCCCTCCCGGCGAAGGTGGAAACGGTATTGGCGGCACCCCTGCGGGGGGGCTGAGTACGGGCGGCGTCGGCACGGGCGGCGATGTCGCGCCGAGCGCGGGAGCCACGGGTGGAGTGGGCACGGGCGGCATCGCCCCCGGAGTTACGGGTGGCGTCGGCACCGGTGGAGTGACAGCACCGCCGCTCGGAGGGGCAACAGGTGGCGCAGACAGCACCGGCGGGACCACTCCTCGGGCCACGAACGATAGCAGCGACGACAGTGGATGCGGGTGTCGATCCAGTCGTCGCGCAAACTCCTTCCCGGCGTCGCTGCTGGCGCTGGCAGTGAGTCTGTTCGCAGCGCGACGCAGACGCCGTCCTGTGGTGTCGGGCGACTGAGGCCACGTTCTCGACTGCCGATGCCGACAGCGCCGCAGACGTCTGGTGCACGGACGGTGAGTCGGGCCCCATCTAAGGAATTCCATTCTGATCTCGCGGCGATGGGGGGCTGATCCGGTCGAGGCGTGAACTGGTCAGGGCCAGGTCGGGGCGCAATCTGGAGAGGTCACTCGGATGGGCGATGCATCCAGCGCGCCGCACCGCTCGACCTCGAGCACGACTGGTGCTTTCCTTTTTTTCCGCAGGTGCTAGCTTCCGCCAGCCTCGGGGCCGGACACACTGAAACGCGGAGTTGGAACGGGACCCGACAACGACGCCCAGCAACCGTGCAGCGCAACGGCTGCCGGCCTTGGCAGCACCTGCGTGGAGGGACGAAGCAATGATGCGTAACAGAACCGAGGGCCGAAGACTCCCCTGGCATCCGGTGCGCGCCGGTGCTTGGACCGGAATACTCGCTCTGGCAACCGCAGCTTGCGGTGGGTCGGACGACTCGAACCCCAATGACACGTCGAGCGGGGGAACGGCGGCGGGCGGGGCCCTCACCGGCGGAGTCGGCGCCACGGGTATCGGCGGGGCTGCCACTGGTGGCTCAGAGCTGGGCGGCTCCACCACAGGCGGCGTGGCCACCGGGGGCACCCCAACTGGCGGCTCCGGGACGGGCGGCATCCCCACCGGTGGCGTGGGTGTCGGTGGGGCCACGGGGGGCACCCCGACCGGCGGCACCGCGGCAGGCGGCAGCGCGACCGGCGGGGGCGGCGTGGGCGGCAGCGCGACCGGCGGGGCGGGCGCGGGCGGCGCGGCAACCGGCGGAGCAGCTTCAGGGGGAGTCGGGGCGGGCGGTAGCGCGACCGGCGGGACGGGGGCGGGCGGCACTGGCGGCAGCGACGTGTGCGCGGCGGACTCGAGTCTGGCAGGGGAATTCCCCGAGTGCTTCGCACTCGAGCTCAGCAACGGAATCGACGCGACGCGAACCGACGCGGCCGTGTTCGTGGGTACGTCCGACATTCTCGCGGCGCACCCCAACTTCAATCCGAACGCTTTCGTGGTTCTGGATGGCAGCACGGAGCTCGCCAGTCAGGCCGTCGACCAGGAGCCAGACGGGACCGCAGACGAGATCGTGATCCTCGCCAATCTCGCTCCCAGTGAAAGCAGGACGCTGGCGGTTCGGTACGCCACCTCGGGCACGAACGTTCGAACCTACCCCCAACGCGCGCAAGCGCTGGTGTCCCCCAAGACGGGCGGAAGCTGGAGCGGGGATACCTACGTTGGCGGCGAGTACGAGGATGTCGACTTCCTCGACCTGACCGGCCACATCGATCACGACGCCAACTACATGCGGTTCGAGGGACCAGGATGGGAGTCCGACCGTGTCGGACACCGCATCTATGCGGATCGCCGAAACGGCGGCGACATCTTTGGCAAGAAGCTTCCGGAGATGGTCCTTCACGCCATCGACTACACGAACGAGGACTACTCGACCATGCAGAACTGGGGCATGGACATCCTGCATGTCGGGGACGCCCTCGGCGTGGGCTCCCCCGGAACCTGGCAGAACGGCACCGCCACGAAGCTTGCCAACGTCCAGTCGCTGACCATCCAAATCGTCGCCAGTGGTCCCGTCTACGCCCACCTGCGCATGTCCCACGGAGGCTGGCAAACCGGCGCAGGAACCTACGATGTCACGACCGACATCTCGATCACCGCCGGCAGTCGCGCGACCCGCTTCAACGTGAATGTCAGCGGTGGTATCGCCAACGTTTGCGCGGGCATGCCCAGGCATGACCAAGCATCAGTGGTCACCCCCTCCGTCGTGGGCGGCTGGACGTACCTGGCGACCCACGGCAACCAGAGCCTCGTGCCAGATGCCCTCGGGATCGCGATCCTGTACCGAGCCGCCGACGAGCAGCAGGTCGTCGAGGACAGTGTGAATCGGCTCGCTGTTCTTACACCAGCCGCTGGGCAGGTGACCTACTACCTCGTGGCCGACTGGGTACAGGAGCAGGCGGGAAGTGCAAATCAGCAGGAGTTTGCTGGCGCTCTCGAAGCCACGCTCCGCGAGCTGGACTCGCCGATCACAGTGACCGTTCTCTGAACCGAGAGCCCACCTGTGTCGATGGTCGCCATGCGGGGCCCGTGGACGAAGCTGAAACTCACGTTCCCGACTGGCAACAGGACGTCGCCAGCGATCCGAGGCACCCACCCAACCTCGCGCACCACGCTCTATCGAGACGGCGTACTGCTGGCAGGTGACGAGCCGTAGCCGGGATCGGCGGTCCCCCAAACCGACGATACGCTGCCGAAACACGATTGACCTCCCGGTCTGAGGACTTGACGTCGCTCATCTCTCGGTGTCAATCGACGCCGATGAGCACGATCCATTTCGTGGGCGGAGAGAAGGGCGGAGTCGGCAAGAGCGTGATGGCCAGGCTGCTCGTCCAGTGGTGCATCGATCGCGGGCGACCCGTCGCCGCCATCGATGCCGATCACTCGCACGGCGTGCTGCTGCGGTTCTATTCGGACTACGCGCAGCCGGTCGATCTCGCCGACCCCGCCAGCACCGACCAAATCATGGACCGCGCTCTGGGTGCAGAGCGCGAAGTGGTCGTTGACCTTCCAGGTCAGAGCCTCCGGGACCTCACGGGCTGGTTCGAGGGCGCGGACGTTATCGGATTCGCGGAGGAGATGGGGGTCGCGCTGGTCATCTGGCACGTGACCGACGGCAGCTACGCTTCGGTCACCGAGATCGGGCACTCGCTCGTTCGACTCGGCGATCGGGTCCGGCACATCGCGGTCAAGAATCTCGGTCGCGCGAAAAGCTTCGAGCAGTTCGACGCCTCGGACACGCGAGCGCGCCTGGCCGAGCTGGACGGAAGGGTCATCGAGTTGCCCGAGCTGGACGCGACGGCGATGTATCGGGTCGACGCCTCTGGCGCGAGCTTCTGGGCCGCAGCGAACTCCGTGGACGGCGACCTCGCCCTACGCCCCCTCGAGCGCCAGCGGGTGCGCCTCTGGCTCCAGCGGGCCTACGCCCCCCTGGATGCGATGATGATGGCGCCCACCCACTAAGTCTTCGCTGATGTGGCGCCGGTCCTCGCGGTCGGCGAGCCCGCTCGCGTCAGAAGAGGCAGATGACGCACTCCTGCCAGATCGTCTCGCCCGCCAGGCACGGAAAGACCTCGCCGCCGAGCGCGTCGAGGTAGCACTCACGAATCTCGGCGGGAACCTGAGTTCCTGGGCTCCCGACGACGTCCACTGCTCGCCCCTCAGCGTCCAGCGTGATGCCGTAGGGCCCGCAGGAGTCGCTGGAGAAGCACAGCCCAGGATCCTCGACGGCCAGCGACTGCTCCCAGTAGTCCTCCGCTGAGCACGGGGGAGCATCGCTCCCATCACCATCCGCGGGAGCGTCAACGGCGGTGACATCGGTCACGCCGACGTCGACCGGGGCATCGGCGACCCCGACGTCGGGCGGAGCGGCATCTGGCACCGGCTCGTGCGGTGAGGACTCGTCCTGGGTGACGCCACCACAGGCCGCCGGCACGAGACAGAAGGTGAACCCGGCGGCGAGCGCGGCGGCCACCAGTCGTCCACCGCGACGTGGCTGCTCCGACTCGGCAGCGTCCAACTGCCTCTGAATGTCCGCAAGGTCGCTCCAGATCGTCGCCAGCTCGGAACGATGCTGGTTGGTGAGCGCGAGCAGCGACTGGATGCGATGGGTCCTGGGCAGCTCGAGCTGCGCGATGGCCAGCGCCTGCCGCCACGCGGCGACCCGCTTGGCGTTCAGCTCGTTCAGGCTCCGCTGCAGCGCCCGGTCGAGCCGCGGTTCGTAGCCGGGCAGTTCGAGGTGTCGGGCGAGCGCCACGTTCACGGCCACGTCGTGCGCCATCACCATCGGGCCGTAGCGCCCGGTGGCCTGCAAGCGAAGATGAATGAGGGCGGCACGAAAGCGAGCCACGACTTCGTCGGAGGGCTCGAAGCGCAGTCCGAGCATCCCCCCGGAGACCGAACCGGAACGCAGCAAGGATTCGTGAAGCGCAGTCCCCGGATAGACGGCGACGGCCAGTGCGTCGTAGTGGACACCACGGAGGTTGCCCAGCGCGTCGAGCTCGGCCGAGATGCTCTCGGCGCTCGACTCCGGATGCACGATGAGCGAGTTCATCACGGAAACGATGCCGCTGTCGCGCAGGCGGGCCAGCAACGCCTGGTTGTGATCCACATCCCCATCGCGACCGATGGCCCGAAGCTGCCGGTGCGTCAACGCCTCGACCCCCACGGCCAGGCGAATCACGCCGAGCTCGGTCAGGAGCTCGACCACCTCGTCGTCGAGGCTGGCTGGTTCGACCTGGAGGCTCCAAGCTGACCTGCCCACCTGGCGGGTCCGGAGCTCGGCTAGGAACGACCGAAGCCAGGTCTTCGCGGCCCCCTGACTGGTGGAGAGCAGATTGTCGTCGAGGACGTGGAAGAACCGCGCACCGCGTCCATGATAGAGTTCGGCGACCTCACTGGCCACGTCGGCAGGTGCGCGGCGGCGCGTCCCACCCACCCCCGCGTCGAGGATCCTGGCGGGACCGAGTCCAGCGCGAGCCGCCTCGGCGAGGGCACTGCGTTGGAGCGCGGCAGGCCCACAGTACCGGCAGCGGCCGGGGCAGCCACGAGAGGCGACGATGCGCGCCATCGGTACACCAACCAGCCTGGGGAGCGGATCGGGGTGCAACGGCTGCAACGTGAGCGGAGTCGGATCCGTCACCCGAGCCGGAGGGCCATCACCGTTGCCGGTGGTGATGCCGGGAACGTCGTGCCAGCCGCGGCCGGCCGCAATCCGGTCCGCGAGCTCGACCAGCGGCACCTCGCCCTCGTGTCGAATCACCGAATCGATGTCGACGTGCCGCCCGAGCAGCTCGTGGCGGGCCAGCGTGGCTAGCGCACCACCAGCGGTGATGTGGCCCCCGAATCCGCGCTTCCGGAGCAGACGAGCAAACGCCAACGTGTCGATGGCGATGTCAGCATCCGAGATCGACAGCCCTACCAGCGCTGGTCCGGCGGCGAGCGCGGCATGCACGGCACCGGGCAGGGAGGGTGGACCCGATAGCGGAACGATGGTGGGACGATGGCCCGCTGCGAGGAGCGCGGCGGCAAGATAGCGCAGCGCGAGATTCTCGTCTCCGGGCTGTTCGCGACCGACGAGGACGACCGATTCTCGACCACCCATGAGCGCCTCCTGTCCGGCTCGTGGCTCACGACCCTACCACGGCAAGGAGACCGCTTCCGGGTCTACCGACCGACGCGAAACACTGCCGGGCGCCGCCCCACCCGCCACATTCCGGAATCGTCGCCTGGAGCGATCCGCAGCGGACGAGCCCTCCACGACGCCAGCAACGGAAGTTTTGGTTCTCAGTGGTGGCAGCAATGGAACCGTCCTGACCATCGCGACCCAAACCGTAGGACCTACAGGCAAGCGAGCTCGATGCGTCGCAACCCCAGCTGACGGTCTCCGAGCGCAATTTGCCCCGAAACCGCCATTCGACGCCCGGTTCGACGTCACGTACACTTCACCCCATGGACGCAGCGGCCAAGGCCCTGGCCTGCACCCTGACCGTCACGCTGGTCGCGGGGTGCGGCGGTGACACGGGTCGAGACACCGGGACCAGCGCGGGCGGACCAACCGCGACGGTGACCGGAGGCACCAGCTCGGGTGGCGCCGCAACCGGAGGTGCGAGCAGCGGCGGTACCGGCGCTGGCGGTCTCTTCCTCGGCACCGGAGGCGCGCCCACCGATCCCTGCCCGCGTGACTGCAGCTACGCGCCTGCACTCGGCGCCCACGCCTGCCCGCAGTGCACCGAGTTCAGCGCCCCCGTCGAAAGCTGCCAGCTGCCCTTGCCCGCGGGCGAAGAGATCACCGGCGTGGCGCTCGACTGCGTGGCAGTCGCACCCGATCAGATCCAGCTCGAGAACGATCAGGTGACCCTGCTCGGCGAAGCGTGCGATAGGATCCGAAGTGACCCACCACCGCGCGTCGACGTCTTGATCGGCTGCATGATGGACGCCTGATGACAACGACTATCCCGGTGGCTCCGTACGCACGGCCAGATTGATGAGCCGGTCGCCCTCGAGATAGAGAACGCCCTCGCGCGCGAGCTGGTCGAGCAGGCGGCGCTCACACCGG
This sequence comes from Polyangiaceae bacterium, assembly GCA_050304295.1. Classification (GTDB taxonomy): domain Bacteria; phylum Myxococcota_A; class Polyangia; order Polyangiales; family Polyangiaceae; genus JAFGBI01. The sequence goes on from JBNLDK010000141.1 coordinate 67,211, forward strand.
GCGTGTGCCGCGACCCGCGCGACGGACACGATGTCGTGGCTCACCTCGAGGATCCGATCCAGGACCGAGCTCGGTTGGAAGCGCCGAGCACTCCCGTCCGCGTTGCGCACCAGGCCCTCTCGCGGGTCCAGGAACAGCCCATCACCGGCAACATGCCGTCCCCGCCACCGCTCCACAGCAGCCCGAAAACGACCGAGATAGGCGTCCGGAGCAACCGCGCCCACGCCATGGAAGCGAAAGGAGATGTCGAACAACGCAGACTCCGTGAGCTGTGGGTGGCACCAGCGATACCGGTCGAGTGGCACCAGCCGCTCGTAGCCGAAGCGACGGTAGGCTTCGAAGTAGGGACTGAACCGATCCACGCGAATCCGGCTGGGAGGGTCCGGTGGAGTGAAGTGCGGTATCTGGTCCATCACCGCGACCTGTCGATCGTAGTCCTCGACCCGCTCGCCCGGGATCCCGTAGAGCTGGTTCCACACCACCGAGATGCGTTGCTCGCGGCACCACTTGAGGAGCGCCAGGTTGTCGAGCACCGTCGCGCCCTTGTTGAGCAGACCGAGCAATCTGGTACTCAGGCTCTCCACCCCGGGCTGCAAGGCAATCGCTCGAGCGCGGCGCAACGAGATCACCTCCTCTTGCGACATGTTGACCTTGACCTCGTAGACCAGGCGGGGGCGCTGCTCGAACTCGCCCAGTCGGGGAATCACCTCGGCGAGGTGATGGCGGGAGAGGATCGTGTCCGTGGCCATCAGGGGGCGCTCGTAGCTCTCCCATAGCGAGCGCACCTCCGCGACGACCCGCCCACTCGACTTCTCCGCGAAGCGCATCTGCCGCCCGTTGAGTCCGCAGAACGAGCAGTGGTGCTTCTGACCCCACCAGCAGCCCCGTGAGCTCTCGAAGCTCAGCATGAGCTGAGGATCCGCGGCGTCCTCGCCCGCCTGATCCAGGAACCGATCGAAGTCCGGGGTCGGCAGCGCATCGAGATCGACGGGGTCGTAGCTCTCGACCACGCGCCGGCCGGGGTTGGCGCCCCGCGCCAGCGCCAGCAGCGGGCGTTCCCCCGCACCGCTCACGACGAGATCCACCTGTGGGTAGGCGGCGAGGATCTGGCTACCCATCGGCTCGGTGCAGCTCGCGCCACCGAGGACGACCCGGGCCGTGGGCAGGTGCTCCCGAACGACGCGGGCGAGCCACAGAGCGGGCATGAGCTGGTTCAGTGAGGTGGTCATCCCGACGAGGTCGGGGCGCCGAGCCAGGAGCTGAGCGACGAAGCGACCCTGGAGCTCCCCCCTGGCTTGGTCGCGCTCCGCGCTCGTTCCGAACCGGTCGGCGAGTTGTTGGACCGCTCGTGGGTCGTCGGGAACCCCGTGCAAGCCCTCGGCGAAGAATAGCTCTCCGGTCGCCCCTCCTGGCCCCTCCGCGGCCGCGAGATAGCGAGGTCTGCCCACGATCCTGGCCAGCTCGAACTGCAGGTGGAGCTCGTCGCAATCGTACCCCCGCTCCCGCAGGAAGGTCGCCAAGAGTACCGTGCTGAGGGGCGCGACGCGCAGATGCTGAAACGGGGGACAGACGAGCAGGACCCGTTGCGCACCACGCTCGTCAGGTCCAAGCACACGGGTCTCGAAGGACGAGCGGGCGTCAGACTCGACCGGTACGACACCGACGACGGTGAGCGGCTTTGCGGGCACCGCTTCTACGTTGCCCGCGAAGCCTGGACGGTCAAGGACTCATCCGATTCCCTCGCGCCCACGAGTCAGTTGAATCGTGCTCGCCCCTCTCAGTCGAGGAACACCTCGCACTCGGGCAGGCGAACCACCGCGGACGAGGCCCCGGCCCTCGGCGCCACGTCACTGGTCGCGGCAGCGCCCCCCGCTCCAGCCTCTTCGGTCATCTCCCAGAGCTGAGTATCGGCCGCGTACTCGTTGAACCACGACGTGCCACAGGCGACGCGCTCGTCGATGACATCGGGGTTGGATCCCGCCCCCACGAGCTCGCCATCCTCGTAGACCCAGTAGACATGATCGCCAAAACCAAAGACATGGTAGATGATCTGCTGAGTGTCCGTCTCGTGCAGCTGATACCTCGTCGCGCCCAGCTGCCCGGCGCGCGCGCAAGTCAGCCACGTGTCGGTGGTCGGCGGGCACCCCTCGCGACGGGTCGCGCAATAGGCCTCGAGCGAGTCGGGACAAGCGTCGTCCGATCGGCAGTCGCACGCCGCATCGCCGGACGCCGAGCGAGCCCCGCCCGCGCCCGAGGCGCCACCATCGACCGGGCTCGACTCGCTGCCCGCCGCCCCCGGCCCTGGTTCGTTCCCAGCACCGCCCGTTGCCGCTTCTCCACCGTTCTCGACGCTGCACGCCACAGAAAGCAGAGTCCCCACTCCCGCGACCCAATGGGCCAACGTTCTCGCTCTTCGTGTCATGCCACACTGGCGTAGCAAGCCACGTTCCATGGAGCGTGTGCCGGAATGCGCCAAGCCATGCCACCCGCACGTCTGGGCAGCGCTCTCCTCAGTCGGGGCGCTTTCGCGCGGGTCGTTCCAGCGAAGCGCACCGGACCTCGCTGGACTCCGGCCCGACGCGCCGACAAGTGGCAAGGGCGCGTGCCGCGCCTCGTCTCGGAAACGTCATACGGTGCGACGATCACCCGCCTTCCCGACAGCGGGAAATCGGAGCGGAACGGAAGCCGGAGACTCCTCGCAACGTATTCTGAGACGTGACCAGCTTACTCGGGTGGATTGCCTGTGCGTCGGTCGCTTCCCTGGTGCTGGGTTGCTCGGGAGCCAGTGCTCCCCCCCCCGCACCGCCGCTGTACCCCCCGGGCGCGTATCAGGGAGCACCTCCTCCCACCGCCACCGCGGGTCCCGAGTATCCGCCCGGTGCTTACCAGAGACCAGCGACGGCGACGCCGGCGCCCCCCTCCACGCGCCCGACAGGCGCAACGCCCCCCGCGCCGTCACCCTGGACCACCACCACTCCGTCGCCGTCGCCCTGGGGCACAACGGGATCACCCCCCTCACCAGCACCGACCGCCCCAGCGACAGCCAGCCCCGCGCTCCCGCCGGACCCGTGCCGCTACGACGGCTACTGCCCCTACGACGCACCGTGCGCGCCGAAGGTTCTTCCTCCGGAGTGTAGTGCCAGGCACAACGACGGGCACATTGCGATGTTCGTCGAGGGTATCGTCCTGCGCGTCGGTGGATACCGCCTGCGTGGTGGCGCGAACCCACACGAGACCTACGGATTCCTGTTCACGGTGGACCCGGACGCGATCACCCGCGGCGACATCTTCAACACCCGGGGAACGCTGTACGCCGCGCTCGGCGGGGGGTCGGCAGGTCTCGAGGGGCAGTTCGAGGGCGCCAGCACCGCTGGTGCCCACGTGGGGCAGGGTGCAGGCGTGGCGTTTCTACGCGGCGGGTTTGGCTTTCAGGTGCTCGGGAACAACGACCTGTATCGCTCGCACATCGAGCTGCCACGCTTGGAGACGGGATATCAGGTGTTCGGGGAATCGGTAGTGTTCGAGCTGCAGGGCAACGCGGGACTCGTGCTGGGTGGACGCTACAACGTCGGCGATGGAGCCAAACGACGCATCGACACGGTACCTCGATTGGGCGCATCGGCCACCCTGCAAACGGACGACCTCAGGCTCCACGTGGCAGCCCACCGCATCCTCGCGTTCAGCACTGGCAACGGCGACCCCATCGACCAGGTTGGAGTCGATCTTTGCGGTCAGCTTGGCAAGCTCGTGGTCGCGTGCGCGCACGGCGCTGGGCATCGGGGTCACGTCCACTGGCGTGACGGCTCGACGTCGCTCAGCACCGCGCTCTACGCTGGCGGTACCGTCGGCATCGGCGCCATCGACGTCGAGTAGTAGTCATCACCGGCACCACAGCTGGCCGTAGAGCTTCAGCGACCTGCAACGCGCTGAGGGCAGCGCTCGCACGCGGTTTTGCGGACCATCCTCGGGGCGCATGAGTAATTCTTCACCCAAGAGGTCCAAATGACCACATCGCGCACCGGACAACGTCCGAATGTTTCGGGTACTGGATCCCCGCTTTGTGACTCACTGCTGACTCCGGTCTCAGCATGACACAGCGGTCTCACTCTGGTAGCGTGCCTGCTCGGGAGAACAGGGTGGAGCGACACCCGTGAGGACTGTGGCGAGGTCCGTCGGAGGGCAAGATGAAGCGTCTCACATTAGCAGTTGCGGTTCTGGGCGTTGGTGGACTCATATTTCCAGTGGGCTGCGGAGGAGGCGGCTCCAGCACCGGAGGCAGCTCGGCGACGGGTGGGTCGACGGCTGGCTCGACGTCAGAGAGCGGCGGGGCGGAGAGCGGCGGCTCGGAAAGCGGTGGCTCGGAGCGTGGCGGCGCCGGCCACGCGGGCAACCCTGCGACGGGTGGGTCGCTGGCGGGCGGAGGCGTCTCGGGGGGCGGAGGAGCCTCGGGCGGTGAGATGCCGCAGGGCGGCGAATCCGGCAGCGGAGTCACCGGTGGCACCACGTCGATGGCCGGTTCAGCGGGGGACCCAGCTGCTGGCGGCAGAACGGGCAACGTGGAGACCCAGTGTGGGAACGGAGTCGACGACGACGGCGATGGCGATGTGGACTGCGCTGATGCCGACTGTGGCGGGGTAGCCTGCCGGGCGGCGGCGAGCGAGTGCGACGCGGTCGAGGTCTGCACTGCGGGGCGATGCCCCGATGACGACGTGGCCGACGAGGGGACCATCTGTCGTCCCGCCACGGGCGACTGCGATGTCGACGAGCTGTGCGACGGGGTGTCCATGGACTGCCCCGTGGACGAGCTGGCGGCATCCGGCACGGTGTGCCGCGAGTCCAATGGCGGCTGCGACGTCGAGGAGATGTGCAACGGCGCCGACGTGGACTGCCCCGACGATTCGGTCGCAGCAAGTGGAACCGTCTGCCGCGCCGCCGATGGCGTCTGCGACATCGAAGAGATCTGTGATGGAACGTCCACCGTCTGTCCCGACGACGTGGTCGCGGACACGTCAGTGGTCTGCCGCGAGGCGAACGGAGCCTGTGACGCCGAGGAATTGTGCGACGGGATCGCGACGGATTGCCCCGCGGACATCTTCCAGCCGGGCGGGACAGAGTGTCGGCCGGCGGCTGGCGTGTGCGACGTGGCCGAGTCCTGCAGCGGAGCCTCCCCGAACTGCCCCGTGGACGCCGTGGCTCCGATGGTGGCGGTGTGTCGCCCCGCCGAAGGCAGCTGCGACGTGGACGACACCTGCGACGGCACCACCGTCGACTGCGGGACGGACGCGGTGCGGCCGAACACGTTCGTGTGCCGCAACGCGACGGGCGGCTGCGATGCGGTCGCGGAGTTCTGCAACGGCTCGACCACAGAATGTCCGGCCGACGTGAGCTCCTGCGGGTCCACGCAGTACTGCAACGGATCCAGCTGCGTCGCGAAGCGGAACAACGGCGATGCCTGCACTGACGGAAATCAGTGCACCTCGGGCAGCTGCGTGGACGGCGTCTGCTGCAACACGGACTGCGCTGGCCCGTGCCAGTCGTGCATCGAGTCGGGCTCGGTAGGCACCTGCGTCAACCACGCGGCCGGCACCGATCCCGAGGCGGGCTGCGGACTGTACGGCTGCAACGGTTCGGGGTCGTGCAACAACAGCTGCAGCGGCGGCTGCAGCAGTGACGACTGCGACGGCATCGACGGCTACTGCGGTGGCAGCACCTGCCGGGCCAAGCAGGACCTGGGCGCCACATGCAGCGCAGATTGTCAGTGTCTCTCGGGCAACTGCGTCGACGGTGTCTGCTGCAACACGAGCTGCAGCGGGTCGTGCAGAGCCTGCAACCTGCCCAGCAGCCGTGGCACCTGTACCAACCACTCGCGCTACACGGACCCGGAGCAGGGCTGCGGTCGATACAGCTGTGATGGCAGTGGCTCCTGCTACTCTTCGTGCTCCAGCGGTTGCTCTTCCAGCCAGTGCCGCTCCGACTCGGCATGTGTTGGATCCAGCTGTGTCGCCAAGCGGTCACAGGGAAGCACCTGCAGCGCCGACTGCCAGTGCAGCACCGGTCACTGCGTGGACGGCAGGTGCTGCAACAGTAGCTGTACTGGTAGCTGCCGGAGCTGCGGCAATTCCGCGGGTGTGTGCCGCAATGCAGCGGAGTTCACCGACCCAGACAACGACTGCGGTCGCTATACCTGCACCAACGCCGGGTCCTGCTACACGGGCTGCATCGACCCGACGGGCTGCGACGGTCGGTGCGACAGTGGCTCATGGTGCAACTTCGGAGTCTGCCAGGCCAAGATGGGGCGCAACAACGCCTGCGTGTTCCCGTGCTCCTGCGCGTCCGGGACCTGCACCTTCATCGACCTGTTCAGCTGCCCGTTGTGCTGCACATGATAACCGCGTGAGCAACGAGCGAGCCGCCCGCGACTCGCTCGTCATGCCCTCGGTTGCTGAATGCCCAGTCCTCCCCAGTGGGGGCTGGGCATTCGGTTTATGGTGAACTTCCGGTCACCCATTCCCGGCGCCCGACCGGCCAGAAGAGAATCTCCTGGCCACCTAAACTCGCGTCGAACGCGGCCGCTTGCCTCGACGAGGAGAGCTGATGGCGTTCGCGCTGACTGCTGGCACAGAATCCCCGAGTGACAAGACTGTCCCGAAGCAGAAGGGCGTCAGCTTCGTCAACGTCCGGACCTTTGTCGTTTCGAAGTATGGGGACAAAGCCTGGCAACAGGTGATGGACCACCTCTCCGCGCCAGACCGCGAGGTCATCCACGCCTCCGTGGCCGTGGGTTGGTACGAGGTGGGACTCTTCGCGCGACTACTGCGATCCGTCGACTCCGTGTGCGGAAACGGGGATCTCGGACTCATGCGTGAAGTCGGGGCCTGGGAAGTGAGTCAGGACTTCAACCGGGTGATGAAGATCTTTCTCCGGGTACTCTCGCCCGCGCAAGCGTTCAAGGCGGAGGCCCGGCTTTGGAGACACTTCCAGGACTCGGGCACCTGGAAGACGACGCGAGCCTCCGGTGGCATGGACAGCGAGCTCTTGGACTGGGAGGTGGACGAGGCGCTGTGCGTCGAGCTCAGTGGCTACCTCGAACGACTCATCGAGTACACCGGCGGCAAGAACGTCACCGTGAAGCACCCCGCTTGTCGTGCTCGTGGCGGCTCCACCTGCTTGTTCACGATCCGGTGGACCTAGCCAATGATGATCTCGCGAACAGACTGAGCCTGAAGAGGAGCCTTGCTCGGTTCTCGCCCTGCAGGCCCCCCGCAACGTGACGAGCTCAACACCAGTGAGCTCTGGGATTGGTACGACAACCTGCGTTGAGCCTGGCTCACGCCGTTCGCTGGATTGTCATCCGTTTCCATTCCCAGATCTAGCGAGCCTCGGAGCAGTCGTCCGCGCCGACCCGTGTGGGGTCGAATCGGCGCGCTCCGTCGAGATCGAGACCAACCTGAGCGATGAGGCCCACCGGCGGAGCACTGCTGCAGTCAGCCAGGTGAAGATCGCCCCGAGCGGGCGCGACGAAGAGCCCCGCGCTAGCGTCCGTGACGTTTCCGGACAGCGTCGCGGCAGCTCCATCGCGTTCTCGGATCGCCACGTTCGTCAGGTTGTTCACCACGCTGACGTTCCGGGTTGCGTCATGCCGAACCTCGATCCCATTGGGGTAAGCACTGGCGTGGGCGTAGTAGACGGTGTTGTGGGCGACGTTCACATCAACACCACGTTCGACGATGATCCCAACATCGTGCTCACGCCCCCCGGCGAACCCCGAAAACACTGCGTTGTTGAGCACATCCGTACCGTAGACCTCATCCACGAGACCGATCCCAATACCCCGCGCGCAGTTGACGATCGTGTTCCCCTCGATGGAATGTCCGGACCCCTGCTCCGAGTTCCACATGTGGATCGCGTGCTCGGCTAGCCCACCGGCGTAGGTCTGATCGCTGCGTTCTGCTGCCTTCTCGCCATGCGCGGGTCGGCCCGGGTCGGTGTCACAGTAGATCCCCTCGAAGTAGTTGTAGCGCACCACCCAGTTCCGGGCGTCGTGGGTGTCGATGCCCCCCGTGTAGCAGCTGGTGCCTCCGTCCAGATCACCGTAGCCCCACACATTGTCCCGTCCGGCGTCCGTCATAACGAACCGACTGCAAGCAACGACAGTGTCATCGACGCGGCCGTCGCCGGGGCTGGCTTTGAGGAACTGCTGACCTCCGTCGACGAGCGAGACGTTGAAGACTCGCGCGCCGTCGGCGTTCGCCCAAAGATGGATCAGATGGAAGATTGAGCGCTGAACCGTGAAGTCCGCGAGCACGATCCCCGGCGCATCCACCGAGATCGCAGCGGTCTCGGCCCCATGGTCTCGGTAGCCAGAGTCGATGATGACGTCAGCGGCATTCCCCGTGGCACCGCGCATCGTGACGTCGGGGGTCGTGAAGTAGAGGCCCGTGTATTGGCCTTCCCCCGCCGCGTCGATCGTATACGTACCCGGCGCCAGCTCGACCACTGAGCCCACCGCAGCACCCTGGACGACCGCGCGCAACGTTGTCTCGAATCCGTCGACGGTCACCAGACCGTCTCCCGCCGGGCTCACTGCGATCACGGGTCCATCGCGCGCCGGCAGGGAACTCCGCACATCGTCGCAGGCAGTTGGGAGGGGAGCCCCGGGGGACACGCCACCAGCGGCAACGCCCGTGCCACCGCTGCTGGTCCCTCCTGCGCTCGGGTTTCCATTTCCTCCCCCTGCCTCGACCCCGGTGGAGTCACCTCCGCCCCTTCCCTGACTGGCACAGGCAACGGTCCCGATGGCAGCCAGCACAACGCTCACCGCGGTTCTGCGCCGCATCACCTGGAGCTCCCACCCTCGCCTCATCCCAACAATATCTCACCGCCCCGGTCGCCTCGGCAACACCGATGAACAATCCTTCCCGACCGCCGCCGGTACCGCATGGCCTGGACACTGTGGGGCTCACAACCGCAAGTGCACGACAACTGGCCGAGGGAGGGTGCCCATCGACTTGGATGGCAGTCTTCAGAATCCGGCCTGGTCACCGCAAGGCGACGCCCTGCTCTTCACTCGATTTGCTACGGCCTACAACGAGGATCCCGCCGATCTGTTCATCGTGGATATCGAGGGGGACGGCCTCAGGACGTTGGTGAGCGACGGCAGCGGGAATGTCAACCTACCCGGGTCCGCCTGGAACGAAGACACTGAGCTGGTCGTGTTCTCGTCCTCGAGAGAGCCCCACGACGAGATCTACGCGATCGACGATGGCGGCAGCACGGGCGACGAGGTACGCATCACTGCTCGCGACGGCTACATGGCCTATGAACCTTCGCTGTCTCCAGACGGCGAGTGGGTGGTCTTCGAGTCTCACGTCGTCGACCAGCAGGACAACGGCGTCGTCATGAAGTACCCGGTGAACGGAGCAGGCGACTACGTCGCGCTCACCGCTCCGGGTGACGACTGTCGACAGCCCAACTGGTCCCCGGCGGGTGGTTCCATTCTCTACCAGCGCTTCGACGGTGCTCACTGGAATCTTTGGACCATGGGCGAAGACGGCACTGAACCCAGCCAGATCACGGATGGACCAGGTGACAAGACCGACGCATCATTCTCGCCGGACGGGGAATGGATTGCCTATTCGTCGGACGAAGGGGAGCTCGACCTCGCCAACATATTCATCATCCCCGCGAGCGGAGGTGATGCCATCCGCGTCACCTCCTGGGACGGGTACGACGGCGCCCCCTCCTGGTCCCCCGATGTTCGAAGATTGCGTTCGAATCCTGCCCGGGTGATCCCGACGCTGCCACCGGAACGACGATCTGGGTCATCGACGCTCCTTTGCGGTAGACCCACCGGCGACTTCGGGCTCCGCGGGGTGCGGAAACACTGCCAGATTTCACCAAGTCTTCGCACCAAGCAATCGCGTCTCAGAACCACAGATGCCAGTTGCCCCGAACCAGGACGTCCCCCGCAACGAGCAGATTGGCCGTGCCATGCGCGTAGATGGCGTCAGACAGGCGACCTCGTCGTTGACGCGCCAGCGCAAAGAGCACGCCACACAGAGTGCCAGCGAGCCAGCGATCGTGGAGCACCCCAAAAGCGATGGATGAGCCGAGCAGCGCGAGGACGGTCAACTGGCGAGGCGGGACATCGAGAAAATCGCCAGCGATGAGCCGGGGGAGCAAGAATCCCCGGAATGCCAGCTCTTCCGCAATCGGTACAACCACCACCGATCCCAGCACCTTGATGACGACCCACGCCACCATCCACGAAGTGCCGAATCGGGAAAGGGCGGTCACCGCATCGTTCGACTCGGGAGTCGGCTCGAGACCTATCCACAGCAGGTAGCCAACGACGCCGAAGGCAAACGCAGTCCAGTGTGCGTCGAATCGGGGACGCGGCAGGAAACGGTACAGCGCAAGAAGCGCGAGCACCACGACTACCGTTCGAAGCCCGTAGGCGTGGTCGACACCGGCCGCGAACATGCCGGTGACCATGGCCACGCCAATCTGAAGCCCCAGCGGCAACAGGTACACTAGGGTCGGGTTCCACTCGCTGGCGTCTCCTCGGACAGGTGCGTTGCGCAGGAAGAACGGAAAACGCAGCACAACCGCGACAAGCCCCAAGGCCACCACGCAGAAGAAGAACCACCCCGCCTTCGAGTGGAAGCCACCGAGCGCAACGGCCGGCGAGACGTGCGCACCGAGAACGATCAAGGCTGCGATGCGCACCGCGTTGGCCCCCCACACCAAGGCGATGAAAGCGGGGATGAGCAGCGCCACGCGCCCCACACGAAGCATCCTGCGTGCCGCGACGAGCAACAGCACCCCGAAGGCGGCGATCGCACCCATTCCAGCCAGCCCCGAGCACTCTGGCGCAATAGTCACGTAGAACCAGGGGGTGCCGATCAGGTCTCGAGCTGGAATGTAGACCACCTCCGGCTCGACCAGGTGCAGCAGCCAGGCAACAACCGTCAACGTGGCGTCGCTGAGCACGGGCCACGCCTCGTCGCTAGCGCTCCCCAATCCAAAGGCCACGATGCCACCTGTCCCCCCCAGCGCCAGAGTCTTGCCGCTGCGGCGGGCAAGGTCGAACCAAGCGCCAAATGGCAACACACATCGAGCGAGGGTGACGCCGGTAGCGGCAGCTGCGGCAATCCAGAACCCCAGCGCACCCGCTCCCAGAGGGCGATCATTTCCCTTCGAGGCGAAACCCGACAGGCCGAAGAGCGCCTGCGTTGTGAAGAACAGGAGTACGAAGGCCACGGCGTGGGTCAGCCAGGTCAGATAGCCCACCGGATGCCGTCGAACCTCACCCAGCACGAAGTCGAATTCCTGGCGCCGAACAGACCACAGCACTGCCAACGCAGTGGCAATTCCTGCGAGAAGCATGAGGGAGTGGCCAGAATGAGAAAGGATCAGTCCGAACGGGCCGCGCCCGACGAGTTCCCGCGCATCGAACAGAACGCCGAGGAGGAGCGGCTCGCCGACCGCCAGACCCATCGCAAGATAGACAGACCAGCTCACGGGAGCACCTGCCGGTGTACCGGAACTCGCAGTGGGCTTTGTCACAAGGGGACAGGATAGCTTAGCGGAAGGGCTTCCGGACAACGGAATCGCTGGTCAGCAACGCAGCCTCGCAGCGCTAGGCGTCGGCGCGATGGAGGCCCTCCGGCACATCTGCTCGCCGTGGCAAGCTAGTACAGCAGTTCGCAAGTTCGTTCCGGGTTTCCGCCGGGTCGACACTGGGGTGGAGGGCCGGCGGAAACCCGGAGACGCACCCGTCCGAACTGGGCACCCGATCACATTGGGTACGACAATCCGGAACGAACTTCCGGGTTGTCGTACTAGCGGCTCTCGTCCAGGGCCTTGCGTGCCTCGTCGAACTCCGGGAACTCTCCTGGCAGCGCCAGCGCGTCCTGCAACAGCTGCCTGCCACGCTCCTTGTCGCCAGCGGCAATCATCACCATTCCCATGTGATAGATGCCCGTCGCACTCCGATTCTGACGCTGCACGGACTCCAGCAGCTCTCGTGCCCGCTTGATGTCGCCCTTGCCGCCTCGCTTGTACAGCGCCCAGGCCAGAGTGTCCGTCAACTCCGGTCGCAGCGGAGCAAGTCGGTGAGCGCGCTCGGCGAGGTCCACGGCCTTCTCGCCGTCGCCGACCACGTCCGCATAGAGCATGGCCGCGTTGTTCAGCAGGAGTGCATCTTCGGACGCAAAGCGCAGGACTCGCTCGTAGTAGGGGAGTGCAGCCTTGCCCCGGTCCATACGCGTCAGCTGGGCGGCCAGATGTGCGGCGATGAGCAGGGACTCTGGGTTCCTGCGCTCCGCCTCCTGCAAGGTCTTCAAGACTTCTTCGTCTGCCTGACGAGCCCTTTGCCTCTGGGCCAGTGCCGCCCAGAGACGAACCTCCGTGGGCATTGCGGCAACGGCCTCGCGAAGCGCCGCCTCCGCCTGCGCTTGCTGGCCAACGTGACTGAGCACATTGGCCAGCATCAAGCGCAAACCCACATCCTTGGGGACTGAACCGATCTGTTTCTCGACACGCTCGATGCCGGCGTTCTGGCTCTCGGACTGCATCACGAGCGCAACCAACTGGGAAAGCGCCAAGTGGTGGGTCGGCACCCGATCCAGCACCCGTTCGAACGCCTTCTTGGCATCGTCGATCTGGCCAGCACTTTGGTACGCCAGCGCTAGCGATTCGTACACGGCCGGCGGCGCGTTGGCGCTGGCCAGGGGGCGGAGACGCTTGATTGCGGCGGCGGCGTCTCCTCCGGAACGCTCGAGACTGGCCATCTGGAGCTGTGCTGGCACGCTCTTCGGGGCCTTCTTGATGAGCTTCTCGAGCTCGACCCGCGCCTCCTTCGGACGGTGCTCACGAACCAGTGCTTCAGCGAGGAGCAATCGAAGTCCGTCCACCTCCTTGGGCTGTTTCGTTACAGCCATTGCTGCGCGTAGGGACGCCGAGGCAGACGGCTTGTGCATCGCCGCCTCGTGCAGCGCTGTGAGTCTGAGGATTGCTGGATCCGTACCGGGCAAGTACTTCAGAGCCTGCTCCGTCAACTCGTGAGCTCCCAGCTGGTGGCTGAGCACGGCAACCTCCTGCAGCACCGGTCGATCGTGGTGGTTCTTCACCAGGTGCTCCAGCAGAAGGACGGCGAACCTCCGTTCCCCGGCGCGGAAGGCAAGCGTGGCTAGCATGACTCCCACCGCGGGGTGGCGAAGCTTCGCCTCGTCCGCCGCAGCCTTTGCCTTCCGGGCCTGCTCGGGCTCCCGCAGTCGGCTCAGGAGCGACACGCGGGCGAGGTGATACTCGGCCGGGACCACACCATTGTCGCCGGTAGGCTTCTTCCCCCAAGCATCGAGGTTCCGGAGAGAGGCCTTGGCGCGAGAATCGGAGTTGGCGAGACAGACCTGCACCAGAAGTGCGGGCAGACTCGTCGGCGTCTTCTGGACGACTCGATCGATCCCCCTGCGCGCCTCGGCCTGCTTGCCCAGCATCGTCTGAACCCGCACGAGCGCTAGCTCCGCCTTGGGGTCCTCGCCGGCTTGGCAGGCCTTGGAGAGGATCTCCTCCGCCTTGGCATAGTCACGCAGTTTCTCGTAGGCCAGCCCTTGGCCGAGAAGTGCCTGGGGATCAGCCGGATCCCTTGCTTGCTGGAATTGTCTCAGCGCCTCGTCCGGACTGCGAAGCAGCAGCCGGTACCCTTCGTCGACGTGTGCGTCGGGGGGGAGCTCTTCGTGGTGCTTGCCGCAACCAAGAGCCAGCAGGCTCGTCGCCGCAACTAGAGTCCACCCGCGCATCCTGACTGAAGAAACATGAGCCACAAGCGGAGACTACTCATTCCTCCGGGGAAAGCGACTGCGTGAGAGGCGCTTTCCCCTCGCCCCAGGCGGACCGCCACCTCCCCGCGGAATGGGTCGCATCACTGAGGTGCCAGCGTTCCGTGGCACCAAACGCCAGAAGCCCTCCCGGTTGGGGAAGGCTTCTTTGAGCATGGCCTCAAGGCCACCCAGGCTGGTTGCTCTGGGCGTTCACTGCGCGCGGCGACGCCGCGAGGTCAGAATCGCGATGGCACCGAGGGCGAGGAAGAGCCCAGCCCCAGAGGACTTACCGGACAGCTCGGGAACTGAAGCAGCCGGGGCCGAACTCAAACGACCCACGAGCTCCGCGGAGGCGCTCGCACCTTCGAAGACGTGGAACTGATTGGTCACGTCAAACCCACCCGCGGAGACCGTGCCGAAGCCCAAGAATTCGAGCACGTAAGCCTGACCATCGATCATCAGATCCGCCGAGCCAAGCTCCGCGGTGATCGTCACGTAGTCGGCACTCGCAATCGGATTCCAGGTGTTGACGGTGTTGATGATGCCCAGATCGAACGACTGCTCGCCGTCACCCGCTGGTCCCGCGTCCACCGAAACGGACAGATCCACACTCGAAGCGCCGGTCCCGCTGACGATGGTCCCGTTGTAGAACTCCAACACGCCAAAGGTGAAGAGCTCCGACAGGTCGGTATCCACCGTGGCCGTCGTCCCCCCGAAACTCAGCGAGCTCGGCCCGCTTCCGCTGGTGCCAGTTCCCCAGGTGAAATCGCTGGTTCCAACGCCAGTGGTGACAGTCGAGCTGGACCCCTCGGGGTTGGTGAAGACGCCTGATGTCGTGAGGTCCACCGTCGCGGCGTTGGCCAGACCAGCAGTGAGCAGGATTCCGAGTGCGGCGAGTGCGGCGGGAGTTCTCATGGTGGAAGGGTAGTTTGCAAACTCCGTGCCGAAGAGGGGATCCGTGCAGAGGCGGGAGTCTTGGGGGATCCTCGATCTGGCATCTGTAAAGGAGAGCGACACCCTTCCCGGTTCTCGAGCAGAATCCGGCCACAAAGAACCACGGGGCGCAAGTGTCAGGGATCCTGACACTGCGTGTCAGGTTGTTGTATCGCAGTCCAGGATGACGGCCCGCCGGCCTCTACCTGAGCGAGCTGGTGCCGAGATCTTTTCCGCGCCACATTCCGATATCATTCTCGGCGTGCCGTTCGGCCGGTCCGGGCACAAGGTCTCGCGGTCCAGCGGCCCAGACACGTGAACCGAAGCCAAGGGTGGCCGCCCCACGGACAGGTCAAACCGGTTGGGCTCGACACTGAAGTGCCGAGCCAGAGGCGCGGCCCGGTGCGCCTCCGCCTCGGGGTCGAGGCACCCACAGGTGGTAGGGTCGGTGTCATGCCTGCCAACCCGCAGGTCGTCATCATCGGTGGAGTCAATGGCGCCGGGAAGACGACGATCTATCCCGCGATCGCGAGCTTCAAGCGCCTCGCGCCACTGCATCCGAAGTCGATTCCGCGGGAGCGGTTCGTGAACATGGACGAGCTGGCGGTCGAGAAGAATCTCTCACCCATGGCGGCGGGTCGCGCCGTCGTGAAACGGCGTGACGAGCTGATCGCCCGCCGGGAGAGCTTCGCCTACGAGACCACCGTCTCGGACGAGGCGCAGATCGAGCGCATGATCAACACGCTCCGCGCGGCTGGCTATCGCGTCTACTTCCTCTACCTGACCCTGGAGAACTGGGAACTGTCCGCAGTCCGTGTCACCCAGCGAGCACTGACCGGGGGACACTACATTCCGTTCGAAGCACTCGAGCGTCGCCACGACTTGAGTCATGCACACTTCATCTCGACCTGCGCCCCACGGTCCTTCTTCTGGCTGGCCGCGGACAATTCGGGGCTGAAGCCCGAGCTGATCGCCTGGGGCTGGGGGGAGCAGGCCTACGTCGCCCACCCAGAGCTCTTCGAGCGGCGCTTTCCGGGAGCCGATCGACTCCACCGGTGCGAACCTGCCGAGGACAAGCTCACCCGCGCGATCCTGCGCAACATCCAGGAACAAGTCCACCGCCGGCTCGAGTCACTGCCCAAGGTGGTCGCCCGCGCGTACTGGGACGGCCAGGTTCGGTTCGCCACGACGGACTGAGCTGGATGGTGAGCGTGGCTGGCGGCCCGCTATGCCCCCCGTACCGGTACTAGAACACCGATCAGTTTGCCCGACGCGGAAAACACCTGTCTCCGGGCGCCTAGTAGGGGCGAGGCACCCGGAGACAGGTGCTTCCCGCTGGCGCTGCTGCCCTGTCGGTGTTCTAGGTCGTTGATTTGGAACAACAAACAACCTGCTTGTTGTTCTAGGGGACCCTGCCCGAGCCCTCCGGCAGGTTCGTGAGATCCTGACGCTCCGACGACCCGGGGCTGCGCTCGGAACCACCCGCCTGCAACACTTTCCTCACCTGACGACGAGCAGGTCTCGTCAGCGACCTCCGGCCGCTCCACCACGCCCCGCCGCGCCGGCAGTGGCCCCACCCGCGCCACCGGCGCGCTCGCCACCACTGCCTCCAGTGGGAGACACTCCTCCCCCACCGGCTTGCCCGGCCATGCCAGCACCGGACACGTCCACCCCAGCCGAACCGCCAACTGGGAGCGGGATCCCACCGGCCCCGCCTTCCGGCACCATGACCCCGCCGGCTCCACCACGCGGCTGGGCACCGGCTGTCGAGGCGTCGCCCGCAACACCCGGACTGCCCGCATAGTCCCACCCCGAACCGCCAGGTGAACCCTGCCCACCCCGCCCCGGCCAGCCACCACCCGCACTCGTACCGCCGGTCTGGAAGCCACCACCGCCGGTCGCCGTGTTGCCGCCCGCTCCCGTTGCGCCCACGCCACCACCGCCGAGACTCATGGATCCACCAGTGCCCGGATCCAGGACTTCGCCGCCAGTATTGCTGCCGCCAGTGCCAGTAGCCGGGGGCTCTGGCTGCGGGTTCAGCAGGCAACTGGTGACCAAGGCACCAGTCAGCCCCACCAACCACAGTCTCTTTGGCAGCCTCAACACCCAGCGCCTCCCGCGACGACTGGCACACGGTGGCACAATCTGGGCGCCCCTGCCACGGGCCTTTCGTCGTGGTCCCCAAGAAAGGCCCAAGAAAATCCTTCCAGCAGCGCTCCTTTCCTCCGCATCACCACTCACCCCAACCCACCTGCAACGTCAGTGCCACCCTCCTCGAGCAACCGACCGGCACGCCTCCCACCAGAGGGGCCGGACCTCGCGTCCCCCGTTCCGCTTCGGGCGTTGGCCTCGTCACCCCCTTGACGTGGCTCAGGCGCCGCGACCGCGTCGCGCGCGCTCCAGCAGGCGCAACACCGCGTCCAGGTCCGGCTCCTCGCGCTCGAGCCCCGCTGCCACCACCTCCAGCTCCTGGGCCACATCCCAGAGTGCGGCAGCGATCTCGTCATGGTTCGTGGCAAAGATATCGGCCCACATCCGCTCCTGGCCCCCCGCCCGCTTCGTCGCGCTGAGGTACGCCGGGCCGACCCCGCTCAGCGCCTGCCTCCGGTCCCCGAGGACCGCCAGCGCGCTCGAGAGGATCTGTGGCACGTGGCTGGTGAGTGCCACGACTCGGTCGTGCTCGACCGCCGTCATCTCGACCACCTCCGCTCCCACTCCCTGCGCAAGGTCCACCACCGCCGCAACGCGCTGTGGCTCACCGCCTTCGGGGCAGACAATCCAGCGCCGCCCCACGAAGAGATCGCCACGGGCGTTCGCCAGCCCCCCCGCGGGAGCCCCCGCCATCGGGTGCCCCGGAACGAAGCGCTCGCCACCGGCCACCTGCTGCGCCCGCCGCGCAATCCGCCGCTTCGTCGACCCGCAGTCGGTGACGGTCACCCCCGATCCGAGCGCCTCCGGCAGGACCTCGAGAATGGCCCCCACTGGCGCTGCCAGCACGACGAGATCCGTCGAGCGCAGCGCCTCTCCCCAGCCGGACTCGTCGCTGCTGACACGTTCGTCGCTCAGCTCGCGCGCACCCGGAGCAGCCAGCACCTCCGCCCGATCCACGGCCACCACCCGCGCTCCCAAGCGAGCGCGCGCTGCCGCGGCCAGCGATCCTCCGATCAGACCGAGACCAACGATTCCCAACCGCATCACTTGCGAACGACGCCGCCGATCTGCCTCAGCTTCTCGCCAAGCTCGACGGCCTCGGCCCAGCGGAGCGTCGCCGGAACGCGCGGCACCTCATCCTCGCGTCCTACCCAGGCCCGCAGAATGACCCCGTCAGCCCCCGCCGCAACTGCTGCGCAAGCCACCGAGGACGTATACCGCGCGCGCTGGGCGATGGTGGGTACGTCCACGACGATCGGCAAATGGCTTCGGATCTTGACCCGAGCGATGGCCGCAATCTCCAGCGTTCGGGCACCGTTCGGATACTCTCCGCCAGCCTCGAGCAGCACCACACCGCCCTCTCCGCGGTTCAGCTCGCGTTCCGCCGCTCCGATCCACGAGTTGGCACCCCAGCTGGGCGCCCGCTCGACGAAGAGGACATGCCACTTCGGCGTCGACGACCGAGCGTGGAGGGGGAGGCAGGTCAGCGCCCCCACGCTCTCCGGGGCGTTCCGCGACCTGACCACGGCGGCGTCGAAGGGGCGCCCTGCGGCGATCTCATGGGGGAGCTCTGGAGACGACTCGTCGAGCCCAACGGGCTCGACCGCGAGCCAGGGTCGCTCACCTCCGATGATCCCCCAGGATCCCTCCACCACCGTATCGCGTGCCCGAAAACGCCGCGACGCCAGACGAAACGGCTCGCTCACGCGAACCACCTCGCCCACTCCCGAAAGTTCCCGCACCACTCCCACGTCGTTCCGCGTCACCTCACCCACGACCCCCAGAATGGTCCGATCCACACCGCTGGAGCGATGCACGTCGAACCCGGCGCTCACGAGATACGAGATGACGGCTTCGATCGCGGAATCCGGTGCATCCGGTTCCATCACCACGATCATTGGACGGGCTAGGTTAGCCAAAAAACTCCACGGGGCAGAAGCAAAACGCCCACGCGCTCCCGGTCCGCGGACCCGAACCCACGAATACCGACCAATTCGGCCAAATCTGGCCGCAGACCCGACATCTTGCTCCGGACCCACGTCTGTCCGCCCGGTAGCGGCCAGCGGGAGCGGAAGCTATTGTTCCGGACACGGGAATATGGGCGAGTCGCAGAAGGTGCACGGTCATGACCCGCTCCTCGGCTCGATGGTAGGGGGGCGCTACCGAGTTCAGGAGCTCCTCGGGGAGGGGGGAATGGGGCAGGTGTACCTCGCCGTCCACGAGGCGATCGAGAAGCGCATCGCTCTCAAGATCCTGCGCCCCGAGTACTCTCGCAAGGCCGATATCGTGACCCGCTTCCAGCAGGAGGCGATCAGCGCCTCGCGCATCAAGCATCCCAACGTCCTGGACGTCTTCGACTTCGGTCAGACCGCGACCGGATGCTTCTTCCTCGCGATGGAGTTCCTCGAGGGGCACGACCTGGCGGACGAACTCGACCGAACCGGGCGACTCGAACCCGGACGCGCACTGTCACTCGCGCTCCAGATCTGCAAGGCGCTCGCGGCCGCGCATGGCGCCGGTGTCGTTCATCGCGACCTGAAGCCGGAGAACGTCTTCTTGCAGACGACTCCCGACGGCGACGAGGTCATCAAGATCGTCGACTTTGGCATCGCCCAGCTACGCACCAACGAGGAGGTGGCTGCGTCTCCGGTGAAACGGCGACGCTTGACCCGCACGGGCATGATCTTCGGCACCCCGGAGTACATGGCCCCGGAGCAGGCAGCGGGGAAGAAGGCGGACCTCCGCGTCGACGTCTACGCGC
The DNA here is from genome assembly GCA_050304295.1 of Polyangiaceae bacterium. Classification (GTDB taxonomy): domain Bacteria; phylum Myxococcota_A; class Polyangia; order Polyangiales; family Polyangiaceae; genus JAFGBI01. The sequence goes on from JBNLDK010000141.1 coordinate 86,879, forward strand.
TTGGGGTGATGCTGTACGAGATGGTGACCGGCACCGTCCCGTTCACCGGCGACACCTTCATGGCGGTGCTCTCTTCACACCTCCACGACCCCGTGCCGCCACCACGCCAGGTGTGCCCAGACCTGCTTCTCTCACCCGAGCTCGAAGCACTGATCCTTCGGGCCCTCGCCAAGCACCCCGAGGATCGCTTCGCCAGCATGCCTGACCTGGCCGCGGCCATCCGCGCGACACCGGAGTGTCGGGAAGTGCGCACGAGCGTCGTCCCGACCCAGCTCGCCCCTCATGGCGCGCCCCTGCGTGTCGGGCCCGGCGCCCTCGACGCGGCCGTCGCCCGAACCCTCGCCCCCGACGAACTCGTCCAAGGGGTCTCCCCGAATCGCCTCGACTCGGGGGGCCCGGTCGACATTCCGACCCAATCGCTGTGGCCGTGGATCCTCGGACTGGGCGCCGTTCTGACCCTCGGGGGCGGAGCCTTGGCCCTAGCCTTCGGTTTCGCACCCCTCTCCTCGCTGACCGCGTCCGCCCCCCAGTCCCCGACGCCCGCCCCCCCACCACCCAGCACAGTCGCTCCAAAACCCTCGACAGTCGCGCCCCAGGAGACACCGCCACCACCTTCCGCATCCACCACCACCGTGGCACCCACGACCGGCGTGCGACTCCAAGTCGAGACGATTCCCCCGGGCGCCGAGGTATTCCTCGACGATGCGCAGGTGTGCGATCGATCGCCCTGCGAGGTCCGAGCCGACCAGAACGAGGCGGTCACCCTCTCGGCGCGCCAGGGCGCGCTCCAAGGCACCAAGAAGGTGCTCGCGCAGCGTGAGCAGAAGGTCGTCATCCAGCTCAAACCACCTCCGGGGCCACTCCCCACCCGAACCTCTTCGCCTCCGGCCGCAGAGAAGCTCTGCACCAAGTACGACGAGAAGCTCGAGATGTACGTCTCCGTTCCCTGTCCCAGGTAGCCTGGCCACCTCCCTGCAGGGCCGGCCACCGTCGACCGCGCAAGGCCAGTGCCCCACCCGCACCACTGCCCCCAGCTCCGCGATGGGACGGGTTGGACCCACCAGACGCGGTCAGCACCGCCACCCCGAGGCCGCGACGACGCACGGCTATGCGATCGGGCCCTTCGCTGGATCGCTCAGAGGCGGATCCCGGCGCGGAGGTCCGAGCGCATCGCACCGTCGAGCGTGCCAATCGCGCGCTCCACCTCCGGATCGTCCGACTCGGGCAAACGAATCAGAAAACGGACGTAGAGATCCCCCGTCTCGGACTTGCGGCGCACGCCCTTCCCACGGAGCCGGACGACGCGACCACTCTGCGCGTGCGCCGGCACGGTGAGGTTGACGTTCCCGTCGATGGTCGGCACCTCGACCTTGCCCCCGTGGTACGCCTCGCCTGGGGTGATGGGAAGATCGAGATACAGGTCCAATCCTTCCCGCGTGAAATGTGGGTGGGGTTTGACCCGAATGACGAGAACCAGGTCCCCGGTGGGGCCCCCCCGCGTGCCAGGCGCACCCTGACCACGCACGCGAAGCTTGTCCCCATCACCCGCACCAGGTGGAACTCGGACGGAGATCTCGTCCCCGTCCTCGTGCACCCGCAGCCGAAGCGTGGCTCCCTTGAGCGCCGCCACGAAATCCACCTCGACCTCGCTGGCCACGTCCGATCCACGAGAGGGCCCGCCACTCCGCCGCCCGAGGAAGTCCCCAAACAGGTCACCCAGGTCGCCCAGATCGCCCATCTCGAAACCGCCCGGGCCGCGCCGGAACTGCACCCGCCGGCCGCTCCCGGCTCGCCGGTAGGCGCGCATCGCCTCCGGATCGAAACCCTCGCGCAAGCCGTCTTCGCCAAACTCGTCGTACAGCGTGCGCTTCTGCGGGTCACTCAGGACCTGATGCGCGTGATTCACTCGCTTGAAGCGCTCTTCCGCCCGCGCGTCATCGGGGTGCCGGTCGGGATGGAGCTTCGATGCCAGCTTGCGATACGCCTTCTTGATCTCGTCGGGCTTCGCTCCCTTGCTCAAGCCCAGTTCTGCGTACAGGTCAGCAGCCATTTTGGCGGATCCAAGCTAAGTTCGGCACCCCGGCGGCGCAAGTCACTCGGGACGGCAGGCCTCCACCACGATGCTGTCCACATCCGAGCCGGGTACACGAGGGCCGAAATCGCCACGGAAACGGAGGTTTCTGAAACCGTTGTAGTAGAGCAGAGCCTCCATCTCCCGAGGGAAGAACTGCCGATGGGTTAAGACGACTCGTTGGTCGGCTTCGCCCCCTGTCGCCTCGTACCGCATCTCCACCAGCAGCACCTGGCTCAAGGGATCGTACTCGAAGCGCTCCCGGTAGCGGCGCCGCTCCCCGCTCTTGCCCGGTGCCCTCACCCACCGCGAGCCGACCCATTCCTCGGGATCGGCCATCAGATCGTTGGCCAGCGGAATGGAGAAGTCGAAGATGAACGTCCCTCCCGGCGCGAGGTGCTCGCGGACGCCAGCGAGGAACTGCTCGATGTCGCGCCGGCTGTACAAGTGCAGGACGGTATTGAACGGGGCGATGACCAGCGGGAATCGCCTGCCGAGTCGCGCTGTGCGCATGTCCGCCCTGATCCAGCTGAGGAGAGCTCGCGAGCGCCGCCCCAGCCGCTTCGCTCGCCGCCCGAGATCCTCCAGCATCGGCGCCGAGCGATCCACCCCCACGACCTCCACCCCGCGACGCGCAACCGGGACCGCAACGCGCCCATTCCCCACGCCATACTCCAGCACCGGCCCACCAAGGCGCGCCGCAGCCTCGACATAGAAGGCAACGTCTTCGCGTCGTCGGCGATACGTCCGCGTGTACAGCTCGGGGTCGCGATAGTGGTCCAGCGCTCCGCGCTCGACGTCCCGTCGACGTCCCGTCGACCCCGGTCGCGTCACTTCACGGGAGGCATGGGCGCAGACGAACCACCGATCTCCTCGATGTATTCGCGCACGACCTCGGCACTCTCACGGTGGAAATGAACCTTGCCCGCAGCGATCTCTCGCAGGCTCATCACCGCCGCCTTGTTCTTGGCGTTCACCAACGCGGCGCTGCCCTTCATCAGTTGTCGGCAGCGCGCCGCGGCCAGAACGACCAGTGCAAAACGGCTCTCTTCTTGTTCCAGACAGTCTTCGACGGTGACCCGTGCCATGCGATGAACGGCTCCTTGCGAGGGGCGCGCAAGATACTCCTCAGGACAGCTCGTGGCAACCATCCCACCCAGAGCCGCCGCTGCTCGCATGCACAGGTCATCCTCCCAGAGCATCTTGACGGATCGGCCCAGTCAGCGGAAATTCCCACCAAGACCAAGGAGGAGTGGCCGAGTGGTCGAAGGCAGCGGATTTGAAATCCGCCGTACCTTTACGGGTACCCAGGGTTCGAATCCCTGCTCCTCCGCCAAGATGCTACGCGAATCGGCAACGGGTCCGCGGCCGGAGCGAGCGCCACCGAATCCTACAGCGCCGCTCGCAAGCAGCCACCGAGCTCTTCCTCAGTGAGCACGATCGGGTTGCCCTTCATCGAGCTTGCTCGACGCGCCCGCTTCACCACGTCGCCAACGGCTTCCGCCGTGACGCCGTAGCTCGACAGTCCCGGCACCCCGAGCTCGGCGACGAGGCGCTCGACGCACTCGATCCCCAGATCGCTAGACTCGGCCGACCCCCGCACCGCGCCGCTCAGCACCGCACCGACTTCGGCGTACCTGGCCAGCACTGGGCTTGCTGGCTCCCGCTCGCGCAAGGCGCGCACGTTCGCCCGCATGACGTGGGGCAGGAGCGCGGCGCAGGCCACGCCATGCGGCACGGGGTAGCTCGCGCCCAGCGGCGCGGCGAACCCGTGCACGGCACCCAGACCCGCGTTGGCCAGGGCGATACCGCCCATCAGCGCGGCCAGTGCCATCTCATCGCGCGCCTCGGTGTCACCGCCGTCCCGGAACGCCCGCGGCAGCGCGCGCGCCGCGAGCCGCATTCCGGTGAGCGCAATGCCATCCGTTAGCGGGTGCGCCTTGCAGGAAACGTACGGCTCGATCAGCTGGGTCAGGGCGTCGAGCCCAGTGCTCGCGGTCACGGCAGGGGGCAGTGAGTCGGTCAGCTCGGGATCGATCACCGCGACCTGGGGCACCAGAAACCGACTGCGCATGCTGGCCTTGAACTGCTGCGACTTGTCGGCCACGACGGCATTCTTGGTCACCTCGGTGCCGGTACCCGCCGTGGTCGGGATAGCGATGAACGGCGCGGCGCTCCTCGTCAGCGCCTGCCCCTTGCCGATCACCTCCAAGTAGTCGAGCACGGTGCCGTCGTGGGTCATCAGCCCCGCAACTGCCTTCCCCGTGTCGAGGGCGGAGCCCCCCCCCAGAGCCAGCACCTGTTCGCAGCCCTCGCTCCGTGCCACCGCCAGCGCCGCATCGATGGTGGCGACCTCCGGCTCCCCGGCGACGCGGAACTCGCGCAGCTCAACGCCATGCTCCGCGCAGCTCGCCGCGAGTCGCGCGAGCGCGCCGCTCGCCTCCAGGTGCTCGCCCCCTCGCACCACCAGCGCGCGCCGGCCCCGGGCGCCCGCCAGCGCACCAACGCGCCCGAGCTCGCCTCGGCCGTAGACGATCTGCGCCGCGGTGTAGAACTCGAACTTCACGGGTCAGAAATCCGCGTCACTCGGGAACAAGCTCCGGTGTTTCACGCCCTGTCGCTGCTGCGCCATCAGCGGAGCAACAGCCTCGCGCCACTCGAGGTAGTGCGGCGTCTGCTGGTGGGCCTTGAAGTCGTCCACGCTGCGGTACACCTCGTAGAGGAAGAACTGCGCTGGATCGTCTTCCTTCTGGGCCACGTCGAAGCGCACGTTCCCGGCTTCCTGACGGGTTCCCAGGTGGTTCTTCCTGGTTGCCTCGATGAACTCCGCTTCCTGACCCGCAGTCACCCAGACGGTCACACAAACGACGTACATGGCACGCCTCCTCCGGCGGAGAGCCTACCAGAAACGCTACGCTTCGGGCGCGATCACATCGCACCCCACGTACGACCGGAGCGCCTCGGGCACGATGACCGTTCCGTCCTTCTGCTGGTACTGCTCGAGGATCGCGATCAGGGTCCTACCCACGGCCAGCCCCGACCCATTCTGGGTGTGCAGCAGGCGCGGCTTGGCCTTCGGCTCCGGCCGATAGCGGATCTTGGCGCGGCGCGCCTGGAAGTCGCCACAGGTGGAGCAGCTCGAGATCTCGCGGAAGGCGTTCTGCGACGGGAGCCACACCTCGAGGTCGTAGGTCTTCGCCGCGGAGAAGCCAATGTCCCCCGTGCACAGCTCGACCACCCGGTAGTGAAGCCCCAGCCGCTTGAGCACCTCCTCCGCGTGCGAGGTCAACAGTTCGAGCTGCTCGAGCGCCGACTCGGGTGTCACGAAGCGGACCAGCTCCACCTTGTCGAACTGGTGCTGTCGGATCAGGCCCCGTGTGTCCTTCCCGTAGGCACCAGCCTCGGCGCGAAAGCACGGAGTGTAGGCCGTGTAGGCGACAGGCAGCGCACTGGCGTCGAGGATCTCGTCGGCGTGCAGGTTGGTGAGCGGCACCTCGGCCGTGGGAATCAGGTACAGCGCTCCGGGATCGTCTGGGTCGGAGCGCTGCGTCTTGAAGAGATCTTCTTCGAACTTCGGTAGCTGCCCCGTCCCCCGCATGGTCGCGCCGCGCACCAGGAAAGGCGGTAACACCTCTCGGTAGCCATGCTCGCGGGTGTGGAGGTCGAGCATGAACCCGATCAAGCCGCGCTCCAGTCGTGCCGCTGCCCCGAACAGTACGGCAAACCGTGCTCCAGAGAGCTTCGCAGCGCGCTCGAAATCGAGGATCCCCAGCTGGGCCCCGAGATCCCAGTGCGCCTGGGGCTCGAAATCGAACTCGGGCCGCTCGCCCCACGTTCGCACGACCGGATTGTCGCTCTCGCCATGCCCGCTGGGGGTCGACTCGTGGGGAAGGTTCGGCACTCCAAGCAGCCCCTCCTGGAGCTCACCCTCGACGCTCACCAGCTCCTGCTCGAGCTCCTTCACCTGTCCCGCCAGTGTCTTCAGCTCGTCCCGCCGCGCAGCGAACGCCTCACGATCTCCCCCCTTGGCGAGCTGACTCATCTCCTGGTTGGCAGCGTTGCGCCGGGCCTTGAGCCCCTCGGTCTCGGTGACCAGCTGCCGGCGTCGCGTCACCAGCTCGGCCAGCGCATCGACTGCCGCGGCGCTCTCCCCTGATCGGCGCGCGAGCGCGGTGCGAACGGTCTCCAGGTTCTCGGCAACATAGCGCGGATCGAGCATGGCGCGGGTCTAGCCTCTGCGCGGCAACGGGACAAGCCGCTAGCGGGGTGTCGGGCGCAGCGCACGCCTAAAATCCCACACCGATTCCAATCCCCACGGAGGGCCCCTGATGGGGGTCCCGGTAGTTTCTGAGCGCGACCATGTGCGTCACCAGCGTGCACGTGCGCTGCATCGCCCCGGCGCAGCCAGTCCAGGCGCCGTCCGTCCGCCGATCGCCGTTGACGTCGAAAAGCACCACCTCTCCATTGGGCATCACCGCCAGCCACGCGCTGGCAGCGTCGGGCGGCGCAGCGTTATTGATCCCAACGCGGCCAAGGTTCGTATCGTCGGGACCCGCCACCAGCCCATCCGGCAGGAGGATCGCCACCGGTTCGCGATCCTCGTCCGTGACGCGACCCGCTGGATCGATGAAGAAGATCTCCTTCCGCCCCTCGTACACCGACCCATCCGCCCGCAGCTCGATTGAGCGCCGCTTGGCCCGATCCCACCGAGCGGGCCCAATGGTCAGCGCCGCTCCACCTTCCTGCCAGCGTGGTGGCGGTGACGAAGAACAACCCGCCAGCGCCAGAGAGGAAACGAAAAGACACGCGGCGACCCAACGCACCATGGGCGAAGGATAGCGCGCTCCGTCGTTCCTGGTCAGCATTCACGAGCCCGGACGCCCTCGGAACCGGCCGCGGGGCGGGGAGTGACCTCCCCTCAGCCCTTCGTCGCCGTGACGAGGTACTCGAAGAGCTCCGACTTCGAGGTCCGGCGCCGGAGCTCGTAGATTTCCGCGCGGCGGAAGCGCACAGCCTCGAGGATCTCCGCCAGCATCCGCTCCGCGGGGACCAGGACATCGTAGAACTTGCTGTTCCCAATCACGTACGCCACCCGTCCCCCCCGCCCCACGAGGGGATACAGACTCTGGGCGTGCTGGGTCATGTCAGTGAAGTACCGCTCCACGTAGCGGCCCAGCAGCTCGCTGCGCTCCACGATCGCCTTCACCACCTGGTCGAAGCCGGCCACTGGGACGTGCCGTCCGGGCGGCACCCGCCACGACTTGAGGTTGCTCGTCGCCGCTCCCCACGTCCCCCCGATCGCCTGCCAGTCGAGCTCGCCCGCGTCGCGTCGTTCCACCAGGTATCCGAGCCAGTACATGTACGGTCGCAGCTCACGGATGTAGCTCATGCGGTTGGCGTATGGCGGCGACGTCAGCACGGTGCCGTAGCGCCGGTCACCCAGGCACACCCCGAGCGCGCGCGAGTCCCCTTCCACCGCTCGCGACCGCACACGCGGCAAGGGCGTGCCGGCCGCCACCACCAGCGACTCGATCGCGGTCTGGAGCGCCTCGCCCACCCGCCCCGCCGCAGCCTGCTCGCCCGGCGCCGTACGCGCCTGAAACGACATGGACTGGTGACCAAAGGAAACCTGAGCGGTCTCGATGAGCGCGCGACAGAAGGCGAGCAGCGCGAGATCTCGCGCCGCGGTCGGCAACCGCGCCTCGCGCACGTACTCGAAAGCCCGTCCGAGCGCGCGACGAATCGGCGGCGCCCACCACCGATCCACGTTGTGGATCGGCGGTGTCCACGGCTCCCGCGCCCGCGGGCGGCGGGCGCGGGCCGCCATCGCCGCCACCGCCCCGCTCGCCCGCCCGATGGCCTGCTGTGAGTACTGCGCCGCCTTGGCCCGCGCGAGCCAGAGCAAGAACGGGTTCAGGTCCACCGTGTCGCAGTCGATCCCCTGTTCCGCGCAGGCGAGCAACGTGGTCCCCGTCCCACAGAACGGATCGAGCACGGGTAGGTCGGGACGTGCTCGCTCGTTCAGCACCTCCTCGACGAGGTGTACGGAGTACGCGGGCGTGAGCCGCAGCCATCCGTGGCGCGTGTCGCGAAGATTCCCTCGAAAAGTGTAGCGCTCGCGGTGACTGCCGGGTGGCATGGGCTCGCCTTATAGTCTATTCCTCGCGGCGACCGGAGCGTGATGGTGGACCGACTGGCGACGTTCTTCGAGCTGATGACCGCGGGCGTGAACACGCTCAACGGCATCTTCTTCAGCGAGCTCACCGTCTTCGTCATGCTCGCGACCGGCGTGCTGTTCACCATCTGGACCAAGTTCGGGCAGTGGCGCGCCCTCACTCACGGCATCGCCGTCGTGCGAGGCAAGTACGACCACCACGACGACCCCGGAGCCATCAACCACTTCCAGGCGCTCTCCGCAGCCCTCTCCGCCACCGTGGGGCTCGGCAACATCGGGGGCGTGGCCATCGCCGTGGCGCTCGGCGGACCCGGCGCCGTACTCTGGATGTGGCTGATCGGACTGCTCGGCATGGCGCTGAAGATGACCGAGGTGATCCAGGCGATGCTCTATCGCCGCACCGAGCAGCACGACAATCCCCACGGCGGCGCGATGTATGTCGCCCGAGACGGTTTCGCGCGCCTGGGCTACCCCCTCCTCGGCAAGTTCGTCGGCGGCATCTTCGTCGTGACGCTGCTCGTGGCTGCGGCCGGCGCCGGCAACATGTTCCAGGCATGGAATGTAGCCGACGTCACCCGCCGCTACTTCGGCGTGCCGGAAATGGCGACCGGAATCGTCCTCGCCACCGTCGTGGGCATGGTGATCATCGGCGGGATCAAGCGCATCGGGGCGGTTGCAGGTCGCATCGTGCCGGTCATGTTCGTCCTCTACCTGCTGGCGGCGCTCTACGTGCTCGCGGTCGAGTGGCAGGCAATCCCGGGCGTGCTGACCTCGATCGTACAGAACGGTCTGCCCCGCTGGCTCGGCGGCACGAACGCCGCCCCCGAGGGCGCCTTTCTCGGCGGCAGCGTCGGCTTCGCCGCAATGTGGGGGATCAAGCGCGCGCTGTTCTCCTCCGAGGTGGCCCAGGGCAGCGCTCCAATGGCTCACAGCGCTGCCAAGACCGACGAGCCCGTCCGCGAGGGCGTCGTCGCCGGCCTCGAGCCCTTCATCGACACGATCGTGGTGTGCACTCTCACCGCGCTCGTCATTCTCGTCACGGGCGCCCACTCGCGTGGTCCCGACGCCTACTTTCCCCCTGACGCGGGCGCGCGCGTGGTCGAGCGCGAGCTGACAGGCGACACCCCTACCTGGTCGCTCGAGACACCCCCGCTGCCACCGCTGACGCGGGAGAGCAAGCGCATCCTAGGCGTCACCCAGGGCAGCGGCTGGGCGGAGGCGGGCTCGCACGCCTTCGTATTGCTCCACGGCGACCCGAACCCAGGGACCGGCACGGATCTCGTCCAGCTGCAGGGCCAGATCACCGGCAATGACGATGACGGATGGACCGTCGACTGGGGCACCATCACCGCTCAGAACCCACCCCAACTCCTCGCCGATCCGCAGCGCGGAGTCGGCGTCACCATCAGCTGCACCGGAGCTTCGCTGACGGCCCACGCGTTCGACCGCGCCAACCCCGGCCTCGGCAAGTGGCTCGTCGTCCTCGCCTCGTGGCTGTTCGCCCTCTCCACCATGATCTCCTGGAGCTACTACGGCGAGCAGGGCGTGGTGTATCTGTTCGGCGAGCGCCCCGTCATCGTCTACAAGCTGATCTACTGCGCCCTCGCCTTCATCACCACCCTGGGCTTCATCACGAACTCCGAGGCGCTCGACGCGTGGAGCACGATCGGAATGGGCCCGATGCTGTGGGCGAACATTCCGATCATGATCATCTTCGGCCGCCAGGCGATGCGCGCCTATCACGACTACCATCACCGTCTCGACGCCGGTGACTTTCAACCCGCTCCGTCCGCTGGGGCAAAGGACTCTCCCGCCGACCAGGAACGGGAGTAGCCCACCTCACCGACGGGGAACGGCGCGCTCACCCCCGGGCACCAACCCCCGCGACTGGGCGCGGCGCAACCGACGCCCCGGAGCCTTCGTTAGCGGCGGCGGCCACTCCCGCCCTTGCGGGTGCTGCCCGTGCGTTCGGAACGGCGACCCGAACCCCGTCCGCGCACCGGTGCCGGGCGTTCGGCGCCCGAGCCCGTCGCGGCACCGCTCCCACGTTTCGCGCGCGAGCCGCCGCGACCTTTCGCTTCGGCCCGACGACGACCCAGGCCCCGCTCGAACGCCTCGACCGCTCCGTCGGGTGGCAAGCGCTTGCCATAGACGGTCCGGCGCAGAATCGCCACGTCCTCGATCTCGACCTCGATGCGATCCCCCAGCTCGACAGCGTCACCCGAGCGCACCCCAACGACAGAGAGCTCGTCGTCGCTGACCTCGTAGTGGTCAGGACCCAGCGCGTCGAGGCGTACCATCACGTCCACGTAGGGCTCCCCGAGATTCACGAAGATGCCCGCGCCCGCCACCCCGGTCACCACTCCCTCGAAGATCTCTCCCACCCGATCCTTCATGTAGATCGCCCGGTACAGATCCACGACCTCGCGCTCCACATTCGCCGCCGCTCGTTCCCGAGCGCTCGCGGTGGTCGCTGCGGTGCGCAGGGCCTCCACTGCCGCCGTCGAGGTGTCTGGCTTCCCACCCCGCAAGATGCCCTTCACGATGCGGTGCACGTCGAGGTCTGGGTAGCGCCGGATCGGCGACGTGAAATGCAGATACGCATCCGACGCCAGCCCGAAGTGACCAATGTTCACGATGTCGTACTGCGCCTGCTTCAGGGACCGCAGGAGCAGCATGTTCAACACCTGTCGCCGCGGATGCTCCTCGATGGTCGCGAGGAACCGGCTGACTCCCTTGGGTTCGAGCAGCGCATCAACCTCGACCCTCGATCCGAGCTGCTCGGCCACGGTCGCGAGGCGCTCGAGCTTGGTGGGATCGGGAGTGCCGTGCACGCGGTAAATGGCTGGCGCCCGGTGCTTGCTGAGGAAGCGGGCGACGAGCTCGTTGGCCACCAGCATCAGCTCCTCGACCATCTGATACGCCCGCTTCATCCCCTCGCTGGACTTCGCTTGGGTCACCTCGATGGGAGCCCCGCTGCGGGCATCCAGCACGACTCGAGCCTCGGGCAGATCGAGATCGAGCGCGCCTCGGCCCAGTCGCTGCCGGCGGAGCTTCCGCGCCAGCTCGTCGACCACCTTCAGGTCCCGCTTCATCGCGTCCGCCTGCGGGCTCCGCTTCGCCTCGGGATCGAAGCCCAGCGCTCGCGCCACACCCGCGTAGGTCAGCATCGCCGCAGATCGCATGATCCCCTCGACGATGTCGAACTGCTTCACCTTCCCTTGCTTGTCGAAGTCCGCGATGACGCACAGGCAGAGCCGGTCGTGCTCGGGCAGCAGGCTGCACAGATCTGCGGACAGCGCGGCGGGCAGCATCGGGATGGCCCGGTCAGGAAGATAGATGCTGCAGCCGCGAGCGACCGCCTCCTCGTCGAGGGCGCTGCCGGGGTTTACATACTCGCTGACATCCGCAATGGCGATCCACGCGCGAAACCCCCCTTCGCGGCGCTCGACCCAGACCGCGTCGTCGTGATCGCGGGCATCCTCCGGGTCGATGGTGGGGAGGGGGACGTCTCTGAGGTCGACTCGACCCGCATCAGAGAGGCGCGTGACCCGAGCCGCGATCGCCTCGGCCTCCTGGAGCGCCACCTCGGGATGGTCCTCCTCGATCTGCTCGCGGAGCAGGATCTTCGCGACCTCGGTGTTGGGATCCCCCGGCTGCCCGAGAACCGCCACCAACTCACCCTCCGGGTTCTCCCCGGCGAACTCCGGAAAGTTGGTGATCACGGCCACGGCGGCATCGCCGTCGCGGCCTTCCTTGGCCCGCGCCGTGATCACGAGAGGTCCGCGAACTCGCGCGTCATCCGGTTCGAGCCAGGCGCTACGACCACGTCGTCGCAGCACGCCCGCCACCCTGGGGTTCCGCCGTTCGACGATCCGGTCGATCCGGCCCTCGAGCCCGCGACTGGACCGGCTGACGACCGAGACCCGCACCCGGTCCCCATGCATGCCACCGCCGATCCCATCCGGCGCGATGTACACATCCTCCTGGCCCACGGCCGAAACGAAACCGAATCCCCTTGGATTGACTGCCAACAGCCCCTCCCAGGTAGCCGCCTCGCGATCTTCCAGCGGCAGAGCCTTGAATCGTGTGCCGGGCAGCCGGCGGATACTCCCATCGAAGCTCAGCTGGTCCAGCAGCTCCAGCAGGCCCGGATAGGACCCCTCGGAGACTCGGCAGCGACTGGCCACCTCCCGAGCGTGCAGGCCTCGGCCAGCGTCGAGAAGGCAACGAACGATATCACCGCGCGAGGGCAGAGGTCGCATGGGTTCGCCTTCTAACGTACGATGCGGCCCGTGCGATCCACCGTCCTGACGATCGTCCTCCGCGTGGCCCTGCTCGTCGCGCTCGCCGTGAGCATGAGCCTGCTGGTCGACTACACCAGCACCGAGGTCCCATTCTGCTCGAGCTCCGGCTGCCTGGGCCTCCGTTTCAAGTATGGCCGCCTGGGTGGCCTGGTGCCCATCCCGGGCCTCGGGGTCGTGGCGTTCACCGCGGTGCTAGTACTTTCGCTCGCTCGCCGAGTTCCTGGCCTCGAAACCATGAGTCACAGCCTGGCGGCAACCGGCGGGGTGCTCGCGCTAGGGCTGATCGCCATGCAGCTCATCGTGGGAATGGTCTGTGTACCGTGCATGGTCACGGACACGGCTGCGGTCATCGCGGGAACGGCGGGTGCCTTCCTGCTCTTCGATCGGGCACATCGCCGTCGCCAGATCGTCAAGGCTGACGCTCCCCGACCCCCTGAGCCCGAGGAGCCCCTCCGGACCTGGACCTGGGTGGCGCTTGGTGTACTGGCCACCCTGGTCCCGGTCCTGTGGCCCATCGCCAAGCCCCGACCACCAGTGCCGGCCGCGATTCTCGCGAGCTACGAGGACGGCAAGATCAACGTCGTCGAATTCTCGGATTTCGAGTGTCCCCACTGTCGCGACCTGCATCCCCGCCTCGCCGCCCTGGTCGAGGAGTACGGGGAGCGCGTGAACTACCTCCGCATGCACACGCCGCTCGGCTCCCACGACCGCGCGCGACCTGCCGCGCGCGCCGCGGTTTGCGCGGACGAGCAGGGGGAAGGGGACGCCATGGCGCACGAGCTGTTCCAGGCCGAATCGCTAGCTGACTCGGACCTCAAGCGCATCGCCCTCGTTCTCGGCCTCGACATGGAGGCTTACGCCGCGTGTCTGCACGACCCGACCACCGAGACGCGCATCGACGCGGAAATCGCCGCCCTCGAGGCCACCGGCATGGTCGTCACCCCTTCCGTCTACGTGGGGGGCCAGTTGATCCGCGGCGCCAAGTCGGATCTCGTCTTCCGCGACGCCTTCTCCCGTGCCGAGCGCGGCGACGACAACTGGGGAGTCCCCGGGCCGCTCTACTTCGCCGTCTCGGGTCTGGCACTCCTCCTGGTGGTCTGGCTCGGGCGGCGGCGCAGAGACCCAGCCGGACCGACTCCCACGGGCGGCTGAGCTGCCGGTCTCACCTGGACGCCACTTGACCGTGGCGCTCGACCCAAGTGGCTCGCCACGGTGACCTTCGATGTCCGGCAAAGACACGCCCAGTCGGACCCGCGAGCCCCAGGGGGCAGGCGCCAGGGGAGCATCGCGGACGCTCAATTTCCCACGATGGCCCCGAGCCAGCCCCCGTGTCGTCGTACCAGATGACTGGTCGCGCTCGCGGTCATGCTCGGGACCGGTACCGGTGGTATCCTGTCAGTATGGAGAGTTCGCGCCCCGCCGGTTCGGAAACGATTCCCCTCGAAACCTTTCAACAGCTGCCCAAGACCGACCTGCACGTCCACCTCGATGGCTCGTTGCGCCTCGAGACGATCCTCGAGTTGGCCGATCAGCAGGGGGTGAAGCTACCAGCCAGCAACGTGGAGGGGCTGCGAGCCGCCATCGGTTGTGGAAACCACTTCGGCTCCCTCGTCGAGTACCTGCGCGGTTTCGAGATCACTCTCAGCGTGCTGCAAACGGAAGCAGCCCTGGAGCGAGTGGCCTTCGAACTCGGCGAGGACGCTCACCGCGAGAACGTCCGCTACATGGAAGTTCGCTATTCCCCCATGCTCCACACGCACCAGGGTCTCAAGCTCACCACGGTCGTCGAAGCCGTGCTCGAGGGACTGGCGCGAGCACGAGAGACCTACGGCATCAAGTCAAACGTGATCGTCTGTGGGATCCGCAACATCTCCCCCGAGTCCTCGTACCAGATGGCCGAACTTGCGGTCGCCTACAAGGGGCGTGGAGTGGTCGGATTCGACCTCGCTGGCGCTGAGGAAGACTTTCCCGCCAAGCACCATCGCGAAGCGTTCCGGCTGGTTCGCGACAACAACATCAACACCACGATTCACGCGGGCGAGGCGTATGGACCCGAGTCCGTGAAGCAGGCCATTCACATCTGCGGCGCTCACCGGATCGGTCACGGTGTGCGACTGATGGAGGACGGCGACCTACTCCACTACGTCAACGACCACCGGATCCCACTCGAATGCTGCCCGTCGAGCAACGTGCAGACGGGCGCCGTCAGGGATCTGACTCGCCACCCCGTCAAGCTCTACTTCGACCTTGGGCTCCGAGTGACCGTCAACACGGACAACCGCCTGATCACCGACACCACGGTCTCCAAGGAGCTATGGCTCGTCCACACCCAGCTCGGCGTGCCCTTCCGCGAGATCCAGAGCATGATCATCGCGGGCTTCAAGTCTGCTTTCCGCCCCTTCCACGAGAAACAAGCCGCGCTGCGCCGCGTGGTCGCCGACCTTCGCCGGTACGACGAACACGGGCAGCCACTCGCGACCCCCTCCATTCCGCCGGGAGGTGACGATACCCGGGCGCGGGCCAGCGCGGTGCTGGATCACGGCGACTCGCGAGCTGCTCCATAGGCCCGCCGCCGGAACGCGACGAGTCCTACTGAGGTCTCGTCAGATCCTCGTCCGGTTCCGCGAGCAACGCGCCCCGCACCGACTCGATCAAGGTCGCCGCGTCGCTCGGCTTCCCAACCACTCCCAGCGTCCCCTCCAGCAACGCCCCCCGTTCCGGATCGCCAGACATCACCAGCACCTTGATGAAGGGGTTGAAGCGCTGCAAGGCACAGAGCGTGTCTTCGCCACTGAGCCCGGGCATGTCCATATCCAACAGCACCAGGTCGGGCCGGCGCCTCGCGTGCTCGTAGTGATCGAGCGCCTCGCGGCCGGTGCTGGCCAGCATCACCTCGTAGCCCGCGCGGCGCAAAAGGCGCCCGATGCTTCGCTGCACGACGGCCTCGTCGTCGACGATGAGCACACACGACCCCACCGTCCGGTCGCGCCCGCGCTGCGACGAACCCTGCTCGACCGTCGCCGACATCCACCGGTCCTTCGGCGTCCCGAGGTGAGCGGGGAGGTAAAGGCTGAACGTCGTGCCGCGTCCCACCGCACTGTCCACCCCGATGTAGCCCTGATGGTAGTTGACCACCTCTCGCACGGTCGCGAGCCCGAGCCCAAAGCCCGCGCCCTCCCCTTTGGTCGAGAAGAACGGCTCGAACACTCGACTGCGCGTCTCGTCGTTCATCCCGATGCCGGTGTCCTTCACCAGCACACACGCGTGGGGACCATCCGTCACCAGCGGCAGTCCATGCAGTGTGGTCGTCGGCAGCAACGCCACCTCCACACTGAGCATGCCACCCTCCGCCATGGCGTCCCGCGCGTTCAAACACAGGTTCATCAGGACCTGGTGCAGCTCCACCCGATCTCCGAGCACATAGACGTTCGACTCGACGTTCGAGCGCAGCTCCACTTGTCGCGGCAACGCATGGCGCAGGAGGCGCAACACCTCGTTGGTCAACGCCGATAGATCGACTCGAGTGCGCCCGCGACCCTGACCCCGCGCGAAGGCGATCACACCCCGCGTCAGCTCGGAAGCCCGCAGCGCAGCAGTCGCGATGTCGGCCAGCGACTCGCGAACCTCCGGGCCCCCCAGCGGCGTATCGTCCGACAACCCGCGCAACCAGTCGATGTTCGCACCAATCGCGCTCAGCATGTTGTTCACGTCGTGCGACACCCCGGCGGCGAGTCGCCCCAGCGCCTGGAGTCGCTGCTGGCGAATGGCGTGTTCTTCCACCGGGTCGCGCTGCGTGAAGCGCAGCGTGATCTTGGATCCCAGCTGGATCTCGTCCCCAAAAGCAAGCGCTGCGCGCTGCACGGGCACACCGTTGAGCTTCGTGCCGTTGCGGCTCGCCAGATCCTCGATGAAGTACCCCGTGCCGTCGAGTGCGGCGATGCGGACGTGCCGCCGAGAGATCTCCGCATCGTCGAACTGCACCTGGGCTTCGTGACCCCGACCAATGACGATGTTGCCACTGACCGAGATCCGCCGACCCACCTGTTCTCCGCGCACGACGACCAGTCGTGCACCCTTGGAGAGGTCCGACGAATCGGACGGCTGCTTGCGGCTACTGGGAATGCTCATGGAGACTCGGCCCTGACCCCGAGAATCCGGACCACCCGGATCTTACGGGAGCAGACCCGCCACGTCGACCCGGCCACGACGCCGCTTCGTCATGCGCGCGCGCAACTCCGCGACCAGGGGATCTTCGTCGTCGAGCTCCTCGCATATCTCCAAGGTCTGCTCCAAACCTTCGCGGTCTCCCAGCGAGGCAAGCGCCAGGGCCTGGTCGCGTAGCCCCACTCCCAACACCGCCAGCGTAGCCCGATGCTCGGCCGCGGGTTCCGCCGCCACCGAGCGAACCCGCTCGAAGCGCTCGATCCCCACCTGCAACGCGAGGCGTCGATCCGATCGCCCAAGCGCGTGGGGCGAGAACCGCATCCAGATCGCCTGGGGTACCAAATGCTCGCGCAAGCGCTCGTCCCATTCTGGGTTGAGCTCGACGTAGAGCGGGCGCTGGTCCGCCAGTGTGGAAAGGGAATACTCGCCGGGTCGGCCGGAGATTGCCACGTCTTTGACCAGATCGGTGAGCGCGGGCTCGAGCGTGATCAGGCGCCGCGCCACCGACCCGCGACCCAGCAGATGCACTGGGACCACCACCACGTCCGGTCGCTCGCCGCGAACGACCCTCGCGGCCCAGAGTCGCCACGCAATGGAATGCGACCGCACCAGGACCAGACTCTGAGGCGGCAGCGCGTCAATCGCCTCGTCGGTCCAGACCTCTGCCGCGTAGTCTCCACGCCGGTTCGCCACGTAGGCCGAATCCTCGGCCGCAACCAGGACGAGGGTGAAGTCGAAGACGACCAACAGCACCGCCGCCGGCCGTGCCATCGGCACCTTCACCTTCTGCAGCCCCAGCGCGATCGTGTGCACCCCGAGCGCAGTACCGACCGCGAGTCCGGCGAGGGCGAGCAAGCGCACGGCACCCATCGGATCTGCCACCACGACGCTGATTCGGCTCGCCGGAAAGAGCGCATCTGCAAGCACAAAGACGAGCAGCGGTGCGAGCAGCCACCGCGTCCGCGCCCGGACCAACCCCCAGACCGCTGCGGCGGCCGCGATCACCAGCGATACGACCCCCAGCTCCGCCAGCCACGCTTCGAACGCCCCGGTCCGCTCGGCAGCCGCATCGACCGCGATCAACCCAAGCCCGAACGGGTCGTATCCGAGATCCACCCAGGCCCGCACCGCGAAAGGTCGCAGCAGGGTCAGCGTCGCACCAAAGGCGACCACGATCGCCACTCCCCCACCGAGCAGGGCCAGACCTCTTCGCGGCGGCAGCTCGCGCAGCACGACGACCTGCACCGCAGCCGCCACTAGCGTGACCACTCCGGCAACGTGGGACTCCATCCACGTCAAACCAAGAAGGAGCCCGCACCCCAGCCACGCGCGCGCATCCGACGTGGAAGCGTCAGGCCGAAGCAGCAGCGTGCTCAGCGCCAGCGCCACCGCTACCGACGCGCCGCCAGCCACCGTCCCCTCGAGCTGCCACGAGGGGCAAAGTGTCGCCATCAGCGCGGCGGCCAGGGCCAGCGCCGCGCCCAAGGCTGGCGCGCGGGCGTTGTGCTCGAGCAGGCGACGCGTCAGCTCGTACAGCAGCGCTGCGGTCGCCGCGACTCCGACCGCGCTGACGGCCCCCACGCGCATGAGTCGTCCCCCGACCGGGAGCAGCGCCGCGAGCTGGGCGAGCAGGGTAGTGACCAGCCCCTCGCCCCCCACCGGCACGAGTCCCAGACTGCGAACCACAGCCAGGTCGTCTCGCCACTGAGCCGCCGCGCTGACCCGCCACAGGGTCACGACCAGGGCAATCCCGGCCGCAATCCAGCCGCCGCCTGCCTCGAACCATCGACGGCAAGGCCGCGACTGCTCCGGCGATGGAATCGGCGACATCCCCTGCTGGTTGCCACCTCCGAGAAATCCGGCCCAGTTTCGCGTAGCGGCCGACCCGTCGGCCCGCCTGTTCACCGACAACCCCACGAACCTCGGCAACGAGCACCTGCAGTTGAGTACGGGAGCGAGGCGCGCTAACAGCCCCCCACCGCCCCACTCTCCAGAGGAATCGAACGTGGCCCGCTTCATCGACGAGCTCAAACGCACCCACGACTGCAACGCGCTGCGCGCCTCCGACGTGGGGACCGAGGTGGTCCTCTTCGGCTGGGTGGCCAACAGACGAGACCACGGCAACCTCATCTTCGTGGACCTGCGGGATCGAGAGGGAATCACGCAGCTGGTCTTCGATCCCAGCTCCGCCACCGACGCCCACCAGCTCGCGGAAGCCCTGCGCAGCGAATGGGTGATTGGCATCCGCGGCACCGTGCGTTCCCGCGGCGAGCAGTTCAGTTCCAAAGAGAACCGGATGGTGAGCGCCGCCAATCCGAACCTCCCCACTGGCGAGATCGAAGTGGAGGTCCTCGAAGCCACGATCTTCAATCGTGCCGAGACACCCCCATTCGAGATCCAGGACCGCCTCGAGACCCGCGAAGAGGTGCGCCTCGAGCACCGCTACCTCGATCTCCGACGAGGGCCCCTGCAGGAAGCCCTGAAGCTCCGCCACCGCGTCAACCACGCTACTCGCAACTACCTCGCCGACCAGGGTTGCCTCGAGCTCGAAACCCCGTTCCTGGTCAAGTACACGCCTGGCGGCGCGCGCAACTTCCTCGTCCCATCGCGACTGCATCCCGCCACGTTCTACGCGCTGGCGGAAAGTCCCCAGCTCTTCAAGCAGCTGTTCATGGTGGCCGGGTTCGATCGCTACTTCCAGATCGTGCGCTGCTTCCGCGACGAGGATCTGCGCCTCGACCGCCAGCCCGAGTTCACCCAGATCGACATCGAGCTGAGCTTCATCAATCAAGACGACCTCTTCAAGGTCGTCGAGGGGCTGATCTTCGCGATCTGGAAGGAAGCCCTCGGGATCGACCTCCACGATCTCTACCCCGATGGTCGCTTCCCCCAGCTGAAGTACGAGGACGCGATGCGGGACTACGGGAACGACAAGCCCGACCTGCGCTTCGCGATGCCGCATCACGATCTGACGGATCTCATCATCGAGCACGGGGGCGGAGGGGTTCCATTCTGGAAGCCCATCGCCGACAAGTTCGCGAGCGGCACCTACCGCCGCGACCTCCCCGCGGAAATCGTCAAGGCCTTCGTCATCCCCGCCACCGCCGGCCTCTCGCGCGCCGACGGCGACAAGCTCGAGCAGCTCGCCCGTAGCATGGGCGCCGGGGGCCTGGCCCGCGCCAAGGTCGCCGCCGACGGGAGCTGGACGCAGTCGCCACTCACCAAGACAATCACCCCGGAGCTCCGTCAAGCCATCAACGCCCGGGCCGGTGCCCAAGAAGGCGACATCCTCGCGTTCCAGTTCGGCAAGGCCACGCTGGTCCACACCGTCTTGGCCAACCTGCGCGTCCACGTCGCCAAGTTGATGGGACTGATTCCCGAGGTCGGGCATGGCAACCAGTGGAAGTTCCTCTGGGTGGTGGAGCCTCCGCTCTTCGAGTACGACGACGACCGCAAGTCGTGGGCTGCTGCTCACCACGCCTTCACCCGCCCCCACGACGACCATGTCGAACTGATCGACACGGACCCGGGCAAGGTCCTCTGCTACCGCTACGACCTCGTCCTGAACGGCTTCGAGATCGCAGGAGGCTCGATCCGCCTGCACGATCCGGTGGTGCAGGCCAAGGTCTTCCAGGCGCTGGGGATCGGCGACGACGAAGCGCAGGAGAAGTTCGGCTTCCTGCTCTCGGCGCTCAAGTACGGTGCGCCCCCCCACGGCGGCATCGCCCTCGGCATGGACCGCCTCGCCATGCTCCTCACCGGCGCCGCCGGGATTCGCGACGTGATCGCCTTCCCGAAGACGCAGAAGGGCACCGATCTGATGAGCAGTGCCCCCAGCCCGGTCAGCCCTGACCAGCTCGCCGAGCTGAAGATTCGCTCCGTGGCGGACCAGTAGTTCCCACTCTCGGGACGCCGCAGGGCCCTGCGCGGGCTGGCGTGCGCCGCTGGAGTGGGGCATCGTTGGGGGGTGAGAATCTCCGGAAAGCACCCAGCCAAGCCGTCGGCAGCGCCCGCAGTGCTGCCCTCCGAGTCCCTCTCATGGTGGACGACACTGCAGCGCTGGGGCTGGGTCATCGTCGCCAACCAGCGCGGCGCCGATCGCCGTGCCACCTCGCCTCGCACACGCCGCCGCCGCCCAGCTTGACGCCCAGTTCATCCCCGCGGCATTCTGCCCACGAATGGGCGCCCGCGTCCTCGTCGTCGACGACAGCCCGACGATCCGCAAGGTCGTCGCCACGATCCTCCGCGATCACGACTACGACGCCGTGACCGCGGAGGACGGACAGGCCGCATTGGATCTGCTGGAAAGCACGACCGTCGACCTGATCCTGGTCGACTTCGTGATGCCGAGGATGAACGGCTTTCAGTTCTGCCGGACCCTCCGCGCCGGCGATCATCCGCACCTCCCAGTCATCTTGATGAGCGCGAAGGGGGACCGAATTCGGGGTCACTTCGTCCGCCAGACGGGCGCAATCGACGCCATCACCAAACCCTTCGATGCTCGCGGACTCCTCGCCGTCATCGAAGGCGCCCTATCGCGACTCGCCGCCACCACCGAGGTCGACGGTCGGCCCCCGCCCACACACCCACCCTCGCCCACCGAGGACTCCGTCAGTGGCGCCCGCCCCGACCCCTTTGGCGCCTCACTGGCAGCGATTCTGGCTCCCGCGCTCAGCGAACTCGGCGAGCCCGCTCGCCTCGCCAGTGTCATTCAGCGGGCCGCCACTCCGGACATCGAGGGCGCTCTCTGCACATTGCTCGCGGAGCGGGGGACCGCGGCCGAGGCCCTCGCCGGCGATCTCTCCGTTGTCTCGATCGCGGAGATCCTGCAGATGCTCCAGCTGCAGCGGTTGTCTGGCGCGCTGACCGTCACCTCTCGCAACCGCCAGATCTCGATCTTCGTCCGCGAGGGCACCGTGGATCTGGCCTCGTCGCGCGGGCTACGCGACGAGTTTCTTCTCGGTCGCTACCTCGTCGAGGACGGAGCGATCGAGCGCCAGCACCTCGAGGCCATCCTGGCCAGCAGCTCGACCCAACTCCGCACTGGGGAACGTTTGGTGCGGGAGGGCGGCGTGCGGCCCGAGGCAGTCGCGCACGCCCTCCAGCGCCAGACCGCGGAGCTGGTCTACGAGTGCGTGCGCTGGAAGCGCGGTCGCTTCAGCTTCGTCGCGCAGGCCACCTCCCCGACGGACCGGGCCCAGCCTGGCCTCCCGATCACCTCCCTGGTCATGGAGGCGTTCCGCCGCGTCGACGAATGGCGACTGATTGAGGGAAGCTTCGACTTCGACGATGTCCTCTACCCTGCCCCCGCGGCGATCGAGCAGCTGGGTGACACGGCCGAGCTGACGCCTCGCGAGCGCGAGGTGCTGTCCCTCGTCGACGGGCAGCGAACCGTCCGCGAGATCGTCGCCGACATCGAAGGTGGCTCCTTCGAACTCACGAAGATCGTCTTCCAACTGTTGCAGTCCCGCCTCATCCACCGAGCACCATGATGACCGCGCCAGTCGCCGGACTCGTCGTCCTCGTTGCAGGCACCCGGCGCTTCGTTTCGGCCGCATTCGTCCAGCGCGTGGTCCGCCGACCGCAGGTCACTCCAGTGCCGGGCGCCGCCCTGGGCATTGCCCTCATCGATGGCACGGCTGTGCCCGTGCTCGAGGTGGGTGACGATTCTCACGAGGTTCTCCTCTGTCGCGCCGAGGGGCAGCTCGTCGCTTTGGGCGGTGTCCACGTCCTGACCGCAGGCTCCTTCCCGCAGCGTGGAAGTGGCATCGAGCTGAACGGCCAGCAGATCCCAACCTTCGACGTCGAGGACGCGCTGCGTCAGCTGCAGCCGGGACACGCCCAAACAACGACAGAAGACCCATGACTCCGCACGGCGTCACCATCGTCCGCTCGTTCATTCCTCGACCGGAGCACCGCCACGGCGTCGCACGCACCACGTCCGGGCCCCGCGTCGCCGCGGCCCTTTCGCGCAGTCCAGGAGAAACACCATGATCTGGCGCTGGTTTCCTCGAGTTGCAGCAGACCCTGCAACCTCCCGCCCACCTCCCGCGCGAGCGGTCTCGGCCGCCGCACGCCAGTTCGATCGACATCAGCGCGCCCAGCACGCGCTCTTCACCGCCGAAGCGACCCACCGCGCCGCCATCGCCGCCGCCGAGCAACAGGCGGCCACCGTGGGCACGACGGTCGACGATGCGCGCATTCTCGCCGCCCGAGCGCGTGACCTCCGCGCATCGACCGATCTCGTCCGCGAGGCCCTCGAGCGGGTGAAGCTGCTCGCCCTGAACGCTGGACTCGAGGGCGCTCGCCTCGGCGAGCCCGCCGGACGTATCCTCGTCACCCTGGCCGACGAAGTGCGAAGCGTCGCTGCCCGGGGTCTCGACTCCCTGGGCGAGCACGTTCAGCTACTGGCTCAGGTCGATCGCGAGCGCGAGCGCCTGGAGACTCGGCTCGGTGGGGTCAGTGACGCCGCCGCCACCCTCGCCCAGGAACTCGCCCGCGCGACGCGGGACCACGAGGTGGCGGCCGGAGCGCTGGCCGAACTGGAAGCCGACCTGCGACGCACCCCCGGCGCTGACCCCGACGCCGCGCGCGCTGTCGCCGACGCTGCCCAGCACGCCACGGCGCTACTCGCCGCGCTCGACCGCCTCGCGCCGCGGGCCCGCCGCAACCTCCTCCTCGACGCGCTCCGCCCCCTGCTTCGCCAGTTGCTGCGCGTGGTCAACGCCACTCCCCCTGGAAGCCGTCCACCATGACGGATTCCAAGCTCACCACTCTACTTGCCTCCGAGCTGACGCGACATCTCCAGGCGCTGGGCACCGCTCCGACCCCCGAGCAACTGCGCCTCGTCCTCCACGCGGTCAAGGGCTCCGCCGCCCTCGCACAGTGCCATGACCTCTCGCTCGTGGCCTCTCAGCTCGGCGCGCGCGTGCGTTCCGGAGAGACTGCCGCCGCCGCCGCAACGCTACGCGTGCTGCACGACGCCGCGCGACGCCTCCAGCGCGGGGAGCCGCCCTTCGAAACGCGCTGGCCCACACCGCCACCCGATCTGCTTCCCTCCCAGATCAACAGCGACTACCGCAGCGAGTACGTGGCGGTAATGACCGATCATCTGCGCGAGATCGACAGCGCTCTGGACCGCGACGACCCTCGGGGATCCCTCGAGCAAGCCTATCGCACGATCCACACGATGAAGAGCACCGCAGCCTCTGCCGGTGACGACGTGACTGCGTGGTATTGCCACGGTCTCGAATCACGCCTGCGCGAGGTGCCGCCCACACCGACTGCCGCCAGCGCGGCCGTGGGCGACCTCGCTCGGCACCGAGCCCTGCTCGCCCAGTTGCTGGACCAACCCAGCCGGGCGCTCCAGACCATGCGAGCTAGGGACACGTCGGGGTCTCCCGCCTCCCTTCCCGCCACGACGTCTTCGCCCACGACGTCGAGCGTCGCCGATGCCGACATCATCCTGCGCGTTCCCACGGCCGTGGTCGACGCAGTCCTGGAGCAACTGGACCGCAGCGATTTCACCTACGACGAACTGCTCGGTGCCACCGCCGCCACGCGCAACCTCGCCGCACAGCTGCGAGACCGTCGTGCCGACCTCCTCGAGGGCTTGCGGGAACTGGCCGCGCAGAGTAGCGGCAATCCCGCCTACCACCGCCTGGAACGCGTCGCCCGGGCGCTCGCCACGCTGGCCGACGGCGTGGACAATGCCGCACACACTTGCCGTCGCACCGCCGAGTCCATCCATACCAGCGCCGAAAGACTGCACGTCGAGGTCGCAGGCCTCCGCAAGACCACAGCGCGGTGGCTCTTCGATCGCGTCCACCGGGCAGTCCGCAACTTTGCTCCGGCAGGTCAGGAGGTGCAGGTGCAGGCTGTGGGAGCCGACCTGGCACTGGATCGTCGCATTGCAGACGCCCTCCTCGAACCCGTGCTCCAGCTCGCCAGAAACGCCGTGGCCCACGGCCTCGAAGCGCCGACAGAACGCCGCCGCTCCCGCAAGCCGGAGGTCGGCACGATCTCACTGCGAGCCGAACGGCACGGCGCCTGGCTCCGCATTACCGTTGCCGACGACGGCCGTGGCGTCGACCTCTCGCGCATCCGGGCACTCGCCGTACAGCGAGGCGACGTGGCCCCCGACACCGAGACCGATCTCTTGGCGCTACTGTTTCTGCCAGGTCTCAGCACCCGCGAAGGTGCCGACATCCTCGGCGGGCGCGGGGTGGGTCTCGAGCTGGCGCAGGACGCCGTCCGAGCCCTAGGGGGCACCATTCGCCTCGCCACGTCGCCCCGGAGCGGTCTCTCCGCCACGGTCGAGGTACCCATCGAGCGAGGCCTGGCCGACGTTCTCTGGGTGAGGGTGGGGGACACGGCCCTGGCGATCCCAGCCTCTCACGTGGTCGAGATCGCTGCTCCTCGAAGCGAACCCGCATCGATTCCGCTCGCCCAACTGCTGGGCCTGGATCGGGGTTCTCACCCCCGCGTGACCGTCGCCCTCACCACTCCTCGCCGGCCCGTGACCCTCGGCGTCGACGACGTGGTTCACGTCGAGCAGGTCCTCATTCGCCCGATCCCACCGCTGGTCGCCGCGGTGGGGCCCTACAATGGCGCGATCCTGCGCAGCGACGGCTCCCTGAGGTTGGCTCTGGACCCAACCGCCATCGCCGCTCGAGCCTGGGCGCACGCCAGCTGAAACCGTGCTAGAAGCCCCGCGGACGATGACGGCTCCGCTGGCGCTCCCCTCGCGAATCACGCTCGCAAGCTCCGTGCACCAGGGCTCCGTCACCGCGCTCGCGCAAGCCTCTGGACTGCAAGTCGACGTCCCCGCCGAGCTGGCTCGCGACTTTGCTTGCCTCTGGCTAGCGTGGATTCCGGAACACCAGGATCCGGCGGGGTTCCTCCTGACCTGGGACATCGCCGACGAGCTCCAGGTGCTGGACATCGCCACCCACCCCGAACGGCGACGTCGCGGAGTTGCCCGCGCCCTGCTGCGCCATGCCCTCGAGCGGGCGCGGCAGCTCCAAACCCGCCTTGTCCTGCTGGAAGTGCGCGCCAGCAACCGCCCCGCGATCGCTCTCTACAGCTCCCATGGTTTCCAGCCAACGAGTCGACGACGCGGCTACTACGCCAACGGCGAGGATGCGTTGGAGATGATGCTGACGCTTGGTGGCAGCGTGTCGTGTGACCCGCCGCCACTTCACCCGGAGAGATGAGCTTGTCGAAACACCCACCGCTACCCCCTCGGCAACACGTAACGGTGCCCCTGCTGCGACGCGACAGCATCGGCAACGCTTACCACGTCCTCTCCTTCGATCACGCCGTAGGGCTGGACGCGCATCCCGGGCAGTTCGCCATGATCCGAGGTGCGGAGTGGGGCGTCACGCCCTTGCTTCCTCGCCCGATGAGCTTCCTCTCTGGCGGGACCACACCGTCGATGCTCGTGAAGGTCGTGGGTGAAGGATCCCAGCGCATGGGTCGCGCCGAACCTGGCGAACCCTTCTCCATCCTGGGCCCGCTCGGCAACACCTGGCGCAATCCGACTCCGGGACGTCGAGTGCTCCTGGTCGCGGGAGGGGTCGGGATCGCTCCGTTGCTCTTCCTGGCACGCCAACTCCACGCCACCGGCACGACTCCCGTGGCCATCTACGGTGGTCGCACGGAGCGGGACCTCCCCCTGCACGACGACCTCGATGAAGTCGCCGAGGTCCACCTGACAACCGAAGACGGCACCCGTGGCACCCGCGGGCGCGTCACCGACTTGATGGACCGCATCCTTACTCCCGACACGGAAGTCTACACCTGCGGGCCCGAACGCATGATGGCCCGGGTCGCTGCGATCGCGGCCGACCACGATCTCCCTTGCCAGGTCTCTCTCGAGACCCCGATGGCCTGCGGATATGGCGTGTGCCTCGGTTGTCCGGTGCCGACGACGGACGGCGGGTATCTCTACGCGTGCACCGAGGGTCCCTGCATCGACGCGCGCCGCATCGATTGGAAACGCGGACTTCCCCCCAACGCAGGAGCGCCATCGTGACTTCTCTCGCCATCACCGTCGGCTCACTGGAGCTGAAAAATCCCGTCCTGACCGCCTCGGGCACGTTCGGCTACGGCCTCGAGTACGAGGACTTCTTCCCCGTGGCGCAGCTCGGCGGGATCTGCACCAAGGGTCTCAGCCTCGAGCCCCGTGACGGGAACCCCCCGGAGCGCATCTGCGAGACACCGGCCGGCATGCTCAACGCGATCGGGCTCGCCAACGTCGGCGTCGAAGCGTTCTGCCGCGACAAGCTCCCCACGCTCCGGGAACGTGGCGTGACCGTGATCGCGAACATCTTCGCGAGCTCCCTCGACGACTTCGTCGCCATCACCCAGCGCCTCGAGGAAGAGGAGGGCGTTCACGCGATCGAGCTGAACGTTTCCTGCCCCAACGTCAAGGAAGGCGGTATCGAGTTCGGCAAGGATGCCAAGCTCAGCGCCCAGGTGACCGCCGCGGTTCGTGCCGCGACGACCCGTCCGCTCTGGGTCAAGATGAGCCCGGAAGCGGGCGACCTTCTGGGAGTGGCGCGAGCCTGCGAGAGCGAAGGCGCGGACGCGCTCACCGCCATCAACACCATTCGCGGCATGGCGATCGATCCGCGCACGCTCCGCGTTCGTCTCGCCAACCGCACCGGGGGACTCAGCGGCCCCGCGATTCGCCCGATCGCCCTGCGCATCGTCTGGGACCTCGTTGGTGCTGTCGACATTCCTGTCATTGGTATCGGCGGGATCGCGACCACCGAAGATGCCATCCAGTTTCTGGCGGCTGGCGCTCGGGCCGTACAGATCGGGACCGCCAGCTTCTCCGACCCTGCCGCCGCCATGCGCATCGCCGATGGCATCGCCGCCTATCTGGAGGCACACCAGCTCTCGCTGGAGGAGCTCATCGGCGCGGCCCGCTAAGCCTTTACAACGTCGGCCGCGCCTCCGAGACTGCAAACCGATGCCGGTCGAATCTCATCGCTACGCGGCGTTGGTCTTCCCGGCGGCACTGCTGCTGGCGGTGGCCGGCTGTCCCGACCGCCCGACTCACTCGGGCCCGGTGCCCAGCTCCTCGCTTCCCAGTCCCAATGCGAGCATCCTCCCCGCGCCTCTCAAGCCAGCCTCGGAACTACCCTCTGGCCTCGACGGGGGAACGGATCGCGCCGCTACCACAGACGCAGCTCGACCCCGACCGACAACGCTGCGGGAGGACGTCCCGCCAGCAACCGACAACGCGCGCCTCGTGGATACTCGCGGTGTCAGGCTCAACGCCCGCTTCCGCTGGCACGGGCTCCCCGCCCCACCAACCGGTAGCGAGGTGAACCCCGAGGCAATCGCCATCGGACGCCACCGCACCGACCGAACCCTCACGATCGACCTGTCTCCCGAAGGTCGCCTGCGCCTCGAATTCACGAGCCCAACCTTCCCGCTACCGCCCGGAAGTGAACTCCGGGCTCGCCTCGATCACTACGGGCACGTCCTCGTCTGGCCCGACGGCGCCAGCTACCGCATCCTCCAACCTGGAACGTTGCGTGCACTCTTCCAGGAGGGTCGCGCAGACGTGGCCCCGCTCGTGCTCGCCGAAGTCGGCCCCGTGGAGAGCACGACACTACTCGGCCAGGTGACCAGCGCCCAGACCGTCAGCACCTCCCTGGGGAGGGCCGTGCTCCACCAGGCGGCGATTCCCGAGGCGGGCGCGGGCGAGCTCCTGTGCCGCGTGCTGGTCGAGCTTCTCTCCGCCAAACCTTCCCCGCCGCCCTGCCTGCCGGACCTCGTCCCACTGCGAGCCGAGTTCGACTGGGAACAGGGAGGCCGCCTGACCTTCGAAGTCACCTCCCTCGACCGTACCGCCGTGCTCGATCCCGAAGGTCTACTCGTGCCACCCCGGACCCCTTCCTTCAAGGCCGACCGTCTCCCACGACCCCCCCGAGCCACCCTCCTTGACGAAGCAGAACTCGCCGCATTTCGGCGGCGCGCGCTCCCCACGGAGCCCCTGGACGCAGGTCTTTTGGGGAACGAGCTGGTCGCCACCAACTCTGCGGAAACCATCCGGTACTTGCTGGTCGATGGGGTGCCCGTGGTCCGCGTGCCCCCCCGCTCCGAGCGCCGCGTCACCGGCCTTCTCGCGGGCCGCTACGTCTTGTCCTGGATGGACTTCCTGGGCACACGCATGGAGCCCGCGCGCCCGGAGCAGCTCCCGCTGCGCATCGAACTCGGGGGAGCTCCGGACGCTGGGGTCCCCGAACCCTAGATTCGGAACACCGACCGGGCAGCAGCCTCCCCCTTCATGCGTCGTCTGCCACCAGGGTCCGATAGTCGTCCGCGTCGAACTCGACGTCAGCGGTAGCGGCGTCGCGCAACCCAGTCAGCGCCAAAGCGGCGATCTGGAGCCCTTCGAGTCGGGTTGCCAGCATGTAGTACTCCGCCTCGCCCACTTCCGGGAGCGCGGCGAGGCGCGAGACCACCACTTCCCGCTCTTCCCTGGCCAAGAGGACGGTCGCCGCGGGTCCGTCGGTTGACCCCGGCAGCAGCACCTCGTAAACCACGCCGACGGGGTTGAACGCCAGCAAGACGTGGCGAAGACAGACCAACCAGCGCCGGTCGTCGTCGCTCGGCACTTGCCAGAAGCCGTTCAACTCGCGAACGACGACCTGCCCAAAGTACGCCCCGAGCGCGCGCGTCACCAGCGGCACAAGCTGCGGTCTGTCTTGCACCTCCTGACGAACCAGTGTCACGTAGTGATCCACGATTGGGAGCGTCTCGGGCGTGAAGTCGACGCCAACGCCAACAGCGCGCTCGACGAACTGACACGCGGCAGTCGCCAGGTCGGCCACCGCGGGAGGAGCGCCCATCAGGGCGGTACGAACATCGTCGGGGGAGAGAACTTGGGAGTCGGTCACGCCCTGGTTCTACCCAACGGCCAGCCCCCGCGCACCCCAATCTCCACCTCCCTGTCAAGTGAATTTCTCCACGCACCTGGGGGCGGAGAGCCTCCACGCCTCGCAAAGCCACCCCCCAGTGCCAGCGACGATGGTAAGCTGGCCCTTCGTGATTGGCTCCGCGTCCGTGTTATGGTTCGGGTCTCTCCATGCGCCTCGGCATTCTATCTGACGTCCACGCCAACTACGAAGCGTTGAGCGCCGCTCTCGAAGCGTTTCGACACGAGGACGTCGACGACTACTACTGTCTGGGCGACACCGTTGGCTACGGTGGCTCACCCAACGAATGCGCCGAGGTGGTGCGGCA
>JBNLDK010000142.1:0-130699 GCA_050304295.1 Polyangiaceae bacterium
GCCAGCCGTGCCGGGCGTGCCAGCCGTGCCGGGCTCGCCAGCCGTGCCGGGCTCGCCAGCCGTGCCGGGCTCGCCAGCCGTGCCGGGCTCGCCAGCCGTGCCAGTCTCGCCAGCCGTGCCGGGCGTGCCGCCGGTATCAGCGCCACCGGTGGTGGTCTCTTCACCGGCGCCACCGCCAGTAGCCGCACCAGCACTTCCACCGGTGGCACTGGGCTTCTTGTCGTCATCGTCGCCGCCGCAAGCCGCGAAGGTCACGCTGGACCCCAAGGCGAGAATGGCAAGCAAACTCGTTATTCTGTTCATCATGTCCTCCAAGCATTCGGTTCATGGCCCCGGGGCGGGCCCAAGCATTTCAACGGTCGGTGAGGGAAGCGCGTTGAACCCCGATCGATAGACGCGCCTGATCAAGAAATGTTCCACTTGCCCCACGTTGGGGCCGGCAAAGTAACCGCCGAACCACACTATGACAATGAAGTTTGAAGATGCAAGGTTGGACCGCCTGGCCGACCGTCACCCTTCCCCGGACCAGTCAGAACGCCTTGTGCGTGTCCAGCAGGATAGTGACCGGTCCATCATTTAGCAATTCCACGCCCATTTCCGCCCGGAATTGGCCGGTCTCGACGCTGATTCCCCGGACGCGAACGGACTCGCAGAACCCGGAAAAGAGCTCCCTGGCCGGTTCCGGCGCCATGGCCTGAGTGAAACTTGGTCGCTTTCCCCGCCGCGCATCCCCCAACAAGGTGAATTGAGAAACGGCCAGAACCTGCCCCCTCACCTCCTCGATGCTGCGGTTCATACGTCCCTGTTCGTCCTCGAAGACACGCAGCCCAACGATCTTCTCAGCCAGGGACTGAGCATCGCTTTCGGTGTCGTCGCGGTCTACGCCGACCAGCACGCACAACCCGACGGGAATTGCTCCGACCAAACGATCACCGACCATCACGCGCGCCCACTTGACCCGCTGGACAACCGCTCGCATTCGGCCCCGATACCACGCCCTTGAGCGGTCACAAGTGGTCCCGCGCCCTCTTGTGGTCCCGCGCCCTCTTGACGCTTGCCGACAGTTCGGCGACGCCTTCGCGTGTGCAAGGGAAGCTCAAGGCGATTGCCGATCATCCGCGGTTCCAGAACTTCATCACGCTCGTGATCATTTTGGCGGGCATTCTCGTCGGTATCGAAACCTACGAGGAGTTCGCCCATCGACACCACGGCACGATCTGGGTCCTCGATCAGTTCATCATCTGGATCTTCGTCACCGAGGTCGTCGTCAAGATGGGCGCGGAAGGCAGCAAGCCGTGGCGCTACTTCTTCGATCCCTGGAACGTCTTCGACTTCATCATCGTGGTGGCCTGCTTCCTCCCGGTCAACGCCCAGTACGTCATGGTCCTGCGCCTCGCGCGCCTGCTTCGCGTCTTGAAACTGGTACGCGCGCTCCCACGGTTGCAGATCCTCGTGGGCGCGCTGCTCAAGGCCATTCCCTCGATGGCCTACGTGTCACTCCTACTCGGCATGCTCTTCTACGTATACGCGGTCGCCGGGACATTCATGTTCTCGAAGAACGACCCGATCCACTTCTCCTCCCTGCCCCTCAGCATGCTCTCACTGTTTCGCGCGGTGACCCTGGAGGACTGGACGGACCTGATGTACATCAACATGTACGGTTGCGATAACTACGGCTACGATGGGAACGAGCACCTCTGCACCGAACCCAGCTCGCATCCCTTGCTCGGTGCGGCGTTCTTTGTCTCGCTCATCCTGATTGGCACGATGGTCGTGCTCAACCTGTTCATCGGCGTCATCATGAGCGGGATGGACGCGGCACAGAACGAGCGCGACCTCGAGGAGGCCGCGGCAAGGCGCGAAGCGCTTGGCGATCAGGCGCCGAGCGTGGCGGACGAGATCGGCGACGTGAATCGGGAACTCGTCGCGCTCCAGGAGAAGCTGGCCCTCGTACTAGCCCGGGCCAAGAAGAAGGAGACCGAGCTCGAACGGGTGCGCGCGACACTGAACGCGACTCCTACCCCTGGCGAGTAGTCGCGCCGGTCGCTACCGCGGAGCAAAGATCGGACTCACCTGCTGCGGGCTGAGTCGCTGCCAGCTGGCATAGGCGGCAACTGCCCGGGCTCGGGCTCCGCGAGCCGACTCGTTGTCGCCCAGCGCCTGCGTCACGGCATCGACCACATAGCCCTCGGGCGCCATGAAGCTATCGGTCATGACTATTGGTTCCGAGCCGACCGAGCGCAGCGCGCCGGAGAAGTACTTCTCGGAGATGCAAGCCAGCACGAACGACGCGATGGGGCCGTCACCCGTCTTCGTCGCGGGCAGCGGCGGCGGAAAGGCGATCCCGTCCATCAGCCGGTTGTGACCAGCGTAGCCGACCGCGTGGACCCGGAGCGTTCGCGTCGTTCCCGAGTCATCGATGGTGACGACGCCCCCCCGAGCCGCCCGAGCGTAGAACTCACGGACAGCACGGTCGATGTGCGCGCCGTGGACCGCGCGCAAGACGACAAGTTGCTCGACCGGTCGATCGCGTCGGAGTCCCCACCGCGCGGCAGACACTTGCCGACGAAAGACCGCCTGCTCGAGGAAGACCGCATCACCGGGGGTGACGCCGAGCGGCGCCCAACCCGAGCTCGGACGCCGAAAATGGGTCCGCGCCCCAAAGATCGCTCCCCAGTAGATGTTGGCCTGCAGCGAGCCTGGCTGCCCCGCCCACTTGGACCCGCACCAGATCTGGTCATTGCTGCAGAGCGGAACGAAAACCTCCACGACGAGGGGCTGTCCTGCCACCAGGTCGCGTCGCACGCTCGGATACCCGTCGCTCCAGGGGCGGGCCGTCTGGTCGGAATCCGCCGCAGCGGGCACGGAGATGAGCAGCGCCGCCAGCAGGCACTGCACCATCGCCAGGGAGCCACTTCTGGCCAGTGCCTCCCACAACCACAACTGAACAACCGTCTGGCGAACCCGCATGCCATCCATGTCCGGCAATCGGCCGAACGATACTGCGTGTGACATGCGATATGCTCCAGACCTTGGCAGAACTCGACAAATCCCCAAGCGAGCCAGCTCCCGGCGAGGTCGTCCCGGCAGATCTGCCGCCCCTGCCGCCCTGGGCCCGGCAACTCGCGTGGCTCCTGGACGACGTCGTTCAGTCGCCCGGTGGCAAGTTCGGAGTGGGTGCCGACGGGGTCATTGGTCTCCTGGTACCCGGTGCGGGAGACGCGATCACCGGGGTCGGCTCCGCGGCGCTCTTGCTGCTCGCCCTGCGCGAAGGCGTGCCGACCGTCATGCTCGGTCGCATGCTACTCAACATCGTCATCGATCTCGTCGTGGGGTTCATCCCCATCGTGGGCGATGTGTTCGATTTCGCCTGGCGCGCCAATCGCCGCAACTTCGAGATTATCGAGCAGTATCGCAATCCGGAAGCGAACCCCGCGACGCTCGACTATGTGTTGGTCGGCGGCGGGTTGCTGGTGGCTCTGTTGATCCTGGCGACCCCGTTCCTCATGTGGTTCTTCTATGCGGCGATCATCGCGTCGCTCGCGTCGCTCGCCATCGGTGGCGCATAGCAATCCGCGTGCTTCCACGTCTCGGGGAGTCGCGCCGCCTGGCACGGCATCGATCGCAGAGGCAGTAGCCCGCCGCGGTCTTCAGGCAGGCCAATGGTAGAGCAAAGCGTAGACCGCAACACCACTCACCGACACCAGCAACCACAGCGGCAACGTGACACGTGCGATCCGCCGATGCGCGTCAAAGCGCTCGCGAAAAGCGCGGAACACGGTCAGCAGAACGAGGGGAACGATCGCAACGGCCCCGAGAATGTGGGGCAACAGGACTGCGAAGTAGACCACCCGAATCGCTCCCTGCCCGCGAAACGCGACCGAGCCCACCTGTGCGTGGTGAACCAAGTAGGTGACGAGAAAGAGTCCCGAGAAGGCGAGCGCGGCCAGCATCGCCGTGCGGTGCGCGCGACGACGCCCACCACGAATCAGGAAGTACCCCGCGGTGAGACAGAGCGCAGCCGAGCTGTTCAGTGCCGCGTTGATCGTGGGCAGCAAGGGTGAATGCGCGGCACCGTCGCGCCCCGGCAACGCGTACAGCACGCTCCCGACGACCGCGCAGACCACAACCGAGATCACGGCCACCAGCCAACGGGACGCCTGGGATTCATGGCTCACAGCAGAACTTGTCACGCAGATGAGCATAGCTCCCATCGCCGCGATCGAAACTGCCGGGTGGAGCGCTCGCTCTACATCCCGTACCCGACCTCTCGGTTTGCCCCCAAGCCCGACCAAGCTAAAGGAATCTCCGCAATTCGAGACCTCTCGACCGGGCCCCACCGGAATCGTGTCGGTCCGGGTTGAATGTCAGACGAGAATCGGTAGCGTCAACTCGTGCTGCGGGGCCGGGGGGGCCTGTGCTTCGCGCACGGGAGCCGCGCGCTGGGGCACACCGGCGCGCGGCGCTTACTTTGCACAATCATCCAGCTCGACTGAGCCGACACTGTTCCGCTATCGCCTCGAGTCCTCAGCGTGAGGGAGAGGCCCGCCACAGCAAGCCGCGCGCCCCCGGCGAGAAGCCGACGGAAAGCAGCGCGGAGGCCAGAAGGCTCTCACTGGCGTTCGCGCCGTCGATGGTCGCGACCAGGAGAGCGCGGCGACGCGCCCCGTGAGCCAGCCGAACCAAGGCAGAAGCCACCTCGTGGGCTGCCTGGGAGCGCGCTGGTTCGTGGTCGGGCAGGAAGGTCGTCAAGGCGCGCCACGTGCGCCCCAGGTAGGCCACCAGGGCGCCATCCCACAAGAAGACGCGAGCCCCGGCCGTGCGCCCCAGCCGCGGCTCGACCGCTGGCCAGGGAAGTGCCGAACCGAAGGGATTGGCGGGGTCGGTCGCGGCGAGCACCACGACGCCTCCGACACGCAACCTCTGACGGAACTCTCGCAGTGACTCGTCCACTCCGGCCCGCGCAAACTGCATCGCCCCCAGACCGGCGACAAAGTAGCCCCGGCGGACACGACCCGCCTCTTCCATGGCCCTGAGCACCGGGTACACCCGCGCGAAGCCGCCTCCAGCGAGCTCCGCTTGAATCGTCTCCCGGGTGACCACGCCATGCCGCATCAGCAACTGCTCAGCAAGGGCGACCCGACGTTCGGTCTCCGGTCGCGCCTCCTGTTCCGTTGCCGTCGGTTGCAACAGGGACCAGCGCCCCTCACTCCCTGGCAGAGCCCGCTGAAGCCCGGGCCGAACTCGCGCCACCCGCCCGTCACCCGCCGCGAGCCGAGACCGCAGAGGGAGCAACGTGTCGTTGCTCACGACTCCCGCCCAGACCATCTCCCACAGGGCACCCAGCAGATCCGGTCCGAAAGCTCCGGTTCGCGACAGGAGCTCGTTGAAGAACATCGCTCCCCGCTCGGCCAGCAGCCTCAGAAGCTCCTTCGAGAGCGGGTCTTCGATCAACCGTCGGACCGGCGCCAAGAGAGCCATCCGCGATCCCAGGTAGAGCGCGACGCGGCCGTCCCGTGGCCCGATCGGCTCGATACCGCGCCAGGTGACCTCGCCCTGCGCACAGAGCAGATCGAGATCGGCAGGAGCAAAGTCGCGAACCCGTCCCGGCAAGATCGCGTTCAGCAGATCCGACACGGGGAGCGGCACCCCCTGCAGTCGCTCGATCGCGTCGACCAGCGCCTCCCCTCCCCGACGTGGCTGGTCGACACCATGCCAATGAACCAGAAACCGTGTCAGCGTCGCGGGATCGACCGGCTCGACTTCGCGCCGCAAGCGAGCCATCGTGCTCTGCTTGATCCGGCGCAAGACCTGCGCATCACACCACTCGCGTCCCGTTCCACCAGGGAGAAACGCCCCTTCCACGATCCGCCCCGCCGCAGCCAGTCGCTCGAGGGTCGCGAGCACGGAGGTCATCCCGAGCCCGAAACGTTCCGCGACACGGAGCGCGGAAAACGGGCCGTGGGTTCGCGCGAAGCGGGAAACCAAATCGCCCAAGGCATCAGCGACGGGCTCGAGGAACGCTGCCGGGAGCCCCGTCGGCAGAGCAATGCCAAGAGCATCCCGGTAACGCGAAGCATCCTCGACTGCCACGTACCGTCGACCTCCCGCAATCCCCACCTCGACGATTCGCCGCGTCATCACGAGCTCGTCGATCCAGTCCCGGGCCGCCTCGCGATGTCTGCATCGAGACTCGATCTCGGGAGTCGACAGATCCCCGATCGCGAGGAGCAAGTCGTGCAGATCGTCGGCATGACGCAGCGTACCCGCCGCGCCTCGCGACAGCTCCACCTCCACCGCCTCGAGCGCCTCCCGGGCCAGCAGTTCCCGCAACTCGGCTTCGCCCAGGAGCTCACGTAGCCTCGTGTGGTCAATCGCCAGGACCTGGGCCCGACGCTCGGCCAGGGGCGCGTCCCCGTCGTAGATGAAGTTCGCCACGTAGGAGAACAACTGCGATGCGGCGAACGGAGACGGACTCCGCGAGTCCACCGTCACGACGCGGACCCGACGGGTGCTGATCCGGCGGAGGACGTCGAGCAGCGCTGGGAGGTCGAACACGTCGCGCAGACACTCGCGGTAGGTCTCGAGCAAGATCGGGAACGACGGGAACCGAGCCGCAACCCGGAGCAGGTCCGCGGCTCGTCGACGCTGCGCCCAGAGCGGGCTCCGCTGCCCGGGGCGCCGCCGCGGGAGCAGCAACGCTCGCGCCGCGTTTTCTCGAAAGTGGGCAGCGAATAGGGCAGTGCCGGGAAGCGCCCGAACCACACGCTCTTCTGCCTCCTCGGGAACCGGCAGAAACAGCTCGGTCGCCGGCGGTTCCACCTGCTCCGGAAGCCGAAAGACAATCCCGTCGTCCGACCACACCACGTCCACCTCGGAGCCGGTGTCCTCGCGCAGTCGAGCCACCGCGGCGATGGCCCATGGTGCGTGTACCCGGGAACCGAAGGGAGTGAGGAGACACACGCGGTAGTCACCCACTTCGTCCACGAACCGCTCCAAGAGCACAGTGCGGTCGCTGGGAACAGCGCCACTTGCAGCCAGTTGGTCCTGCACATAGGCGACCAAGTTCTTCGCCGCCCGTTCGTCCAGCCCGTGCCCGTCCAGCAGGCGAGCGCGGCTGGTCGCGGCATCGCCCTCCGCCAGCACGCGGGCGAGCGCTCCAATCGCCTGGCCCAGAGCGAAGGACCGCCCGGGACCGTCCCCCCGCCAGAACGGCATCTTCCCGGGTTCCCCGGGCGCCGGCGAGACCAGGACCCGATCGTGCGTGATTTCCTCGATGCGCCATGAGCTAGCTCCCAGGAGGAATACCTCTCCAACCCGCGACTCGAAGACCATCTCCTCATCGAGTTCCCCGACCCGCCGTGACTTGCGTGCGTCGGCGTCACTGAGAAACACGCCGTAGAGTCCACGGTCGGGAATCGTTCCCCCGTTCGCCACTGCGAGCTGCCGTGCGCCGCGTCGGTCGCGCAGTTCCCCCGTAGTACGATCCCACGTGATGCGGGCCCGAAGTCCGGCAAATTCGTCGGAAGGATAGCGACCCGACAGCATGTCGAGCACCCCCTCGAAGGCGGCCCAGGGGAGGTCCGCCAACGGTGCGGCGCCACGCAGCGTCTCGTAGAGCCGAGATGCGTGCCACCGTTCCGTGGCCACCATCGCAACGATCTGCTGAGCCACGACGTCCAGCGGATTGCGCGGATACGAGGTCGCCTCCACCCGGGCATGGTGCATCTCGTGCGCACAGGCGGCACATGCGAGCAGATCCCCACGATGCTTGGGGAACACCACGCCCTTCGACAACGCCCCCACGGTGTGCCCCGCGCGCCCGACTCTCTGCAATCCAGAGGCCACCGAAGGCGGCGCCTCGATCTGGACGACCAGGTCAACAGCCCCCATGTCGATCCCTAGCTCGAGACTCGAAGTCGCCACGATGGCGCGCAATCGCCCAGCCTTGAGGCGCTCCTCGATCACGAGGCGCTGGTCCCGAGCCACCGAGCCATGGTGAGCCAAGGCCAACTCTTCGCCGGCCTCCTCGTTGATGGAGCTCGCCAGTCGCTCCGCCAAGCGCCGATTGTTGACGAAGACCATCGTCGACCGATGATCGCGGATCAGCTGCACCAGCCGGACGTGGAGCGCCGGCCAAAGCGAATTCTTCCTTCCTCCATCCCCGTTCTGCCCCTCGGTCAAGCGAGAGAGGTCGTCAACCGGAACCTCAACGGAAACCCACATCGGCTTCCGCGCTCCCGCATCAACGATGGTGACCGGGCGAGGCTCCCAGGCATCCTGGTGCACGACGCCGCCGCCCAAGAGACGAGCCACCTCCTCGAGAGGTCGTTGGGTGGCACTGAGACCGATCCGCTGGAGCGGGCGCTCGACGGTTCGCAGGGCCTCCAGGCGCTCCAGGGAGACAGACAAGTGCGCGCCACGCTTGGTTGCCGCAAGCGAATGGATCTCGTCCACGATCACGGTCTCGACCCAGCGCAGCGTCTCACGAGCCCGTGAGGTCAACAGCAGGTAGAGCGATTCCGGAGTCGTGATCAAGACATCTGCGGGAGCCCGAACAAAGCGGGCTCGCTCGCGCGTCGGCGTGTCGCCTGACCGAACCAAGACCGCCGGGGTATGACAGCCCATCCCACTCTGTTCGGAAGCAGCCTGAATCCCAGCGATCGGTGCGCGGAGATTGCGCTCGATGTCGACCCCCAGGGCCTTGAGAGGAGACACGTAGACCAGTCGCAGTCGCTGTTCCCGCGGAGGGACCGGGCCAAACATGATGCGGTCGAGCGCCGCGAGGAACGCAGCCAGCGTCTTGCCGGAGCCGGTCGGGGCAAGCAGCAGGGTACTGAGACCGGCAACGACGGGCGGCCAGCCTCGCCGCTGGGCTTCGGTCGGCTGGGCAAACGTGCCGGAGAACCACGCTTGTACCGGAGGCTGGAAGCTGCCGAGCACCGACGGGGAGGACCGCACGACACGATGATGACACGCTCCCCGCTTGAACGACCGCCACATTTGCCGGACACTCCGCCCGTGACGTCACACCATCGATTCCTCCCCCGCATCGCTGTGGGAGTCTGCGCGGCGATCTTCCTCGGCGCCAGCGCCTGCCGAACCAGCAGTCAGGACGCAACCGACGCGGAACCCCGCGCCAATGCCCTGCAGCTCGGACCCGCCGTCGCAGTCGACCAGCCCACCCACGACTTTGGCCGCGTCACCGAGGGCGACAAGATCAGCCACGTCTTCACTATTCGCAACGGCGGCGATGCCCCGCTGGTGGTCGAGAGTGTCAAGACTTCGTGCGGCTGCACGGCGGCGGTCATCAAGGACAAGACGGTGCCCCCGGGCGGCAGGACCGAGGTCCGCCTCACCGTGGACACGACCAACCGCACAGGTCAGCAGCACAAGACAGCTGACGTCCTCACGAACGATCCCAAGACACCGCGCGCGCGCTTGGAGATTCAAGCCGATGTGGTTCCCCAGCTGGCGTTCGACCAGCCCTTCGTGCGATTGACCGGGCGGCGCGGCGAAACAACCCGACTGAAGGCGTGGCTGGTCGGCACGCTGGCCCCCACCGCCAAGCCGAAGATCGACGACCAGACCGGAGA
Source organism: Polyangiaceae bacterium (assembly GCA_050304295.1). GTDB lineage: Bacteria > Myxococcota_A > Polyangia > Polyangiales > Polyangiaceae > JAFGBI01. The sequence continues at coordinate 9,597 of JBNLDK010000142.1, forward strand.
CGCCGAGGTGACCGCTGCGATCGTCGAGGAGGTCGCCGGCGATGGCGTCAAGCGGGGAGTCGAGCTCACGCTCAAGAACGAGCACGTCGGCCGCGGCCGCGGCGTGGTCCACGTGTCCACCGGCGTCGAGGCCAGGTCGAAGCTGCAGCTGCGTTTCAGCTTCGACACGACCGGCAACATCGTGGCCCCCCAGCAGGTCTACCTGAACGCAGCGAGGGAAAACCTCCGCGAGCGCGTCTTCGACGTGAGAAGCCAGGAAGCGGGGTTCGTCCTGCGCGAAGCGCGGGTGGTCGAAGGACCATTCAGCACCGCGGTCAAGCCAACCGAGTCTGGCTATCAGGTGACGGTGACCGCCCGCGCGGCGCCGCCTCAGAAGGGAGTGGTCCGTGGCAAGTTGCTGCTCGTCAGCAACGACCGTTTCGAGCCGCAGAAGGAGGTTCGCCTCACCCTCGGCTCATCACCGGCACCTCGCAGCGGAGCTCCGCGCTGATCCGGCCCTGGAGCGGCAAGCAGAGCCGTCCCGGACGGGAAGCGCCGCGAGAGCGCGTTGAGTCCGAAGCGAGCGGCCAGAGCGCAGTATCCAGCAACGTGATACCATCGTGGGATGCGCTGCGCGAAGCACGGCCTAGCCACCGCCCAGGATGGGCAGTGCGTGCTATGTCGCCGGGAGGCACGCTCCCGGCGCCCCGCCCCACCCTCGCCGGGAGCTGGCGCGGCAAGCTGGGTGGGTCCAAACCTGCTCCTGCTCGGCATGCTCGGCGTCGTCGCCGCCAGCTTGCTCGGTGCCCGGACCGTGGCGGGAATGGGCCCCGTCGCTCCACGGCAATCGCTACCGACCGGCAGCACCAGCGAACCGCAATCGACGCCCGCCGTCCCCTCTGCCCCCGACTTCGACGAACTCGGACCGGTCCAGATCAAGCTCTACTATGCGCCTTGGTGCCCGGCCTGCAAGGCGGCTCGTGCGTGGCTCCGCAGTCAGGGAATCCCCTACGAAGGGCTCAACGTCCAGGCTAGTCCCACCGCCGCGCAAAGACTGCGGCAGCTCAACCCCAGGGGAACGATCCCAACCTTCGAAGTCGACGGCCGGGTGCTCGTTGGGTTCGATGAGCAGGCCCTCTCGTCGGCGCTCGACGCAGCGGATGCGCGACGCCGGCGAAGGCGCGAAGACCAGTAGCTGTACGCCGCAACGCACCTTGGTGCGAGCGCCGGTTGACGCCGCTCGCGCAGTAAGGTCCATCGCCGAACGGAGAGCAGAGGAACCCGCGATCCTGCCGGCTAGCGCCACCGCGGTTCGAAACGCACTTGCGTCACATCCAACGTGGGCTCGGCGTCCTCCAGCTCGATCGCCAGTACGGCTCGCGCCAGGCAGCGAGCCACGGCCGGGCGGTGGGGAGCGGTCTGAATGGTGACGCCCACCACCCGCCCTTCACGAATGGCCGCACAGACGTCCACTGCCAAGTCGTCACCCACATCACATTCCCTCAGGTAGATGCCATTCTCCAGGATGGCGGCATGACCATCCCGTCCCACCGGACGAGGCGGCCCGGCATCGCCACTCAGCACCGCATCCCGATAGGCTCGAATCGCGCCCTCGCACGTCATCCGCGCCGGACCTGTCGGCGTCGCTGCGGCACCTCCCCCCGACTGCTCCTGAACCACCAGGTCCGCCACCTCGCCCCCTGTACCGGTCGCCGATGGGGGCGGGGGCGGGGGTGGGGATGGGCCGGCTCCGGCCGCGCCCATCGGTCGAACTGCCGCTTGCGGCGGCACCGGCGAGGCGCGCTCCGTAGCGGCCGAAGGGATCAGTATCTGGCCCCATCGCTCGCTCGTCCAGCGATACCAACGTGCGGCACCGGCCGGATCGACGAGGGCCGCGCCAGCGATCACCGCAACCAGCCAGGCGACGAGTCCCAGCCCGATGATCGGTATCCCCGCACGCCGTCTTGGCGCGGGCTCGGGCAGGCTCGTGTCGACCCGAACGCGACGCTTGTGGACCAGCGGAGGAGCCACCTACGGCTCATCCCGAACCGCACCACTCACGGGCGGTGGGGGCGCCTGCCGGGAAGGGCTCGCGTCCCCAGCGGGCGGACCGTCGGAGTCGTCGCCCCCACGAGAACCGGGAGCGGCATCGAGAACCTCAGGCTCCCGGTCGGGCGCCGTCGTCTCGTGGCCGTCGGTCACCACCGATTCCGCCCCGTCGGTTCCTGGCTCCAATTCTTTGGCGTCGTCGGTCTCCGTCGCCGATTCCACAACGTCGGTCCCTGGCACCGATGCCGCCGCCTCGTCCCCCGGGCTCACTCCGGTCTCCACAGCCGGCACGAGTGCGGGCTCCTCCACGTCAGCCCCTTCCACGGGAACCAGGTCGCGACAACACCGAAATCCCAGATGGTAGTTCATGTGGCTGCTCGCCTTTCTCACGGGACCGCCATGCCAATCAGGAGCCCGCCAACGACAGTCGTCGAGGTGTGCTTCGTACATGTCGAAGATGAACCAGCTGCCCTTCATCTCCGTCTGCCCCATCTTCTTGCGGCTGGCGAGCTCGGCGGTACTCATCGGAAAATTCATGTGTTCCGCCGCGTTGCCGTGCAGGTCGTAGACCCCGAACGAGCTCACGCACTCGGGGAACGCCCCTGCGGGATAGGTGTTGGTTCCGCACAGCTCCCAGCTCGGATGCACGCATCCCTTGCTCTTGCGGCTACCCGTTGCGCACTTCTTGTGGTCCTTGTGCTTCCCGTAAGCCCAGACGATTTCGCGCTTCTCGTTGTGGGCGTGCTGCATGGCGAAGCGGCGCGCTTCGATGTCCTCATACGGACGGATCCCCCAGGCGTACTCCGCTTCGGGAGGCAGCACGGCCCCCGCGCACGCGCCTTCCCACTCGTGGGCATCACAGAGACGCTTGTCTTGCAGCTCGCATAGCCGCTGCGCGACATTCGCGCGTACCCAGGTGACGGGATACTCGCAGGGAATGTTCGGGAACTCGAACTGGTCGATGCAGACGCGCGCGTCAGCACGCTTCTCACCCGCTGACGGGTTGTAGATGGGGACCATGTACTTGCGGCCGCACCGCTCCCGATCATCGGGCGCCGTCTCGACCCCCTGCCGGATACGGCGGCACTCTGCGCGGGACATCGGGTGCTTCGTGCATTCCGGATTGCCCTGCCCCAACCAGCGCTCCGTAGCCATGATGGCGCGGATCTCGTCGATAGCTTCGGGGGAGAAGTCCTGAAACTTCAACAATTTGACAAGCAGCGACTCCCGTTGGGCCTCCAGCGTATCGTGGACCACATCGTCTTCCTCGGTCCACTCTGGCTCAGGCGGACCGGCGTCGTGAACCGGAGCTGCACTGGCGGGAGGTGGTGCTGAGGAACGCGCGGGAGTCGCGACCTGGGTTGCGGGCGGCGCAGACCGCAGATTCAGGGTGATCCCCAGCACGCCCAGGCCAACTATGCCGATCACCCCGAGGGCCAGCTGCAGGCTCGCCGTGCGACTTCCGGGAGGGCCGGTGCTCATGCTCGGGGGCAGGCTACTGCGAGTTGCCAGCGTCGGCAAACCGGCTCGCGTCCGGGTCGGCTCCCCCCCCGAATCGTTCGGGCCGGGAGCGCACGGAACCTTCGCAGAGGCGGCCAGTCCCCACGCCCACCTTTGGCGGCCCCAGCGACCCGCCTCGACCATCACCTGCCATCCGCAGGGGCCACAGCGCTCGTCCCGAGATCGGCGCACGGCTTGGTCCGTCCCGGGGTAGGCTGCCCCCACCCATGCCAAGTCTGAGCCTGTTCGCGGATCGGTGCGTGCTGGGAGGCGTGACGACCCCCCGCCGGATCGCCGCCGCCCGCATCGACATCGAAGGATGTGTCATCCACGAAGTGACCGAGATGGACCGGGCGAGCATCGACGCGAACCGAACCATCTCTACCACCACGGACCTCGGCGACCGCCTCGTCGTCCCCGCGTTCGTCAACGGCCACACACACCTGGCCATGAGTGCTTTCCGCGGTCTGCAGGGGAGCGAATCCCTGGGCGGCAACGTCATCGAGGATCTGTACTTCAAGCTGGAGTCGGGGCTCTCCGCCAGCGACGTGAACGCCTTCACGAGGATGGGCGCCTACGAGTCCCTGCTCAGCGGCGTGGCCACCGTCTTCGACCACTACTACCACGGCGAAGCCTGCGCCCAGGCCTTGGCAGAGGTCGGGTTGACGGGAGTGATCGCTCCGACCTTGCAAGATCTTGCCGGCCCCGGCGCGACCGGGTTCGAAGCGCAACTGGACGCCACCACGGCAATCGCAGAATCGTCCCGCCTGGCCGCGGCCGGCGTCTGCGCCGCACTGGGACCCCACGCCACCGATACCGTTTCGGCCGAGCTTTGGCAGCGGGTCAACGAACTGGCGCGACATCTGGGGCTTCCAGTGCACGCCCACGTCGCTCAGTCGTTCGAGGAACTCCGTCGCTGCCACGAGCGCCACGGAATGAGCCCCCTCGCGTGGCTCGCACGCGAGGGGGCATTGGCCCCCGATCTCCGCAGCCTGTTCGTCCATGTCATCTACGCCAGCGCCGCGGATCTCGCGCTGCTGGACCCCGACGCACACACGCTGGGATTCTGTCCTTACTCGCAGGTCGAATTCTGCTTCCCCGCTCCCGTCGCCACCTGGTGCGCGGCGGGTCTACGTTGGCTGGTCGCCACCGACTGCGCGCCTAGCAACGACGCCATGGACGTGCAGAAGGAACTCCGGTTGGCCTCGGGTCACCACGCCTTCGAGGTCACTTACTCCGATGCCCAAAGGGCATTTCACCTCCGCGGTGGGCCGAACGCCGCGATGGCCGTCGACACCGAGCGGCGTGCTGCTCTCGAACGGAGCCAGGCACTTCGCGAACCGGATGCCCTGCTCGACCACGTCTGGTCCATCCCCGGAACCTGGCATCCGCAGTTGCCCTGTGGCGCTATCGAGCCCGGGCGCTGGGCGAACCTGCTGGTGCTCGATCCGAACCACCCTGCCCTGTGGCCCGGCGAAAACCCCCTGCGGGCGCTCGTCATGTCGAGCGTCCCGCCCGCCATCGAGTCGATGATCGTCGCCGGAAGCTACGTCGGGGAGCCGGGGGGGTTCCAGCACCTCCGCCAAACACCCGCCTACGCTGCCGCACGCCGCGAAGCAGACGAACGACTCCGCGCCCACCGCCGCCGTCTCGGACTGTAGACGCTTCGGCCGGGTGCCAAGGGAGCGGCGAGTGCGACCCTCCTGCGCCACCTCGCCGGCACGAATGGGCCAGCTGAGTTGGCGCCCGGTGAGGCAAGCCGCGCCAATCCCGGGACAAACAGCGTCACCGAATCCGGCACGATGCTTGTAGGATGCTCAGGCATGCGTTGGCACGCGCCCATCTGGACCGCCCTGTTCGTCGCGGCGTGTGGCGGGAGCGTCGCGGAGCCTGACGACACGCGCCCGGAGCCGGGCGTGGAGTCCAGCGGGGGAGCCGGCCCAAGAACCGACACACCATTCAAAGATACCCCTCTGGGGCCCTGCGCCGAGGGATTCGACCCCGACGAGGCCCCGAATGATCCCTGCGACTGGCTGGGGGAAGACGGCCTCTGCTACGCAACGAAGGAAGCCGCCTGCGACTGCGTCTGCCCAAGGGATCGAGACAGCACTTGCAGCAGTGGATTCTTCCGAGGTGAAGGCCAGGCCACCCCCGTGGACTGTGGGTAGCAGCGGTGCCGGCAGGCCGGTCCACGCGATGACACTTTCCTCGATCGCGGTTGTCCGGTACATGATCGTCCCGACCGAGACATGGAGACGACGATGGTCGAATTCGCCCGCACCTGCGCGATCCTGGCCACGCTGGCAGTTGGCGTCGCCTGTTCCGGCGGAGCGGAGGAGGACGGGTCGCCCGCCACCGGTGGCGCGGGCGGAGCCGGTGCCACGGACGGAATCGAGCAGCCCGAGGCGGGCAAGAGCATCTGCGACGACGAGCTGCCGCCCGTGGTCGTCGACGACCTCTCTGGCAAGTGGGCTTACGTCGAGGTGCAAACGCAGGTGGTGAACGCGCCAGCCTTCGCCGCCCCCTTTCGCAACCTGATCATCACATCGCAACTGTGGGACCTGAGCCACGATGGGACAGACGTCGCCGGACACGTGGACGTCTGCGACCGCTACGTCCGCGGTGGCATTGTGGATACGACCCTCTCCGACGCGTTCGTCGATACGATAGAAGACTTCGAGATCTCCGCGACCTATACGGACACCGGCGCCTTCGAGGTCGAGCGCTTCTATCTGCTGCTCGGCACCACTCTCGAAGATCCGACAGACAAGGGCTCCCTTCCCACCGACCCCGACGATGAGCGGGTCATCGACCAGGATGGCGACGGCAACCCGGGTTCGACGGTCCGAATCCAGGGGATGGGACTCGACGGTAGAGTCTACAACGCTCAGTGGAGCACGATGGCACCAACGGGCGCCACCGTTTCCGAGTCTCGCATCGAGGGGCTCCTGCACTTCGACGCCACCGAGCGGGTCCTCGGGTCCGACCCGGCGGTGATCGCCACGGCGTCCCCTGAGTCCACACCGCATCCGAACGATTGCTGGAGCACGTTCCAGATGGAGCGACTCGACGACGAGGCAACCTGCGACACGGTAGTCGACTCATTCTTGGAGCTCTTCCCAGATCTGGCGTCGACCGATCCGTAGGCGGCTGACCCGGACAGGACACACCATGCGCGTCGCCGTCACGGGAGGGACTGGGCACATCGGCGGCAACCTGGTGCGCAGACTCTTGGATGCGGGGCATTCGGTTCGCGTTCTTGTCCACACCACGACCGAGGCCCTCGAGGGCGTCGACGTGGAACGCATCTCCGGCGACGTCCGCAACCTGGAGAGCCTCCGAGAGCTCTTCAACGGCGTCGACACTGCCTTCCACCTCGCTGGTCGGATTTCGATCGACGGGGACCAAGGCGGAGTAGTCCAGGAGATCAATGTCGAAGGCACGCGAAACGTGGTTACCGCCGCGCTCGAATGCAAGATTCGCCGTCTGGTGCACACGAGCTCCATCCATGCCTACGACATGACGCCTGGCAGGCCGGTCACGGAAAGCAGCCCCAAGGCGTCGAGTCCGGGCCACTCAGCCTATGATCGCTCGAAGGCAGTGGGCGAGGAGCAGGTCCGTCAGGGCATCGCGCGTGGGCTGGATGCCTTGATCGTGAACCCGTCCGCGGTCATTGGCCCTCACGACTATCGACCCTCCCGCATGGGTCGGTTCTTCCTGATGCTGCAACAGCGCCGATTGCCCGCGCTGATCGAGGGCGGGTTTGACTGGGTCGACGTGCGGGACGTCTGCGCGAGCATGGTCGCGGCCATGGACCGGGGGACCGCGGGCGAGAACTACAACCTGTGTGGACGCTTCGCGACGGTGCGGGAGCTCGCCGAGCTCTGTGAGCAGGTCACCGGCGTCCGGAAGCCGCGATTCTCTACCCCACAGAGGCTAGCCCGCATCGGCGCGCCCTTCGCGGTGCTCGCCGCACGCGTTCTCCACCGGGAGCCCCTCTACACCCCCGAGTCGCTGGCCGCCCTGCGCTCCGAGCCGAGCGCTCCCCACGACAAGGCCCGCCGCGAGCTCGGGCACTCGCCCCGACCGCTGCGGCAGAGCATCGAGGACACCTACCTCTGGTTCCAGAAGCGCGGGCTCATCTCGTCAGAGACCAAGCTCCACATCGGGCCGCGGTGACCGAAACCGCCATTCACCACTGGAGCGCAGTCGCGCTGCTGGCGCTGGCATCCGCAACGCTGATCCTGCTCTCGTTCATCAGCGCCCCATACGGCCGACACGCCAGAGCAGGATGGGGCCCGCAGGTCCCCCATCGGATCGCCTGGCTGATCATGGAAGGCCCGGCCGTGGTTGGCTTCGGCGCATGGTACCTTGCCGGCTCCCACCGCCTTGCGGTCGTACCACTCGTGCTGTTCGGCATCTGGCAAGCGCACTACATCCACCGTACGTTCATCTACCCCTTCCGAACGAGAACGTCCGGCACGTCCTGGCCGCTAACCCTCGTCGTATTGGGGTTCTGCTTCCAGCTCTTCAACGCTTACCTGAACGCCCGCTGGATCTCCCACCTGGGCACCTACGATCCAAGCTGGCTGGTCGACTTCCGCTTCGTGGCCGGTGTCGCGCTGTTTGCAGGGGGGCTCGCCCTCAACCTCTGGTCCGACGGGCTGCTAAGAAGGCTCCGCTCGCCCGGTGAGGAGCGCTATCGAATCCCTCGGGGAGGACCCTTCGAGTTGGTCAGCTGCCCCAACTATCTGGGCGAGATCCTGGAGTGGATCGGGTGGGCAGTCGCCACCTGGTCCCTCGCCGGACTCGCCTTCGCAACCTACACGGTCGCCAACCTCGGCCCTCGCGCTCGAACTCATCATCTGTGGTATCGGGAACGGTTCCCCGACTATCCACCAGAGAGGAAGGCACTGGTTCCCTTTCTCTGGTAGGGGCCACAGAACACCCGAGCGGCACCGCCAAGGATGGGTACCGCTAGCAGAGCTGGCGCTTCAGAAACGGACCGCGGCGATGGCCGTCTGTCCAGCCCGGACTTGGACGGGGACGACACGCCGCCCCTTCTCAGGGTGGATGAACATCACGCGATGCGGACCCGGTGCGACGGACACGGCTGTCGGCGTCGGTCCCAAGGGGCGTCCGTCCACTACCACACTGCTGACCGGAATCGAGTTGATCGAAATGCGACCCTGACCCGTTGCCGGCGAGGGCTTGGGGGGGGTCGCCGGCCTGGCGGTCGCTCGTGGCGTGGGGCGGGGCGTGGCCGCTCGTGCCACTGGCTGTGACTCGGAGTCGGACGCGGACTCGGTCTTCTCCTCTGCTTCATCCGAAGCGCGAGACTGGTCCAGCTTGAGTGTCGGGATATCTTCCTCGGCGGAGTCGGCATCGGGCTGCGACTTGTCAGCGTTTCCACTGTCCTTGCTTGGCGACCGGGCAGCGACGGTCTCGCGCTCGACGGGCACCAACTCGATGTCAACGTTCTCCGCCTCTCCCGCTCCGACCGCCACAATCCGCTTCGCCGGTGGCTGGTACCCTGGAGCCTTGATCCGCAGCGAATGCTGACCCGCCGGCAGTCCAGTCACCGGACAAGGCGATTCGGCACACCGAACCTCATCGTCAACGATCACCTCCAGATCGCCAATCGCCACGCCACCGGGACCCGAGACATTGACGATCAACTCACCCTTCCGGGGCTGGAACGCGAAGACAGCGCCCAACACGAGCACGATGGCAGCCGCAATGATCGCAGCGTACATCAGGCCGTTGCCCCGCTGGGGTGCGCGCTCCGCGGCGGCCGACACCGAGGGCGATTGACGCGCCGATTCACGCTCACGTTCACCACCGAAGATGGCGGTCGACTCGTCGTCGTCCCCCCACTCCGTGTCCGGTCTCGGCGGTCCCTTGCTGCCAAATTCTGGCGGCACTGGAGGCGGCGGCAACGACCCCGAGGGGGTCTTCCTCAGGGCCACAGGCGGCGGCAGCGGAGCCAGTGATCCCGATGCGCCGGGCGGAGGAGGCGGCATTAGCGAAGACGGTGTCGTCTTGGGTCCAGGAGGCGGTGGTGGCGCCAGAGAGGGGCTCGTCTTTGGGGGAGGCGGAGGGAGCGACCCCGATGGACTCGTCTTCGCTGGTGGCGGTGGCGGCAAGGACGAAGTGCGGCTTGCTCCGGGAACCGGTGGCGGCCTCGGCGCGACCGAACCGGGCGGCCTTGGCGCCGCCGGAACCGAAGGCATCCCCGTCGGCACCGACTTCGCGGCCGCCGCACCAAGGTCGTCGTCGTCGTCGTCGTCGTCGTCGTCGTCCTGGTCGTCCGCTTCGATCGCCCGCCGGAGGCTAGGCGGCACGCTCTCTGGGGCACCAACGGTGATGCTGGGCCCGGCCCCCGGTGGTGAGGAGACGCGGCCATCGTCAGTCTCGGGATCGACCTTCTCGGGATCGTCCTCCAGCGCGGTCGGGGGGGGGAGCGGACGCATCGACGGGGGGGGAGGAGGCGGCGGGGGACGCTTGCTCGGAGCAGGCGGCGGCGGAACGGAACGACCGGGGGCCGGGTCCGAGTCGGGTTCGGCCTCGACGGCTTCGCTGGCTTCGGCCTTCTTCGGAACTAGGTTGTCGAAGATGCTCAGATCGGACGATGACTCGGATGTTGGGTCGCTCGCAGCTACCTTCTTGTCCGCGTCGGCGGGCTTGTCCGCGTCGGCGGGCTTGTCCGCGTCGGCGGGCTTGTCCGCGTCGGCGGGCTTGTCCGCATCGCCGGGCTTGTCCGCATCGCCGGGCTTGTCCGCGTCATTTGCGTGGCCCGCACCGGCAGCCTCCGCGCCTGATGCGCCCCCATCCTCGACGTTACCGGCATCCGTCAGGGCAGTCGTGTCCTCTGCGCCGCTGACAGCCGCCACCTTCTCGTCAGCGGTGTCACCAGCGTCGTCGTCGCTTTCGTCCGCGTCCAGACCCCTACTGGAACCTGGTCCCGACCCATCCCCGTCGGCAAGTTCTTCGTCTCCCCAGTCGAGATCGTCATCGGAGGGTTCAATGCCACCGTCGACTCGGTTCCCGTCTTGAAAGGCCATAGTACTCCCGGTTGATTACAGAGCCCGTGGTTACCTGGAGCCGGCATCGAGACAGCTACGGATCTGTGTTCCGGTGTGACCGACGACGGCAGCGGACGAGCCTGCTCCGCTCACTCCAAAGGCGCCGGAAGGTTACTACGGAGTCGGCGTGAGTCCAGAGTACTCGTCCGAGAATCCGCTTGGGACCATTTTTGTGGCACCGCGGCGCAGGGCGCACCGCAACGAAGATCCGGGCGCGAGCGGGTGGGTTCGCAACGCCTCGCCAGAACCGCGGCCGGAGGCAGAATCTCTGGGTGCGTTGACAGAACCCGGGGAGTCACCGCCAGCGGTGAGCCCGGGCGGTCGGGCTCCTCGCCGCCACCGCCCCACCTATCCCAAGGCTCACGTGTGTTGAGCTCCAGTTCCGGCTCGATCTGTTCGCGGGATCAACATCCACTGCCCCAGTTCGGTTCAGCACGACCGAACTGGGGGATGGGGCCGGGACCCGTCGGTCTTGTCGATTCTCCAGCAGCGATGCGCGTGACGATTGCGGAAATCGGCCAGCACCGTGCTCGCCGTCAGTTCCTGCGATACCGCCCGGTTCGTCACCGACTCGGCACGCCCCCCACTCGGCCTCCACGCCCGACCTGGGGGGTCTGGATCGATCAGACCATCAGCGCCCAACGTCAACGTTCGTGGGCTGACAGCCCCGATTGCCTGGCGCGCGGCAGCGATCCGCCAGCGTTCTGACCAATCGTCAGCTTGGCCAGGCCCCTGGGAACAGCAGAGACGGCCTGAGCAGGACCCTTCCGATAGGAGTCTCGTCCCGCCGTCGCTCCGTCAGGGGCGAAACGAAATACCATCGAGAATCGCGTGCGGCCATTTAGTATCGGGGCATGATCGTCGTCAACACCGACACTATTCCGGGCTACCGGATCGAGCGCGTGCTCGGCCTCGTCCAGGGCAACACCGTTCGCGCCAAACACGCCGGGCGCGACTTCATGGCGGGCCTCAAGAACCTCGTTGGCGGCGAGCTCACGGGATACACCGAACTCCTGACCGAGTCACGACGCCAGGCGATGGAGCGAATGGTGGCCGAAGCAGTGCAGCTGGGCGCCAATGCAGTGCTCAACGTGCGCCTCACGACGAGCGCCGTCACGGCAGGGGCGGCCGAACTCTACGCCTACGGCACTGCCGTCATCGCCAGCGAGGAACCCGCCTAAACGTGGACCTCCTGTTTCAGCTCCTGGTCATCGCGAGTCTCCTCGCCCTCGGTTGGCTCGTTGGTGGCGTGAGCGAACGTCGTCACCTGCGTTCACTCGCCGAACGGGAGCGGGACTACGCGGACATCCTGGTCACCAACTTGAAGACATTTCCCAAACGGGTCCACTCCCAGCAACCCCCACGACTCCTCGTCACGGAGGTGGTCATCGCCTCCGACTACCTGAAGGCCTTCCTCGGGACAGTTCGCCAGTTCTTTGGCGGCGAGCTGCGGAGCTACCGCTCCTTGATGGAGCGCGGGCGACGAGAAGCGATCCTCCGCCTGATCGAGCAGGCACGCGTCGAGGGCTACAACGCCCTGGCCAATCTTCGCATCGAGGCGGCCGATCTGGGAGGCAACACGCAGCGGAGGGGGATGCCGATGGTCAGCGTGATTGCCGCGGCTACCGCCTACAACGCGGATCTTCCACCGCTGCGCTTCTGAGCGAGGTCCCAACCGTCGTCGCCAGCACCAGCCTCCGGGTCGGAACGCCTACCGATCGCGGTCCCCCCGGGTAGCGCTGGACCGGTGAATTTCTCTCACTTCCCGGTGGGTTGCAGAGTCGCACATTTCCGAGCAGCAGTCCCCAGTCCGTCCCCCATCCAGCTCCCGAACGTGTTCTAATCCGGTCATGCAACTCACGATCCAGGGAGCCAACACGGCCGGTCTGAAACTGGACCTTCCCGCGTCCGGCACGACGCACTCGCTGGCGCTGGGTCCCACTGAGGGCCTGGAGGTGAACGCTGAGCTAGTGGGCCAGGAAGTCATCATCCACTCGCTCAAGGTAGCCCAGCAAACCGTGGCAAGCGGCGCGTGGGCGATCCCCCAGGTGGGGAGCGTCGACTTGACTCAACCGCTGGTTGCCAAGAACGTCAAGATATCGGGTCGGGTGTCACTCGACAGTCCACTCGCCAGCGTCGCCCGGGTCGAGGTCGGGACCGCCGAGATCGGCGGCCTGCGGTTCAGTGGGATGGGTATCGAGACCGAACTCGCGCTCGTCGCGAAAGGCGTCGTGCTGGTTCAGGACGAGAAGCAGAACCGGACTCTGACCGTCGAACAAGTCAATGTGACGGGACTCGCCGCACGGCATGACATCGGAAAGGCTCAGATCGGTCGCGTCATCCTCCAGGGCCTGGGAGTCACGCTCGACGCCGAAGGTGCCCTTGCGGGGCAGGTCGCGGCGCTGGCTGTCAGCGAACTCCAGGCCCACGCGCTGGATGTGGACACGCACATCGAGCGCATAGCGATCGATGGGATCCAGGTATCGGGAACGGACGCTTCGATCGGCTCGGTTGCGGTCGGTTCGATCGGCTTCGCCGCCAGCAATCTACCAATCCCCGATCCCTTCGCACCGTCCGACAAGCCCAAACCCATCGGTCCTATCAAGTTCGAGCCGCCGGCACTACCCGACGTGCCGCTGCTCGACGACCTGCAGGGACTGTTCAACATGGATCTGACCGTCGACCTTGCGATCCCGATCCTCAAGAGTCGCAAGGCGACACACAAGATCAAGATGGACCTCATCGATGGCACCTTCGATTTCAAGGTCGTCGAGCACGGGCTCTCGGGGCTCGAGGATGCCGTCATCGACTTCGAGGTCAAGCCCGGCAAGTTGATCCTCGAGAAGGACATTCCCCTGATCCCGTTCGACAACACCACGCTCGTGTGGTGGCCCCTCGACCCGGACGAGCACCAGAACGCGAAGAAGAACCATCGGGTCCGGTTGCGCCGCATGCTCGACTTCAACCTGACCGAATTCGTGACGAGCAAGCTCGAAGCCGCGCTCAACAGCCAAGGAGGCTCGAGCTTCTTCAAGGTCGCACTCAACACGCTGTGCATCGACAATCTGAACTGCGATGTCGAACTCGACGGCCCCAGCCGCTTCGAGTTCGAGCCCTTCTGCGTCGTCACTTTCGGCGCCGAGGGACGCAAGGCGGTCGAGCGAGTCAAGATGACCGGCGCCATCCACTTCGCCCCCGATGCCGACTTGGAGCCAACCGACGTGCACGTCGATGTGAAAGGGGCCCTGCTTGGACTGGAGAAGCTGAACCTGCTGGGCTACTCGGCGAGTGTTGGTGGGATCGAGGTTGGGGCGGTCAGTGGACTCAAGATTCACTTCAACGAGATCCTGCCGGACACGGTAGAGGGAACCGTGTCCAATGTGCATCTGTCGAGCATCCACGTCGGCGGGTGGCGACTGCCCACCTTGAAGTTCTGACCATCCTCGACGCGCGCACAGCGTCCGCCCTTTGCATCCAGTCGGTGCGCGAGCCTTCCCGGGTGACGTTCCCGCCGCGGAAGCCCCCAGCTACCGGAGTACTGGAGGCGATTCCATGTACTTCGCCAGGGCGTGCCGGCGCACCCGACCTTCCGCACGGTTGTGGGTCGGAGCGCTACCGATCAACCTCGACCACTGCGCTTCTCGTTCATCGTTCGCAACCACGCCACGGCCTCACTGGCGCGGGAGAACATCTTCGTCGGCACATCGGGCCGCGACACGGCCAGATAGACGTTGGCGAGCGTCCTGTGCAGCTGCGACTCCAGAAGAATGGCGATAGCGGTCAGATTCGGGCTGCGCTCGACAGCGAACGCCTGACGCGCCTCCTGTTCGATGTAGAGCAGACCGCGCACGTCTACTAGATTGCCGTGCACCGACGAGCCCGCCACCTGCCGCGCAGCGGTGACGATCGCGGGCACGTGGCGGGGCTCGAGGCCGATTCCCGGACGGAAGGTGATCCGGAGAATGCCGGGTTCGTGCAGCATGATCTCGGCGGCATCGGTGTGCATCGGGGCACCAAAGGATACGCCGAGAACCACCTCCGGGGAAACCTCGCCTGGGCGTGCACCCTCGTCGCGAATCGAGTTGACGGCCGGTGAAACGACTGTCCGCCGGGTTAGTGGGCGGCACCGTCGCGATCGTCTCGGTCCGAGAACAACGACAGAGCCTCAGCCACCATCGAGTCTGTCATCGTATGTCCAACCCGAGGCCTTTCCACGACACGGCAGGGCCACCCCAACGTGCGCAGCGCGGCGCCGAGGTGCCGCGCGTCACGCCTCGCCGTTTCGTCGCGCTGACCGTAGCCAACATAGATCGGTGGTCTCGCCTCCACTGAGCGCGCCGCAGCCACGAGGTACTCCGCGCCGGATCCTCCAGCGAAGACGCCAAAGCCGTCAGCGGCGAGCCTTCCGCGCAGGGCGAGGGACGACGCATAGTAGGCACCGTTGGAAAAGCCTAGGACGTAGCGCCGAGCGAAGGGCTCTCCCAACGCGCCAACCAGAGCGTGCTCGGCCATCGCCCATTCGGTGAGCAACTCGCCCTCGAATGCTCTCTGGGCAACCGCCGAGGTCGGCCATGTCCACCAATCCTCCATCCCGCGCGGGCCATGCCCGCGGCGGCCCCGCGGCATCACGCCAACGAAACCATGGACCGCCGCTGCGCGGGCGAGGGCTCGCTGCTGGGCCCACTGCCAGCCGGTCCCCGGCTTCACGACCCCATGCAGAAAGACGACCAGCGTTGGCGGCTGCCGCACACGGTTGGGAAGAGCCACACAAACTCGTTCGCTGAGCGCGACGAGTTCGTCAGCACACCAGCGCACCTCGTCCGACTCGTACCCACCCGCTGACTCTTGAGACGGCTCGGCTTCGTCCGCTCGGGACGGCCGGGTGGTCGCGGCTACCGCCAGCCCCAGAGCGAGAGAGAACGCCGCACGAACGTGGAACGCCATACCCGCGGATCTAGCATGGACCCGGTGCTGACCACGACCCAGCGAGCCCAGCACCCGCCCGTCCACTGGCGGCCCGTCCGTCCCACCATGATCACAGCATTGGTCGTGCTATTTCGTACCCAAAACGCTTGGGTCCCGGCGCGGAATCAGTATGTTCTACAGGATGCGCTCTTGGCTCGGATTCGTGCTGTTGGGATTCGTGGTTCTTGGATGTTCCGGTGCGCCCCCGCCGGCGTCTGAGCCCCCCCCAGTGGCGAGTCCGCAACCCAGTCCCGAACCGGAGCCCACCGTCCCCGCCGAGCTCACCGGCGATCTCGTTCGTCCGGTTCTCGCAAGGATGGACGGCGCCGTCAGCGGTTGCTACGCGCTCGAGTACGGTGGACAGCACGACACCGGCGGGCGCTTGGTTGTCGACTGGCTGATCGCCCCGAGCGGAAAGGTCGAGTCGGCAACCATCGCCGAGAGCTCCTTCGCCAACCCTTCGTTCGAAAGCTGCGTGCTGGAGGAAGCCCAGGGACTCGAGTTCCCACGAGCTCTCCAGCCGACACAGCTCAGCAAGCCGTACCTGGTCAAGCGAGACGAAACGGAAACAACAACGACAGGACTTTGAGCATGAAACAGCGGGGGATCTGGGACGTGGCACTGGCGGCGGGGCTGTGCGTTGCAGTCGGGCTGGCGTGCAAGCAGGGCTCGAACGATGAAGGCTCCGAAGAGGCCAAGGCCGAGTCGGCGGGGAAGGCGAAGGAGGAGGACGACGACGCGACGAAGCCGGACCCTGCGCCGGCTGCGCCCACCGAACCCACCCTGGCCGCGGCCGACCGGGCTCAGTTCGCGGTCCAGTCGACCTTGCCGCCAATCCCCACCACACGCTCGAATCCGCCAGTCGGCAGCGAGTGGAATGACGGGGTGCCGGTCAACACACAGGGGGCAAACGCGCGTGGCAAGAACTGCCGGATGCTCCTGTTGCGCGAGTGGCTCAACATCCACTGCACCGGCAACATCATCGGGTACGAGAAGAAGGAGGACTTTGGCAAGCTCCACGACGACTACTACGAGCAGATCATCCCGGGGAAGCTCGCCTCCTTCGTCATTCGCCTGAGGCCCGGGCACCACCCGAAGATCCGCATCTGTCGGCAACGAAACCGGGCCTCGCTCTTCGTCAACTGGCCCCCGTCCCGAGACTTCCCCGCCCACGTCGCGCTCGGCCATGGTCCTCCCTGCGACGGTTCGGACTGGGGCGTTGGCTATGGCAACAAGGGAGGCTCAGCGGTCCAGGCCAAACCTGGGAGTGTGCCAGCGAGCGAGGAGGCCGCCTACGAGGCGATGGACGTCAACATCCTGGCGCAGGCCAAGAAGGCCTGTGCCCGCGGCGTGTCCGACGCGTGCAACTTCGTTTGTGGCAAGTCCACCTGCCCCTGACCACGCTTCCAGCCGCTACTGGTGCTCCGGGCTCAGTCCTTCTCGGTGGCCGGAGCATCGCCGTCCGCGCGGGCGCGCAACTCGGCAAACCGATCGGTCACGTGCTCCAGGGGAGGGAGGAAGCGAACCGCCACGTCGAATAGCCAGAGAGCGACATCCCCCGGGGGGCGACGAACGGTGCGTAGCACCTCTGCCACCGTCTCGTAGCCGTGGACCTCATCATCGAAGTGTATGGTCAGCGCCAATTGCTGTCCGACATCGAGGTCGAGGCGCGTCCAAAGCAGAGCGCCGGTGCGACTGATGTTGGCGACCAGCGCAACGTGATTTAGGTCGCGTCGTCCCTCGAGCGCAGCGGGGATGCTGGACGGGATCCGCTCGCTCACACGGAGCCGCGGCTCGTTGTGGGTCGAAAAGGCCTGGAGTCGAATCGGGGAGCGGTGGCGGAAGGCACGCCCCACGTCCGTCAGGACGACGGGCTCGTCGGGCAAACCCGCCAGGGCCTGGGCCAGTGACTCGGAGAACTCGCGTGCCGACTGGAATCGCTTCGTCGGATCTCGCTCGACGGCACGGGCAAACCAGATATCGAAGGCGGGGGTTATCCCCTTCGCCACGTGCGACGGAATGACGATGGGCTCCGAGCAGATCGAGCGCACGAGTGCCTCGGGATTGTGGTCGGGAAACGGCAACACCCCGATCAAGCACTCGAAGGTCATCACCGCCATCGACCACAGATCAGTCTGGTGCCCCACCCCGAGCCCACGAAACTGTTCCGGACTAATGTACTGAAGGGTTCCCAGCAGCGTGCCCGAGTCGGTGATGGAAACCTCCGGCGCGGCCAGACCGCGAAGCGCCTTGGCAACCCCGAAGTCTAGAACCTTGACGAGGACCCGCTCCTCCTCGTCCTCCACCAAGAACACGTTGCCCGGCTTGAGGTCGCGGTGAATGATTCCTTGCGCGTGAGCGCGGGACATCGCACGCGCCACCTGCTGAACGATCCACAGCACCTCCCCGGGCCGCAGCGGCACCGTGCGCTCGAGCCGACCCGCAAGGGTCTCTCCTTCCAGGAGCTCCATCACGATGTAGGGCGCCCCGTCGTAGGTTCCGTGGTCGAGCACCTGTACGACGTTAGGACCGCGAAGCGCCGCAGCAGCCCGGGCCTCTCGCGAGAAACGCTCAACTGCTCGCCAGTCGTCCATCGCCCTTGGGTCGATGAACTTGATCGCCACCTTCGTAGCGAGATCGAGATGGTCGGCCGCCCACACCGTCCCCATCCCACCCCGACCCAGCACGTAGAGGAGCCGGTACTTGCCAGCCACGATGCGACCCAGCGCGGGCATCCAGCCAGTCTACGGAAGCCGCATTCGGAGTGCCATCTAATACCCCAGCCGCCCCAGCCTTCCCTGCAGGCCGGCCCGGGTTCGACCACGCCCCCGGAGACCTACCCGGGCGCGAGAAACCTGGATCCAATCTGCACACTCAGGCGGGTCCGTGCTATTCGGATGCGCGATCCATGCGCTATCGGCCCAGCGGGGCTACGCGCCAAGGCCACCCAACGTGGCCCCGGAGGGAAGAAATGCCGACTCTCGCTGGCGATTCTCGACAGCGAGAGCCGCGAGCGGACGCTGGGAGAGCGGACCCCTCGGAGGCGCTCCCGAGCATCACGATTCGCGGCCCGTCCCCCGATCTCGTCAGGCGGAGCCGCCGTCGTCACTGGTCGGCTTCAGGGGTACCATCAGCGAGCTGAGAAGCCACCCGATCGGGATACCGCAACCGGTGTCGCGGACGGACGCGGTCCGGTCGCCCTTCGGGTTCCATCGACCCAAGGACCGAAGGACCCGAGAGCGCTACTGGGAGTAGTCGGTGGCGCACGAGTGGGCGTCAGCAAACGCCTGCACCTCGCCTGCTGCGTCGTCGAAGCGAAAGTCGCCGTCGCTGTATGACCACCCCAGCGCGCCTGCGTAGCCGTTCTCCCACCAGGACTCGAGCATCTGCGAATATGTGGCGCGGCTCAAGCCGGTCAGCGGAAACTCTCCCATCACCAGGGGCTTGTCACCAAGCCCCAGATCGTTGGGGGAAGAGTCATAGGGCCAGTACCGATCGACCCAGTCATAGATGTGGAACTGATGAAAGTCGGTGTCGAGTTCGCGCCAGGCGCCCGCCCACTTCGCGGCGGCGAACCCCACACTGACTGGAGCCGAGCTTTCCTCGTGCAGCGCGTCGATCGTCTCGGCGAGGAACCTCTCCATCTCGGGGTGAGTCACGGTATCAAACTCATCGGAACGACCATCGAACCCTTCCCCCCCGTAGGCGTCCGGTCCGCTGACCGCCCACTCGGGCTCGTTGATCACGTCCCAAGCGATGACGCGATACGCGAGCGGATGGCTCTCGACCAGGCTCGCGATCGGGCGAACGACGTTGTCGATCAGTCCTGCGCGCTTGGTCGGATCGCGCACGATGGGACCCAGACTTTCCGCGTAGTTGTACTCGGGATTGTTCGAGTAGCGGAATCCGTCGAACGAGAAGAAGCAGAACATCAGGTAGACGTCGGCAGCCTCGGCTACCTGTAGCGCTGCGTCCACGTCATCCGTGATGGTGGCCCCAAGGCCCAACGGCATCTCGTCGTCGTCGAAACGCACCCCCTCCCCCCGAAAATCCGGAAACAGCCACCAGCGGATCGTGTTGGCGCCCGCCTCCCGCATCTCGGTGAGCTCCTGGAGGTAGATCCCGGGTCGCCGCGCGACCCCAACCGCGCTCCAGGCCGCCACACCACCGAAGTCCGACCCGTAGCGGCTCCACGCGTAGTTGACCCCGTACATGAAGCGCTTCTTGCAGCCGATCCGGATCCCGTTCTCGAAAGGGCAGCTGTCCTCGCACTCACCGCCATTCGCCCAGTTTGGCGCGGCGCCGGCGTAGCTGCCCAGCTGGAAGCCCTCACCCCGGCCGGACGCGCCACCGGCACCGTAGTGTCCTCCCGTCGGGGTATCACCCCCAAGTGGATCGTCGGCACCAGAAGCGCAGGCCGCAGCCAACAGCGCTCCCACGCTGGCGGCCAGTGTCAATAGTCTGGAAAGCATCTCACCTCGTCGAGCCAGTTGGATTCTAAGGGTTAGCGAAGCCGCGACCATGAGCCAGGCTCGAGCTCATGCGCGGCCCGGATAGCCCGGAACGAGCGCCCGTGTTCGACGCCCTACTCCAATGCCCTCCGCAGCAAATCATCGTTCTTTGCCTCCACGTGGGCGCGATTCTGCCGCGCCAGGTCCCGCCGCTGGAGCGCGCAGGCACGACTCACGCGTGCGTCCGGTGGGGTGTTCCGACAGTAGTCCACGAGTCGTTCGACGCTCGACGTCGCAACGTGCACGCGCGTATCACTCGACGCATAGTAGATGTACACGACACCGTCCCGCTCGACCCAGCCGTTGATGAAGACAACGTTCGACACGTCCCCGACCCGCTCGTCGAACAGCGGGGCGATGAGATGTCCGCCAGGCTGGTAGAGGGGACGAGAGGGATCCTCTAGGCTCGTCATGAACGCGTAGATCGTGTAGCGCAGTCCCGCCGCGCACCCACGCACGCCATGAGCGATGTGCAGCCACCCCTCGGGGGTCTTGATCGGAGCGGGCCCCTGGCCGTTCTTGCCGTCCTTGATCGAGTGGAAGTAGGGCGCGTCGATGATCGTCTCGTCCTCGACAACCGGGTTCAGGATATCCCGCACAAAGCCGAACCCGATACCGGTCTGCGCCTCGCCCTCAGCGAGAAAGCTCTCCTGGGGGCGGGTGTAGAAGGCGTACCTTCCGTCGACGAACTCGGGATGCATCACTGCGTTGCGTTGCTGCCGAGTGGGCGCCTTCAGGTTGGGCAACCGCTCCCAGAACTTCAGGTCCCGGCTCCGCACGATTCCGGCGTGGGCCCACCCCGCACCGTGATTCTCGGGGTCCTCGCGCTCGGAGCAGAACACGCCATAGACCCATCCGTCCTCGTGCGCGGTGAGGCGAATGTCGTAGATGTTCACGTCAGGCTCGCCTGCGAGGTCCGGAATGTCCATGGGCTCTGGCCAGAAACGAAATCCGTCGACGCCAGTTCGCGACTCGGCGATCGCGATGAAGCTCTTGCGATCATGTCCCTCGACCCGACAGGCGAGCAGGATCTTGCCTTCGTGAAGGATGGCCCCAGGATTGAACACGACATTGATTCCCAGTCGCTCGAGCAGGTGCGGATTGGTCGCTTCGTTCAGATCGTATCGCCAACCCAGCGGAACGTGCTCGGCCTCGACGACGGGGTGCGTGTACCGGGCGTAGATCCCGTTGTACCACGCCGGGTTGACGGGATTGCGTCGTCCCAGCACCGTCTGATGCTGCTCGACCAGACGCGTCAACAGTCTCCGGAACTCACTCATTGCGTACTCCCTTTCGGCATGCTCGCCCCGTCATCAGACTCGGCCGCCGCCATCCAATCGCTAACGAACAGCACCGCGCGAAGACCATGGTAGGTCGTCTTCCAGACCTCGCCCTTGTGATCCCCTCGCGCGTCGGGTCGACCATCGGGCGCGATGTTGAAGTACCACTCCCCATGCTCCTGATCGCGCGCCGGTCCCTCGATCCAGCAGAGCATGCGATCCAGCTCTTCGAGGTACGCGGCGTCCCCGCTCAGGCGATGGAGCCAGTAGAGGCCCGCCAGCGCCTCGAATTGAGCCCACCACGCCTTGACCGGGTGGGTGACTCGCCCGCCCGGCACCCCCGCGTCGAACAGGCCCCCCCGTTCGGCGTCAACCCCCTCGCGGATCGCTCGCGTCCCCATCGCCAGCGTCGCAGGAGCGACCGACTGCGGGGGGCGACCGAGCGCGCGCGCCGCGTCGACAATGAGCCACGCCGTCTCGATGTCGTGCCCGTAGCTGAGCCGCGGCTCACCAGTTGGAGTCCAGTCACGCGCAAACGTCGGGTGCACGTACCCCGCGGGCTGAAGCAATCGCGTCGTGACGAGCTCCAGTAGCTCCGCCACCCGCTCCGCTACTCGGCGTTCACCCGTGGCATCGAGCAGGGCCCCCAGTCCCTCCATCAGGTGAATGTGTGTGTTCGTCTCCTTGGCAGCGCCATCGCTCAGCCAGGCAGGATCGGTCTCCTGTCGGTACCCACCGTGGTCGGGATCGTGCGCCCGCGCGTCAATCGACCGAAAGATCCGCCAGGCGAGGTCCACCGCCTCCTCGACCGCGTAGACGCGACCATAGGTGCTCAGGCCAAAGATCCCGAACGCCTGCGCGTAGAGGATTTTGGTCCGGTCAACGGGAACGCCCTCCCGAGTGACCGAGAAGTAGAGCTCACCGCTTGTCGCTTCCACCAGATGCTGCCGGATGAACTCGAAGGTGCTTTGCGCGAGCCCGTCGATCCGCTCGCTGCGTCCCCGTCGTTCGGCCCACGTGGCCAGCGACCAGAGATGGCGAGCCTGCTGCACCGAGCTCTTCTCGGTCGGCCCCGCCGGCTGCCAGGCACGGTCGAGCCGACCGTGGAATCCCCCGTGCTGGGCGTCGGGACCATGGCGACGCCACCAGAGGTCCACCATCTCGTGACCCAACCGCGCCAGCCGGCGCTGCCAATCCACTCGTTGATCGTCACGCACAGCCGGACTCCAGGCCCCGCCCCGCCCTGAACCGATCCGGTCGCGATGCCTCCGCCGGCGAGCGCCCGGTACTGCCGCTGCCCGCACCGCCGATCCCGCGTATTCCGGGGCGATTCGACACCGATTGGGTTGCAGCGCACATGCCTTCCTGGTACCGTGACTAAAACGCTTTAGCAACCAAATTCATCGACAGAAGACCACGAAGTCGCCCAAACTCGGAGCGCCAGGCAGGTCCCGTGGGCCACGGACCTCAGCGGCCAGAACCTTGCCGGGCCCAGAAATCACGCACATGCCGGACCCCTCCAAGCCCTCCCCCACTGCGGCGATGTCGGAAGCCTCCGGCCCGATCGTCGATCGTCACCCTGCCAACCCGATTCTCACCGGCGCCGACTTCCCCCCTGATTCCGGGATCGTCCGCGTCTTCAATTCCGGCGTCATCAAGCATGGTGGGCGCTACGTGATGGCCTGCCGCGCGGAGGACCGCGCGCTGCGCAACCGGATCTGGCTCGCCGACAGCGACGACGGGGTCCGGTTCGAACCACGGCCGCAACCGATCGCCCTACCCCACGACGATCCGGAGTTCGCAGAGTACACGCAGGGCATGTACTACGATCCTCGGATCACCGAGATCGACGGGGAGTACTACCTGATGCACGCTGCCCACAGCGGACACGGTTGTCGGCTGAGTCTGGTCAAGACGCAGGACTTCGACCGCTTCGAGTGGATGGGTTTCGTCTCGGAAACCGACAATCGCAACGGGGTGCTCTTCCCCGAGCGCATCGGCGGGCGATACGCTCGACTCGACCGCCCGAACACTGGCGGTGACTTCGGCGATATGTGGGTCAGCTACTCGCCCGATCTCGTCTTCTGGGGCCAGTCGCGCTGCGCGCTGCGCAACGCGGACGTGCGCTGGGCGTGGAGCAAGATCGGCCCCGGCGCGGTCCCCATCAAGACGCCCCAGGGCTGGCTCAACATCTTCCATGGCGTTCGCACCCAGTGCAAGGCGCACTACGTCTACCAACTGGGCGTGTGCCTGCACGACCTGGAAGATCCCGCTCGCGTCGTGGCCATGGCCCAGGAAGCCATTCTCTTCCCCGAGACGGAGTACGAGCTCGTCGGTCAGACCCCAAGCGTGGTCTTCACTTGCGGCGCTGTGGTCGAGGACGACGGAACCGTGAAGCTCTACTACGGCGGAGCCGACACGGTCATGGCGCTCGCGACCACCTCGGTGAGCCGCCTTCTCGACGCCGCCAAGTACCGCTAAGCGACGCTCACGGCGCCGGAGCCGTGGACTGCCGCTCCACGAGCTGGACGGATACCAGGTCGCGCCGGGGTCCGGCCTCGCCCGTCCGTTCCACCAGCTCGAGCAACCGCCGCATGGCGCGGACGCCCAGCGCTTCCTTGTCCAGCCCGATGGTGGTGAGCGGCGGGTCGGTGTAGCTGCTCATCGGGATGTCGTCGAACCCCACCACGCTGAGATCGCGAGGCACGACGAGCCCCATCTCGTGAGCCGCCCGCAAGGCGCCGCTCGCCATCTCGTCGTTGGCGCAGAACAGCGCCGTCGGTCGCCGCTTGCGTCCCAGAGCCTTGAGCACCTGCGGGTATCCGGCCTCGTAGGTGAGGTCGGCGCACCGAATCAGGTCGGTTCGGGGATTGAAGCCCAGTCCCCGCGCCTTGATCGCCTCCGCGAACCCTTCCGCACGCTCCACGATGCTGGGCCGATCGACCATGGCGTGCAGAAACGCGAGATGCTCGTGCCCGAGATCGAGCAGGTGCTGCGCCGCGATCTGCCCTCCGCGCCGATTGTCAATCTGCAGCGTATTGACCTTCTTCAGGGGTGGAAAGTGATCGACCGTGACGACCGGGATCCCGCGCTCCTCGATATCCCGAATCAGCTGAGGTTCGATACGCTGCATGAAGACCGCCCCTTCGGCGTTCTTCTCACGAATGATCTTCGGCAGATCCGCATAGCCAGTGTACTCGCTGGCAACGTAGGAGAAGAGCAGGTTGTAGTTGGCGCGAATCGCCTCCTTGATCGCGCCCTGAACAACGAAGGAATAAAACTGGTTACTGACCAGGCCTTCCTCGCGGTAAAAAACGATCGCCACGTTGTGTGTCCGCTTGCGCGCCAGCCCCGCGGCGGTGGCCGAGGGGTGGTAGTTCAGTTGCTCGGCGGCCTTCCAAACCTTCTTCTTGACCCGATCACTGATGACCTGCCCCGGTCGATTATTGAGCACGAAGGACACGGTGGCGATCGAGACTCCGGCCTTCTGCGCAACGTCCTTGATGGTGGGCTTCTTGACCATGGCCTCAGCGAGCCACGGACTATAGCTCCCAACCGCCGAACTTGTCGAACGCCCGCCGCTCGCACTCCCCGGTCCCTACCCATCGGGGTCGGACGGAGTCGCGCTGCTACGACGGCGGGGCCGCGAGAGCCCGCGTTGCCGCCGCGGCCACTCGCCCGATCGTCAGGCCCTGAACGAGAATGCTGAACACCACCACCACATAGGTCATCGTGAGCACCGCCTCGCGCTCCGGTCCGCCCGGTAGTGACAGGGCTAGGGCCACCGAGATACCGCCACGCAAGCCGCCCCAGACGAGGAGCTTCACGGTACCAGGCGCGAAGTCCTTGAAACGTCGGAGCAGCGCCACTGGCACGCTCACAGCACAAAGTCGAGCCAGCAGCGACACGGTGATGGCGAGCCCTCCGGCGAGCAGCAGCGGCAGCGACAGTTTGACCACCAGCACCTCCAGCCCAATGAGGACGAAGAGCACCGCGTTCAGGAGCTCGTCGATGAACTCCCAGACGGTATCCAGCGTCTGCCGCGTCCGCTCGGACATGGCCAGGCGCCGCCCCTGATTCCCCACGAAGAGTCCGGCGACGACGACCGCGATGGGGCCGGAGAGGTGCAAGCGCATGGCCAACGCATAGCCACCGGTGACCAGGGCGAGCGTGACCAGGACCTCGACGTGTCGGTCGTCGACGGACTTCAGGAGCCAGTAGCCCGCCAGCCCAAGCGCCAGCCCAAGGAGCAAACCGCCGCCCGCCTCCTCGCCAAACATCCACAGGCCACGAGCAACAGAAACGTCGTGCCCCGCCACAAAGACCTCGACCAACAGGACGAAGACCACGACCGCGACCCCGTCGTTGAAGAGAGATTCTCCGGTGATCTTCGTCTCCAGAGCACGCGGCGCCCCAGCCCTCTTGAGGATCGACAGGACCGCGATGGGATCGGTCGGCGAGATCAGCGCGCCAAAGACTAGGCAGAACCCGAGGGGGAGGGGCGTCCCCATCCAGCGCAAGCCCAGATACATGGCGAAGCCAACGAGGACCGTCGACACGATGACGCCCAGCGTGGCCAGGACGCCAATGACGACACCGTGCTCGGCCAGATCATCGAGGCTGACGTGCAAGGCGCCAGCAAAGAGAAGAAAACTCAGCATCCCTTCCAGCAGAGCGCGGTCGAAATCGATCTTCAGGAGCATCGCCTCGACGGGCTCGTCCAGCGGCAACCCCACCTCGTGCAGTCCGATCAGGAGCAGGGAGAACAGCAGCGACATCGCCATCAATCCGATCGCCATCGGCAGTCGCACGAAGCGGAAGTTCACGTAGCCGAAGACCGCGGCCATGGTGACCAGGATCGCCAGTGTGTCGAAGAGACCCATCGCCAAGCCTCGATAGGACGGTCATCGCCGAGACGCAATCACCAGGCCAGAGAAGAGGGGCCTTCCTTCTCCGCGAGAGTGATGATTCACTCTGTCTGTCGCGGGGGGGTCGCCCCGACCAGAGGACCATGAGCAAGCGCGGATTGGATCGGGAAGCAGTTCGGACCTACGATCGCTTCTGGCGGTCGCGCCAGCGTGCCGAGTTACTCCCGGCGGTGGAGCGTGTCGGTTGGGGGCCGTTCTCTGCGGCCCACGTCGTGCGCACCGGCCCACCACCGCGACGGGTCGACCGCCGCTGCGACGTGGTCGTGCTGGGCGGCGGCCCGACGGGCATGCTGATCGCCGCTCACCTGGCTACTCGGGGGCACGAGGTAGTGGTGGTCGAACGTCAGCAGACACTGTTCAGCGGCACGACGTGGAACATCGGACGGGACGAGATGGCGATGCTCGAGGCAGCGGGACCGCTCTCGCCGGAGCGATGGCGAGAGTGCGTGACGGGCGACTTCGACCGCGGCCTCTTCCGTCTGCACGAGCCAGGTGGCGAGCACGAGCGGGACTTCGATTTCGCCGATTGTCTCAACGTTTCGCTGAACGCGCCGCGGTTCTTCCAGCTGCTCGGCGCTACCCCGGGACTGGAGCTATGGACTGCCCACTGGGGGAAGCTCCTGTGCCAGGATGATAGCCACGTCTACATCGAGTGCCAGCGCCCGGAGTCTGCGGACCAGCACTCGATCATCGAGGCGAAGCTGCTCGTGGACGCGCGCGGGTGGACGTCTCCCATCGCGCGCGCCGTGCACCCCCATCGCCAGATCGAGTCAGTCTACAACATCCTCGGGGTCCAAACCGACGTCGCGACCCCCTGGAGCGACCGTCCCCACGAGGACGAGGACGGCAATCCGCTGGCGGACGCGGAGGGGAACCCGCTCGGCATCATCTGTGCGACGTACAGCGATGTGCAACTCGTCGACGACGTGCGCGCCCAGCCCATTCTGGAGCGCTTCACGGACTTCGTGCGCGGCAGCCCCCAGCACCGGGGGCAAGGAGACGTCCTCTACTTCTTCACGCGAACAGGGAAGGCGCACCCTCTCGAGCCCATGCTCGACCCCATGCTGGCCGCTCTGCGGCGCGTCGCGCCAGATTTCCGTGAGCAATCCGTCGTTCAGACGTTCTACGGACACGCACCTTCGTTCTATGGACCTGGCCCCCTCGACACCTGGCGACTGCAGACGAGCGGCGGCGATCGCATTCTCCTCGTGGGCGTGGCGGCCCAGCAGTACAGCGGACTGACCGGATGCGGCTTCGGACCGGCAGCGCGGAATTTCGGGAGGATGGCCCAACTGATCGATGCAGCGCTCCGCTCGGAGCGCCTAGCCTTCGCGGACCTCGCGCGCATCGACATCGACGTGAGGGAACGCTATTCGCAGGCCATCATCGACACTTTCGGCGGCACGATGGCAGTCACCGCCAACGAGTCGGACATCACGCCCAACACGGACTGGCTCATCTTCTGCCAAGCAGCACTCGAGGCGGGCCTCACGTCCCCGGAGCTCGGAGAAGTGATCAAGGACAAGCTGCGGTTCTCCTCCCTGCGCAAGATGACCCGCATGGTCGCTCGGGATCCAAGGGTCGCCACGTTGCTCTTCGAGAACAACCCGCGCCACGAGGTCAACGTCGTCTGGACCATCCTCCGCAGCGCTCTCGGACTGCTCGTGGAAGAGGTCCGCCTCGCGCTCAGCCGGGGGGATGCCAAGTACCGCAGGGGAACGATCGACGGAAGTCTCACCCTGCCGGGAGTCATGCTCGACGCGAGCCGCATCGGGGGGGGGCGCGCTTGGCAACGCTTCCGGGGTCGATCCCGCTGACGGGCGCGAGCGGATCCCGCCCCTGGGCTCCCGCTCACCAGCAGTCGTCGCGGCCCGGGTCGACGTCGGCAGCACAGGGCGGGTCGGTGAGTGTTTCCACGAGGGGACCAAAGCGCGCAGGTCGCGCCTTGAATCTGAGGCCGAACGAGAGCGCGTTGCAGACCCCGTCACCGTAGTCGGTCCCTCCGTCAACGCGCAGATCCGAAGATGAGCACAGTAGCGCTCGCACGGCGGGGTAGATGGGGCCATCAGTGCACAGTTCGCGGTCCAACGCAGCCACGGACAGCATCGGGAGCGCTGGGAACATCCCGTCCACCAAGAACTGTCCCGAGAACATCCCGTCGGTGACGCGCCACAGCTTGGACTCTCGGTCAAACTCGAGCTTTCCCTCGACGACGAGTCCGCTGGTAGCCACCCGAGAACCGAAGAGCCCGAGGGGGACCCCTTCGAACCGCGCCACGAGCGTCGACTGAGTCACGTAGGCGCTGGTATCCCGATATCGGGAGTTTCCCTCTATCGTCTCCCCCAGATTCTCCCTCGCCACCCCGTCCATCGAGCTCAGCTCGATTGGGAACGGGTAGGTGCCGTCGAAACGCGGAGGCTCGAAATCCTCCCCGAGCTCGCTCGGCGCCGCCGGCAGATAGAAGTCGACGGTGACCAACTCATCCTCGGGAAAACCGGAGAATTCGCTGACGCGGAGCAACCCAAAGGGAGCCGCCAGGCCCTTGCGCACATCTTCGTTGGGCTCCTCGGTACCCACCGTGTCGATGCGCGAGAGATCGGCCTGCAGTTGGATCAAGCGCCCGGCCGCATTGTCGAGACCGTTGGGTCCATCGACCGGATTGCCTTCGGTCCAGGCAGGCGGCAGGCACGGTGGAGGGTCGAAGGGACCCGAGCAGCTGCCGTCCTGGTCGTGCCCCATCGTCAGGTACTTGTACTGGCCGTCTTTGCCGACAGTTTCCCCCAGATCGGTCTCGTTGATGACGAGGAGGATCTCTTCGTCGCCGCCGCTGCCCGTGGTGGTGGGCCGTTCGGGAGGACTGGAGAGCTCGCACGACGGAATGGGCGCCTCCTCGCCAAAGCTCGC
This sequence comes from Polyangiaceae bacterium, assembly GCA_050304295.1. Taxonomy (GTDB): domain Bacteria; phylum Myxococcota_A; class Polyangia; order Polyangiales; family Polyangiaceae; genus JAFGBI01. The sequence continues at coordinate 38,798 of JBNLDK010000142.1, forward strand.
CCCGATGAGCTCTCCGCAGCCCACCCCACAGCACGTCGTGCTGACCGCGAATGAGACACACAGCGCGCTACGGCGCGACCCCCGCCAGATCATCCGATCTCTTTCTGCCACGATTCGGGAATCCGATGCCAGTGCGAATGGCGGTCTTCGCCATCGATGACTGTCGCGATTCGGTACTGGCAGGTGCCCGCCATTGGTAGCATATAAAACTGGGCGAGCCGCGCATGGTGACCGGGGACGCGAAGAGCGATCGAATACACGAGGCGGAGCTACGCGTGGGCGAGGTGCTCCGCGGCAAGTACACGCTGGATGGCCTACTCGGAGTGGGAGGGATGGCTTCGGTCTACGCCGCCACCCACCGCAACGGCAACCGCGTCGCGATCAAGATCTTGCACCGTGAAGCCGCCCTGTCGCCGACGCTTCGCAGCCGCTTCCTCCGAGAAGGGTACCTGGCGAATCGGGTGCAACACCACGGCGCGCTCTCGGTGATCGACGACGACTTCGATGAACTGGGCACGGCCTACCTCGTGATGGAGCTGCTCTCGGGAGAGAACCTCGAGGACCGTTGTAGCCATTTCGGCGGGCATCTGGAGGTCGGCGAAGTGCTGCACGTCACGCATCAAGTGCTCGAAGTGCTGATGCGCGCCCACGGCAAGAACATCGTGCATCGTGACCTCAAGCCCAGCAATCTCTTCCTCGAAGAAGGCGGGTGCATCAAGGTCCTGGACTTCGGCATTGCCCGACTCTATTCCCCCAGCGGCGGGCCCGGTGAGACCGCGGGATCCCCCCTCGGCACTCCCGGCTTCATGCCGCCAGAGCAGGCGCGGGGTCGCTCGGAGTCCATTGGTCCGCACAGCGACATCTGGGCTCTCGGCGCGACGATGTTCTTCTTCCTCACGGGGCGGTTCGTACATCCCTCGGAGGGAACCGTCAGCGAGCAGCTGGTCGTGGCGATGAACGAGCCCGCTCCCCTACTGAGCTCCTTGAGAAGCGACCTACCCACGAGTGTGTGCGAGCTGGTCGATCGCGCGCTGGCATTCGATCCCGAGGAGCGCTGGCCGAGCGCTGCCGCGATGCGAGAAGAGACCGCCACCGTGTACGAAACGGTGACGGGCCACGACATCCGCCACGCCCCCCGACTGAACCTGGCCTGTCCTCTGCCCGTCGTGCGCCGTCGATCGGATCCCGACGCGTCCACGGTTGGGTCAACCACGGGAAACGGCCACGTGCGAACAGCCACACCGGTCAGCACGGGGCACACTCGCGCCACTCGATCGGCCCGCGGCAGCTGGGTGCTGGCCGCAGTCGTTGCGGCAGGACTCGCTTGCACGGCGGGCGCCGTGGGAGCCGTCCACCTGGCCACCTCGACAACCGACCAGCCGCCCCGAAATCGCCCCCCTCAAGCGGCCACGGTGGCGAGGCCCGACGACAGTCCGGCAACCGCTGCCACAGTAGCCTCCATCGCGCCGGAGGTCGTGCCGGCGGCGTCCACTTCGGTCGCGGCCGAGACCATCGAGACTCAGACGCCGAGGTATCAACCCCATCCGAGACCGGTACCAAGACCCGTGCAACCCGTACCGGCCCTCCGGACTCAGGCGGGAATGGTGTCCCCGGCGCCGCCAGCTAGCCCCTCATCGACACCGACAGAGCCGCTCGATATCTTCAGTCGAAGAAAGTGAAGCTGCGATCGATGTTCCGAGCTCGATGGGCCGCGCTGGGCGTGCTCTTGCTAAGTGCGATCGGACGCGCACAGAACAGCAGTGCGGCGGCAGCAGAAGCACTGTTTCAGCAGGCGCGCGATGCCATGCAAGCCGGCGACCTGGCTAGTGCCTGCCCCAAGTTCGCGGAGAGCCACCGTCTCGACCCGGCCGCGGGAACCCTGCTCAACCTGGCCGCTTGCTATGAGCAGCAAGGCGCCCTCGCAGACGCCTGGCAAACGTGGCACTCGGCGCTCGATCTGTTGAGCACCGGAGATCCCCGCCGTCCCGAGGCCCAGCGGCTCGCGGACGCTCTGGAGGCACGGCTCCCCAAGTTGCGCGTCTCGCTCGACGCCGAGTCGCCGCCAGCCGCCCGCGTACTACGCGACGGCGTCGAGCTGGGCGCCCCCTCCCTCGGCATCGAGCTGCCCGTCGATCCGGGGGAGCATCTCGTCGAGGTGCTCCTCGTTGGACACGAAACGGCCCGCTACATCGTGACCATCGAAGAAGGGCAACGAGAGAGCCTCGTCGTGGCGCCGGGACCAGCTCGCCCCACCCCGCCAAGCCCGGTCCCCCCCAGGTCGACCGATCGCGAGCCCGAAGTGGACGCCGATCCACCGCACCGCCAGCCAGCAGAGCGCGCGCTGGGAGTGTCTCTCACCACTTTGGGAGTGGGTAGCCTGGTGGTGGGCGGCGTCGCCGGAAACGCAGCCCTCGGTGCGAAGCGAACCATGGACCGCGAATGTCTCCGTCACCGCGACCAGCTCTACTGCAACGATGCCGGCATCGCCGCCTCGCGGCGCGGCAGTGACCTCGCCCGGGTGAGTACGATCGGAGCCGTCGCGGGTGGGGCGGCGTTGGCTGGAGGCGTCACCCTTCTGCTCGTCGATCGACACGAGCGTCGTCGCGCCAGGCTGAATCTGGATCCCAAACCTGGCGGCGCCCAGGTGTCGCTGGTCGGACGGTTCTGATCCCGTGCCGACCCCGTGGCTTTCCTTCGACCAGGTCACGCTCGCCGTTGGCGATACACCCGCGTTCGTCGACACCCAGTGGACGATTGCCCGCGGCGAGCAGTGGGCCCTCGTCGGCGACAACGGGTCCGGCAAGTCACTCCTGGTCGATGCGATCCGAGGCCGGCGACGCCCCCGCCGCGGACGCATCGTTCACCACTTCGTGGCGGGACTCCCTGGTGCCGAGGACGCTGCATTTGGCGTCTTCCCCCGGGGAACCCTGGCGGTGGTCGCAACGAACGACCTCCAGCAGATCGCGAGCGCGCACAGCCCCTACCTGCAGGCACGCTGGCACGGTAGCGAGGGCGAGCACGCGCCGACGGTCATCGAACTGCTGGACCGCCAGCGCATTCTGGCCCGTCACCCCTTCGAAGTCCTCGACGACGTCGAGCCCGATAGCCAGTTCGCCGCGCGGAGAGCCACCGCGATGCAGCAATTCGGGCTCGACGCCCTGGCCCAACGCCGAGTGATGCAGCTCTCCAACGGTGAGCTCCGCAAGCTGCTGCTGGTCCGTGCCCTGCTGCTACGACCGCGTTTCCTCGTCCTCGACGAGCCCTTCGTCGGCCTCGACGCGGAGTCTCGACAGTCGCTGCTGGACGTTGTCCGCCAGCTCATGCGCGAGGGCGTCACCGTGTTGCTCGTCACGGCTCGGCGCGAGGAGGTTCCCGAGGAGACCACCCACCTCGCCATCGTGGCGAACCGAGCGCTGGTGTTCGCCGGCCCGCGCGATCGCGCACCGCACCCCACCGCACCCACTGGCGCCGCCATGGAGACGCCACGTCTGCCGCAGCTCGATCGCCCCGAGCTCACCCGGTCCACCACCCTGATTGCCTTGCGCGGGGGGACCGTGCGCTACGGCCCGACAACGGTGCTGGACCGGGTCGATTTTACAATGCGGGGGGACGAGAACTGGGCCGTATTGGGCCCCAACGGCTCCGGCAAGAGCACCCTCATGAGCTTGATTCTGGCGGACAATCCCCAGGCCTATGCCAACGATCTATGCCTCTTCGGTCGCCGACGAGGCACCGGAGAGAGCATCTGGGACATCAAGGCGCAGCTCGGGTGGATGGCCGCGGATCTACACGCCCAGTACCCTCGAGGGGAAAGTTGCTTCGAGGTGGTCTGCTCGGGGTGGTTCCACTCGATCGGACTGCACCGCGCCTGCTCGCCGGACCAACGAGCGCGCGCCCGCGAGTGCCTGGCGCAGCTCGGGGTCGCGCGCTTCGCCACGTCGCCGCTCGGCGCGCTCGCTCACAGCGAGCAGCGCCTGGTCCTGCTCGCCCGGGCGCTCGTCCACCGCCCTCTCGTGCTACTACTGGACGAGCCCTGCCAGGGTCTCGACGCTCACCATCGGGTGGGCGTGCTGAGCGCTGTCGACGCAATCGTCGCGGCGGGACAGAGTCGCGTCCTGTACGTCACTCATCACCACGACGAGCTGCCCACGACGATCACCCACGTCCTCCGGCTGGCGAGGGGTCGCGTGGTCACCTCCGGCCCACGGGCTGCTCGGTACGATCGCGCGCCACGCCCGAGCACCGGGTAGCGCGCGGCCAAGCGTCGACGCCCGCAGGCTCCCCGCAGCGGCAAAATGCTGTAGGCTCCGCGCCATGACACAGAGCAACCAGCCGCCTCCCGGCGGTCCGCCAGGCGCCAGGGGCTTCCAGGGAACGGCCATCATGCCGGAGTACTCGTCCCCCCCCGTCGGTGTTGGAGCACCACCACCTGGCGCGGTCGCGGGTCCCCCACCGGGAGTGGACAGCACGCTCGTGTCTCCGGGACAACTCGGTGCAGGACTGCCGGGCGCGCTGCCCCCACCAGACGGACTCCCCGGTGTCCAAGCTGCGGGCCCGCCTCCCTACGGAGGTCCCCCGGGAGGTGCGCCCATGGGCGGCCCTCCCCCGGGAGGTGCTCCGCCCGCCGGTGGACCACCTGGCGGTTTCCAACCGCCCCCTGGCGGTGGGTATCCCCCAGGAGTTCCGGGTGGCTATCCTCCGGGCGGCCCCGCAGGACTCGTCGCTGGCGCAGGGACGCCCTCGCCGGCGGGGAATCCCTACCCACCCGAGGACATCGAGTCAGGCAAGATGCTGGCGGTCCTCGGCCACATCATCGGCTTCGTGTGGATCATCCCCCTCATCACCCGCGACAACGCATTCGCGCTCTATCACGCGAAGCAGGCCGCGGTGAACAACATCATCGTGCTCGTTGCCTCCGTGGTGCTGTCGATCGTGGTCGTCCCCACCTCGTTCTTCACCTGCGGCTTCAGCACCATCCTCTACCTGGCACTTTTTGCCTTCATCTACCCATGGATCATGGGTCTCGTGCACGCCGCCCAGGGACGCTACGAGCCGCTGCCGTGGTACGGCCACTTCGCCGATCAGTGGTTCGGTGGCGTCCAGGCCGACAAGCGCCCGGGCGCGATCCCGCCGGCTGGCGGGGGCCCCTACCCACCCGGCGGTCAGCAGTAGTCGCGCGAAGCGACGCCCAACCGAAGGGGCGGCGAGCGTTCTGCTCAGCCGCCCTTCTTCTCCAGCTTCGCCCAGCTGTCCTTGAGCCCCACCGTGCGGTTGAAGACGGGGCGTTCAGGGGTCGACTCGACGTCCGCCACGAAGTAGCCCTGGCGGAGAAACTGGAAGCTCGTTCCCGGCGGGACATCGCGCAGGGCGGGCTCGACCAGACAGTCGTCGAGCACGACCAGTGAGTCGGAGTTCAGATTGGCGAGGTAGTCCTCGTCCTCGCTGGGGTTCTCTTTCGTGAACAGGTGGTCGTAAAGACGCACCTCCGCTCGAACCGCCTGGGCTGCAGAGACCCAATGGAGCGTGCCTCGCACCTTGGCCCCCTGAGCCTCGCCGCCACGCGTCGCCGGATCGTAGGTGCACCGCACCTCGATGACTCGTCCGCTCTCGTCCTTGACGACTCGCTCGCACTTCACGATGTAAGCATGCTTGAGGCGAACCAGATTCCCCGGCGCCATCCGGAACCACTTCTTCGGCGCGTCCTCGCGAAAGTCGTCGGCCTCGATATAGAGCTCTCGTGAGAAGGGCAGGGTCCGCGCTCCGGCGCTCTCGTCCTCCGGATTGTTGATCGCCTCGAGCTCCTCGACCTGCCCTTCGGGGTAGTTCTCGATGACCAGCTTGAGCGGGCGCAGTACCGCCATCACACGGTTCGCCCGACGGTTCAGGTCCTCGCGGATGCAGTGTTCGAGGAGCTGGACCTCCACCGTGCTGTTGGCCTTGGCCACCCCAATGCGTCCCGCAAAATCCCGGATCGCCGCCGGAGTGTACCCTCGGCGACGCAACCCCTTGAGGGTCGGCATCCGGGGGTCGTCCCAGCCGTGCACGTACTTCTCCTTCACCAGCTGCAGGAGCTTGCGCTTGCTCATCACCGTGTACGTCAGGTTCAAGCGTGCAAACTCGATCTGCTGGGGAGCGTAGATCCCGAGCTCGCGGATGTACCAATCGTATAGGGGGCGATGGTCCTCGAACTCCAGGGTGCAGATGGAGTGCGTGATCCGCTCGATCGAGTCGCTCTGCCCGTGCGCCCAGTCGTACATCGGGTAGATGCACCACTCGTCTCCAGTTCGATGGTGGTGCGCGCGCTTGATGCGGTACATCACCGGATCGCGGAGGTTCAGGTTGCCGGAGGCCATGTCGATCTTGGCTCGCAGGGTCTTCGCCCCGTCGGGGAACTCTCCCGCGCGCATCTTCGCGAAGAGCTCCAGGTTCTCTTCCACGCTGCGCTCGCGATAGGGGCTTGGCGTCCCCGCCGCGGTGAGGGTGCCGCGGTGCTGCCGGATCTCCTCGGCGCTCAGATCACAGACGAAGGCCTTCCCCTTCTCGACGAGCTGCACCGCCCACGCGTAGAGTTGCTCGTAGTAGTCCGAAGCGTACAGCTCTTCGGCCCACTGGAAGCCGAGCCACGCGATGTCCTCCCGGATCGCGTCGACGTACTCTTGCTCCTCCTTCTCGGGGTTGGTGTCGTCAAAGCGCAGGTTCGTCTTGCCGCCGTACTGCTGAGCGATCCCGAAGTTGATGCAGATCGACTTGGCATGACCGATGTGCAGATATCCGTTCGGCTCCGGAGGGAATCGCGTGAGCACGCGTCCCTCGAAGCGACCGCTGCGGCCGTGCTCGTCGATGATGTCGCGAATGAAGTCGGAGCGGGGCTCCGCTGGGGCAGGCGCGTTCGACATGGGTGCGGCGAAGAATGGTGCAGGGCTGCACCCTAGGCAACGACAAAGCGAGGGGTGGGGTCCGCGAGCGCGGCCCCTCGTCTCGTTGCCGGGCGGGGGGGGTCAGCGCGCGCCAGCGGTGGCCGGACCGACAGAGGGACGGGCAATGGAGTGGCGGTGCAGCACGGCCTGGATATCGTGGGCGAGTTCCACCTCCCCGACCAGGGAGAGCGTGGCCATCAGGTTGGCGCCGGCAACGGCCATCTTCAGCAGGGGGGTGTCGCCCACGACGACCACGGCGCGCCGGAGGTACTGCCTCGGACGACGCTTCATCCGTTCGAACCAGATGGAGCGTGCCCGCGACGTGTACTTGCGCATCAGCCGCCAGTCGTGGATCCCGAGCAGGCCCCCGGCCGCGGAGACCTCCTCGCCGTGCTGCTCCAGCACCCCGTCGATCCAGTCGCTCAGCGTGTCCGCGACGAACTCGCTGCCCACGGAGACCGAGATCTGGCTGACGAAGATGCCGCCGGACAGGTACCACCCGAACCCCGCGTCGGGGTGGTGGAGCTGCACGGGCCAGGATCCAAACGGGAACGCCGCGTGCGGGGTCGAGGGTTTCACGCGATCGTGAGCATACTGGTACCGGCGCCCCGGAGCAACGAGCGCCCAAGATCAACGGTGGCCCCCCCAGGAGACCGCATAAGGCAGGCGCCTCGGGTCCACCACTGCGGGCCCCTCCCCAGGGCGCGAGGGGCCCCTGCCCCGTGCCTCTCGCCCGGGACGCCGGCGGGAGTGGACTCGGCTGCGGCCCGGTGTCACCATCGGGCGACCGCAATATGCAACATCACTGCAGCGTCTGCGGGTATCCGGCGGGGGACACGGCAGCTTGCGCGGCCTGTGGCACCTCTCTGTCCAGAGCGCTGCAGCTCCCCGAGGCAGTCGCGCAAACCTTCCGGGCCCCCACGGCCGACGACTATCCGGAACTGGCGAGCGCATTCGCCGCATGGCGAGCCCGCGACTATCCGCGCCTCGTCGGCCAGTGCCTGCAGTCGCTGCACATCCCCACGCCGCAGGCCACCGCCCTGCCCAATGGGCCGGGGTGGGCCTTCCAGCTCGACGAGGCGCCTGTCTTCGTGAGCATCCACCAACGCCGCGACGAGCTGCGCGTCGATTCTCCGCTCGTCCTGCTCAACCGTCAGCTGAACGTTGCCATGCTGCGGGCTGCGCTGGAGATCAATGCCAACCTCGCCGGGGCGGCCGCCCTCTGCCTGCGGGAGGATCGACTGCTGCTACGCTACGCCGATCGCATGTCATTCGTCTCGCCTCCGAAGCTCATCGCGTCGCTGCGAGATGTGGCATCGCGGGCGAGAACCCTCGGCGAGCTGCTCCGCGTCACCTTCAGCTGCGAGGTTCTGGGGCGGGGCAGCGCCCACAAGGCGCACGCCTACGGACTCGACTGGAAACTGTGCGGAACTACGCGCTCGCTGCGCATCTTGACCGATGGACTACTGGGATAAGATCACTCGCTCGACGGTGGCGGTCTGGGCGCGCGGTGGATACGGCAGCGGGTGGGTAGCCGCCGAGAGCGGACTGGTGGTGACCACCCACCGCGTGGTCGGCTACGACACGAACGTCGCCGTCGCAGCCCGGGGGCACACCGAGACGGCAGCCCGAGTGGTCTACACCGACGCGAAGCTCGACCTCGCCTTTGTCCTCCCCGCGCAGCCGCTGGGACTCCCTCCGTTTCCGCTCGCTGACAGCCGCCGCGTGCCGCAAGGAACGGCCGTGGCTGCCGTCGGACACCCGCTCGGCGTCGACCACACCGTCAGCCGCGGAATCATCGCGAGCCCACAGCACACCATTCGCGGGGTCGACTACCTGCAGACGGATGCCCGCGTGAACCCGGGAAACAGCGGTGGGCCGCTGGTCGATGGCCAGGGTCAAGCCCTGGGGGTGAACGCCTGGCGTCCCCGCGGCAGCAACGACCTGGGTCTGGCCGTGCCCGTCCACGCCTTCCTCGATGCCCTGCGCCAGTTCGCCGGAGCCGCCGATCTGACCTCCGCCACTCCAGATCACCGGTGCGCGATCTGCGGCACTCCGCTCGACCTGCGGTCCGACCGCTGCCCGAGCTGCGGCGCGCTCGCCACCTACCTGGAGGGACGGCAGCGGATCTTGCAGATGCCCGCGATCGCCCACGCCGAGTCGGCGGCGGAAAGCCTGCTGAGTCGCCTGGGCGTGAAGCCTCACGTGTGCCGTGTCGGCGAGGGTCAGTGGAAGATCACCGGCCAGCAGTACGACGTTCATCTGCTGGTCACCGCCAGCGGCCGCACACTGCTGGTCCAGGTGCCCGCCGCACGATTGGGCCCGAGCGACCACGAGCATGCATACCGCTTCCTGTTGACCGCGAACGACGAGAGCACCGGCACGGCTCGCATCGCCGTCGAGGGCGAAGTGGTGCGGATGGAGCTCGCCGAACCCCTCGACTTCTTCGACAGCGAGCAGGTGGCGGAGTCCACCAAGCGAATGATTCGCCAGGCGCTACGTCTGGGTCAGCTACTGATCCGCAACTTCGGAGCGCAGCCCCCACCGCGCGACGAAGACGCCTGAAGCGCACCGGAAACAGCGACCCGAAGACCCATTCCGTGGGTCCGGACCGTCCTTCCGAACCATCACGTGGCCAGGGGGCGCGCGACGCGGCGCCCAGCGCGGACCCCCTGGAGCAGCTCGATCGTCTGCCGCGCCGCCACCTCCGGGATCGTCAGCACCCGCGCCAGATCGCCGCTCGCGCACAGCATGCAGAACTCGGTCTCGACCTGCCGAAACGTGAATCCCCGCCGGCGACCGGCGCGAGCCAACCGTTCGCGCGCCCAACCCTGAATCGCCCGCCCCGCAGCCGCCAGAGGTCCGCCTCCCGGTCCCCCCTCCTCACCCACCAGAAAACCCTGGTGCTCGAGCAGGACCGCGACCTCGGCGTACTCGGGCATGCGCCCCGCGAAGAGCGCTCGCGGGGGACGCCCCGGAACGCCGGAGCGCTGCCATGCGCGCCGGAATCGCTCGTCCACGCGCCGCACGTAGCTGGCGGCAGGAGCGCCCGACGGTCGCTGGGCCCGATAGGCCGCGCGATACCCATCGAGCAGCGCCGGGTGCTCGTCTGCGATGACGTCGAGATACGCACGCTGCTGAGCGCCAGGGCGCAGAGTGAGGGCCCCCCCCAGCACGAAGTCCGCCCCCGCGTCGCGGGCCCGCTGGACCAGACTGGCGATGGCGTCCACCTGGTCAGAGATCCCGGGCAGGACGGGCATGGCCATGACCCCGATGGCGTACCCCCGCTCCCGGGCCCGGCGAAGAGTGACGAACCGCCGCTCGATCGGCGTCGCGTGGGGCTCGAAGCGCCGACGCACAGCGTCATCCACGCTCTGGATGCTCATCGAGAGGATGACCCCAGCCCGGTCGCGGATCTCGTCCAAGAGATCGAAGTCACGCTCGACGAGCCGAGACTTGGTCAAAATGTGCACTGGCAGCCCCTCGTCGCGAACCACGGCGAGCACGCCACGAGTCAGCTCGAGCCGACGTTCCACGGGCTGATACGCGTCGCTCACCCCTCCCCCGACGAAGACGAACCCGGGTTCCTTGCGGCGAGAGATCTCGCGGCGAAACAGCTCCACGGCGTTCGTCTTCACGACGATGTCCCGGGCGAAGTCGCCCGCCACGAAGTACTTCTCGGCGCGCCCGTCGCAGTAGGCGCAGGCGTGCTGGCATCCCCGGTACAGATTCATGCCGTAGCGGCCCAGGAACCACGGATCCACGCTGCCAGCGAGCCGCGTCAGCGTCTTCGCCTGGGTTTCGTGAAGCTGGATCGGCAGCGCCGGCATGGCCACCGAAGGCTACACCACGATCGCCAGACCGACCCGAGATCCACGTCAGAAGCAGTACCAACCGTTGTCGTTGCTGCACACGCAGGTACCCGCGAAGCCACCATACTCGCAGGTCTGCCCCCCGGTCTCGCAGGCGTCGCCGTTGTCGGGTGACTGCTCGGGACAACCCTCCTGAGTACCACCGCCGCAGTCCCACTGCAGGCCGCCCCCTCCCCCGGGACGCCCGAAGCCCCCCTCGCAGGAACAGGTGCCACCGTCATACGGACAGTCGAGGTTGAACGACGGACACTGCGATCCGTCCTCCGGCATCGTCGCGGGACACTCCGCTGGCTCGTCGCATTGCCAGCTTCCCCCCATCGGGCCGAATCCACCACAGACGCAGACGGCGTCGGTGTAGCTGCAGGTGAGCATCCCGTCCGTCGCCTCACAGTCGTCCCCGCTGCCGGGCGCGGTGGCGGGACACGCCTCGGCGTTGTCGGCTCCACCAGTGCCCGTCCCTCCAGCCGCATCCGTGCCCCCGGCCGGGGACGATCCACCGGAGGCCGCCCCACCCGTGGCGAGCGTCCCCCCCGTTCCATCATCGTCGTTGTCGTCGTCGTCTCCCCCGCCGCAGCCTGCCGTCAGCGCCAGCCCGGCGGACAACAACAGTCCCAGTAGTCCCGCTCGACTCAGCATGCTCACCTCGCGTCTCCCTGGTTGGTGGCAGGACCCAGGAGCAAACAGGCAGTGATTCGCACCTCGAAACGAGAATGGCGCGAATCGCAACCCTCAGCGGATCACCAGACGAGCGGCAGTAGCCGCCACCGAACCTGCTGTCGATAGCGCTGGTACGCGCTCTCCGCCCGAAGCAGATGCTCCTCGGCCGCGATGCGAAGCCCCACCAGCGGCACCCCAACGAGCAGAGGGGCGAGCGTCACCCAGCTCGGTCGGGCCAGAAGGCAGGCCGTCACCATGATCAACTCGCCCGCGTAGGCGGGATGGCGAACGACACGATAGGGCCCCGAAGTCACGACTCGACGCACTGCCGGCAGGACCGCGAAGCTTGGTCCCAGCGCCACGAAGGCGGCAAGGGTCAGAGCGCCACCGACGGTGAAAGCGATCTGGGCATGGAACGGCCACAGGGCGGGGCTCGGGGCGACCGCGTCCGCCCAGAGGGGCACGGCCAGCGCAGGCAACGCCTGGATCAGGAGAGGCCACCCCGGCTCACGACGAACGGCGGCGCGACGCCAGAAGAGCACCCCCACGACGCCCGCCAACGCCAGCCCCGTCCACAGCACCGGTGACATGCGGGCGGAGGGCTCCGCGCGCACCACATGAGCCACGCCGAGGAGGGGAAATGACAGACCCAGCAGGACGTTGGCGGCCCGCTCGCTCAGCAGCCAGCGACGCCAACTCATCGCACGAAGGGGGCGGCCAAGCCGATGGGCTCAGTAGAGGATCCAGCCCCAGTCGAACACGTAGCTGAGCACGTCGAAGACGACGATGGCTCCAATGAACAGCACTGTCCCGACAATCTTGCTGCCTCCGCCCTGACTCATGATGGCTCCCCGGAAGTCGAAGTGCGAAACCCTCGCACTGGGCGACCAGTCTAAATGAGCGAGCGCAATTGTCGATCACTTCTCACCGAGCCCCCATTTGGGTGAGGGCTCGGTGAGAAGCTCCGTTCGTCAAGTTCGCTCGACACATTCAATGTCTGTCCCAGACCCCTCCCCCGCCGCTTCGCACCCCCACTCGCCCTCCCACCCGGTAAGGACCGGGTGGGGCCCGCGGGCGGCGGGGCCCCGGGTCCCCCTCCCCAATCGTAAAATGACCTCATAGTGAGGTGCTCGAGAATCGCGCTCGGCCATTTAGCCAATTCCCCGGGCCCCGCCCACCCCCCCGGTCGGAGACGACGCGATTCTCGATCCCGCGCGGGATTCGACTCCCGCGCTCCGGACCCGGTTGGGCGCCCCAAACACGCTGCCGCAGCCAGCCGCGCGACCAGGAATGAGCTGACCGTCGAGTGCCGCCACGCCACGCCGTGCCCCCCGTTCACCCGTCGTGGGGGCGCCCGCGAGACGAGGCTCATTCCGTCTTGAAGCTGATGATCAGATTCCCCTGTACAGGTCCCGCCGGTGGCGCCGAGAACCGAAGCGAGCGTACGATCGGCAGGATGCACGTGCCAACTCCCGGCGGCGCCGTGTCAATCCGCGACTCGACACCGCGCAGGCCACCGTCCGCCTGGATGTGCAGGTAGAGGATCATCGACTCGCCGAAGTGCTTCTCGTCGTCGCCAGCGATCCCCCGCTCGTAGCAGGCCTGAAACTGAGGGACCCGACTGCGGACGATGCTGGCGCCGTCGGGCGGCAGATTGCCCGAGCCGCCGAGGAGCGCGGAGACGACCGCCTTTCGCTTGGAGGCCGGCTTCGTCGCGGCAGGTGCGGGAGCGTCCGGGGCGGGGGCGGGTCGATCGGCCTCGCGCGCCGGGGGCGGCTCCCCCGCGGTCCGCGCCGTGACGCGCGATCCAGGGAGCGCTCCCTGCGGCGGCTCGCCCGGCTGCGGCCGCTGCGCGACCGGCTCCGCGCCCTCGGTTCGCGGCGCGTCGTCATCCTCCACGTCCACCTCGGCGGGGGCGGTCGCGCCGGGTCGCGCAGTGTCGGACGCCGGCGGCGCCCTCAGCAAGACCACCGCGGTGACGGAGACCAGGGCGACCACGAGCGTGGCGATCAACGCGGTTCCGGCACACCCGAACGCCAGCAGTCCCCCCGCCGCAGCACGCCCAGCCCCCTTCGCGAGCGGTGCGTGGCCCCCCACCCGACCCGGGACCGGCACCGAGGTCGCTCCCCCCGCGTTGCCGACCGAGACCGCGCCAACGGAGCCGGTGGTCGCGCTCGGCACTGAGCCGGAGTCGTAGCGCGTGACATACGGCACGGCGCCCGCCGCCGGGGGCACCAGCGCCGCTCCCCCGCTGGGCCCCGTGCTCGGACGCTGGTAGCCGAGCAGCGGCGCGAGATCGGCGAACAGCTGCCCCGCGTTCTGGTAGCGCGCGGTCGGCTCGCGGGCGACACAGCGAGCAAACCACCGGTCGAAAGCGGTCGGCAGATGTGCCCCCTGCGAGGCTGCGCGCGACGACGCGGGATCGATCGGATCGAAGAGCACCTCACGCATCACGTGCATCAGTGATGCGTCGGGCTGCGCCGCCGTCTTCCAGTAGCTGCGTCCGGTGAGCAGCGTGTACGCGATCAGCCCCAGCGCCCAGACGTCGGTGGCAGGTGTCACCGGGCGGCGTTCAGTCTGCTCGGGGGCGAGCCACAGGGGCGAGCCCATCGCGGCCGTCTCGACGCTCTGCTCGGACACCAGCTTGGCGATGCCAAAGTCGAGCACCTTGACGGTGAACGCGGCGTCGGTCCGCCGCGCGGTCGCCAGGAACACGTTGGCGGGCTTCAGATCGCGATGCACGATGCCCGCCGCATGGGCGGACCCCACCGCGTGACAGATCTGATCCATCACCTGCGCCACCTCGCCGGGCGCCAGCGCCCCCCGACGGCGCAGGGTCGTCTCCAGATCCTCACCCTCGAGCAACTCCATCACCAGGTACGGCGCACCGCTGGCCGCGTCGATGCCCGCCGCCGTGACCTCGACGATGTGATCGCTGGGGATCCGCGCCCCCACCCGCGCCTCCTGGTCGAACCGCCGCCGCGACGCCTCGTCAGCGGCCAGCTGCGGGTGCATCAGCTTCAGCGCGCGCAGCTTCTGGGTCGAGAGCTGCTCGACCACGTACACCGCTCCCATGCCCCCCGCCGACAGGGGCCGCACCACCCGGTAGTCTCCTGCGAAAACCACTCCCGGCGCCAGTCCGCTGCTCACCCCACGACCGTAGCACGGCCACCGCCCCCGCACTCCACCTGCCCGGCGGCGATTCCAGATTGCGCCTCAATCTCCGAACCTCCCGGGTCCGGGTTGCGGCACCGCGCAGTTCGTCTACGGTGACGGCGAAGAGCGTGGAGCATGGGAACCGTCATCAGCAGAAACGCCCCCCCGTCCGAGATCCTCAGCGACGCGGCCACCACCGTGCAGCTGGCGCGAGCCCGTGGCGGCGTCTGGCAGATCCACGCGGAGGCTCGTCTGGTGGCGGTGCTGGTGCTCGATCAGCGACTCGGTAGCGAGCTCGAGTCGGCACGCACCGAGCTCGCGCCTCTGCTCGACGCCCGGCGCGAAGCCGACGCCATCGCCGACGCGGAGATCGGTCGCGTCGCCGACGAGATCTGGACCGCCATCGGGCGCCCCGCCTACGACCCCACGCTGTCGCTCGTCTTTCCGGGGGGGGTTGCGCACTACACGGAGAGCGGCGTCGACGAGCTCCCGCTGCGCATGGACCTGCTCGCGGGCCTGCTCGATCAGGCCGTCATCAGCAAGCTCGACCGCGACACGGCCCGGGAGCTAGCGGGCCGCATCCGCGCCGTGACGCGGCCCCTGCGCCTGGCCATCGACGCGCTCATCCTGCCCCGCGCGCGGGTCGCACTGCTGGAGCGCGAGCGCACCGCGCTGGCCAGCGTCGCCCAGATGGAGCTTGCTCACCTGAAGCGCGTCTACAAGAGCGAAGGCTTCTCCGAGACGGACATCCATCAGGTGATCCCCAGTCGCAAGCGGCAGCGCGGCACGATGCCGCCGCCGAGGTAGGAGCAGCGCGGCGCGGCCGCCGAGTGGGAACGGGGCGCTGCCACCGGGTCGCGGAGCCCGGGCGGCGAGACGCCACCCGGGTGGGCGCTACCGGGAGCGGTCGATCACCCGCGGCTCGAACCGCTTCGGGAGGGTGCAGCCATCCGTGCAGCGGGGCATCGCCTCGGGCGAGCAGTCCGGCGTTCCCGGGATGTCCGGACTGTCGAAGCAGATCCGGAGCGGCGCGGAGATCCCGCGGTTGCCGACGTTGTCGAGCGCGCGCGCAGCCACGCACACCCAGCCTTCGCCAATACTGGACTCCTGAGTCAGCGGCCACCCGTCACCGGTGCACGCCTCGCCGGTGAGTGGAGGAATGCCGTAGACCACGGGCTCCCGAACGCTCTGTGGCACCGTGGGGTGAAGCATCACGTAGTACATGTCGTGGCTCCCTGCAGTGCAGAGATTGGTCGGTGCAATAGGATCAGTAGTGGGCACCTGGCACTCGTTGCTGGTGGGCGCGGTGGCGAGATCGAGCAAGCCCGTGTTGTTCGTGTACCAGGGGGTGCCCTTCTGACTCGGGTTGACCGGGTCAAGGTCCTGGACGGCCGTCGTGTCGTCCACCTGGTCGCACACGCCGTCCCCCGTGCTGTCGAACACCAGCGGCTCCGTCGCCGCGTCGGCAGCGCTGCGAGCGTAGAGGAAGACCGAATCCTGATCGACCAGCGAGTAGGTGATGTAGGGATCCCCCGGCGCGCCGTTTGTCTCGTCCCAAACGAGGGCCCGGAAGGTGACCTCGACTATCCCCGAGGTGACCGTGCCATCCGGCTGCGGAGCATACTGATTGTCGGGATCCTGGGTGATCGGACTGAACAGCGGCGAGCACTTCTTCGTCCGCTCGGTTCTGTTGAGCCAGTCCATCTCGCGGACCAGGCCCGGATCGAGGTCCACGATCGGCGGGACGTTGTCGAGCGCCAGATTGAGCACGGCGCCGCCACCCGGCAACCGGTTGCCCACGGCGTCGCGGACCCGAACCGTCAACTGCAAGTCGGACTGGGTCAAGGGAAGGGTCACGGTGTCGAATCGGAACTGGTAGGCCACGGAGGTGCCGTCCGAGCTCGGATTGGCCCGCCATTCGCCGTCAGTTGGGTAAGCAAACCGATCGGCGAACCCCGACACCTCGACGCTCAACGTGTCCTCGTCGATGCCAGACTCGTCGGAGACAGAAAACTCGACCGAGACCCGTCCCCGCACGACCGCCCCCTCGTTCGGACTCTGGAACGTGAGCTCGGGTCCCGTGCCGTCGAGGGGGAAGGAGAGCTGCGTGCTCCGGCTGGCGGCACGGCCGTTGACGGCGGTGACGATCACCTGGGCGGTCTCCGGCGTCGGGTTGAAGTAGAACGTGTCCGACAGATCGATGTCCGCCGTGAAGCGGCCCGCCTGGTCCGGATCCTCAGCGAAGCAGGGCCCCGACGAGGTGTCCTCGCACCGGGGGATGTCGACCCCGGCGACCTGCAGCTGCACGCCCTCGACGTCGGCGTCGGGGTCGTTCCGCTCGATCGGCGCGGCCTCGACGGTGAAGTCGAAATGCGCGGGCTGGAGCAGCGGGAGCGGCACATCCGCCTGCGGGGCGTCGACGACGATGGTCGGTCCGTGATCGAGGAACGCCTGGCGCTGGTCGCTCCCGGTGAGCACCGGCCGACTCGTGTCGTCCGCCTCGCACTCGACGGTGATGGCCCCGTTCTCCAGGTTCTGGGTCGGGAAGGTGGCGGAGTACTCGTCCGCGTTCCGGGTCTCCGTACCGGGAACCTCGTCCACCTCCACGTCATCGACGAGCAGGCGGATGCTGACCGCGTTCACGGGCTTCGAGCCCGCCATGCTTGACTGCTCGGCGACGCAGAGCACCTCGAGCTCGCCGGTCGTGATGATCTCCCCGTCCTCGCCGGGACTGGTGATGGCCACCACCGGCGCCGGCGACAGCGCTTCTCCCCCGGCCGCGCCTGCCGTCCCCGTGGAGCGCCCGCCTGTCTCGGTCGCGCCGGCGCCGCCGCGGCCACTGCGGCCACCCGTGGACGCGCTCGCCCCCGCCGCGCCGGCACTCGCGCCCTGCCCGGAGCCCCCGGTGCCGAGCGGCGACCGCCCGCCGGTACCGCCAGGGTCGATGGTCTTCCGCTTGTCACCATCCCCGGAGCACGCCAACACCACCGCCGCGGCCACCCAGCTCGCCAACAATCCAGCCCTGCGCATCACGACTTCCCTTCTCTCCCAACCAAGAAACCCGCGCGAACTTTAGCACCTTGTGCAGAAAAAGCGTCAGGCACCCGGTTCACTCCGCAACCTGGAATCCGTCCCGGCAGCCGAACTCCGGTCGCGGACGGCAGAGCGTCAGCCTGCTCAGGGGCGGCCCGGCCTCAGCGCCTCACTGAACCGGCATGCGTACGATACGCACCGTCACCCCCAGCGAATCGTCGTAGCCCGTCCGGTAGATCGACCGCCCCGACTGGACCACCCACACCCGGCTCCCGTTGGGGCTGGGAATGAGGTAGTAGGCCTGCGGCCGGGTATCGACCCAGAACAGGTAGTCGGAGACGACCTTCGTGGCGAGCACGCTGCGCGTGGCGACCTCGACGCGCTGCAGGATGCAGCTGTTGGCACAGGGCCCGTCGAAGACGTCGCCGCTGGGCGAGACGAGGGCGAAGACCTCCCCATTCTGCTCATCCGAGAGGCCGACGTACTTCGCCGCGTCGCCGGGCAAGGTGCCGAGGTTGCCGTCCTTCAGGAAGCACTGTCGGTCCTCGACGTTGCAGTCGGCTCCGGCGAAGTTGAGCATCTCGCCTTCGGGGGCAACCAGGTGGGTCCGCTCCGGCTCTCCGACGAACCCGTACTCGTACCCGACATAGATGTCCCCGTGGTAGATCGAGTCCGCCACGTAGAAAGGCACGTCGTTCGCGTCCACCTCGAACAGATGGTAGTCCCGGGGGGAACCACCGGAGACGCCCACGAGCTGGTCGGAGCCCGGCACCGTGCGGACCGGCAACCCCACGCGGCTGATGGAACCGGAGGTCGCGAGCAGGTCGCCCGTCTCGCCGTCGTAGGTGTAGAGGACGCCGCCTCCGGACCCCGGCATGCACACGAAGCGATGTCCGGTGATCATGCCGCCGGAAGCGCACGACTCGACGACCTGCGTCTCGTGGAGCACCTGGTAGTCGGCGTCGAGCCCCACGATCGCACCCGAGTCAGCGACGACCAGCAGGCCGTTGGCGTAGCCGGACGCGGTCAGGGGCCGCTCCGCTGCGTAGTGCGCGATTCGCTGCCCCGACCAGTCGAAGCGGGTGACCCCCTCCTCCGTGACGAAGTGCACCCCGTCCCCGTCGTAGTGGTAGTTCACCAGCGCGCTCAGCTCGATGGTCGTCTCGGGACTGGAGCCCTGGTTTCCCGCGCCGCCGGTGCTCGGGCTCGTTCCACGCGTGCCCCCCTCGCCCTGTCGGTTGCAAGTGCACTCGCTCCAGGCGTCGTTCTCGCACACCCGCTCGCCCGGCAGCATGCCGCCACACTGGCACTCGCGCACGTCCCCTTCGAAGCAGCCCGACGCGATGTACGGCGCCCGCTCCTCGCCCTGGCAACCGCTGACGGCGGAGAGCGCCGCCAGCACGCCCGCCGACCACCGGACCATTACCCATCGCATCGCCATCACTCCTGACCCGACATGCTACGAAGAATCCACTGGCCGTTCAACGAGTCGGCGGTCAAACCAGCACCCATTCAGTCCTCGAAGCGACCCCGAGGGACGGTCATTCCTAAGTATTTTCCCGCCCTCCCGAACTGGTTCTCGTTCACCGCGCCCCGAGCTCCGACTCGGCGAAGGCCTCCGCCTGATAGGTCTGTACCGAGACGCCGCGGCCTCGCCAGGCCGCGGGCTGGCTACCGGCCTTGGCCGCCAGGTGATCGAGGAACTGCACCTTGTCCGGGAGCTTCTCCCAGACCTGCGGCAGGAAGGTCGAGCGTCGACCCTGGATCTCGAGCACCACGCCATCCACGCGGGGACGCAGCTTCGCGAGCAGATCATCGGCATCCGAGTAGACCAGTGGCTGGGGCTCCGTGAGCACACTGATCTCGATCTCGATGCCCGGCAGCTCTTCGGGCGTGACCGCGGCGAACCGCGAATCACGCAACGCGGCGTTGCGGGCATTCTCGATCACCGCCTGGGCCAGCGGCTCCCGGGGGAAGATGTGCCCGATGCAGCCACGCAGCTGGTGATCCTTCTCGAGGGTGACGAAGCAGCCGCGCTCCTCGAGTAGCTGGGCAGGAAAGTCGTCCGGTACACTGGGCAGGGTACCCCGAACAACAACCTGGGTCAGCGCGCTCCTGGCGAGCTGCAGCAGTGCGCGGCGCTGAGCGGTGTCGTACATGGATGAGTCCGATACGGCCGGCGGCTCGGGGGTGGCGGTCGGCATCGACGGCGGCTTCTTGAAGAGCGAGAACATGGCCAATCCCCCTCCGACGAGGATCAGCGTAGCAAGCGCGACCCGGGTGAGGCGACCGGAAAGCTGGGGCATCTCACGTGGTCTCGTAGAAAGCGATGGCCGCGTAGCCGACCACCCGATCGCGGGTCCCGGCGGTGTCGCCGCTGTTTCGGTAGTCGAGAACCTTGGCCTTCCAACCGAGCTGCCGGGCCAAGTGGATGATGGTCAGCACCGGAAGCTTGCCACAGGCCTCGCCACCGGCCACCGCTGCCACGTCGAGCCGCTCGATCGCCGACACCAGCGACTGGTCCAGCTCTCGGGCCGTGGCGTCGGGGTGGTAGTGGCTGAGATCGGTGCTCGCCACCACGATCGAGTGGGGATCGAGGCGGGGGGCCAGCACCTCGGACACCGCCCGAGGATCGACCTTGCCATAGACCAGCGGCACCAGGTCGAACTCACCCACCACCCGCTGCAGGAACGGCAGCTGCACCTCGAGCGAATGCTCGCTCGCATGGGCGTCGGCGACGGAGGTGAACGGGGACACGAGGCGCAGGTCGGCGGCCACCGGCGCCAGACGGCACAGACCGAGCGGGGTGCGGTACGCGTCCACATCGAGGATCGAGACCCCGGCGAACGCCGTGTGGTGGCTCGGCGCCAGCACGTACACCGTGTCGATCTGGCGGTCGCGGAGCTGCTCGTAGGCGAACGCCGCGGTGGGCCCCGAGAATGAGTATCCCGCGTGGGGCGCCACCAGTGCCCGCAGCCCGGTGATCGGCGCCGCCGGTACCGCGGCGAGGTGGGCGTCGATGGCCCGAGTGAGCGCCTGGGGATCGGCGGGGTAGAAGCGGCCCGCCACGGCGGGCGGGCGCACCCGACCGGGGGCCACGAACTCGCTGGCCTGGTGTGTCTCCCTCGCCCGGCGCGCCGGAACGAGGCTGGTCACCAACGCGGCGAGCAGCACGAGGACGCCCAGTCCACCGACTGCCACCTTGCGTCGTCTGGACGGGTCTCGACTCATCTGTGCTCCCCGCTCCGCGCGCTACGGTTCGACCACCCAGCGAGGAATCGTCACCACCACGTCCGCCCCCTCGACGCTCAGCGGAAGGGACTCCAGTCGTTCCCCGGCGCAGGGTCCCGCGTCACACTCGCCCGTGAGCGGAAGAAACAGGGCCCCGTGACTGGTGCAGTAGATGCGATCGATGTCCGCCGCGTAGAAGCGCGCGTCGCCCAGGTCGAGCTCGATCCCCCAGTGCGGACAGCGGTTGACGTAGGCGACGAGCCGCTCGCCCACGCGAAGCACGAACCCCTGCTCGGTCTGCTGCCCCCGCACGAACGAGAACGTCTGGGCGTGGCCCGGCTCGAGGAGTCCGGCACCGGCAACGCGCACGGTCAACTCGGCTGACACACTGTCCGGGACCATACACCGCTCGGTCAGGTCGCCGCCAGCCGATCGAGTACGGCATCGAGGACAGGTGCGGTCTCCGCGGTCCGCTGCTCGGCCGCCGCCACGATCGCGGCCGCCCTCTGCTGGAAGGGGCCGCCAGTGATGTCCGCCGCCGCGTGGGCAACCAGCGCCGCCACGCTGGCCACCGTGGCCTCGATGTGAAACTGCAGCCCCAGGGCGCGGCGGCCGAGCCAGAACGCCTGGTTGGGAACGGGATCGGTCTCGGCGAGGCGCACCGCACCCGCCGGCAGATCGAACGTCTCCCCGTGCCAGTGCAGCGGCACCAGCCCATCGGGGAGCGGCACCCGGACCGGGCTTTCTGCCCGTTCCTCGACCCGCCTCACGGGAAACCATCCGATCTCCTTCTCCGACGCAGGATATACGGAGCATCCGGCCGCCGCGGCGATCAGCTGCGCGCCCAGACAGACTCCGATGATCGGCCGCTCCAGCTCGAGGGCGCGCGCCACGAAGCGCTTCTCGGCGACGAGCCACGAGTGCTCCGCCTCGTCATTGACGCTCATCGGTCCGCCCATCAACACCAGCAGATCGTAGTCGTCGTGGTCGGGGAGCGGCTCGTTGGCGTACAGGTGGGTGATGACGAGCGGGTGGCCACGCCGACGAGCCCAATCGTCGATTCGCGCGGGCCCCTCGAAGGGAACGTGCTGCAGGACGTGCAATCTCATGGCTCGGTGGTGGTATCACAGTCGGGTGGACGCCGACCAGGGACCCCCAGCTCCGTCGCGACAGCTCGTGATCGGGGGAGCGATCGGCCTGGCGCTCCTCTACGCTTTCCGCTTCAGCACTCTGCAGCTGCTCGTCGACGACGCATTCATCAGCTTCCGCTACGCGGAGACGCTCGCGCGCCACGGCGAGCTCGTGTTCAACCTGGGCGAGCGCGTCGAGGGCTACTCGAACCCGCTGTGGACGCTCACGCTGGCCCTGGGAGCGGTCCTGGGGATGTCCCCGGTGGTGGTCGCGCCGGCACTCGGGTTCGGGTTGGGGCTGCTCACGCTGGCGCTGGTCGTGGTCGCAACGCACCGGCTACTCGCATGCCGGTTCGAGATCGCGCTGGGTGCTGGCGCCGTCGTTGCCCTGCAGCCCGCGTGGTGTTTCTGGACCGGGGCCGGGCTGGAAACGCCCCTGTTCGCGCTCGAGCTCGTCGCGCTGTGGGCTGCGTCGTGGGTCACCGTTCACTGGCGCGCAGCGCTGCTGACCGGAGCGCTCGGAGCCCTGCTGGCAGTGACCCGGCCCGAGGGAGCCGTAGCGGCACTCCTCGTCGCACCCATCCTCGCCTGGCGCGGCACGCCCCGCCCCGTCATTGGGCTGGCTGCAGCGCTGGCGCTCGGACTCCCTCTGGCTCACCTAGGCTGGCGTCTCGGCTACTACGGCAGCTGGATCCCCAATCCAGTCGTCGCGAAAGCCGCCTTCTCGTGGGCGGGACTGCAGCGGGGACTCGAGTACGTTGGCAGCTACCTCTTCCGGGAAGGGGTGCTCTGTCTGCTGCCCCTCATCGCCATCGCACCACGAAGCCGTCCCCTCGTCGCGCTCTGGGCGCTGATCCTTGGCTACGTCGGATTCGTCATCGTGGCCGGTGGGGACGGCCTCTATCGCCATCGACTGCTGGCGCACGTCACCCCCGCGCTGGCACTGGCCGCGGCGCCCGGCGCCCAGTGGCTCCTCGCTCGGGGGCGTCCACACCGCGTGGCCCTCGCGCTGGCAATCACCCTGGAGCTCGTCCTGCCGGGACTGGAGGTCGGCTTCTTCCGCGGGCATTCGCTCGCCGAGATCCGCGACTGGGAGGCGCGGTGGACGCTGGTCGGGCAGGCCCTGGAGCGCGAAATCCCAACGGATGCCTGGGTGGCCACCAACGTCGCCGGGCGCGTGCCGTACTACTCGCGCCGACCTACCCTCGATCTCCTGGGGCTGACGGATCCGGTCGTTGCGGCCACCCCCAGCGAAAGGCGCGGCACTGGCTACGCGGGGCACGAGCGGGCCGCACCGGGCTACGTCCTGGACCGCGCCCCCGACGTGATCTACCTGTCAGTGGTGGACGGCATGCCCTTTGCGGCGGTGCAGCGCCTCGACGTCGTTCGGGACGTGCTCCGTCGCGGCTCCCTCTACCGATACGCTGCGTTGGTCGAAGACGCTCGCTTCGCGTGCGACTACGCGCCCGCTCGCCTCCCGCTCGCGGACGGGCATCAGGCGAGCGTATTCCTCCGCCGCGGTTCGAGCAGTCACCTGCTGCCAGCCGACTGGGCCGCAGCGCCGTAGCCACCCGGCGACCCCCGAGGCCTCAGGCAGAGCTTGGGGGAGGCTCGAGCGCCTCCTTCAATGCGCTGCGCAACGTGTCGAGGCGAAACGGCTTCTGAACGAAACCCGCGAGCCCCTTGCCGCAGAAGCGGCTGGTGGCCTGCGCTTCGGTGTAGCCACTCGCCAGCACCACCTTGATGTCGGGTCGGATCCGCCGGAGTTCCCGGAAGGCCTCGGCGCCATCCAAGAACGGCATCGTCATGTCGAGCAGCACGAGGGTGAGCGACTCGCCGTGTTCTTCGAAGAGGTGCACGGCCTCGCGCCCATCGTTGGCCAGCAGCACCTCGAAACCGAGCCGCTGAAGCATGCGAGCACCCACGCTCCGCACAGAAGGCTCGTCGTCAGCGAGGAGCACGCGTCCACTGCCCGTCCATGGGGGCTCCGTCACCGGCACGGCCAATGACTCGCTCGAGGGCAGCGCTGGCAACAGAACCTTGAACGTGCTGCCCCTGCCCACCTCGCTGTACACCTTGATGGTGCCCCGGTGCGCGCGCACGATGCCGACCACCGCCGCCAACCCCAGCCCGCGACCCAGAAACTTGGTCGAGAAGAAGGGATCGAAGAGCCGCGCCTGGGTCTCCGCGTCCATGCCCGCGCCGTTGTCCGACACCTCGACGAAAACGTACTCACCCGGGGGCAGGTCGTCCTGGATGTACGTCGACTGCAGATAGTCCCGGCAGCAGTCCTCGGTTCCCGTGCGCACGACCACGACGCCAGACTCCTCGGGCAACGCCTCGGAGGCGTTCAGCACGAGGTTGAGCAAGACCTGTCTCAGCTGCGAGGCATCCGCCATTACTGGTGGCAGGACCTTTCGCAGATCGGCGCGCAGCTTGGCCTTCCGCGAGACGGAAACCCCCAGCAACTGCTCCATGCGCGCCACCAGTTGGCTGAGATCGACCTGCTGGGCCACGAGGCGCTCGCGTCCGGCATAGGCGAGCATCTGCCGGCACAACTCGGTCGCCTGGTGAGCCGCTGCGCGGATCTCCTCCAAGCTCTGCTGGGCGGGGTGCCCCTCGCCCAGGTCGAGTGCGGCCAGGTCCACATTGCCCAGGATGCCGCAGAGGAGGTTGTTGAAGTCGTGGGCGACGCCACCGGCGAGCATCCCGAGGGACTCGAACTTCTGTGCCTGCTGGAGCTGAGCCTCCAGACGATCGCGCTCCTGTCGGGCGTTGACCCGCTCCGACACGTCGATCTGGACGCCGCAGATCCGCAGCGGTTGCCCGTCCTGAGCCCGCTCCGTGACGGCACCGCGGAAAAGGACCCACAGGTAGTGTCCAGCGCGGTGACGGACCCGATACTCCACTTCGAGCCGAGGGGTCTCGCCAGCCAGATGCGATCGCATCGCTGCAGCCGCCCGCTCCCGGTCCTCCGGGTGAATCAAGGACTCGAACCGCGTCACGTCCTCGCCCAGTTCGCTCGGCGCGAGGCCCAGTAGCTCGGCAAAGCAGGCGTCCACGACCAGGCGCCGACTGGGGATCTGCACCTCGAACGTCCCCACACCGACCGGGGGCAACGCCGACTCCGCAGCGGCCCGTGCCGGCCCCGCGGGCCCCGCAGGAGCCCCGGCGAGGGTGGCCCGGAGCTGTTCCACTTCACGCTCCGCACTGGCCAGTCGCTGCACTAGGGCCTCGCGCCCGACGCCCTCGCAGCCATCCTCCACTATCGACTCACCCACGGCTGGATCAGCCTAACACGACCCACGGAAGTTCGGCACCGACCCGCCAACAACGGGCCGTGGACGGACCACCCGGGGGCGGAGCAGCCGTCCCGGACGTGAAAAATGCCGGCGCAACGGTGGGGCTGGCCGGGAGATTGGGTGGGAACGTGGGTCCCCCGACGGCCGACCACTCCCCACGAGACACCTGGCTCGGGAGCTCCCCTCCCCGCTGAAGTGTTCGACAATCGCGCGCGCCCATCTAGACTGCGACGCCGTGCCCGAACCCACCTGGCAGACCTGGACGACGCTTGGCGTCGTGGTGGTCGTGCTCGTCGTGCTGGCCGCCACCCAGGTCCGCGCTCACGTGGTCCTGGTCGGGGGAGTGGCGGTCCTGCTCAGCCTGGGCGTCCTGTCCGACGCCGATCTTCTGCAAAGCATCGCGAACCCCGGCATGGCCACCGTCGGCACGCTCTTCGCGGTGGGAGCCGGCCTCCGCGACACCGGGGGAATGAGCTGGCTGGCCGAGCGCCTGCTGGGGCGGCCGAAGACGCTCGCCGCTGCGCGCATCCGTATCGTGGGGCCGGTCGCGGTGCTGAGCGCCTTCATGAACAACATCCCGCTCGTCGCCGTGATGCTCCCAGTCGTCAACGACTGGGCACGCCGCATTCGCGTTTCCACGTCGCAGCTGATGATCCCGCTCAGCTACGCCTCGATCCTGGGCGGCACCTGCACCCTGATCGGAACGAGCACGATCATCGTCGTCAACGGACTCATTGCCACGGAGCTTGGCCCCGAACGGGCGCTGAGCATGTTCGATATCAGTCGGGTGGGCGTCCCGGTGGCCATCGTTGGCCTTCTCTACCTCGCGCTGCTGGGCGGCTGGCTCCTGGTGGACCGCTCCCCGGCAATCGGGATCCGGGACGATGCCCGCGAGTACACCCTGGAGATGATCGTCGAGAGAGGGGGGCCCATCGTCGGCAAGACCATCGAGGATGCCGGTCTGCGGCAGTTGCCCGGCGTGTTCCTGATGGAGGTCCAGCGGGAAGGCGCCGTGCTGGCAGCCGTCTCGCCACGGGTCGAGTTGCGCGCCGATGATCGACTGGTCTTCGTGGGCGTGGTCTCGTCGGTCGTCGACTTGCAGCGCATCCGCGGGCTGGCGCCAGCGACGAACCAGCTGTGGAAGATCGACGCCCCGCGGGCCAACCGCTCCCTGGTCGAGGTGGTCGTCTCCAACTCCAACCCCATCGTGGGCCAGACGATCCGCGAGGGGCGTTTCCGCTCGCGGTATCATGCCGTGGTGATCGCTGCTGCGCGCAATGGCCGTCGCATCGACAAGAAGCTCGGGGACATCGTCCTGCAGGGCGGCGACACCTTGCTCCTCGAAGCGCGCCCACACTTCGTCGAGCACCACCGCGAGTCGCGGGATTTCTACCTGGTCTCGGAGATCGCAGACTCGAAGCCGCTGCGCCACGAGCGGGCAGGCCTGGCGGTCGCCATCCTCACGGCGATGGTCACCGTCGTCGCGCTGAGCTGGGTTTCGATGCTCAACGCTGCGCTCGTCGCCGCGGCGCTGATGGTCATCACTCGCTGCACGACCTCGGGTGATGCGCTGCGAGCGGTGGACTGGAGCGTGCTGCTGGTCATCGTCGCGGCGTTCGCCATCGGGCGGGCCATGGATCAGAGCGGCGCAGCGATGCTCGTCGCCGACTCTCTGCTGGGGCTGATCGGAGATAGCCACATGGGTACGCTGGTCGTCCTGACCGGCCTCACCATGCTCTTCACGAACGTCATGAACGCCAACGCGGCTGCGGTGCTCGTCTTCCCGATCGGGGTGCAGGCAGCCGCGCGCCTCGGCATCGACCCGATGCCCCTTGCGATCGGCATCATCATGGGAGCCGCGGCCAGCTTCGCCACCCCGATCGGCTACCAGACCAACCTCATGGTGTACGGCCCCGGCGGCTACCGCTTCCTCGACTTCGTCCGCGTCGGCGGCCCCCTGAGCCTCATCGTCTGGGCCCTTTCAGTTGCGATAATACCCTGGTTCTGGCCTTTCTGACCCGTACGGGGGGGGCGGACCGCCGAGAAATCGCGCTTTGCCGGCGACTGCCGGTAGACTCGTCGTGGGAACGCAGGAGGGTCGATCGGTCGGCCTGTCCGCCATTCCGAGAACGAGAGCGCATGTCCCCCCAGCAACGAGGATACCAAGCCACGTCCCCAAGCCGACGCTCGGGTCGCGGCTTGGGCGGCGATCCTCGGCGCACGGTGGCGCGATGAGACGAGGAGCTATCGTGCATCCCCAGAACGTCATCGGACGACTGAGCCTGTATCGCCGCCTGCTGGCCCACCACTTGCCAGCAGGGACCCAACACATCTACTCGCACGAGCTCGCCAACCTGGCGCGTGTCTCGCCCGCGCAGGTGCGGCGCGACCTGATGACGATCAATTGCACCGGAAGTCCGAGCAAGGGCTACCGCGTCGACCAGCTGATCGAGTGTCTGAGCTCCGAACTCGACCACCCAACCGGACAGAGCGTGGCCCTGGTCGGGATCGGAAACCTCGGTCGAGCGCTCATCACGTACTTCCACGGCCGCCGGGAGAGGCTCGCCATCATGGCTGCTTTCGATCGTGAGCCGGAGAAGGTCAACCGCCTCTTCCACGGCTGTCACTGCTACCCGCTCGACGAGCTCGAACGGGTGCTGCGTCGTGACGAGATTCGCACGGGAATCATCGCAGTCCCCGCCACGGAGGCGCAGGCGGTCGCCGAGCGGCTCGTCACCGCCGGAGTCCGGGGGATCGTCAACTACGCTCCGGTCCCACTTCGCGTCCCCGCCGACGTCTACCTCGAGGAGCAGGACATGACGACTGCGCTCGAGCGGGCTGCCTACTTTGCCCGCAAGCAACCGGTCGGGCAGAAGGAGGAGTGACCGAGCGCCATCTTGGGCGCAGTGGCCAGTCTGGTGACCCGTCCTATTCGCCGCGGCAATAGATGCTGTCCGACGCTGGCGCCGGCGCTGTCCATCCCCACCACGGGGCGCGAGTTGGAGGCACCACTTCACGGTCGAGGCAAGGCAGAAGTCCTACTTCCAGCTCGCCGCGGCACGCGAACGAGTCGCCGTCAGTCGCGCAGGGATGACCGGTAGCCCGATGCGCTGGAGCACTCCCCCCTTCCGAATGCGTCTCGTCGCCCGCGGTCGGCCCCAGGTAGTACCGCAGCATGCGGATCTGGGATGGATCGAGGCCAGGCCCTGGTTCCTCGAAGGTCAACGCGCCCGCACCGAGTGGGACCGCGCAGGTGACAATGGCCGCGACCGCAGACGCCAGCAACCGCCAGTCACCGAAGCGGCGTCTCCGCCAGCGCACGCCTGGCTGCACGGCGGGCTCGACCAGTACCTCGACGGCCACGTCCCCCTGCTCGAGCAGCACCCGCTCGCCAGCAGTCAGGTCGACCAGTCGCGCGCGACAGGTCGCGGGCGGGGCACCATCACTGGATCGCTGCGCGGTGAAAGGATCGGGCACGACGAGCTCCGCGCCCGTCTCCGTAGCGCGCACCAGCTCGACCCGCTCCGCGCCCAGCTGGCGCGCCGCGATGGCAAAATCCCCGCCGCGCTCGGCCAGGACGAAGGCCTCACCCGGGCGTAGGTGACGGGTCATCAGCTCGTAGTTGCCCCAGCGCACATCGACCCGAACCCAATTGCGTCGTGCCTGCATGATTCGGCCGACACCACTGGTGCCGGCGTGTTCCAAGATTCCTCGGGCTTCTCCGACCGCGCGAAGGGCACCGAGACGAACGACCACGACCGTGATCGCGGGCTCCCTTCACTGTACCGAGACGAGGTCGGCCACAAGGCCGACCCGCCCTTGCAGCGGTGGACGTGGCCCGGGATGGCCGCGCACCGTTGTGCCCATTGCCCCACCAATACGGTCAGATTCCGCCGTTTTCGCGCTCGCTCCGCTGGCGAGGGGACAGCGCCTCGTGCCATCGTGCCGACAATGCGGCGGTCGTGGCTCGTACTGGGAGTCAGCCTGGGGATCTCCCTGCTCCCGGGGTCCGTTCGGGCCCAAACCAACCCCGCTCCAGTGCGCGTCCAGATCGAGTACGAGGCACCCACCGAGTGCCCGGACCAGTCGGCCTTCTGGGAGGCCCTCCGTGCACGAACCCCGCGGGTGGAAGCCGCTGACTCGTCGGACACGGTGGTTCGCGTCACCGCCGGTCGGGAGGCGGGCACCGACGGACACTGGGGCAGCCTGCTGCTACTCGAAAACGGCGTGGTCACCGGGCGGCGTCGCGTCGATGGAGCATCCTGCGATGAAGTGGTCGAAGCACTCGGGCTGGCCGCCGCCCTGAGCCTGGACCCGGAGGCGATGCTCGGCCCCCCTCCGGACGCCGAGCCCTCTCCCCCTCCCACCATCACACCACCGGACCCACCACCACCGACACCTCCCCCCGCAAGCGCTCCTCGCTGGCGGGTAGCATTCGGCTCTCGCGGAGTCCTGCACGTGCCAGCCGCACCACTGGTGTTTGGCGGCGCAGAGGCGTTCACGGACCTCGAAGGTGGGGGTCACCGACCGACGGGGGGACTGGCTCTTGGCTACTCCGTTTCCCGAAACGACGTCGCCACGTTCGGCGTGGGTCAGGTCAGTCTCACTGGGTGTCCGACACGCCTCCCGCTCGGCGGTAGCAGCGCGTTCTTGCCCTGCGCGGTGCTCGACGCGGGGTGGATCAGCGGTGCCGGCCGGCACCTGGCGGTCGAGCAACGGGCGACACGCAGCTGGCTCGCTGCGGGACTGGGAGTCAGGTTCCAGCTCGGACTCTCCAAGCACGTCTTCGTCGATCTCGGGGGATGGCTGTCCGTCCCGATGGTCCACCGCGAGTTCCTCGTCGGCACGCCCGGCGAAACCGTCGCCGAGTCGCCGGTTGTCAATCCCAGCGGAAAGATCGGCCTCGGCTTGCGCCCGTGATCAAATGACGTTGGAAGGGGAATGGATCGGCAGAAAGCTCGCGACGATGCTAAGTGCACAGGTGCTACAGTCGGGCTGGATCTGGTATCCGGCCGAGGTTCCGAGAGTGAGCCGAAAGCGAGCAGACGCGCGCCTGCGCCAGTTGGTGGACCGCCACCTCGATTTCGTTGCCCGGGTGCTCCGCAACCTCGGAACCCCCGATGGCGACGTCGACGATGCGGTTCAGAAGACGTTCCTCGTCCTCTCGGACCGTCTCGACGGCGTCCGACCCGGGGCGGAAAAGGCGTTCCTCTTCCAAACGGCTGCGAACGTCGCCGCGCATGTCCGGAGGACACTGGCCCGCCGACGCGAGGTCGCCGAGGACCGCGCGCCAGAGCGCTCCGAGGAGGTGCCTTCGCCGGAGGTGCTCGCCGATCGCAGCCGCGCGCGCGTCCTGCTCGATCAGGTGCTCGAGGCGCTCGACGACGACGCGCGTGCCGTGTTCGTGCTCTACGAGCTGGAGGAAATGACGATGGCCGAAATCGCCACCGCCCTGGAGCTCGCCCCGGGAACGGTCGCATCTCGGCTGCGAAGGGCGCGCAGCCAATTCAAGGACGGGATCCGTCGCTTGCAGACCCGCACCGCGGAAATGGAGGCATCATGAACGAGCCCCGTCGCCTGATCGATGATTCACCCAGCGAGCTCGAGTCCGCGCTGCTCCGCGCTGGGCGCGACTACCGAGCTTCGGCGACCACCCACACCAAGACGCTGGCCGCCCTCGGCCTGGCCAGCTCGGCCACGCTGCTTGCCAAGTCCTCGGCCGCCGCCTCACTCTGGTCCCTCAAGGGCCTGCTGGTGGGTGGCGCGGTGGTTGGTGTCGTCGCCACGGGAGTCGTCCTAGTCCGGGCCCCCGCAGCCAGGCCCGACACGGTTCCAGCGGAGCTCGAGCGCCGCGACCGCGCTGCCATCATCACTCCGACTACGCCCAAGGGACCCGCCGAAGAATCCGCGGCGCCCCCCGAGGCCCTCCCGGAGGACGCCGCGGAACCCGCAGCCCCCAATCCGGCACGAACACCTGTCACACCTTCTCGCGCCGCCTCCATCACGGCAGAGCTGCAGGCCATCGACGCGGCCCGGTCTGCCCTGGCCGCCGGCAATGGAGCGCGAGCGCTGGCGCTACTCGATGAGCATGCGCGCCGCTTCCCGGGAGGGCGACTCCACCTCGAAGCGGAGGTCTTGCGCATCGAGGCCCTGGCCCGCTCGGGCCAAGGCCCGACCGCGCGAACTCGGGCGAGGGCGTTCGTCGAGCGGCATCCCAACAGCGTGTTCACGCCGCGCATCAAGCGCCTCGCTGGCGAATGACGGCAGTGCGGGGAACGCGAGGCTCGCTCGCCTGCTGGGCCCTCGCCTGTTGGACCCTCGCCTGCTGGACCCTCGCCTGCTCGTCGACCACCGACTCGCTGGGCACCGACCAGGCGCCAGCGCTCGAGGACCCCTCGACCTTCGAGAAGGTGCTGGACCGGTCACCAGAGGCGATCGCGGAGAAGCTCGACGCGGCGTTCGAACAGCTATTTTACGGCGATCCTGCCACCGAGGCGATCTACTTCGAGACGGGGACCCGACAAGCCTACATCTACAACACCTCCGCGCAGCAGGTGCGCACGGACGGCCTCGCCTACGGCATGATGATCACCGTCCAGCTCGACAGGCCGGAGGAGTTCTCCCGCATCTGGGCGTACACCGCCGCGAACAACCAGTATCCGGCGGGTCCCCGGGAGGGCTACCTCTACTGGGACTGTCCGGAATCCGACACGGGCTGTCCCGACCCCAACGGAATGCAGTACGCCGCACTGGCGCTGTACTTCGCAGCCGCCCGCTGGGACGAGCCCGACTACGCAGACGCCGCCGACCACCTGCTGGATGTGATGCTCCACCGCGAGGAACTGAACGGTGGTGTGGTGGGCGGCGTCCTGAACGTCTTCGACGCCAGCGCCAACGTGGTCCGCACTCGGCCAGACCTGGGGGCAAACCTGACGACCACGTCCTACGTGATGCCCGCGATCACCTCGCTGTTTGCCGAGTACGGCGCCGACCGCAAGCGCTGGCAGGATATCACCACCCGGGGCCGCGAACTGACCGAAGTGTTCCTCTCGACACCCACCGGCCTCCCGACGGAGCTCGCTGAACTCGACGGCACGCCGCGCTTTGAGACGCCATTCGGCGCCGAAGCGCAGCGCGTCGGCCTCAATCTCGCCATCGACCATCTCTGGCACGGCACCAACTGGTCCACCGAGGTGGACGCACTGCTCGGCTTCTTCGCCAGCCAGCAACCCGGATACCGAGCCGAGTACAACGCGCAAACGGGCGAGCCCCTCGTCAACTGGGAATCGACCGCGCTCTGGGCGACCAACGGCGCCGCCGCGATCGCGGCGACCCTGCCCGAGCGCGAGGACTTCATCCAGACCGTGTGGGAAATGCCCATCCCAACGGGGGATAGCCGCTACTATCCGGGAGTGCTCTACCTGATGAGCCTGATGGCGCTCAGCGGGCAGTATCGCGTCTGGTAGGCCACGACTCGGCCCCACAGCGCTCCGTCACCGAGCGCCGTGCCGTGCCGAAAACCTCGCCGACACCGACCAGGCGTGGCCGCCACGCGAACGCTAGCAGCCCGGCGGAGATCGCTGTAGAAGGGCAACGAACCACGAGCGCCGAACCGGCCCCATCGGGCCTGGCTCACGTTGCGGAGGAGTGCTCATGAAGAGGGAAGAAAGCATCAAGCTGCTCAACCAGGCCGTCGCCGACGAACTCCAGGCGGTTCACCAGTACATGTACTTTCATCTGCACTTGGACGATCAGGGGCTGGGTCCCCTCGCCATGCAGTTCAAGCGCACCGCGATCGAGGAGATGGGTCACGTCGAGCGGATCGCGGATCGCATCCTGTTTCTCAAGGGCGACGTCCATCTGGAGGCTTCGGCGCCAGTCGAGCGGATCACCGATCCCGAGGCGATGCTGAAGAAGGCCATGGCGATGGAGGAGAGCAGCATCGTCGACTACAACAACGCGGCGCTCGAGTGTGCAAAGCTCGCTGACTCGGTGTCGAAGCAGCTCTTCGAGGCGCTGGTCGCCGACGAAGAGCGCCACTTCGACGGGTTCGAGAAGCAGGCGGACAACGTGCAGCGGTTTGGCCAGAACTACCTGGCCCTGCAGTCGTTCCAGCAGGGCGGCGAGGAGCCGGGAGGCAAGACGCAGTAGCACGGCAACGGGGCCGCCAGTGGCGGCCCTCGTCCTTTCCCGTGCGGTCCACTCCAGGGCAGCGCGGAGCAACCGCGACTCCGCGCTGCACCCCTGGGTTCTACTCCTGCGAGACCGGGATCGCGAAGGTGGCGACCTCTCCCAAGCGTACCTGCTGATCGGTTCCGCAGACATTGACGGTCGCGGTCCCGGTTCCACCGGTGAGCAAGAGCTGCAGCTTGCCGGCAACGGAGTCCGCACGGACGAAGAGCCGTTGCTGCCCGTAGGCCGCGTTGAGCAACTCGATCCCGCCGATGTCGCGGGGCACCTTCGGGTCAAGCTTGAGGATCCCGTTCGAAGCGTTCATCTCGAGGCCCAGGTACTCGAGGGGCATGAGGTCGCTCGCCGCCATGTTGCCGGCGCGGAAGCCCTGGCGAGCCGTGCCGGGCTCGCAGTCCTTCGCGTCGAGGTGGACCACCTCGTCGTAGTTGACCAGCGATGCCTTGAGCTCGCCCAGACCAATCTTCCCGATCCCCGACCCGACGTTGGACAGCGATGACCCATTGGTGTTCACGTACTTGTCGTAGTACTGCACGTTGCGCGAGATGAGGTCGAGGTCCACGTCGTAGCCGCTGGCCCGAAGTAGATCCGCGACCTCCTGCGCCGAGTAGTTGGCCACCGTCTGCAGGGACCCCTGCTGCTTGCCAATCTGGAAGTTGTCGGGCGAATTCAGCTTCGGCTTGGCCGCGGTCTTGTCGCCCTTCGCGAAGGCGCGAATTTGGGCGTTGGCCACCTCACCACCGAAGACGCGATCACTCTCGGCGTCGCACTTCCAGACGATGCCACCGCTCGTCGCCTCCTTGAAGAGCGTGATCTGTGCATCGCCAGCATCTGTCTCCTGGGTCCAGAAGCCACGACGCACCATGATCTCGCCAACGACTCCGGCGAGCTTGGCTCGCAGCTCGATGGCCTTGAGCACCTGGTCCGCACGGGGGACAACCCCCTCCTCGTTGATCCGCGGCTGGATCGGCTTCTTCCCCTCGGCCTGACGCGCGGCATTCTCCCGGTCCAGCCACTCGCGCACGCTGGGCCAGTACACGAGCGGCATCTGGGTGAAGCCATCGTAGTTCTCGATCGTGCCCGCCGGGACCTGCAGGTGGTCCCGTACGTTGCCATCGAGGTCGACCATCGGCACTGCGCGCGACTCGGTCGTGATCGGGAAGAACGTCTTCGTCGCGGGCGCCTCGATCTCCGCGAGTTCCTCGGGGGTGACCCCCATGCGCGTCAGAATCTCGTCCCTCTTACCCGCGGGAAGCTCCTGCAGCAGCTCCGCGACTCGCGCTGCCATCTTGGCGGTCATGAAGTTGTTGTAGAAGGTGTCGGGAAGGTTCGGGAGGTTCGACCCAGGGAGCTTCTCGTTGAACTCGTTCGGGCACATCATGCCGACCGTGTGGTACTTGCCATCGGACTGCTTGACCGTCGCATCGCCTGCCAGCCGTGCGAGCTCGATCAGCAAGGGCATCGCCTCGACGAGGAACTCCTGGTCACCGCTGACCCGATAGATCTGATCGATCCCGTAGAAGAAAGCCCAGTTGTTGTGCGGCTGGAACTTCGAGAAGTCTGGGTCCCACTGCTGAGCCACGCCATTCCACTTGACGACCTGGGTGTCCGGCTTGCCGTCAGCTGTCGTCTGCCAGCCAAAGCGCGCCCCCTTGGCGTGTCCCATGGACTTCGCATAGGCACGCGCCGAGTCGATGTTCTCGATGTACAGGCGCGCGAGCCCCTTGGCCGCCGCCGGGCTCTGAATGGCCTTCACCTTCCAGAACAGGATCGCCATCTCCCAGAAGTTGTGCGTGCGATAGCGCCCGTCGTGCAGTCCCTTCGCTCCCATGTCGGCGGCGATGTACTGGTTGTGCTCCGAGACCGTCTTGAGCAACGCGGCCCGACACAGGTCGAGAGGCGCCTGGAGCGTCATCGCTTCGGCGCCGCCAAAGAGGGCGATCCGCCCCTGCGAGAACTGCCGCTGCCATTCGGCGACGTGGGCAGCTTTCGCCGCCTCGTAGCGCTCGGCGCCCGTCACCTTCTCCCGGGCGATCTCGACCACATCTCCGTCCCCCACCCCTCGGTCGATGGAGCAGACGAGCGCAGTACGGTCCTCGACCACCAACCGCTGCCCCGCCTTCAGCGAGACCTTGGCCACGGCATAGATCTCGCGCGCGGGCTCCGCCGGGGCGTCGGTCTGGAACGCGGGAGTGATCTCCTCGCCGTCAACGAAGTAGCGCACCTTCTTGGCGAACCCGAACCGGTACTGTCGCTGATTGCGCACCTCGCTCGGGGTCGTGCTCTGCTCGTTCTCCTCGAACTCGCACTTCTCCAGCTTCGCCAGGTTCTCCTCGGACTCCTTGACCGTCTGCAGACTGAGCGCGACCGTCTGAGGGTCGATCCGGACAGCTCCCTCAGGCCCCTGCTCGGTGTGGACTTGCTGGAACTGGTTGTAGCCCGCGTAGCTATTGTTGATGAGCGTGCCGTCGAACCCCGACGTGATGACCAGGTCGGCATCCTGGTCCACGGAAATCTCGAGCCGGGCGCAGGCCACCGCGGGATCGACGAAGCTCGCCAGCTTCTCGAACGCTTGCGTGATGGTGCATCCGGTCTCGCGGTTCTTGAGCACCAGTGTGTAGGCAACGGTACCCTCTTCGACGCCATTGCGAATTGCGCCGGGGTCGCTCTTGTTGACAACCTCGAAGCGCTGCTGATCGAGCAGAGAAATGTGCGCCACGGGCTGTCCCACTTCCTGGACACGGTGATAGGCGAGATAGGGCAGGTGTGGGCAGCAGCTGTTGGCCACCGTCCGCCCCCCCTGCACGTCCGTCGTGCGGAAGACCGAGACTCCAGCCTTGAAGGTTGCCGGGTACTCGACCTGGACGTAGACGTCATCGTAGCCCTCGCGCGCGTGATCCTTCATCGGGGGAGCGCTGGCGGTGATGCCGGTCTCGCAGTAGTTGCCGTTGCCGATGAAGAACTGCGCGCAGTAGCGGTTGGGGTCTTTCTCGAACTCGTCCCACGACAGCGTGTGCTCGAACACCGGTCGTTTGAACGTGGCAGCGCGGCCATCTCCTCCAGCAAACGGGTCATCGCCGGCAGCGGGCGCGCTGCGGGTGGAAATCGCCTGGAGGGGGCCGACGGCGAAGGACTGGGTGGGGCTGTTCTGGTTGCTCATGGGCACTCCTGTTCCCTGAAAGAGACGGGCGTCTCACCGCGCCTGGCCCGACCGCGGGCGGGGCTCGGGGACCACCGGGCCGGGGGGTCGCCGCGGGGCCGGGCGGACCCTAGCGGAGGAGGGCGGCAGCGCCAACGGCGGAAGCGCTGCCGTGCCACCACCCCAGCGGTTTTTAAGCACCGCGTGTCCCGACCACCGCACCCGCGCAGAACCGCCACAGCCCGCCGACGACGGCGGGGAGGTAGCACCCTGGGACGGCAGGACCAGGAGGGGCGGTGCGGAGGGCTCCGCTGCCGGAGCCCTCCGTCGACTCGGCAAAGACGCGAACGACGGTCGGCACGACCGGACGACCAGCGCTGCGGTTCGCGCTACCGCTCCGGAACCACTCGGAACGCCCTCACGAGATCGGGGCGAGGCGTCCCATTCGGACAGTGCTCACGCCACTCGCGCGAACACTGCCATCGTTCCCTGACGCGTTGGCCGCGGGGGTCGACATGACCCGTCGGGTGACCGTTTCCCGACGCTGCCGCACTCGGCTGGCTGAACCGTGTCCAGCGCTACCGGGCATGCGGTGCCGCTCACGCCATCCCGGATCTTGACGCCCGTCGCGAGCTCGTGATACTGAACACTCACTCAGTATGAAGAATCAGCCTCGCGAAGGTCAGAAACCAGGCGACATGCCGCTAGCGCATCGGGTCCTCGAGTTCTTCCACGAGCACCTGGCGGAGGTCGCCTTTCCCGATGTTAGCGCCGCCATCCTGGAGGCCCAGGTCGCTCGATACGACGAGCGCCAGGCCGCCTTGGGAGCAGCGCGAGCCCAGCTTAGACAGGCGGAGAGCGAGCTCGATGCAGCGCGGAGTGAGCTCGCCCAACTGGCCGAGCGAGCGCTCGCCTACGCCCACGTCTACGTGAGCGGTGAGACACACCTGGAGGAGAGACTGGAGCGGCTGCAGCCACCGAAGCCGGCTCGCGTGAAGCCAAGGTCGAAATCGAAGGGAGGCGACGCCGTCGGAAAGTCAACTGCAGCGCAGACCTCCCTACCGGCACCAGCGCCGCCGCCCACCGCGGCGCGCAGCGAGCCAGCCGTCCTGGATCGGACAGGCACGGGCTGACGCGCAGGTGCGCACGGGTCCGCTCCAACACCAAGCGGCAGCGACTGCTCTGGTCGCCAAGAATGAGCAAGTACTCGTCGTGCAGCATCTTTCCAGTACGTGGGCGCCAAAAATCGCAGCACGACCGAAAATTCAGGTGATCGCCAACAGCCCTGTCGACAGCGAAGCTTCCAACCTTGCGATCAACGCAGGCGTTGCTCGCGCTGGTCCCCTGGTTCGGCTGGGAACGACCTTGCTCTCGTTCCTGGGAACGATACCGTTCCCAGGATGAAGGGCACGCGGAAGCGACGCAGCATCGACTGGCGGGTGACGCTGCCCCACACTCCGCCACAGATACGACTCGTCACCCCGACGACGCAGACATTGGAGCTCGCCTCGATCGGCTCCGAGCTGCTTGCCGAACCCGCGCCCGCCACCGTAGACCGAGTGTTGCGCCGTGTCGTCGAGCTGGCGCGGTCGGTCATCGGGCTGGAGCGAGCAGCCATCTTCCTGCTGGACAGCGAGCACCAGGCCATGGTCGGCACCTGGGGCACAAACGCTGCCGGCGAGACCGTCGACGAACACGACCTGATGTACGACTATGGCGATCTCGATCGCGAGGTGTACGCGCGTGCCGAGCAGGGCTTTGCCTGGACGGTCTACGACGACTGTCCGCTGATCACGCAGGAGGAGAACCAGACCCGGATCATCGGCAAGGGATGGGCTGGCTGCACCCCCATCGTCGGCCCTGGGGGGCCGCTCGGAACCCTGTTCAATGACACCGCGATCAGCCACCGGCCCGTCGACGAGGCCCGTCAGGCGCGAGCCGCCGTGCTCTGCTCGCTCTTGGGGCGAGCCCTGGAGCCGTGCCGACCTTTCCTCTTCGAGGCGGACAGCTCCCGAACGACAACCACCCACCCGCTCGTCCGCGAAGCGACTCGCCTCCTGGTGGCAGACCCCACCCTGAGTTGCGGGGCGCTGGCGGAACGCCTCGGCGTCAGCGCGACGACACTCACCCGGACGTTCAAGCGGGCCACTCGCACCTCCGTCGTCGACCACCGCAACGAACTACGGCTGGCGCGTTTCCTCGGGCGTGTTGACGCAGCCGGCGGCAACCTCCTCGAGGCAGCGCTGGAGGCGGGGTTTGGCAGCTACGCGCAGTTCCACCGCGTGTTTCGCGGGCGCTTTGGTCAGGCCCCCCGGGAGTACTTGCTCGATCGCCGCCTCAGTGCTGCCAGTCAGGACTGAACGGACCGCGAGCGGGCCTCACGCGCCAGGAGCCGTCATCACTGCCCGGTGGGCTGGCACTGGACGACCTGAACAATGGTCTCCTGATCGTCGCTGGGATCGAGCACCACGAGCATCTCGCCGTCTTTCTCCAGCTGCGCGAGCCGGCGGGCTACCGGTTCGTCCGCCACCGGCACCGCGTCATCCAACTCGAAGGTCACGACCTCGACGTCGACGTCTCCTGGTTCGACGTTGAACGAAGTCGCCCCTTCGGTGGTGGCAGTCACGGGGCGCGCGGGGTCGGGCGATCCCCGCAGCGAGGCGAGGAAGGAAGCGGGGATCGCGAGTTCAGCTCGCTCGATCGTCATGCGACAGTTGGCAGCTTCACCCACCGCCCGAGCGCGCCCCCGCAACTTCAGCTCGACCATCACCGCGTTGCGGCTCGCACTGATCACGGTGAGGTCGAGGTCCCCGCACCGAACGCCCACCGAAGCCGACCGAATGGGGGTCGGTGACGACGCGCACCCAATCAGCAGGAGGGGCGACACCAAGGCGAAGGCAGCACGCATGCGCCTAGCTTGAATAATGATCTGACACCAGACCGCAAGTCCGAAAGCTCACCGGAGCCACCCCCGCCGCCAGAAATAGGTGAGCGCACCCAGCGCGACCAGCATCATCAGTCCGAGGACCGCCGGGTAGCCGTAGTCGCAGCGTAGTTCCGGCATGTTCCAGGGTGATCGGTCCGGGTCGAAGTTCATGCCGTAAACGCCAGCCACGAAGCTCAAAGGGATGAAGATCGAGGAGACCAAGGTGAGCAGCTTCATCACCTCGTTCATGCGATGACTCATGCTGGAGAAGTGCAGGTCGAGCAGACCGTTTGCGATCTCCCGGTACGAGTCGACGACGTCCGCCAACTGCCGCGTGTGGTCGAGGCAGTCGCGAAAGTAGAGTCGGACCTCGCTCGAGACGTGGGTCAGCTTCTCGTCCCGAACGATACTCGCCACCGCGTCCCGCAGCGGCCAGACCAGGCGACGCGCCGTCATCAGATCGTACTTGGCTGCCTGAACGCGAGCCGGAATGTCGTGACCACCGCCGGCGAGCACCTCTCGCTCTAGCCGCTCGAGCCGTCCCCCCAACTCGTCGAGCACGGGAAAGTAGTGGTCCGTGACGGCATCGACCAGGGCGTAGGCGAGATAGTCCGCACCCGACTCGCGGATCCGTCCCCGGCCGGCGCGGAGCCGCTCGCGAACCGGGTCCAGGCAGTCTCCCGGTCGCTCGCCCTGCAGAGTGAGCACGAACCCCTCCCCGACGAACAGAGCGAGCTGCTCGGTCTGCAGGCGCTCCTCCAGCTCGAGCATCCGCGTCACGACGAACAGGTGTTCGGGGTAGGCTTCGACCTTCGGGCGCTGGTACGGAGTCACCGCATCCTCCATGGCTAGCGGGTGCAAGCCCAGCTCCCGCGCGAGCTCGCGCAGCAGGTCGGTGCGGCCCAGTCCGTCCACATCAACCCAGATCACGGGACACCGCGTGCGGAGCGCGCGCAGCTCGGTCAGGTCCGGCGCGACGCGCTCGACCAACGAGTCAACTCCGTAGCCAAACAAGCGGACCTGGGTCGGACGGGAGGCGGCAACGGGTTCCAGGTGCCCCGGCACGGCTCCCGGGGGAGTAGGACGTCGAACGAGCTCGCGGAGGCCGGTCAGGCCACCCAGCAATCCGGAAAGCGAGGGGAGTCGGGCCATGACGAAAGGCTAGTACGATAGTCCGTCCCTGGGTTCCGGGTTGTCGTACCCAGATGCGGATCGTGTGGACCAGACGACAGACCCTCCTGGATCTGGCTGGCTGCGGGACGGAATGGGCGAGCGCAACGATCGATCACTTCTCACCGAGCCTCCATTTGGGTGAGGGCTCGGTGAGAAGTTCCGTTCGCCAAGAAGCTTGCGAGGGGTCCGTCCCGGTGTCCCAGACCCCTTCCCCGCCGCTTCGTGTCAGGTCCTGGTGCGCTTCTGTGCGCGCCCCAGCCCCAATCACAAAATGACCTCATTGTGGGGTGCTCGAGGATCACGACCGGTCATCTAGCCCCCAGTTCGGTTGTGTTGAACCGAACCGGGGCAATGGATGATGATCCCGCGAGCAGATCGACCCGAAAAAAGGAGCCATGCGGGGCTCTCGCCCTGGGTGAGCCCCGCATGGTGACGGGCTCGACACAAGTGAGCTCCGGGGATAGCGCCTGCCGACCCACACTGGTACGCCGGGCGACGCGTTGACACCCTCGG
This sequence comes from Polyangiaceae bacterium, assembly GCA_050304295.1. Lineage (GTDB taxonomy): Bacteria > Myxococcota_A > Polyangia > Polyangiales > Polyangiaceae > JAFGBI01. The sequence goes on from JBNLDK010000142.1 coordinate 80,037, forward strand.
CGGACTGTCAGACGCTCCCCAGCAGCCCGCAAGAAGGATCCATGTCCGCGAATCCAGCAGCCCGGAAGTCCACTCCGAGCTCCAGCCCACCCGGCCCCGAGGGTGACAGGCTGGCAGAACACCAGCCATTCAAGCCGGAAAGTTGCTGCACACCGCTCGCCGGTCGCCGCTCGCCGATTCCGCGCTCAGCGATCGGCTGGCGAACGACGGCCGCGGTGGCGTGGGTCGTCGCCCTGCTCCTGCTCGCCGGACTGGTCGGCGCCCAGCCCGACGCCGGACCGACGATGGCGGAGGCTGGCATCCCGGATGCCAGCTCCAGCCCTCCCGAAGCAAGCGTCAGAAGCCTCGATGAGGCTCGCCGACTCGTGCGCCAGGCAGAGAAGGTACGCGCTCTCCTCTCCGGTCAGCTGTCAATCGAGGTCGATCCCATCGACCTGTTCGACATCTCCCTCCAGGATGACCGGGAAGCCGCACTCGAAGCGCGACGCCTGGAGGCCCTGCTGGCCCACGTCGAGTCGGCCCTCGACGCGGGAGTCGAGCCCGACGCCGATGTCGATGCCGGTGTCGAGAGGGACGCCGGGCTCCGCACCGATGGGGACGCCGACGCAGAAGCGGGCAACTCCACAGCGAGCACCGGCGACCTCCCTCCCGAGCTCTGGTCGGCTCGACTCGCCCTCGACCGCGCGCGACTCGCTGTGTATCGGTTGCCCCGCGAGCAGCGCCTCGCCCTGCTGACCGCCCACGCTCGACGCCAGAAGGAGCACGCGACGAAGGCTGCCAGCGCCAGCGTCACCGAGGCCGAGCGCGCCGCGCAACGAGCAGCGGCCGCACAGCAGAAGGCGCTCGATGAAGCTCGACGCGCCAAGTCCGAAGCGGTCCGCCTCGTGCAGGAGGAGCGAGCCCGGCTCCTCGGCATCAAGATGCAGCTCGCGGAAACGGACGCCGAGCTCCTGCGCGGCGCCAGCCGACTCGACGCCCAGCGCGAGCGGGCGCTCGAGTGGCGCCGTCGCGTGCGCGAGGTCGTCGACCGCCACCACCAGGGTCAGACGCCTCCAGCGCCTGCCGATCGGCTCTTTGACGAGCTGCGCTCGGTGCTCCGCGAGCAGCGCCGGCAGCTTGGCGCGGCACTGGACGATTTCACCGCACCGTCAGCGGTAGTCAAGCTCGGTGTCGACCCTCTCGCGGCGATCGATATCGAGATCGACCTCCGCGATGTCACGGAACTGCGCGCGGAGGTCGAAAGCACGGCGCGCGACCTGGCTGCTCGCGAGCGGGAACAGCGCTGGGAGCTCGCCACCTTGCTGATGCAGCAGGTCGAATCACTCAACGCGGACCGGCTCACCCTCTACGAATACATCTCTGCCGATCGACGACGCTCGCTCACCAGTTTCGACGCGCCGGGATGGGACCAGGCGCTGGCCGAGGGCCACCAGGTCCAGCTACTCGCGCGCTACGACGTGCACGCCATCGGGCGCTGGATCCAAGCAGTCGCCGCAGGGGGACCGGCCCGGACAACGGCCTTCTTTCTGGGGATCGATCTCCTCCAGGTGCTCGCGCTCGTCGCCTTCGCCGCCTGGGGCATCCGCCGCCTGGGACCGTTGCTGCGCTGGTGGCGTGACGGCCTCCCCGTACCAGTCATCTCATCGGGTTCCAACGTGACGACCCGGCTCCACCTTTGGCTCGGCGTGATGGACCGGATCCGCCTCCCGCTCGGGTGGCTGCTCGTGGGCTGGCTGGCTCTGTGGATCCTCGGTGAGGAGTACCGACAGGTGCTCGAGGTCCGACTGCTATGGACCATCATCGCGTGGAACCTCGGAGCGGTGCTGGTCGTCGACCTGATCGATGCCCTGGCGGGCCGCCGGGACAGCGACGACGAGGTATCCCCACTCGCCCGCCTTCGCCTCAGCACGCTGCGACTGATCGGTCGCACCGTGGTCCTGATCGGGCTCACCCTTTCGCTCTCGGCCCAGCTCGTCGGCTACGGCACGATCTACGCCTGGGTGCTGACCACGTGCTGGTTTCTCGTCATCCCTCTGCTGTTGGTGATCGTGAGCTGGTGGCGGGGGACCATCTTCGAGCGTCTCCGCCTGGCAGGGAGCGGAGACGCCATCGCCAACTGGGTGGTGGTCCGTGAGAAACGCTGGTCGCGACACTTCGCCGCCGTGGTCGGCGGGACGTACTTGCTATCTCAAAACGCCGTACGCCTCATCAAGAGCCATCTCAGCGAGCTGGTAGTCACCCGTCGACTTCTGGCCTACCTGTTCCGCCGCGAGCTCGCCAAGCAGTCCCTGCGACAAGCCGAGGCGCTGAGACTGGAGCCGCTGTCCGAGGAACAGCTACTGGCGTTCGACCCGGAGGCGCGGCCCCCTGAATTGCTACCAACCGCCGCCGACGAGGACGTGGCGGAGGTCCTCTCCGCGATCGACGCACCCGGAGGGGGCGTCTTTGCGGTCATTGGCGAGCGGGGCAGCGGCAAGACCACCCTACTCGACCGCATCAACAAAGAGCGCAAGGGCGCGATGCTCGTGGACTGTCCGCTGGACGGAGTGAGCGGGCTACTCACCACGCTGGGTGCCAATCATGACGTCGCAGGCGGGGACCAGAAGCTGGCCACCGCCATCACCTCCCGCCGCGGTGGAGGCGCCGTCCTGGTCGACGACGCGCACCGCCTCGTCACTCCAACCATCGGCGGACTCGACGACCTCGATCGTCTTCTCGCGATCGCCCGTTCGTCGAGTGAACGGTGCACCTGGGTGCTCGCCTTCGATCGAGCGCTCTGGCAGTTCGTCCAGCGTTCGCGGGGCGCCCGTCCTCTGTTCGATGATATCATTCATCTCCGCCCGTGGAGCGAAGAGCAGATCGCCGCGCTGGTTCAGCAAAGAAGCGACCACGCCGACGTGACCCCCACCTTCGAAGACCTGTTGGCAAACCCCTCCCGCGACGACTTCATGCGCCGCGAGCAACTCGCTCGCACCGCGGCCGGCTTCTACCGACTGCTCTGGGACTACTCGAGCGGCAATCCGGCCGTCGCACTTCAGTTCTGGGGCCACTCGCTGCACCAGGACGGGGAGCGGACCGTCCACGTGCGCCTCTTCGCGGCGCCGGAGATGACCGATCTCGAGGAACTGCCAGACACGACCGCGTTCGTTTTGCACGCGATCATCCAGCTCGAGCCCATCCGAGTCGAGGACCTCATCGGATTGACCAGAATTGCCAATCGCGACGTCCTCGACGCGGTTCGCTACTGCCTGACCCGCGGCTATCTGGAGCGCCAGAACGGCCGCCTGCGGGTCAGCTGGCAATGGTATCGCGCGGTGACCAGTCTTCTCGAGCGCCGTCACCTCCAGGAGGATTGAGATGGAACAAGGCATGGACATTGGTGCGCTCGTCGGTTTCATCCGCTGGAGTGGGGTCCTCGTCTCGATCGGCGTGATCACGGGAACCGCAATCGCCCTCCGCTTTCTGAACGGCCTCGTGGAACGCCTGGGGGAGCGCTTCAGCCACCGCCGCCTCCTCTTCAACAAGGTCTGGTCGTTCGTTCGCTTCTTCATCTACCTGGGCACCGGGCTCGTCGTCGCCGTACTCAGCTTCCAGTTCACCGACACGGTCCTCGCCCTGGTCGGCGGCACCTTCGCGGTCGCGGTGGGTTTCGCCATGCGCGATCTGGTCGCGGCAATGATCGCGGGCGTCACCATCATGCTCGATCGACCGTTCCAGGTTGGCGATCGAGTGCAGTACGCAGGCGAATACGGTGACATCCAGGCCATTGGACTGCGCAGCGTCCGCATGGTGACACTGGACGACAATGTGGTGACCATCCCCAACAACAAGGTTCTCACCGACGTGACGTCCTGTGGCAACTACGGCGCCCTGGAAATGCAGGTATCGATCGACTTCTATGTCGGCACCGACCAGGACATCGATCTGGCCCAACGACTGATCACGGAGGCCATCACCACCAGCCGCTTCACGTATCTGAAGAAGCCCGTCACCGTGCTCGTCAAGCAGGTTCTCAAGGAGGAGTTCGTGGCCGTCCATCTGCGCGGCAAGGCGTACGTGATGGACACGAAGTACGAGAAGGCCTTCGAAACCGACGTCAGCAAGAGCGTGCTCGCCGCCTTCCGCTTGCACGCCATCCAGCCACCAGCAGTGCTGCACCGCACGCTCCCGACCCGCGCCACAGCACCGTGAAGGTCCTCCGGTCGAGCGTCACCTCTAGCCTCCGAGTAGACGGAACTCCACATTTGGACGCCGCTCGCCGCGAGTGGTGGAGCTTGGACGAGGCACCCTCAGCACCACCAGAACCCGAGTACAGGCGAACAACCAGCACATTTCTGGCGCGTTTCGAGCCTCTCGCTTGAAAGTGGCACGCGAATTGCGGTCCCGGGCGCGGTAGACAGGGGAGGCAGCGGCTGTTAGCCGTGTCAGTGGATCGCGTCTCGCGTCCTGCGAAGCGATCTCGAGAATCACCGCCTGAGGAGGCAATCCGGATCGCATGTGTGGCATCTGCGGAGAAACGCGTTCAAAAGAGCCAGCTTCGGCCGCGACCGTAGCCAGAATGATGGAGGTCCTGCAGCCGCGGGGCCCGGACGCCTCCGGCTTGATTGTCCGGGGAGCCACGGCGCTGGGACACCGCCGCCTGAAGATCATCGATCTCTCGGAACATGCCCAGCAACCGATGGTGGATGCCGAGCTGGGGCTGACCATCGTCTACAACGGCGCCATCTACAACTATCAGGACCTCCGTCGGGAGCTCGAGGAGAAGGGGTATCGCTTCTTCTCCACCGGCGACACCGAGGTGATCCTGAAGGCCTACCACGCCTGGGGCGAGGACTGCGTCAGCCACCTGTTCGGGATGTTCGCCTTCGCCATCCACGAGCGGGACTCCGGCCGCCTGTTTCTGGCCCGCGACCGCCAGGGGATCAAGCCGCTCTACTACACGGACCGGGACGGAGTGTTCCGCTTCGCCTCGTCGCTGCCGGCGCTGCTGGCACCGGGTGACATCCCCCACGACATCGATGCCGCGGCCCTGCACTACTACCTCACCTTCCACGCCGTCGTTCCTGCCCCCCACACCATCCTGAAGCACGTCCGCAAGCTGCCGCCCGCCACCGCCATGATCGTCCAGCCGGATGGATCGCGGCGAGAGATCGAGTACTGGAACACCTCGCACGACCCGCGTGACGACGAGCTCGATCTCAGTTTTGCAGATTGGCAGGATCGCACGCTCGAGGTGCTCCGACGAGCCGTCCAGCGCCGGCTGGTAGCGGACGTCCCCGTCGGCGTGTTGCTCTCCGGCGGGCTCGACTCGAGCCTCGTCGTGGGCCTGCTCGCCGAGGCGGGTCAGCAGGTGGAGACATTCAGCATCGGCTTCGAAACGGTCAACGACGAGCAGGGCGACGAGTTCGTCTACTCGGACATCATCGCCCAGCACTACGCCACCAAGCACCACAAGATCTTCGTCGACTCCTCGCGTGCCCTGCCAAGCCTTGGCGGCTGCATCCGCGCCATGAGCGAACCGATGGTCAGCCATGACGCGATCGGCTTCTACCTGCTGAGCGAGGAGGTGAAAAAGCACGTCAAGGTGGTGCAGAGCGGGCAGGGAGCGGACGAGATTTTCGCGGGCTATCATTGGTACCCGCCTCTGCTCGAGAGCCGCGATGCGCTCGGCGACTACGCCCGCGTCTTCTTCGATCGGGACCATGTCGAGCTGCAGCGGGTCCTCCACCCCGACCTGGTCAGTCGCGATTTCTCTCGAGAATTCGTTGCGACCCACTTCGCTCGCCCTGGCGCCGCGCGCGCGGTGGACCAGGCGCTCCGCATCGACTCCTCGATCATGCTCGTCGACGATCCCGTGAAGCGGGTCGACAACATGACCATGGCGTGGGGCCTCGAGGCGCGCGTCCCGTTTCTGGATCACGAAGTCGTCGAACTGGCAGCCCGAATCCCCGCCGAACACAAGGTAGCCTCGGGCGGAAAGCACGTGCTCAAGGAAGCCGCACGGAGCGTGATCCCAGCAGCCGTTATCGATCGACCAAAAGGCTACTTCCCCGTCCCCGCGCTCAAGTACTTGAAGGGTCCGTATCTCGACCTGGTCACGGAGGTCCTGAACTCGCCAGAATGCGGCAACCGCGGCCTGTTCCAGCGAGAATACGTCAACCAACTCCTCGCCGACCCGGAGCGTCACATCACCCCACTCCGCGGTTCGAAACTCTGGCAGCTTGCACTACTCGAACTGTGGTTCCAGTCGCACGGCATCTGAGAGGTCCCATGGCAGTCAACGATCGCCGCATGACGCAGCAACACCGCCTCGACCGCGACAATGCCCCCAGTGTCAAGACGTGGAAGCGTGGCACGCGGGGACATCAACAGGTACACACACGGACGATGTTGGACTGTGGGTGGGGCCGCCTCATCTTCGGTCACACCTTCGAGGACAACGAGTCCGTGGCCCGAGCCTTGCTGGACGAGGGCGGAGGAAAGCGCGACATCGCCTTCTACCTGAGCGATCCGCATGTCGTACTGTCCTATGCGCCTCAGCAGCTGTTTCTCGATCCGTCACACACCTATCGACTGTACTTGGAACAGTACCGCCAGAAACCAGGGCGACTCCCCTTCTCCCTGCGCAAGCTGCAGTCGCGCGCCGACGCAGTGGCGATGAACGAGATCTATCAGCGCCGCCACATGGTCACGGCCGATCCGGACTTCATCTGGGAACAGCGCAAGAGCCGTACGCTGACATACCTCGTCGCCGAGGACGCAACCAACGGCGAGATCATTGGTACGGTCATTGGAATCGACCACGTGGAGGCCTTCGAGGATCCGGAGAACGGATGCAGCCTGTGGGCCCTCGCGGTCGACCCCCGGACGCACCACCCCGGCGTGGGTCGCGCACTGGTGACCCACCTGGCCGAGCACTATATCGCGCGCGGGAGGGCTTTCATGGATCTCTCGGTGATGCACGACAACCACCAGGCGATCGGACTCTACGAGAAACTCGGATTTCAGCGCGTCCCCGTCTTCTGCGTCAAGCGCAAGAACCCCATCAACGAACCCCTGTTCATCGGGGAAGCGCCCGAAGAGAACCTGAACCCCTACGCTGAGATCATCATTCGCGAAGCGCGACGCCGAGGAATCTGCGTGGACGTGCTCGACGCCGAGTCCGGATTCTTCGAGCTGACCTTCGGCGGTCGCGGCATCGTGTGCCGCGAGTCGCTCACCGAGCTGACCAGCGCCATCGCCATGAGCCGCTGCGATGACAAGCGGGTCACCCGCCGCGTCCTCACACTGGCCGGGCTGCGCATGCCTGCCCAGCGAGTGGCTGGACGAGCCAGCGAGAATGCCGAATTTCTCGGCCAGCATGGCCGCGTCGTCGTCAAGCCCGCCCGCGGCGAGCAAGGGCATGGCGTAGCGGTCGACATCCGCACGCAGGAGGAGCTCGAGCGCGCACTCGCGGTGGCCCGTCCCCTCGCCGACTCGGTCCTGATCGAAGAACTGGTCTCGGGCGAAGACGTCCGCGTCATCGTCATCGACTACAAGATGGTCGCCGCCGCGGTGCGCCGGCCACCTCAGATCACGGGAACCGGCGAGCACACGATTCGCGTCCTGATCGACAAGCAGAGCCGGCGACGAGCTGCGGCCACCCAGGGGGAGAGCATCATTCCCTTGGATGCGGAGACGGAGCGGGTGGTCAAGGCAGCGGGCTACGAGCTAAACGAGATCTTGCCCGCAGGTAAGACGATCACGGTACGGAAGACCGCGAACCTTCATACGGGAGGAACCATCTACGACGTCACAGCCGATCTCCATCCGGGGATCGTGGCCGCCGCAGAACGAGCGGCAGAAGCGCTCGCCATCCCGGTCGTCGGGCTCGACTTCATGGTTCCGTCTCTGGATCGACCGGAGTACTGGATCATCGAGGCGAACGAACGGCCTGGCCTCGCCAACCACGAGCCCCAGCCGACGGCGGAGCGCTTCATCGACCTGTTGTTTCCCCAGACGACAGAGCGATCGGTCAGCCCCATGGCCAACGGCGTTCGACAGCGCTAGAGATCCGTGGTGCGACATCGCTCGCCCACCGGATAGCCATGCAGAAGCTGCCGATCGACATTGAATACATGAAGCGGGTGCTGACGGAGATGCTCGCCATCCCCAGCCCCAGCGGCTACACCGACCGCATCGTCCACTACGTCGTGGGTCAGCTCGAGGGACTCGGTCTGAAACCCACCCTCACGCGCCGCGGAGGTATCCGCGCTGAGCTCCGCGGACGCGCCAGCGAGCCGGACTGCGCGATCGTGGCCCATCTCGACACCATCGGTGGAATGGTGAAGCGTCTGAAATCGAACGGGCGCCTGGCGATAGCGCCCGTCGGCTCCTGGTCCGCACGCTTCGCCGAGGGCGGCCGGGTGACCATCTTCACCGACGGGCAGGGACCAAAGCGCGGTACGGTGCTACCGCTGAAGGCGTCGGGACATACGTTCAACGAGGAGATCGATACCCAGCCCGTCGCCTGGGACAACTGCGAGATCCGCACTGACGACTTCTGCGTCGACGAAGAGGAGCTCGCCAAGGAAGGCTACAAGGTGGGCGACTTCGTGGCGTTCGATCCGATGACGGACTTCACCCCGAGCGGCTTCATCAATTCGCGGCACCTGGACGACAAGGCCGGCTGCGCGTCACTCCTCGCCGCCGTCAAGGCGGTCGTCGACCACGACCTCCAGCTCCCCGTCAACTGCAACATCCTCTTCACCATCACCGAAGAGATCGGGACCGGCGCCTCCTCCGTACTGCATGGCGAAGTCGCCGAAATGGTGGCGATCGACAACGCGACGCCAGCCCCAGGCCAAAACTCGCGCGAGCGAGGCGTGACCATCGCGATGATGGATTCGAGCGGCCCCTTCGACTACCACCTCACGCACAAGCTGCTCGATATCTGCATCCAGCATGACATCGAGCATCAGCGAGATGTGTTCAACTACTACCGCTGCGATGCCGCAGCAGCGGTCGAGGCGGGCAACGATCTGCGGGTGGCGCTCGTTTGCTTCGGTGCGGATGCGTCTCACGGCTACGAGCGCACCCACCTGCTCAGCCTGCGAGCTCTGGCCGAGCTACTCGTGCTCTACATGCAGAGCGGTCCCACCGCCGACCGCGACCGCAACACGCTCGCGCCACTTGGAGACTTCCCGATCCAGGACGGCTGACTGGGGCGGGAGTCTGCTCGAAGGAGCTGACCGCCCGGCATTTCTGCGACCTGACGCCGCAACGGGTAGCGACCGTACGCCCCTCGCAAACGGCGGTGCCCTGCGTGATCCGAAGCTCTGATGGGCAAGCATCCCCCGCCGCTCGGCTTCCCCCTGGTAGCCACCGAGTGCGTAAGCCACACGATCTGGCCGCAAAAACGGAGTTCGACGGGGGCCTTGGCCCCGCCAGACGCCGAGCCGACCCCCGCTGAGCCTGGGATGGGCCGAGCCGGTGTGGCGCCGCTGCTCGGTGCCGCGCCCAGCCAGAGGCGGGAAGTGCTAGCGTTGTCGGGTGCCACATTCGACCTACGAGGCAGGTCAGGTCATCAACCAGCGCTACGAGATCCGCGATGTCATCGGACGCGGAGGCCAAGGCATGGTGTATCGAGCCTTCGATGGCTGGACCGACCGAGTGGTGGCGATCAAGGTGCTCAACTCCGAGGCGGCACGCCAGCCCCAGATGGCAAAGCGAATGGTTCGCGAGCAGGCTGCACTGAGCGCCCTGAAGGGGACCGCAGCGGTCGAACTCCTCGACGTGTGTCGGAGCGCCAGTGGCGAACTCTGCCTGGTGATGGAGCTGCTGAGCGGCGTCGACCTGGACGACCATCTGTTCACACTCGAGCAGCGCAACGAGCGTCTCAGCCTGTACCGCGTGGCGGAGATCTTCGACCCGATCGTCGATACCCTGAAGACCGCTCACGAGGCTGGCATCCTGCATCGGGACCTCAAGCCCGCAAACATCTTCCTCCTCGATGGCGGAGCGGTCCGCCTGCTCGACTTTGGGATGGCGCGCCTGCGCAACTCTGCCCCCCTCACTGCCGCGGGGACGGTGATGGGATCGCCCAGCTTCATGGCCCCGGAAGCGTGGATGGGGCAACCCGAACTGGTCGACCACCGGGCCGACGTCTACTCCCTCGCAGTGATCCTGTTCCGGGTGCTGAGCGGGGAACTGCCGTTCTCGGGAGACTCGCTGCAGCAGAAGTTCTTCGGTGCCACCACCGGCACCCGCCCGCGCTTGCAGCCACTGCGCCCAGACCTGCCCCGCGAGATCGACGAATGGGTGGCCCAGGCACTGGCCATCAACCGTGAGCAGCGTTTTGGCAACGTCACCGCGCTGTGGAATGCGTTCCTCGAGACTCTCCGGCTCACCCCACCCGGGCGCGCCGGCCGGGGACGGTCCCTCTGGGGCGCCGCCCGCGAGGCCGTCCGTCAGTGGACCCGTAGCCACCGTCCCCCCGCCCCTCCCTTGCCAGAGACCACAGACGAGCCGTCCTATGCGCGAGAAGCCCTCGCCCGCAGCGTGCCGCGCGCCAGTGTTCCCGGGGACCCTGCACCAGAAACCGAGCGGATGCCGCACTCCGCCGGGCAGCAAGCTGGCGTCGAGACAACACTGGTAATCGAAGACCACGAGCTCCTCGACCCACCATCTCCACCTCCGCCCCCGCGGCGCGCGGCCCCGGTCGAGAAGACGCTGGAGCTGAGCGGATCCGATCTGGTCCTGGGCGAGGATACCGTTCCCCTCGCGCTGGCACGCCTGCATGGCCAGCGCTCCCGCCACCGGCTCGCTCGCCGGCGGGCGCAGATCCGACGGCAGCGCCGCCAGAGGCAAACCATGCGCCAACTCCGGCGGCGGACCTGAGGCGGCCAGGCTACCGGGCTCGGACGGCGCGCCGCACCGCCGCGACCAGCTGCTCCAGGGGAAATGGTTTGCGCAACAGCGCCCGCGCGCCGGCGGCAAGCAGCTCGTCTGCCACTCCGTCCGACGTGTATCCCGACATCAGAACGATGGGGAGCTCAGGCTCGATCCGGCGTAGCTCGACGAAGGTTTCGGCTCCCGAGAGATTGGGCATCGCCAGATCGAGCAGCACCAGGTCGAACTCGCCTCGATGAAAGATCGCCAGCGCCTGCGCCCCGTCCTCGGCGCACGTCACCTTGGAACCGTGCAGCTCGAGGATGCTGCGAACCACGTCGCGTACGCCGGGTTCGTCATCGACGACGAGAATACTCAACGTCAGAGGCCGCTCGCTCACTCGGGACGGGGGCACGGGGGTCCCCGCCACCGATTCGTCCGCAGTGATGTCATGAAGCGGCAGATCGATAGTGAAGGTGGTGCCAGTACCCAACTCACTCGTCACCGCGACAACCCCGCGGTGTGCCCGAACGGTACCGTAGACCGCCGCCAGTCCCATCCCCGTGCCGCTCGGCTTGGTCGTGAAAAATGGCTCGAAGACGCGCGCAGCATGCTCCGGATCCATGCCGCGGCCAGTGTCACTCACACGCACGCGCACCGCGCGCTCGCACTCGAGCTCGGTCGCGGCATCGGCGACCACGTCGAGCGCAAACGTGAGTCGTCCACCGTCGGGCATCGCGTCGCGCGCGTTGAGCCCCAGGTTGAGCAGCGCGCTCTGAAGCTGCGAAGGATCCCCCATCACGATCAGCGCACGGTCCGGCGCGTTCACCTCGATGGTGATCCGAGGATCGATGCTGTGCTCGAGCATGGAGGTGACCTCGTCCACCAGCCCGTGCAGCTCCACAGGCCGCGCCGCCTGGGTTCCCTTGCGAGCGAAGGCCAGCAGCTTGTCGGTCAAGTCACGCGCCCGCCTGGAGGCGACCAGAATCGCCTCCAGGTATCCCAGCAACTCCGGGTGCTGGCCATGCTTGAGGCGGATCATCTCCGCGTACCCGATGATTCCCGCGAGCTGATTGTTGAAGTCGTGCGCGATCCCACCCGCGAGCTGGCCCACCGCCTGGAGCTTCTCGGACTGCCGCATCCGGTCGTGGAGCTTCTTGCGCTCGGAGATATCGCGCACCACCGCCAGAACGCGAGGCTCACCACCGATATGGGAGTTGCGCAGAGTGATCTCGGTCGACACCTCGGTACCATCTCGGCGCCGCACGCGCCATTCGAACAGCTGAGGTCCTTCCTCCACCGCCCGGCGAATCCGGTCAGCCGCTAGCTGTGCGGCGAACTCCTGTTGGTGGCTGCTCAGCTCGGCCACGCTGAGCTCGCGAATTTCCTCTGCCGTGTACCCCGTCATCTTCAGCGTCGCCTGATTCACGTCGATCAAGCGCCCTTGATGATCGTGCACGATGATGCTGTCCTCGACGGCGTCGAAGATCTCGCGATAGTCGCGCTGCGTCATCTCCAGCTTCTCGAGGCTGGTGGTCAGACTGCGAACAAAGAAGCCGCCAATCAGGCTCAGTCCGGCCAGCGCCACGGGGTAGAGGCAGACATCGACGAACTGCAACGTCGGCTGGATGTCATTGGGTAGCCAGCGCAGATAGTCACCAGCCCCCACCACCACAGTGACCCCGACCACCAGCGAACAGAGCACGATGTAGGACCAGCGCTCGAGCAGCAACGCACCGACCACGATTGTGGTGGGCAGGAAGATGACGGCAACGTCGTTGATTCCATCGCCGGTCCACATGGCGAAGGCCGCGGTCGCGAGCAACGTCGCCAGCGAGATGAATCCGACCACGGTCGTCGGCACCCGCGGCAGAAGCCAGAGCATCACCGCGTAGCAGATGGCATTCAACAGCCCCAGCACCAGCGCGTAGGAGCCCCCGGTTGCGCCGCCCACCAAGGCGACGACAAGCGCTGTGGCGAGCATCGCCTGGAACATCGGCTGCAGCAGCGGCGGTCGCCGATGGACGTAAAGACCCACTTGCCATTTATAGCAGCACCCGGCCGCCGCCGCCCACCTCGCCAGATACAGCCACCTCCCAGGCGTCCCAATTGGCCCAGTGCACGAAATCCCCCTCCCGGCTGCGTCCCAACTCCACGAGGCGCGCACCGGCGAGTGGCAAGGTGGGGTCATGAAAGTCATCGTGCTCGTCTGGACCTTGCTGGCCATGATGGGCGCTGCAGCCGTCGCAGGTGGGCGGGGGCCGGCGTTCCCCGAGTCCGGTCACATTGTCGGCCACTTCATCATCTTCGGCGGCCTCGCCTGGGTCCTCGACCGGAATGCTACCTGGCGTCCGGGCACCATCCTCTGCGTGGTGCTCGCGGCGGGCGCCGGCGTCGAGGTCTCCCAGGCGGTCGCGAGCGGTCGTCCGTCGCTCCGCGAGAGCGGGTTCGACTGCCTGGTAAACGCCCTCGCCGCAATGACTGGCCTCGCGCTCGGCAGTCGCCACACCTCAGCTCGCGCCATCGGGCGCTGGCTCCACCCGGTACTGCTCGTGCCCTGGGGGCTGACCGCGACTTTCTACGCGGCGGAGCGAAGTCTGGAAGTGGCCTTCTTCTGGGCCATCATTGCCACCCTTTGTCTGACCCCCTCGGCTGGCATTTGGGTCGAGGCAGGGTGGCTCGAGGCCCCGGCCACCTCGACACGTGCGGTCCCCCCCCTGCGGGTCCGCGCTGCAGCCGGCGCTGGGGCGACTCTGGTTGCGGCGCTCGCTATCGGATCCGGTGCACCCGACGGCATTGCAGCTGTGAGTCTGGTTCTGGCGTTGATGACGGCCGCGGTCACGCTGGCCACCACGATGGGTCTTCCCCTCAGCCTCCGGGTGAGCCTGGCACTGCTGCTGGCGGTTGCCATCATCCCGTGGTCGTCGCGGGGGTGGGTACCCTTCGTCGTGGCCGCACTGCTGCTCTCCTGGGAGCGGCTCCGCACTCGTTCGCACCCGCCGATCGCCGTTGCAGGGGCCTGGGCACTCACCGGGGCACTGCTGGTCCCCAGTACGCTGCTGGCCGCGTGGTGACAGTGCCTGCGCCTCATCCCCATGAGGGACGAGACGGGCAAAACCCACCCACGCAACGGCTTCGCGCCGGATTCGCCACCCCTCGACGGTGACGCATTCCTGACCATCCTGACCAAATCCTGACCGAACCAGCACGAAGCTGACCGTCGCCTGACCCATCGGCGCTGGCACTTGCGTCAGGATGCGGAAGCGCCTCCTCACTCGGCGTCCCTGGAGTTTCCACCGTGCACACCACTGCTCACCTGCCCTCCCCGCGTCAGCTACCTGACCAGCCCCGCATCCTGCTTGCCGGCGTCTTTGGCCCGTTTGGCGTCGACGACGAGTTCGGCCGACGCGACAACATCATGGAGCTCTTTCACAACCAGGTGACGAAGGCCCAGGGAGTCGCCTCCTTCCGCTACCATCACCGCTCCTTTGGCCTGTACTTCCTCGCGGAGAACATCGACGCCGACGTCACGGTGCTCGACTTCCCCTCCCGGCGCCAGTTCGAGCGCGAGGTAGCGCGTGGCGGCTACGACGTCGTGGGTATCTCGTTCATCGCTCCCAACTTCGTCAAGGCACGCGAGATGGCACGCATCGTTCGGGAGCGGTCGCCCAAGAGCGTCATCATCCTCGGCGGACACGGCGCCGCCATCGAGGGCGTCGAGCAGCAAATCGACTGCGACCACGTGGTGAAGGGCGAGGGGATCCGCTGGTTGCGCAACTTCCTGGGACAGGACCCCGACGCTCCGCTGGTCCACCCCACCCTGCCCAGCACCGAGCGCCAGCGGATCTTCGGGATCCCCGTGCCCCGGCCCACGTCCGGACTGCTGGTTCCGGGCGTCGGCTGCGTCAACGCCTGCAAGTTCTGCTCGACATCTCACTTCTTCGGGAAGTCCTACACTCCGTACCTCGCCACGGGCGCCGACGTCTTCGCGGTGGCCAGCCGGATCGGGGATGAGCGCGGCAGCAACGACTTCTTTGTCATGGACGAGAACTTCCTCAAAGATCGGCAGAGGGCCGTCGAGCTGCTCGAGTTGCAGGAACAGCATCGGCGGTTTCTCACCCTCCAGGTCTTCTCGTCGGCAGAAGCCGTCACTGCCCTGTCGGTGGAACAGATCGTGCGTCTTGGCGTCGAGTTCGTCTGGCTGGGCGTCGAGGCATCCGGCGAAAAGGGGAACTTCGAGAAGAACGTCGGAATCGATCCTCGACCGCTGATCCGACAGCTGCGCGACCACGGCATCCACGTGCTCGCCTCGGGCATCCTCTGCCAGGAGCATCACACGCCCGACAACATCCAAGACGAGATCGACTTCCTGGTCGGGCTCGAGGCCGACTTCGTCCAGTTCATGCTACTGACCCCCCTCCCCACAACGCGTCTCTATCGCGAGCACGACGCGCGGGGGTTGCTCCGACGCGAGCTGCCGCTGGAAGACTGGCACGGGCAACGCCATCTCTCGTATCGCCATCCGCACTTTGCCGACCACGAGCCCGGGGAGTGGATCGACCGCGCCTTCGCTCAGGACTACCGCGTCAACTCGAGCTCGATGTACCGCGTCCTGGAAACGGCGTGGCGCGGATACCAGACTCTCACGACGACGGCACATGACGATCTCTGCTGGCGCACCCGCCGCGAGGCGCGCCGGCGCAAGATCATCTCCTGGGCCCCAATGCTGCCGGTAATCGAGCGCCTCTCGGTGAACGAGACGGAGCGCCAGCGGGTGGTCGCCCTCCGCACCGCGATCGAGCGCGCGATCCCCGAGACGAGTTCACTGCTGGTGCGGTCCCGTGGGGCCGGAGCGGTCGGATTCGCCTACCTCGAGAAGCTTCGGACCCGACTGTTCGGCGACATGGTCCAGCCGCGCACGATTCGGACGCACTTCCCCGCTGGGCGGCAGGTTGCCCCGCACCAGCGCGTCGACTGGCGGCGGCATTTGCCTCTCGCCCCCGATGCGGAAGTGCCAGCCACTGCCTGCGCGGCCGAGTAGGCTCCTCGCGGAGCAGGTCACCACGCCCACGCCGAGCACGGTCGGTCTTTTCCGTGTCAGGCGAACGGATCGGTGTTCCAGAGTAGACTGGTCACGATGAAATCCCGTCCCGGGTCGACTCGAGCCAGCGTCCGAGGCCCGAGACTGCTTGCTGGTCGCACAATCGACGCCAGAACCTGGTGGCGAAGCGCCTGGATGCGACCTGTCACGTGCGCCACTTGTGTCGTGCTGCCTCTACTAGCTTGCCGTCGTGCCGAGGAACAGCAACCCGACAGCACCGTGTCAGCCGAGCACTCGACACTCCCGACTCCGTCCTCACCTCCGCCCGAAATCGAGCAACTGCCCCTCGCCGACGCGCGAACGGTGGGCGTGATGGTGGGCGTGCTCAGCTTCGCCGATCCCTCTGTGCTCCCCTTCTCGCCCGACCGACGCAAGGACGCTGAGTTCCACTCGCTGCTCGTCCAGAGGGGCGTTCCAGCCGGCAATATCGAGCTACTTCTCGACGAGGACGCTTCGCTCACCGCAATCTTCGCGAGCGTCGAGCGGGTTGCTCGACGTTCCACCGCTCAATCCACGTTTCTCTTTTACTACGCAGGACACGGAGGTCGGGACGAGCACGGCACGTACTTGCTGGCGCACGATACGCAGGGAGCCACGGATGGCTTGCGCATCGCCGAGCTCACCAGGATCCTCACGCGACACTTCCGCGGGCGACGACTCATCCTGATGGGGGACTGCTGCTACTCGGGTGCCCTCGCCGAGGTCGCCCGGGCCGTGCGCCGAGAGCGTCCTGGCGTCGAGGTGTGGAGTCTGACCTCCGCGGAAGCGTCGAACCTCTCGACCAGCAGCTGGATCTTCACCCAATCCGTGATCGACACACTGGCCGGCGATCCGCTTTGCGATCGCAACCAGGACGGTCACGTCTCGGTCGCGGAACTGCGAGCCGAGGTGAAGGACGCGATGAAGTACCGGGAGGGGCAGCGATACGGGGACTTCATCGCCGGCCTGCCCGACACCACTCCGCTCGCGCTGGCGCGTGGTAGACGACCGAGTCCAGGCGGTCCTCCGCTAATCGCGGGTGACTACGTGCGCGCCCCGCACGAGCGCGGCGCGCTTCCCGCTCGAATCCGCGAGGCGGGTTCGGCAGAGAGCGTGGTGCGTTTCTACCTCTACAACCACGCGGAGGATCGCCGCCTCCCCAACGGCAGCTTGGTCCCAATCCGGTTCCGCCGCTACCCAGCGGGACAGGCGCTGCGCGTGTACTGGGGCGGCAAGCTCTGGGACGCCAAGGTCCTCCAAACTGACGGGGACTTTCACTTCGTCACCTATCCAGGCTGGCCGAGCTACTGGGATGAATGGATCACGTCCAGCCGCGTCGAGGAGCCAGCTTCGGACTCTCGCGCCCCCACGCTGGTCGTCGGCAGCTCGGTCCAGGTCGAATGGCGCGGCAACTGGTACGCCGCAATCATTGTCCAGGCAGGGAACGGTCGGTACTTCGTCCACTACCTGAACTACGACACCAGCTGGGACGAGTGGGTCCCACCGCAACGCATCCGTGCCCCGCGCTAGCGCGGGGCACGATGGTGCACAGGGGCGGACATCTCTGGCGACGAAGCCTCGTCCAGGCTGGCTGGGCGCAGTGTCTCGAGTGTCGGGGACTCAGCCGGCGCCCGCGCTCCCCCCCGTCGCGGCGGCGCCGCGACCGCCCGCGCCAGCGCTCGCGGGAGGAGCGCCACCGGTGGCGGTACTGCCACCCGTCGCTTCGGCGCCAGCCGCGCCGCCAGCCGGCTTGCCCGCCGTGCCGGCGGCGGCTCCAGCGCCACCGCCGGACCAACCGGCAACACCACCGGCACCACCGGCACCACCCGCACCGCCCGCACCACCCGCACCGCCGCCGCCGGTCAGGCTTCCCGGTTCAGCGCCCCAGACCAGGACGCCGTCCACGTAGACGGTCACCGAGCCGTTGTAGCCACCCTCGGCCAAGTGCGAGCAGTCGTTGGTGGGAGTGAGACCCGGCGCCGCATATCCTGGCGTGTGTAACCGAACCTGCAGGTCGTTGGCGGTTTCGCCTGCCGCCAGGGACCCACTCTCGAACGAGAACTCGAGATAGGTGTCCGCGCCCGGACCGTCCGCGGGTTCGAACGACCCCGTGACGTTGCTTCGGCCACCAAAGTCGGGCCCCACGTAGTCGAGCTCCAGCACGGGGGTGTCGTCACCCTCGTTGGTGAACCAATACCGAATGGTGACAGACGACAGGTCAACAGCTTCCGACGACGCATTCTCGAGCGCGAGAACGAACCGCACCTGCCCCGACTCGAGCGACGGGGTGAATAGGATCCCCAACGAGTTCTTCGGGGGCGGGAACACCTCGCCACACGCCCCCGGACCCGTGGTACCCCTTGCTCCGCCCGCTCCGCCTGCTCCGCCCAGGGGAGTCGAACCACCCCTCCCCCCCGACGGGCTCGCACCGCTGGTTCCACCAGCGCCAGGCGTGCCGCCGCTCGAGGAGCCTCCCGTCGCGACGCTCCCCCCCGTGGCGCGCACGCCACCGGTACTGAATGTGCCACCGGAACTGCTACCGCCCCCCGTCCCGCCGGGGAGCCCAGAGTTGTCGCTCTTCGCACAGCTGACGACCGTCGCGGCACACACCGCTCCGAGTCCCAGAGCCCAGGAAAGTTTCATGGTTGCCGACCTCCGAAAAAGATGCGCGCAGACTACGCAAGATCGTAGCCGGATCAACCTCGAGCTGCACGGCCAGGAGTCAGTACCTGCAGCCCAAACATTTCTCCATGAAACTCGAGTGGTTGTCAGCGCGACGGCCCACGCCCCTCACGGTGCACACCGTGCAGTCGGGCCCAGGGTGAGATCGGCGCCCGATCCCGAGTCGAGCCGCCCCTCACTCCATGACCCAGATCGCCGCCACGCAGAGCCCATCCGCGACCGGCGTAACGGGGACGTCAACACCATCACTCTTCGAAGGTTGCAGCGCCCCCACCATCTGGAGCGGCTCACCGCTGTAGTACTCGCCGAGGTTGTCCCAGCAGGTCGTGTTGAAGTCCCCCCACGCCACGCAGTCGCCTCCCGGAGGGACAGACGCACACCAGCGGTCCCTGGCGTCCGCAGCACCAGCCGGCCCCTGGATCTGGATGCGCTCGAAGCCGCTCCCCCGGATGCAGATGCCGCTCGTCCCTGCCGGGTCCCACAGGCCCTCGGCGCCCCCGTCGATAGGTTGGTTCACGTTGCAACCCAGCAGCGCGAAATCCTCCCACGAGGTTCCGGGCAGCATGTAGCCACAACACAGTTCCCGCGAGACATCGCAGTCGTTGATGACCCCTGCGACCCCGAAGACCCCGAAGCAGTAGCCATGGATGATCCCATCGTCGATGTAGTTCGCCACGGGTTCACCGACGTTCGTTGTCGGCGCGTTCGCCACCGCGATGTTGGTCGGCACGTTCGCCACCGCGATGTTGGTCGGCGCGTTCGCCACCGCGATGTTGGTCGGCACGTTCCCCACCGCGATGTTCGCAGGGTAGTTCGCCACGATGTTGGTCGGCACGTTCCCCACCGCGATGTTGGTCGGCACGTTCGCCACCGCGATGTTCGCAGGGTAGTTCGCCACGATGTTGGTCACGACGGCCGTCGCGATGTTCGTCTGTGGGTTGCCCGAAGGAGCGACATTGACGACTCCCACGTTGGTGGGCACGCTGGGATACCCTGGCTGGTTCGTGCCTGTGGACGGAGACCCGCCCCCCCCCGACGGCGGAGCATCAACCTCCGGGATGGCAGTCACATCCCCTCCACAGCCGGTGGCATTGGCCAACGCCAACCCCACCAAACTGGCCCCCACGGCCAGCACGCGCCACCCGACGGTCCCGCCTCTCTCGCTCCGGTCCAACTCGCTCACCAGCGCAAGCCTACTCCCGAGCTTGAACAACGTCCAAGACACCGCCGGTCCGAACGAAGACCGGAAAGAGAGAGCGCGACGGCTCGCCCAGGACAAGTCCCCCGTCAACCCGCGAGGGCAGCCCCTCACGCCACGGAGGCTTGGTCCCCGGTCGCCGAGGGAGCTTGCCACCCCTGGTCCGAGCGGCGCAGTCCTGAATGGTGGGCCGGAGGACTTCTGATCGAGGCGGCACCCGCGCAGGCCCCGCGAGTGGGCCTTCATGCCACGACCCGACACCCGGAGGGAGTCAGCCGCGACTCGCGACGGCGCATCATGGTTGCCAGAGCGTCGGGTCCGTGGTTTGGCTCCTCCCATGAGCGCGATCGAGATCCGTCAACACGCACCGGGGAGCGACATGTCCGACTTTCTCGAAGCGGCACGGGTAGTCTTCCGGGAAGACCCGTGCTGGATCCCCCCGCTCAACATCATGCTCAAGGATCAGCTGTCGCCGAAGAGCCCGTTCTTCCAGCACGCCGAAGGGATGTTCTTCACAGCCACGAAGGGAGGCAAGCTGGCAGGCCGCATCTCGGCGCAGATCGATCGCGAGCACCTCAAACGATACGACGACGACACCGGGTTCTTCGGGTTCTTTGATACCGTCAACGACGAAGAGGTGGCGAAGGCGCTGCTGGATCGAGCCAAGGACTGGGTGGCGGCGCGAGGCATGAAGCGGATCCGCGGACCTCTCTCCCTGTCGGTCAACCAGGAACTGGGCACACTGGTCGAGGGGTTCAGCACCCCTCCCATGATCATGATGCCGCACTCACGCACCTACCAGGATCGGGTGCTCCAGGCTATTGGTCTCTCCAAGTGCAAGGATCTGCTGGCCTGGCGCTTCGACGTGCGCCCCGATCTGCCGCCCCGCTGCGTCAAGGCCTTCGAGGCCATGCGAGCGCTGGGTGTGACCTTCCGCCAAGCCAAGCTGCACAGCGAAATCGAAGAGCTCGTCGGCATCCAGGATGACGCCTGGCGGCACAACTGGGGACATGTCTCGATGACGCCAGCCGAGGCTCGCCAACTGCGCAACGAGTTGAAGCTGATCGTGGACCCGACGGTGTCCATCGTCGTGGAGGTGGAAGGGCAGATTGCGGGGATGGCGCTGAGCGTCCCGAATCTCAACGAGGTGATTCAGGACTTCGGGGGCCAGCTCACTGCCGCCAAGGTGGCCAAGCTGCTGTGGCGCCTCAAGGTCACCCGACCGAAGAGTGCGCGCGTGGCGATGCTGGGCATTCGCGAAGGGATCCGCAAGCAGAAGAAGTACATGCCACTCGCGCTGGCGTTGATCACCGAGCTGAACCGGCGCGGATGGGAGCGCGGCTACCAGTGGAGCGAGCTCAGCTGGACGCTGGAGGACAACGGACCGGTCAACACGCTGATCAAGACCGCAGGCGGCAAGCTGTACAAGCGCTACCGCATCTACGAGAGCGAGATCTGACGCGCGGCGCGGCAGGAACCTTGGGCACCAGCCACCCGACCACCTGGCGAGTCGAACAGCGCTGGCCCCCCAACGGAACCAACGACTGCACGCCGCGCTCCGTGCCCCCCATCACGAGGAGGGCTTCTTGAATCGCGGGTGGTCCTTCCACGCCGGCATCGTGGCCATGTAGGCGAGTGTCCGCTCTTCCGCCGTCCGTTGGTCGAGCGAGCTGTCTTGCCGGCGGGTGAACTGCACCATGCGGGCGAACCGCTCTTCGAACTGCTGCAATTGGCCTTCGCCGTTCACACAGAACTGGCAATAAGGTCCAGCCTCGACGGGCATGCCGCAACTCTCGCAGTGATGCTGACTCATGACTTGGTTTCCTTTCGCATACGAACCTGATCGGCGGCGCGCACCAGCGCCTCCAGTCCTCTCACCAGAGCTTGGCGGTCGCCCGGCGACATCGCCCGCGCAGCGATCTCCACACGCCCCCGATCGAGAACCTCGCGCAGCTTGGCCAACAACTCCTCGGCGGCCGCGGTGAGCCAAACCAGCGTGCGCCGGCGATCGCGCTCATCGCGCATCCGCGTCAGCAACCCCCGCTGCTCGAGCTGCTCCACGGTCTCACTGACCACGGACTGCGCCCGACCGAGGTGCCGCGCGAGCTCCCCGACCGTGAGGGGGCCGCTGAACGTCAGATGTTGCAAGAGCGCCTGACTCTGGGGGGTCAAGCGCTCGGTCGGAACACCACCGCGACGGTGCAGCAGGAGGTACACCTCCGGGTAGAGGCGTGCCACAGCCGCCACCGTCGCGGCGACTTCTGCTTGCCGATCGGGTCTCGAGGTGGCCACGGGCACAAGGTTGCCCGCGACCCATCCATCGTCAATCCCGATGGATTCTTGCGCCCCCCGGACCCGCCTCGACCAGGCCGACGGCGCGCGACGGCGCGCCGCCCCATCCAGGACGCGGCGCGCCGTTCATCCCGTCCGCGCCTTCCCCGTGGCCACCCGCAGGCGGTGGACCACGGAGGCCCGAACTACTCGCAGCCGAGCGTGTTGCCGTCCACCTTGCAGGAGGTGCCGTTCTCGCACGACTCGTCCTTCACCATCTTCTTGCCCTGGCACTTGAGCAGCGCCTTGCCATCCTTCGCGCACGCCAGATCGCCCTCGTCGGAGCACACATCGCCCAACTCGGCGAGCGTCGTGTCGCAGTCGACGGTCGGCCCGGACGCATCGCAGGCCTTCGGACCCTTGCACAGCGACTGCAGTGTCCACTTCGTGTCGGCGCACTTCAGCAGGCTCTTGCCGTCGGTACTGCAGGCATAGCTCTCCTCGGTGCCGCATGGTTCACCATCGACTCCGAGGGACATGTCGCAGTTGGCGAGCGTCTCGGTTTCCTCGCAACCCTTTGGACCCTTGCAGGTGACCTCGTGCCACTTACCTTCCTCGCAGCTGATCATCGTCTGCCCGTCGCGGCAAGATGCCTCACCGTCGTTCTCACAAGCAGTCCCCACCTCGGGACTCCCCTTCTTGCAGGCAAGGAGCGGAATCACGACAAACGAAAGGTAAACGAGCGTCGTCTTGATCTTCATGGGGCGCATTGAACACCGCTGTGCCGCCTGATGCCAGCGTATTTTGGCTCGCGCGAGGCCACCTTCGCGAATCGGCGACGAACCACCAGCAGCAGCAGAGTTCACCTGGCGCTGCACTCGACCACGCGCATCCACCAACGTCGGGACCACCCTGCGCCCGCCAAGGGGGCGCCGAGCAACGCCTGATTGTCTCAACGAATCCGGCAATCTACAGCAGGCAATGCGTGCGTCGACCGCCAATCTGAAATGGCGCCGTCGGCTCGTCACGCCCACGCCAGCAGTCGGTGCGCGAAGGTGACTCCTGACGACTCCAGGTTCGCGGCCATTCTGGTGCGAGCGAACGTCACTCGCGATCGTGGAGCGCGACGACGAGCGAAGCTCTCGCCTCGGGAAGAAACGGCAGACCCCAGGGATGGTATCGGGCGGCTTCGCCGCCTCGTCTCTGTCACGCTCGCCACTCCGATGCTTGCGCTGCGTGGGCGCTCGCTCGCGAGCCGCGCTCACCCGACACGCCGTGTCCCGGGAGAGCACGCGAGGGTCGCTCTCGCAAAGGGCACCATCGTGATCGGGTGCTGTTCGGCTCCTCGAGGTGGAGCGCGGTCAGCCCACTGTGCCGCGCAGAGTAGAGCTGCCGGCGCGCCAGCACCTGGAGAGGGACGCGGCGGCGGACACGTGGGCAGAACGGCACAGCCAGCGCGTCGCACCCAGCGCGGACGCAGCGAGCGGCCCAATGGCCGACCGCTGCCATCGCGGGCAAGATCATCACCCCTTCGTGGGGGCTAGCCTCTTTCGCATCTCCACGGCCCCCTGCCCACGCGCGTAGAAGCGCGGGTGTCGACCGTGGATCGCGTACCCGCACTTCAAGAACAGGTCCAAGGCGGCGAGGTTGCCCTGGGCCGTATTCAGCCACAGCTCAGCAATTCCCCTCGCGGCAGCAGCTCGCTCGACATCCGCCAGTAGCTGACGCCCAACACCACGTCCCCGCTGCGCGCGCGCCACAGCGATGGCGTTGAGCCAGGCCACGGAAGCAATCGGCACCGGGTTGACCACCGCGAAGCCCACCGCAATCTGCTCGGCCACGGCGATCCGAGAGATGGCCGAGGGTCGCGCCACGAAATCGAGCACTACCCGGGCCGCGTCCGGCGCGTATTCCCCGAATGCATCTGCCGCGAGTTCGGCAACGAACGCTCGGTCGCGGCCGCGCATTCGGATCACAACTGCCAGGGTCACGAGTGGATCGTGTAGCTCTCCGTCGGCGCGCCGGGACCGGTAAAACCGGAAGCGACCAAGACCGGACACTCGACCCCGGACACTCTCCCGTGCCAGGAGGACCGACGCCACGAGCCCCCCGTCGGCCGGTGGGACTTGGCCCCCTGCCGCACTGGTACTATCCTTGACATGGTAGCCTCTCTATGAGCCAGTCCGACGAGCGTCCGCAGCAGCCATCCTCGGCGCCTCGCGCACCGAAGCGACCCTATGAGGCACCAGCAGTGCGGGATTTCGGCTCACTGGCCGCATTGACCGCGGGGGGCAGCGGGTTCAATCCCGAGGGCCAGAGCGGCATGGTGGGGATGCACTGACATGCGCGTCTCGGTCCCAGGGGAGTCTTCGCCGAGCGAGTGGGTGACGAGACTGTCTTGCTGGAGCTCGAAACCGGGCAGTACTTCGGCCTCAACGCGGTGGCGACACGCCTCTGGCAGTTGATTGGGGAGCTGGGCGACACCGCCCGCGTCGTGGAGACCGCCAGCCAGGAGTACGAGGTCGATCCGAAGCGCCTGGAGCAAGACCTGAACCAGCTGGTGGCCGATCTGCTCGCCCGTCACCTGCTGGTCGCCGACCAAGAACGCCCGGCGTGAGCGGCATCGTCGCCCTCCACCACCGTGATGGTCACCCCGTACCCGAGCGCTGGCTCGGCATCCTCTCGCAGGCCGCGTCCTACCGCGGGCCCGACGGGGTGGGGCACTGGGAGGGAGGCCGGATCGCCCTTGCACACCTGCACCAGTTCACGACCCCCGAAGCTGAGCTCGAGTCCCAGCCTCTGCACGATCCCCGCTCCGACGTCTGCATCACGTGGGACGGGCGACTCGACAACCGTGAAGACCTGGTGGCCCAGCTTGGGGACGTCGGCACACCGCCCGTCCCCGACGTAGACCTCGTGCTCCGCGCTTACCAGCGCTGGGACCTCTCCTTTCTCGACCACCTCGTGGGCGATTTCGCTCTGGCGCTCTGGGATGGCCACCACCATCGCCTCCTCTGCGCGCGGGACCCGCTGGGAGTCCGGCCGCTCCACTACGCCGTGAGGGGGCCGGTCTTGGCCGTCACCTCCGGAGTCCCCGAGCTGTTAGCGCTCGACTCGCTACCGCGAGAAATCAACGAAGGCTTCGCGGGAGAGCTGCTGACGGGCAACGTCTACTCGACGACCGAAACCCTGTATCGCCACGTGCAACGATTGGCGCCCGGGCATCTACTCACGATGGACGGGCGAGGACTGCAGATCACGCGCTACTGGTCGCCGACTGCAGCGACACTCCAATCGGTCCCGGAGGGCACCATCAGTGAGCGCTTCCTCGAGCTCTTCCAGCAGGCCGTTGCATGCCGGGCTCGGAGCTGCCGTCCCATCGCCGCCGACCTGAGCGGTGGAGTGGATTCCTCGTCGGTCGTGTCAGTCCTCGCCGGGCTCGCGTCTCGCGACTCCCTCACCCACCCGTTCACCGCATTCTCGCTGGCCTTTCCAGGTCGCGCTTGTGACGAGACCCCCTACGCGAAGCATGTCGTCGAGCAACTCGGCATCACCTGGAACCGCGTCGTCGTGGCTCCGCTGCCCGCAGCGGAGTATGCGGGGCTGGCACACCGCGACCGCGACTTCCCGGGGTACCCCAACGGGACGATGGCCCGAGACGCGGTGACGCTCGCTCGCCGTCAAGGGATGGACGTCCAGCTGACCGGCGTCGGCGGCGACGAATGGTGGACCCCAGCGCCGCTCCACACGCGCTGCCTGGACCTCGCCCGGCAGGGACGATTCGTCGAGCTGACCTCGGCACTGAGCCACGTAGGGAGACGAACGATCCGCGCCAGCCTGGGTCAGCTGGCGCTCCGCGGCTCGGCTCGACTCGGACTGGGCGCGCTCACCCGGCAGCGCTGGCGAGCGCGCCTGCCACGATGGCTGAACCCGGCGTTCGTGCTACGTATCGATCTTCTGGATCGTCTGGAAGCGCGGAGCCCCAGCGGCGCGTGGGACTGGTCCCACGAGGCTCGCTGGAGACGGGGAACCGCGGCGTGGAACGTCCACGCGCTGGAGGTCGAGGAGCGGCACCACACGCGGGCGGGAGTCGAGGTGCGGCACCCATTCCTGGACCGCCGTCTGGTCGAGTTCGCTCTGGCCCTGCCAGAGACTGAACTGGAAGGGGCGCTCGGCGACAAGGCGATCCTCCGGCGGGCCCTGCGGGGTATCCTCCCCGATCGGATCCGGCTCCGCCGAGACAAGGTCGAGTTCTCGCATCTCTTCTCCCTGACGCTGGCCGCGCCGGAAATCGACCGCTCCTTCGCGTCGTGGAGCAACGCCGATCACCCGGACTGGATCTTCGCCGCGGTGGCGCGGCAGGCGCTGCAAGACTACCGCCGCGGTGATCCGAAGATTTCACCCTGGCCGCTCTGGGCGCTGTACGGGCTCGACGCTTGGTGGCAAAGTGGAGCTTCCCTCGCGCCCCCCGGCGGATCTCCAAGATGACGGCGGTGCTGGAAGAACACGCGCGGTACCCGGCGGATCATGTCCGCATTGCGGCCTACCGCCGTGCGCTCGCCCAGGTCGTCCGCCCCGGCAACGTCGTGGTGGACCTCGGTTCAGGGACGGGCATCCTGGGCTTGTTGGCCTGTGAAGCAGGGGCGGCGCGCGTCTACTGCATCGACGAGAGCGAGATGCTCGAAGTGGCCCGCAACACGACCCAGAAGAGTGCATTCCACGATCGCTTCCAGTTTTTCGCCGGGCACTCGACCGAGGTCGTGTTGCCCGAGCGCGCCGACGTCGTGGTGCTGGATCAGGTGGCCAGCTTCGGGGTCGGCGCCGGAATGCTCGCCGTCTGCGCCGACGCACGACAACGCCTCCTCAAGCCGACGGGACATCTGCTGCCGGACCGACTCGAGCTCTGGTGCGCGGGCGTCGAGCACCCGGCGGTGGCGGAGCAGATCGCGCGGATCGAGCGCGCCGCTCGGCCGCTGGACTTGACGCCATTCGTCGAGATGCTGCGCCCCGACCCACGCAGGATCAAGCTGGAGCCACACCAATTTCGGACCAACCCCGGGCACGTGACCACGCTTCAGCTGGGTGACGAGCACCCGCCCCAGGTGGGTGGCTCCGCCGAGCTACGTGGAGCGCGAGGACGATGGGACGGACTCGGCTGCTGGTTCGTGGCACGGCTGGGCACGGACGCGGAGCTGACCAACTCGCCGCTCGCCGTTGCCCCAATCGATCGGGAGCTCCTCTACCTCCCTGGCCACCCCCCTCCCCGTCGCTTCCGTGCTGGGATGGCGCGTTTCGTGCTTCGTTCGCCCGGCGCAGCAGTTCTACGCCTGGAGCGTCGCGCGACTCGAGGAGGGCGGACAGGAGCACATGGTGAGCAAGCAGACCTCGCTGGCCAGCACCCTGGTCAGTCGCCGCCACCTCGAGCGCGTTCGCGCCGACGCCCGTCCGAGGCTCAACGCAAAGGGCGCCATTCGCCGCACCACGCTCGAACTGTGTGACGGCAGCCGGACGTTCGACGAGATCGTCACCGCGGTCCTTGAGCGCCACCGCGCCGTGCTCCGAACACGCGAGCGGGCCGTCGCGCTCGTGGCGGGATGGCTGCGAGGACACCTGCAGTGAGATATCGTGCCTACGGGCGACTCATCGCCAGCACCCAGCCGCTCCCCGAGCTCCCCCTGGCAACCGCTGGCGACCACGAACATGCGGCGCCACCACTGACGATCGCGTACTGCCTCGGT
This sequence comes from Polyangiaceae bacterium, assembly GCA_050304295.1. Classification (GTDB taxonomy): domain Bacteria; phylum Myxococcota_A; class Polyangia; order Polyangiales; family Polyangiaceae; genus JAFGBI01. Next base: position 107,875 of record JBNLDK010000142.1, read on the forward strand.
CCCGCACCCGTGCTACCGGGAACGCCCAGGCGCCACGCCCCACCGACCACCCCGTGGTTGCGAGTCACCGGCAGCGACTACTGCTATAGCCTCGAGTTCGGCCCACTCGTCACCTTCTGGATCGCCCCTGATGGCGGCTGGATCCGCTGCTTTCTGAGCGACTCGACGTTCGTCGGCTGGCGACATCTGCTGCTCGATCACGTGATCCCGCGGGCGCTGTTTCTGGCCGGGGTGGAAGCGCTGCATGCCACCGCGGTGGCCAGCGAGCGGGGCGTCCTAGCCTTCCTCGGCCCCAGTGGCAGTGGCAAGTCCACCATCGCCGGAGCCCTCGGCGGGCGCGGACTGCCACTGGTGAGCGACGACTGCCTCGGGCTCGTGGCGACCGGCGATGGCATCGTCGCCATCGCCGGCTACCCCGGCTTGCGACTTCAACGAGAGGCCATCGGCGCGGTGCTGCCTGGGGCGGTCACCCGACCGCTCGACGGAACAACGGACAAGCATCGGGTCGGAGACGCGGTCCCCTTCGTCGGAGAGGAGCAACCCCTGAACGCCGTGTACCTGCTCACCAGCCACGACCGGCGCGGGTCCCGCGTACACTTCGAAGCCCTCGAGCCAGCCGACGCCGCGATGACGCTCGTGGCATCCGCATTTCGCTTGGGTCTCGAACCAGCGCAGCGCCTCGAGCAACAGCTCGCGATCCTCGCTCGAGTGGCCGAGCGGGTACCCGTACGGCGGTGCATCTTTCCGCGCGGCCTCGATGTCGTCCATCGGGTGGCGACGGCCATCCTCGATGACCGGCCATCCAATCCCACCCGCGCCGCGGAGCCTCACTTCACGGCTTCCTCGAGCCGCGCTGGGCGAGATCACTCCATGCCGCAAAAACCTGGCCGCCGTGGCGACGGGCTCGAGTAACCTCGGTCCATGCGCTCACCCGTGGCTTCTAGCGATCTCCGCACCAACGTGGTCGACTCCCTCACCGTTCACGTCTGTCCAGATTCGAAAGGAGTGTGGGTGGACGAGCCCACCCTCTGCGCGTGGACGCTCCCCCTCGCTGTGATGCGCGCGTTCCGCCCCGAACGTGAGGTAGCTCCCGAGCAAGTCTATCGGGTCAGTGGAGGCAAGGCTCCGGCGCGCCGCTGCCCCATCTGTCTGGACCGGTTGCTCCTCGTCCCCTGGCCTCGAGCCGAGGGCAGCGAAGAGCACGTAGACGTCGATGTCTGTCCACGTCACGGAGCCTGGTTCGATGCCGGCGAGCTGGCGCGAATCCGCGAGTGGGCCGCCGCCGAACAGGTAGAGCTGGTCGCCGCCGCCCAGGCATTTCGCGAGTCGTTCCTATGGCGTCTGCTGGAGGTCCTGCGTCGGCTCGGCGTCTCGTCCTGATGCGCCAAACCCACCGCAGCGCAGTCGACTACCACCCGAGCGCGTCCGCCAGCGGGACCGCTAGTTCGTCCGCAATCGCCTGGTGCGTCGCTAGGTTCGGGTGCCAGTCGCAGGCTGGCTCCGGATTGTCGGTCGTCATCTCGTAGGCCAGCACCTTCTCGTCCCCCGCTTGCTGGCGGCGTTGGACCGCCGCCGCGATGTTCTCCTCCGCTGTCGCCAGATCGCTACCCGACAGCATCGGCCCCACGGTGCAAAGAATGGTGGCATCGGGATAGTGGCGGCGAATGGTGGTCAACAGGGCCACGTAGCCAGCGACGAAGTCGGCGTCCTCCGGGTCGTTGTTGGTGCTGTAGTCGTTGGTCGACAGATTGATGATCACCGCGTGAGGCTGCCATTCGAAGCCCCAGCGACTCGCCGCATCGTTGGGCACGGCGCGCTCATAGAGCGCAGGAAGTGGGTTGAACAGATCGCCGCCGTAGTTGGACACGACTCCCTTGCCAGACCACGCCACCGTCGACAGCTCGGCATCGAACTGCCGTGCCAGAATCGCTCCATAGGTGAGGTAGTGGTTCTCGGTGTCAGGCGAGAAGGTGCAGGAGGTGTCGGCCCCCTCGTTCCCGTAGCCACAGGTGATGGAGTCACCGATCACCTCGATCCGGCGGTCGGGACCCTCTGGAGGGGGCAACAGTTCGCCTCCCTCGACGTCCACGGCCCGCAACAACGCCGCCCCTTGGCTGGCCTCGGTGCGACGATACACCTCGACCCGGTGGTTGCCGTCGTCGAGATCCGCGGCAAGCTCGTAAGTCGCCTCGCCGTCGCTCGTGACGAGCGGCTCCCCCACCACCCCGTCGACCACAACGGTGTAGTAGTTGGCCGAATCGTCGACCGTCATCGACAGGCCAGTCCCGGCGAAGCGGGCGACGAATCCGCTACCCGACCAGCTCATCCGCGCCGCTCCCTCGACGCATCCGTCGTACCGCCCGACCAGACGCACCCCCAGGTCGATCGGATCCGGGCAGGTGGGAACCGGCTCGGTCCCGCCAACTCCACCAGCTACAACGGGAGCCCCGGCCGCGCCCCCCGCAGCCGCCGGTGCGGGGGATTGGCTGTTCTTCGAGCAGGCGGCAATCAGGACCAGGGGAAGCATGGCGAGGGCGCGCATGACGAGCCTGTTACAGCATCTGACAGGCGAATCCCAGTCCGGAGTGAGATCGCGTCGTGCCACTCACGACAGGATGGCAGCCCTCATTCCTTCGGCTCGGGAGCGGCGCCATCGAGGCTCGCCAGCACTTCCCGGAGCGCCTCGAGCCTGGCGGTCTCGGCTTCCTCTAGCGGCGCCAGCTTCTGGCGCTCGACATCGAGCCGATCTTCAGTCTGCAACACGCGCTGGACAAGGGGTCTCGCTGCTCCTCCATCGCCATCACCAAGCGCTTTCAGGTGCTCCCGGAGTCGGTCCAGGTCGCCGGCAATCGTCTCGATCGCCTTCGACACCTGCTGCGTCGCCTTCCGCGCCGCGCTCAGAGACTGAACGCGCGTCTGCGCGTCACGCAGCACGCTCCGCTGCTCCTCGGGAAGGGCCGGGGCGGCGAGCAGCCGCTGGACGAGCTCCTCGTCGATGTTCTGCACGGAATACGCCCGACTGAGCCCCTGCTCGATCGTTACCTCGCGCTTGAACCGCTGACGCTTGGGGACCTCGAACACGACCCGCTGCGACGCGCTGGGTCGGTCGAACTCCACGGCGTCGGCCCCCTCGATGCGCGTGTTGTTGACCACGTCGACTCGCCAGTGCACGGTGCGGTCCTGGCCGCCGCGGTTCTCGATCGAGTACACCCGGTGCTCACGACGCAGGAAGTGCTCCTCGAGACGCCCACTCACGAACAGAACGTATTTCGTCTCGTCGGAGGATTCTCGGGTGACCGCGCTGGCCTCGACGTCGATATCGGCACCATAGGACAGCCAGCGACGCTCGCCGGGCTTGAGTCGGTTCAGCGCGGATTCACCGGCGAACCCCCCAGCAGAGAACACCGCGAGGGGGCCCCCGGGCAACGTCTGTCCGGTATCGTTCCGAAAGAGGATACCCATCCGGGGTCGCTGGGGATCCTCATCGATGATCGTGATTCGCCGCGCCGTGACCTCCCGCTGAACGAAGGGAACCAAAGCGGACCCGTGGGCGCGCAGGTCCAGCGGTCGCGGCAGCTGATAGACGAAGAGAGCCCCCGCCTCGACCCCCGTCGCCTGGTCCACGCCTGCCAGGTCGCCGACCTCGAGCAGTTCGCTCGACACGTCACGAGCATCGAGCGTCGTGTGGCCCGTGCGCACCCGAGGCGCGCGCGAGCGGTGCGATCCGCCCAGGCGCCCGTACCCCGCTCCATATCCCTGTCCAGTGCCGCCGCCGTAACCCGCTTCGTACTCGAGGTCGGCGTGGTCGCCCCACATGGCGTCCGGTGTCTGGTCGAGCAATTGCGGCACCGTGGAGAGCGGGGCCTCCGGCGTCACGAGCTCACGCCGACCATAGCGGGGTGCGGCCAGCGGGAAGAGAAATGAGTCTGGCCGACCATTGACGAGCTCGACAGCGACCCGACGCCAGTCCTCGTCGGTGTCGTTGTGGAGCAATACCCAACCGGACACTGTCCCGTGCTCCCGATCGTCGCCCAGGACGATGCGGTACGTCGTCCGCCAGAGGGGCGTTTCCGCGACGTACCCGAGAGTGACCGGCCCCCGCGACGCCGCCATCACCCGCAGGAGTCGACGCGCCTGCGCGGCGCGGGGAGCCATCGAGCTGACCGCCAGGGCAAGCCGCGACGCCGCCACGGCGGTGAGCGGCTTCACCGTATCGACCGCGTCGAGAGGGAAGCGATGGATGGTGCTGGATTTGGTGACCAGCAGCAACTCGTACTCCGGGGGATCGGGGGGAGCCGTCTCCCCATCCTCGGCGTCGCCGGCGCTCTCCGTCGCCGCTCGCGGCCGCTCGACGACATCCACGACGCGACCAACGGTAGTGCTTCCCCGTGCGACGACGGCAACCTCTTCCCCTTCGAGACTGGAGAGCAGAGCGACATACTCGATGGGGGAGTCCGCGTCCTTGGGCAGTCCCGCAAGCGCCCGCGCCATGCCCGAAGTCACCAACGACGAGAACTCGAGCCCATCGACCGTGGCGCCCGCCTCCCCGCCGATGATGACCAGTGACTTCAGGGCGTCGTCGATGTGCGCCGCGGGGACTGGCAGGGTAGTCCCGTCACCAACCGTCAACGTGCCGCTGCGCTCGAAGTACGCCACGCCAGTTTCGTAGAGCCGAACCGACCGCAGCGGCAGCAGGGGCGATTCGGGGGGCACCGGGGTGGCCGCCCGCGCGCAGCCGCCGGCGAGCGTCGATAGCGCAAGGCAAGTGAAGAGAGCGCGGCAGGTGGTTTGGATCATCTCGGAGCATCCTCGGGAGAGCGCCGCGCTCCCCCGAGCACGACCACTCGACCTTCGCACATTCGGCCGGCACCGATCGCGTGAATCGTCCCTGCCCCGGGAAGAGGTCCGACTGCGTTGCCCCGGGGCGGCAGCTCCTCCAGGCTCCCGAAGCAGCGCGTCAGCCCCCCACGCCCCCCACAATCGCGACGCTTGCTGCCCTCGCAAGCTACCAGGTGACGACCACTTCACCCGAGAACACCAGCGCCGGGTCGCCGCGCTCGGCAAGCGTCTGGTAGAGAATGGCGATGGTCCGCGGAACGACCCCGGTGAAAGCGGGCGCGCCGTTGGCGACAATGGTCACCGCCCGGTCGAGGTCGAGCATGTCGTCGCGCAGCCGCACGATGACCGAGCCCACGTCAGCGCTGTCGATTTCCACTGTCTGCTCGGCGATCCGGGCCAGGATCATGGTCTCGCGGGTGGGGTTCGGATCTGCCAGCCAGTAGAAGCGCGAGTGGGTGACGTCGTCCTGGTACCAGACGACTCGTTCCGGCACGGGATCGCGGGTGAACGCCGCCATCCAAGGCACCGCGACCGCATCCTCGAGGTCCATCCAGTGGGGCTTGCCCGGATGCACCTCGACGTAGTGTTCATACCCTCCTGGGTCATCGAGTTGTAGCTGCTCGAGTTGATGCTGCCAGTCGACCGCAACCAGATTGCGGTCATAGGCGGTATCCAGTTCACCGACATGAATGGTGAAGCCGATGTTGCGAAGACTGAGTGGCTGCGCCTCGTTGGGGTGCCCGGCCATCGCCGCAGCTGCCGCCCAGTGGTCGGCCATCCGGGGCCCCAGTTGGTACACCCCGTCCCCCCCTGCAGAGTAGCCCATGACGTACACGCGGTTGGGGTTGACCCCCTCGAGCACGACGAAGTTCTCGATCAGACGCTCGAAGAGGGGGTCGATGTGATCCTGGTGCCACAGGTTCCAGGTGTCGGTGGGCGCGCGTGGACAGAGATAGATCCCCTCCTCTGGCTGGTACAGTTGGAGCTGGTTCGCCCACTGATCGTCGTTGACTGAGGGGGCCGCCTCACCCCCACCGTGGAGGGACAGGTAGAGGCTACGCCCTTCCGGTGGTGTCTCGCCAAAGGAGAGAAACTCGTAGCGCAGCGTCGCGTCACCGAGGGTGATCGCCTGGGCGGAGTGCTCAGCCTGGCGCTCATCCTGGATCTGCGTCACGTGATCGTCCCAGAGCAGTGCCTGGGCCTGTCCGACCTGCGCCGCCGAGAGGGCTACCGTCGCGAAATCCTGCTCGGGCAAGGGTGGACGGCTGGCGCGGGGGAGCTCTAGGTAGCGCTCGAGCTCCACCAACGGATCCACGCCGCCCGATGCAGCTCCGCCGGTCCCAGCGCCCCCGGTCCCAGTGCCCCCGGTCCCAGCGCCCCCGGTCCCAGCCCCGCCTGGCACCCCGCCGGTCCCTGTCCCTCCGAAGGAGTCGCCCCCGGTGGGCTCGCCTCCGGTCGCAGCGCCTCCCGTGATGAAACCACCCGCGGCGGAGCCGCCCGTAGCCCCCCCCAGCGCTGCTCCGCCCGTCGCTCCTCCAGTGGTTCCACCAGCAGGGACACCGCCAGACGCCGGTTGGACGCTCGACCCACCACTCGCCGGAGCCCCCCCGGTCACTGGCGCGTCGCCGCCGGTTCCGCCGTCGGTACTCGGGGGGTTGGTGGAGTCGTGATCGGCCCCCGCACAGGCCCAGCACCCGAATCCCAACCAAAGAGCAGTCCACCCGCCGCGCGCCAGGGCTCCCATGGGCCAGGTCTAGCACGCCGACGCCGAGGACGGGGCAGTGACCGCGTCGAACCGGCTGGTGACTCCGCCCACGGGTCGGCGGATCGAAGTCACGCACTGACCGTCAGCCCGCCGAGTCGATGGTGTAAGATGTAGGACCGTCCATCGTTGCCCCATCATGGCCCGGCTTGCACAGTCCCCGCCTCGACCCCGTCCCACCGCGCGCCGCGTCGCGTACCCGATGCTCATTGCGACGGGTGTACTGCTGGTGACAGCGTGCCATCGCCAGGAGTTGGCAGGAGCCGCTCCGCTACCGTACCACGAAGACTCCCCCCCTCCGACGCCGCACGGCAGCGCGACGGGGGAGGCGCATTCCGACTCCTGGCCGGGAGCCAGACAGGAGTCGCCGCCCACTCTGCGCACCACCGAGGGGGCCACGCCGACTCCCGAGCCCGAGCCACCCCTGGCCGGCGACATCGCACCAGCTTTCGACCCCGCACCGCCCCCGCAACCGACGGGGGGTGCACCCGCACCACTGGCTCCCGCGGGTGAACCGCCCGACTTCTTCCACTGATTCTTGGCTCCAGCAGCCTCGAGCTCCAGAGAGAGGACGCGAGACGTGTGGCAGCAACCAGCCCCGCCGCACGTCCCCCGATCGGCACGCACCGGGACGGTCCGAGCGCAGAAGCACGCAAAAACAACGAACCTACCCGTCACCGTGGAGGCGCCCACCGTTCCCCGATACCATTCTCGCATGTGGACGCGCGCCAACATCCGCCCGCCCCTCGCCCTGATCCTCGGCGGGGCGGCGATCGTTCTGACAACGAGCATCGCCCCCGCCCCCCGGGCCGCCTCCGACGCGGTCTCGGTCCAGCGAGTGCGAATCCTCGAGGCGCGAGTCGCCCAGCTCGAATCCCGACTGCTGGCAATGGAACAACGACTCGAGACCTCGGCGGGGAGCATCAGGCAGCGCTCCGTGGGCGCACTTCCCCCGGTGGAACCGGGCCACTGCAGTCCCGCGTACTTCTACGACGCCGACGGCAACAAGGTGCTCCTGGCGGGGTGCGAGTCCTCGGTCCGGGAACCCTGTGATCCGCCGCTGGTCGCCGACGCCAGTGGGCACCAGCGACTCCGTCCGGGATGTCGGACCGTGGTGCAACGGAGAACTCGACGCTCGGCGCCGCCCGTCGTCGATCGTCTGGGCTTCTGATCACCCGGTCGCTCCCGGGCAACGAGCCTTGCAGCCGCGACCATCGTCATCGGGCGAGGTGCTTCTCCCCCGAGCCTGACGCTCCGGCCAGACCGTGCCCGGACTTGTCGAGCCGCGCCGGGTGATTACGTTGCCCACGTAGACACACACGCGAGTCGATCCATGCTGTTCGATCCTCTCTACCTCACCATTCTCATCGGCACGATGGCGCTTTCGGGCGCCGTGTCCTGGCTCGTGCGCCAGCGGTTTGCTGCCGGGCAACGCGTTCTCCTGCAGACCGGTCTGGCCGGGCGCGATGTCGCGCAGGCCGTGCTCCGCGCCAGCGGGATTCGAAACGTGGAAATCGTTGAGCACGCCGGTTTCCTGTCGGACCACTACAACCCCCTGACCCGAACTCTGGCCCTCAGCCCCGACGTCTATCACGGCAGGAACGCAGCCGCTGCGGGGGTCGCCGCCCACGAGGCGGGCCACGCTCTTCAGCACGCGCGCGCCTACGTCCCACTGTGGATGCGCAGCGCGATCGTGCCGGCGGCCAACCTGGGAAGCTCCCTGGGCCCCTGGATCGTGATCGCGGGCATCGTGCTGGGTGCAGGTGGCGGTCTCGGCCACGCGCTGGCCTTGCTGGGCGTGTTGCTCTTCGCGACCTCCACGGTCTTCACGCTGGTCACGCTGCCGGTGGAGTACGACGCCTCTGCACGGGCCAAGCGCGCGCTGCATCAACTGGGCATCGTTCGTACTCCGCGCGAAGCTGCAGCGATCAATGGCGTGCTGGACGCGGCGGGGCTCACCTACGTGGCTGCCGCTGCCAGCTCCGTGGCGCTCCTCTTCTACTGGGCGATGCGCGCTGGTCTGCTGGGCACGTCCCGCGAGTGACGGCGCGGCGCGCCCGCCCCTCGAAGGCCCCTCAGCTAGGGAAGCCAGAGGGGCCGAGCTCGACGCGCGCCTCCGGTTCCCGCGCGTAGCGCGTCACTGCCTCGACCAGGGATGGCAGGTCGAGCCCGAGATGGGAGGTCATCAGCATCAGGGGCGCGCCCACCCATCGCTCATTGGAGCGGAGTCGAGTGAAGGTGCGCTCTCGGGCAGTGGTGGGCGCGATGTGGAGCGTCTCCAGGTCGGCGATCCGCACGAGGAGCACCGGGTTGTCGTGGATCTCCGCAGCCGCCACGCCACTGATCGAGTCCCACGGCACCGTAACCGTCGCCCCGCGGGAGCCGACCACGAGACCGCGGTCACGCAGCTCGAGATAGGTCTCTGGTAGCCAGCCGAACACACCGCCGAGCGTGAGGATCCCGCCGGCTCCAGCCAGCAACCACAGCACGCCAACGAGCCACGGCGGAAAGGGCTCACCGAGCACCGCCAACGCCCCACAGAATGCCGCGCCACCCCCGAAGAGCGCGGTGAGTCGCGCGCGTGATGTGCGGTAGCGGACCCCGCCGACAATGCGCTGTCGGGGCCGGCGCGGGTCTCGATAATTGCGCCTCCGCCTGAGAGTGGTCCACCCCATCGCTGCACAGGCGCCAAAGAAGAGCAGCGTCAGGAGTGCGAGCCGCGGGTTACGCGGCAGGATGAACAGACTGAGTGTCACGAACGAGAGCCCGATGACGGTGACCGCCCAGGCATCGAGATCGGACCCACCGCCTCTCCCCTGCGCGCTCGGCACCGAGCGCGGGGCCGCGTCGCCCCAGTAACTCCGCGCCGCAACGCCATATCCCAGGGAGCTGATCGTGCCAATGGCGATACCCACACCAACGAGAACCGGGTTGGCGAGGGACCCCTGCTCCACCCACTGCCAGATGGCAAATGCGTTCTCTGCAGTCAGCCCGGCCACCCCCACCAGACCGAGCCCGACCAGCACCTGGTCCAGGCGACTGGCACGCTCCTGATCACGCAACGTCAACGCCCCGACGACGATGAACCCGACCGGGGCGAAGGTCAGCGCGAAGAGCACGCGGTCATCGAGCAGCCCACGCCCCGTGGCGTGCACGACGAGTGGACCGCCACAGGAAGCGACCAGCGCGCCCAGCCTGATCAACAGAACCGAGAACGACGACGAGCGGAGACCTCCCATGGCCAGGTGCCGGGACCCTAGCGCAGTCGAGTCAGGCGATCGACAGCCCCAGGAACGCAGTCCCTCACCTACTCACTGACACGCACGCAGTAGCAGCACATGTTCTCGTCGAGGACCTCCTCGACGAGCTGGCTTTCGATCCCCGTCTCTGCAATGAGGCCAGCGCTGAGGCCCTTGACTCCAGCTCCCGACTTGCATCCAAGCTGGTACACGACGAGGGGCTTCCCCCCCACCAGGACAGTCTCCGCCAGGGCGCTCCGCAGTGGCTGGTGGACACCACAGAACGGGCTCACCGCAGCGCCTTGCCCCACGCGCAGCTTCTCGGTGGAGGAGCTCCGGCGATTGAGCTGATCCGTGACGGCGCCGTACTCGCCTGGCATCGCACCGACAAACCCACGATACGCCTGGATGGATTGCGCGAACGGGCAGGTGGGCAACCCGAACACACCATCGCGGTAGTACCTCGCCCGCCCCTCGAAGCTGGCGATCAGGTTGTTGCCCGCCTCCACCGAAGCGACGAAGGCGGCGAAGTCGGGAAGCTGGGTCGCCTTCACCTGCTTCGCGACTCCGAGTCCGGTCTTCAGGAGCGCGCCCGCGGCGAACGGCGCGCCTGCCACGGTGGAGATGACGCGGATCAGCTCGAGAAAGGAGATGTGTCCCGCGTCGACCTGCTGTGGATCGCTCAACTTCTCACCCCCCTCGGTTGTCATTGTCGACGGCGACAACCCCCTTGGCAAGGGAGACCCAGGCACGGATGGCGGAAACCTGGGCGACCACTACAGTGACCGTTGGGCCACTCAGTGGCGCCGCCGACACAGCTTGACGAGGAGCAGCAGCTCCGCGAAACACCCGGCGCCAGTACTACCGTACCTGGCCCCCCGGACCCGGCCGAGCGCTGATTGCGACCCTGACGCGGAGCAGACCACCAGGAGCGCTTTCGAGTTCCCCGCGCCGCCCCTACACGGTCACGCCACCTTCCACCGCAGACCGGTAGGCGAGCCAGCCCCGATATGCAGAGATGTCCTCCGCGTCGATCACCGCGTAGGCCTCGCAGAGGAAACCGAGCTCGGAGGTCTCATCGTCCAGCTCCACCGACCCGATGCAGAGCGGCGCACGCACGCCAGCGATGAAATCCCCGACCCGCTCGCGGGGCAAACGCCAGACCTCGACGTCGAACGCCGATCCACCGGCTGCCTCCCGAACGAGGCCCGGCTTGGGCAACCGCCCGGGGAGTGCGTGGAGCGAATAGACCCGCGCTGTCCGACAGGCGCGCACGAACTCCGCGCCCAGGCTCGTGAGCTCATGGTTGAGAGGTTGACCACGGAGGTGGGCACCAACGACGACCAGCGACAGCCAGGGATCCATCGGCCTCATCTACCCCGAACCTGGTTTCGCCTTCTTTGCCAAACGCCGCGACGACACGTGACGCGAGAGAACCCGCCCCGAAACACTGGAGCAACCTCCGTCCCTCGATACTTCCCGTGACCTCGATGTTTCGGGGAAAGGACCCACCGCTATGAAAAACGCCCTCTCGTTCATCCTCGTCTCCCTGTTCGCCGGGTTCCTCCTGGTGAGCTGCAGCAAGAGCACGCCGTCCGCGGGCGCGGGCAGCGAGGAGAAACAGCAGGCCGCGAGCGCGGCCCCAGCCGCATCGGGGAAGGCCGCGCCGGGCAAGCCCGCTGCCGACGGCAAGGCACTGACCATCGCGTACAGCGACTGGCCGGGCTGGGTGGCGTGGGAAATCGCCATCCAGAAGGGGTGGTTCAAGGAGGCCGGAGTCGACGTCGAGTTCAAGTGGTTCGAGTACGTCCCCTCGATGGACGCCTACTCCGCCGGCAAGGTGGATGCCGTCACGGTCACCAACGGCGACATGCTCGTCACGGGTTCCAGCGGCAAGGCGAGCGTGGCGATCCTCATCAACGACTATAGCAACGGCAACGACATGGTCGTGGCCAAGCCCGGAATCGCCGACGCGGCCGCGCTCAAGGGTAAGACCGTCGGCGTCGAAGTCGGCTTCGTCAGCCATCTCCTGCTGATGAACGCCCTCAAGTCTGCCAATCTGACCGACAAGGACATCAAGATCACCAATGTCCCGACGGATCAGACCCCGCAGACTCTGAGCAGCGGCAACGTGGATGCCATCGTGGCATGGCAGCCGCACAGCGGTCAGGCGCTGAAGTCAGTCCCGGGATCCAAGGCGATCTTCACCAGCGCCGACGTCAAGGGCATCATCTACGACCTGCTCTGCGTCGATCCGCAGAGCCTCAAGGAACGGCGTGCCGACTGGGAGAAGGTGGTCGCAGTGTGGTTCCGCGTCGCCGACTTCGTGCGCGACGAGAAGAACCTGGACGAGGCGGCAAAGATCATGGCCGCGCGCGTCGGGCTCGAACCGGCCGAGTACAGGAAACTGATGAGTGGCACCTACATCATGAGTCTGGAAGAGAACGTGAAGACGTTCCAGAAGGGCGAGGGACTGGAGTCGCTGTACGGGTCTAGCAAGATCGTCGATCAGTTCAACGTCGACAACGACGTCTACAAGAAGAACATGCCCATCGATCAGTACATCGACGGGAGCTTGGTCGAGGCACTCGCCAAGAAGAAGTAGCCATGGGCAGCGCACGCGAGACTGACATCAGCTTCTACGCCCCCGGTGGCCGGCGCCGGCGCCGGGGCGTTCGGCAGTGGTTCGCGGTCCACAAGCCACTGCCGCATCAGGCTCGCGTCATCGTCGGGGCGCTCGCGTTCCTGCTTCCCCTGGCGGTCTGGTGCGCGGTCTCCTACGTGCCCTTCATCTGGCATCCCGAGGTACTCGTCGTCGACCCCGGCGACCCCGCCGTGCCCGGCACCTACGACTACATCGCCCCGGAGCAGCGCGTCGAGCGCGCGGTCTTCGCGGCGCGCAACGCCGAACTCGCCGCCGCCGGGGCACCGCTGGCAACCGGACATCCTGCCAACCCCATCTACTTGCCGGCGCCCCACGAGGTCGCTCGCGCGCTGTACACCGCCTTCACCACGGAACCGCAAAGGCGCGGCGACTACTGGCTGCACGAGAGCCTCTGGATGAGCTGCCAGGTGATCTTCTGGGGGTTTGCCTATGCCGCGCTGTTGGGGGTGCCGCTGGGCATCCTGTGCGGCACCTTCAGTCTCTTCGCGCGGCTCTTCGAGCCGTCCGTGGACTTCGTCCGCTACATGCCCGCGCCCGTCTTTGGCGCGCTCGCGGTGGCAGTCTTCGGTCTGGGTCAAGCGCCCAAGGTCACGATCATCTTCATCGGCACCTTCTTCCAGATGGTGCTGATCGTCGCGAACACCACTCGCCGCGTCGAGACCCCCCTCCTGGAGGCGGCCCAGACGCTCGGGGCCAACACGCGACAACTCCTCACCCGAGTCGTCATTCCGGGGGCTCTACCGCGGCTGTACAACGACATGCGGATCCTGATCGGCTGGGCGTGGACCTATCTCGTCGTCGCCGAGCTCATCGGGGAGAAGTCGGGGCTGAGCGCCTTCCTCTACCAGCAGCAACGGTACCGGCACTTCGACAACGTCTACGCGGGCATCATCATCATCGGTGTTGTGGGCCTGTGCACGGATCAGGTGCTAGCTGCGCTCGGCCGTTTCCTCTTCCCCTGGGAGAGCGGCAGCACCGCCCTCTTGAAGATCAAGGCCCGGGTGTGGGGAGGACGGCGAGCCGCCTCGGCGCGGGAACGGGCCTCCTCGGCACCTCTCAACAAGTCACTCTCACGGGAGGCGTCCAGTGCGACCTGACGGCCAGATCGAGCTCCCCGACTATCGCGAGCATAGCGAGCCGGTGCGGCAGCGGCTCGCGGAGCTGGCCGGTCGTGAATCGGTGCTCGCGGTCGATTCGGTGACGCGAATCTTCGACAGTGGCCAGGGACCGGTGACGGCGCTCGAGCACGTCACGTTCGATGTGCGGCACCGCGAGTTGGTGAGCGTGATCGGTCCGTCGGGTTGCGGGAAGTCGACCTTGATCCGTATCCTGGCGGGCCTCGACCACCCCACCACCGGACAGGTCTACACGGATTTCACGCCCGTGACCGGCCCCGGCGCCGACCGCGGCATGGTCTTCCAGGGCTACACCCTATTCCCATGGTTGACGGTCGAGCAGAACGTGATGTTCGGCCCGCGCATGAAGGGGGCTGGGCGCCGCCAGGCCCGGCAAACGGCCGCGCACTGGTTGGAAGTGGTCGGACTCTCACGCTTCGCCCAGCACTATCCTCAGCAGCTCTCCGGCGGCATGAAGCAGCGGGTGGCAATCGCGCGCGCGCTGGCGAACGACCCACGGATCCTTCTCATGGACGAGCCCTTCGGGGCGCTCGATGCCCAGACTCGCGCCAAGATGCAGGCGCACCTGCTCGATCTGTGGACACGAGTCGATGTCACCATCATGTTCATCACGCACGACCTGGACGAGGCGATCTACCTGGCTGATCGGATCGTCGTCCTGGGCGCCCATCCCGGGCGGATCGTGGAGATCATCGAGGTTCCCGTGCCGCGGCCTCGCTCGCCGCAGCAGTTCCTCAGCGGGCCGTTCCTCGCCACGAAGCGGCGGCTGGAGGAGCTGATTCACGGAGGCGAAACGACAACGAAACCCCAAACCGTACACATTTCCGACGACGCCGCCTGATCAGCGCGTCGCCTTGGCTGGCCCGAGCTGGGACGACCCAGCTCGCGACAGGGCCTTCGTCGGGACGACCCGGCACTTCCAAGAGGGATTTGGACATGTCGAACGATGGCGGTGGCCCCGGTGCTGCGAGGACCGGATTCCACGAAGAAACCATCCACCCCGGCCAGATGTGGTCGCGCCGGATGAGGCGCGGTCAGGGCATCCAACTACTCGACACCGAGGGAGGAGCGTGCGTCAGTGGACTCTTCTACAACGCAGACGATCCCCTCGAGCGCTACAACATGCCGGACACGCTCAAGGGGCAGTTCACCGCGTTCTTGACCCGGGGCCACGCGCTCCACTCGGATCTCGGGCACATCCTCTGCTCGATCGTCGAGGACACCTGCGGCTGGCACGACACCGTCACGGGTGCCCTGGATGCGGCCCAAGCACTCGCCCGCTACGGGGTAGGTACCTATCAGCAGCGGCAGAACGCCTACATCCGCAATGCTCGCGACAACTTCCTGACGGAGCTCGGCAAGTACGGGCTCGGAAAGCGCGACATTGTTGCCAACATGAACTTCTTCGTGAAGGTTGTTGTCGAGGAGGACGGCACGCTGCGCTACGTCCCCCGCAACTCCCCGCCCGGCTCCTCCATCACGCTGAGGATGGACATGAATGTGCTGGTGGTGCTTTCGAACACCCCCCACCCGCTCGACCCCAAGCCACAGTACGCGCCACCGCCCGTCCGGGTGCGTTGCTTCGACGCCCCGCCACGCACAGCAGACGACGTCGTTCTCAATCATCGACCCGAGAATGCCCGAGCGTTCGCGCTCACGGATCTCTACTTCGCGTGAGGGCACGATGACACTCCGAGAGAGCAAGCTCGATCCGACAGTCGCCATCCACGACGAGGTACTGGATGCCGGGGTTGGCTGGACCCACGAACTGCGCCAGGGGCAGACCTTCCGCATCGTCGACTTGGAGGGAAACCAGGCGGTGGACACCCTCTTCTTCGATCTTCACGACCCGGCGAACCGCTACAGCGCCGTCGACACCGTCCGCCGCCAGGGCAACCTCTACCTTTCCGCGGGCACCACGCTCGTCTCCACCGAGGGCGACGACCTCCTCACCATCGTGGCCGACACCTGCGGGCGCCACGACACGGTCGGGGGGGCCTGCTCGGCGGAGTCCAACCAGATGCGGTACGCGCTGGACAAGAAGCATATGCACAACTGCCGTGACAACTTTCTCCTCGCCCTGGCGCAGTACGGTCGGGGGATGGGGAAGCGAGACATCACGCACAACATCAACTTCTTCATGAACGTTCCCGTCACGCCCAGTGGTGACCTCACGTTTGCCGATGGCATTTCGGCGCCCGGTCGGTACGTCGAGCTGAGAGCCGAGCGGGACGTGCTCGTTCTGATCAGCAACTGCCCACAGCTGAACAACCCCTGCAACGCCTACCACCCAACGCCGGTCCGGTTGCTCGTTTGGGACGGAGCGCCCGCGGCGCAGGACTGACGACCTCCACCATGTTCCGCAAGGTCCTGGTCGCCAACCGCGGCGAAATTGCTTGCCGCATCCTCGCCACCCTGCGCCGTCTCGGCATCGGCTCGGTGGCGGTGTACTCCGACGCGGATCGTCACGCGCCCCACGTACGCCTGGCGGACGAGGCGGTGCGCCTCGGTCCGCCCCCCGCGGCCGAGAGCTACCTCGACATCGCCGCAGTGCTCGCCGCGACGCGCAAGACGGGAGCAGAGGCGGTGCACCCCGGCTACGGCTTCCTCAGCGAGAACGCAGAGTTCGCCGAGCAACTGGCGGACGCGGGGATTGTGTTCATCGGCCCAACCGTCGAGCAGTTGCGCACCTTCGGGGCCAAGCACCAGGCGCGCGAGATCGCCGCCCGCACCGGAGTCCCGCTGCTGCCAGGCACGGGGCTGCTCGCCGACCTCGACTCGGCCCTCGCCGAGGCGAATGCGATTGGCTACCCGGTAATGCTCAAGAGTACCGCTGGCGGGGGCGGCATCGGCTTGCAAATCTGCCATGGCGCGGACGAACTAGCGACCCGCTTCGACGCCGTGCGGCGGCTGAGCCAGAACGCCTTTGGACAGGCGGGGGTGCTGCTCGAGAAGTACGTGAACCGGGCGCGGCACATCGAGGTCCAGCTGTTCGGCGACGGGCGCGGCGGCATCGCAACCCTCGGCGAGCGCGACTGCTCGGTTCAGCGACGCAATCAGAAGGTCGTCGAGGAGACCCCGGCACCGCACCTGTCCGACGCAACCCGGCGCCAGCTGGCCGCCGCCGCTCGGCTCCTGGGGGAGACGGTTCGCTACGCCTCTGCCGGCACTGTCGAGTTCATCGTCGACGTCGACACGGAGCACTTCTACTTCCTCGAGGTCAACACCCGACTCCAGGTGGAACACGGCGTCACCGAGCTCGTCTGGGGCGTGGACGTGGTGGAGCTGATGCTGCGTCAAGCGGCCGGTGAGCTCGACCTCGGCGCGCTGGATCTCCGTCCCGCGGGGCATGCCATCGAGGTGCGCGTCTACGCCGAGAACCCCGCCCGCCAGTTCCAG
This sequence comes from Polyangiaceae bacterium, assembly GCA_050304295.1. Taxonomy (GTDB): domain Bacteria; phylum Myxococcota_A; class Polyangia; order Polyangiales; family Polyangiaceae; genus JAFGBI01. Next base: position 124,915 of record JBNLDK010000142.1, read on the forward strand.
CCGAGCGCGGGGCTGATCACCAACGTCCAGCTCCCAGACGACGTCCGCTGCGACGGCTGGGTCGAGACGGGCACCGAGGTCACCGCGTTTTACGACCCGCTGCTCGTCAAGGAACTGGTCATCGCGCCGGATCGCGCCGCCGCGCTGGAGCGCATGCGGGCAGCGCTCGCCGCAACCCGCATCGCGGGCATCGAGACGAACCTCAGCTACCTGCGCGCGATAGTGAGCAGCGCGGAGTTCGCTGCGGGGAGGGCCACGACCAGCCTGCTCGACGGGTTCCCCCACCAGGTGCCGACCATCGACATCGTCAGTCCCGGGACCCACACGACCGTGCAAGAGTACCCCGGGCGCGTCGGCTACTGGAACGTCGGCATCCCGCCCTCGGGGCCGATGGATGACCTCTCGTTCCGTCTCGGCAACCGCATCGTCGGCAACACCGCGGGCACGACCGGGCTCGAGTGCACGGCGACGGGCCCAGCGCTGCGGTTCAACGTCGATAGCGTGGTCGCGCTCACGGGAGCCGAGACCCACGCAACCCTGGACGGCCAGCGCATCGCGCGGTGGCAACCCCTGACGGTCCGTGCGGGACAGGTATTGCGACTGGGCCCGATGAACGACGCGGGCGCGCGCGCGTATGTCTGCGTTCGCGGAGGCCTCGACGTCCCCGAGTATCTCGGCAGCCGCGCCACCTTCACTCTAGGTCGCTTCGGGGGCCACGGGGGACGCTGCCTGGTGGCGGGTGATACGCTGTGGATCGCGCCCGCCACCGCAGCAACGCAGGCCCCCACCAGGGTACCCGACGAGCTGATCCCGCACCTCACGCATGAGTGGGAGATCGGGGTTCTGGACGGTCCACATGGTGCCCCGGACTTCTTCACCGAGGCGGACATCGCAGCGTTCTATGCTGCAGACTGGGAGGTCCACTTCAATTCGGCGCGCACCGGCGTACGCCTGGTGGGACCGAAGCCCGACTGGGCGCGAGCCGACGGCGGCGAGGCTGGGCTGCACCCGTCGAACATCCACGACGTGGCATACGCGGTCGGCACCATCGACTTCACCGGAGACATGCCGATCATCCTCGGCCCGGACGGCCCGAGCCTGGGCGGCTTCGTCTGTCCGGCCACGATCGTCGAGGCCGAACGGTGGAAGATTGGGCAGCTGAAGCCCGGTGACCGGGTCCGGTTCGTGCCGACCACCGAGGAAGCCGCGCGCGCCGCCGTCGCGCACCAGGATCGGGCGATCGATCAGCGCAAGGGCGCCATCGAGATCACCTGGCCGAGTCGCCGCGGCACGCCCATCCTCGCCAATCTCCCCCCCACCAGGACCCGACCCGAGGTCGTCTATCGCCGGGCGGGCGATGCTTACGTGCTGGTCGAGTACGGACCACTGCAACTCGACCTGCGACTCCGCTTCCGGGTTCACGCGCTGATGCAGTGGATCGAGCGCGAGCGCGTACCCGGGGTCCTCGAACTGACGCCGGGCATTCGCTCGCTGCAGGTTCACTTCGACACGCGACGAACCAACAGCGCCGCGATCGTCGAGGCGCTCGAGGCGGCGGAAGGGGCACTTCCAGAGGTGGAGGCGATGCAGGTACCGACCCGCATCGTGCACCTGCCACTGTCCTGGGACGACCCCGCCACCCAGCTCGCCATTGAACGCTACACGCAGGTGGTTCGCAAGGACGCCCCGTGGACCCCCAGCAACATCGAGTTCATCCGCCGCATCAACGGCCTCACCTCGGTCGACGAGGTACGTCGCATCGTGTTCGAGGCAAGTTACCTGGTGCTGGGGCTCGGCGATGTGTACCTCGGCGCCCCCGTCGCCACTCCAGTCGACCCGCGCCATCGCCTGGTGACGACCAAGTACAACCCAGCCCGCACCTGGACCCCCGAGAACGCCGTGGGTATCGGCGGGGCATACCTGTGCATCTACGGCATGGAGGGCCCGGGAGGCTATCAGTTCGTCGGGCGCACCCTCCCGGTCTACAATCGATTCCGCCAGACGCGCGAGTTCGTCCCGGGACACCCGTGGCTGTTGCGGTTCTTCGACCAGATCCGTTGGTACCCGGTCTCTGCGTCCGAGCTGCTCGACCTCCGCGCCGACTTCCTGCACGGTCGCCACACGCTGCAGATCGAGGAAGCGACGTTCCGGCTGAGCGAGTACAGCCGCTTCCTGGAAGCGGAGGCCAGCTCGATCGCGGCTTTCAAGCAGCGCCAGCAGGCGGCCTTCGATGCCGAGCGCGAGCGCTGGCAAGCCTCGGGCCAGATGAACTTCTCGGCCCTGGAGGTCGAGAGCGCTGCCCCCCAGGAGGTCGAGCTCCCCGAGGGCTGCGAGACGGTCGACTCGCCGCTGGCGGGGAGTGTCTGGCAAATCGCTGTCGCCGCCGGAGACCACGTGCCGGCGGGCGCCGTGCTCGCGGTCCTGGAGTCCATGAAGATGGAGGTCGCGGTCGAGGCGCCCCACCCCGGAGTGGTGGAACGCGTCATCGCCCAACAGGGCGCCAGCGTCAGTGCCGGGCAACCCCTCCTGGTGCTCCGCTCCACGGTCAACGCGGCGTCGTCGCCCCCCGCAGAGACGCTCCCCGAGGTCCCGTGACGCCGGACCCCTCCAGCCCCTCTCTGGCCCAGTACGTGGCTCGAGCCACGCAGGATCCGCAGTACGCGCGCGACTCGATCCGCCAGCGCTGCGCGGCCATTGCCGCCCAGACCCAGCCAGCGTTCATTCTCTCGGTGTCCGTCGAGACCGCGCTGCGCGAGCTCGACGAGGCGCTGTGCCGCCTGCGCGGCGGAGTCCCGCAGCCCCTGTTCGGAGTACCCTTCGCGGTCAAGGACAACCTCGACGTCGCCGGCCTCCCCACGACCGCTGGCTGTCCCTCGTTCGCCTACACCCCGGGGCAGACCGCATCCGCCGTGCAGTCGCTGCTCGACGCCGGCGCCATCCTCCTCGGCAAGACCAACATGGATCAATTCGCCACGGGGCTGGTTGGAACCCGATCCCCTTTCGGCGCTTGCCACGCTGTTCACGATGCACGATTCATCTCGGGAGGGTCGAGCTCGGGCTCCGCGGTGGCGGTGGCGCAAGACTGGGTGGGCTTCGCCCTCGGCACGGATACGGCGGGCTCAGGACGGGTGCCAGCAGCGCTGAACGACATCGTCGGACTGAAGCCCTCGTGCGGACTGGTGAGCACTCGCGGCCTCGTGCCCGCGTGCCGGTCGCTGGACTGCGTGTCCATCTTCACCCGGACCTGCGCCGACGCCGAGCTCGTTCTCGAGTCGCTGGCACACTACGACCGGGAGGACCCGTTCGCGCGCCCGGTCGCGCTCGATGAGCCCGTCGCTCGACCCCGACGCGTCGGGGTGCCCCCTCCCGAGCAGCTCGAGTTCTGCGACGACGCCGACGCCCAGCGGCTCTTCTCTGGCGTGTGCGAGCGGGCGAAGCGAACCGGATTGACGCTGGTGCCCATCGACTTCGCGCCGTTTCGCCAGGTCGCCGAACTGCTCTACGCGGGTCCCTGGGTCGCGGAGCGCTACGCAGCGGTCGGCCACCACATCGCGAGCGGCGCCGCCGACCTGGACCCCACTGTCACCCAGATCATCCGTCGCGGCGCGACCATTGACGGGGTCGCGACGTTTCGCGGTCTGTACGAGCTGACCGCGCTGCGACGCGCCAGCGAGCAGCAGTGGAGCCAGATGGACGTCCTGCTCCTGCCCACCACTCCCACCACCTACACGATCCAGGCGGTCGCACGCGATCCAGTCGGACTCAACTCCACCCTCGGTCACTACACGAACTTCGTGAACCTGCTCGAGCTGACCGCCGTGGCAATCCCGGCAGGGTTTCGCGCGGATGGCCTCCCCCTGGGCGCCACCCTGGTGGGGCCGGCGGGAAGCGACCGCACCCTGCTCCGCCTGGGCGCCACGCTCGGGCGCCCCGAGCCCCCGATCCCGGCACCATGACGGGCGTCCTCCTGGGGGCGCTGGCAGCGCTGGGGTACGGCACGGCAGACTTCGTCGCCCGCTTCACCGCGCGAGAGCTGGGCCCACCCGCGGCGCTCCTGGGGGCGCTGGGCGCCGGGTCGGCGGCCCTGACGCTCTACCTCGCGCTGACCGGCGGGGTACCACTGGAGTGGTGGTCCCTCGAGGGCCTGTGGCTGCTACCCCTGGCCGGACTGCTCAACGCAGCGATGCTCCTGCTCCTCTACCAGGCACTGGCGCGAGGTCCCGTCACCATCGCCGCGCCGATCGTCGGAGCGTACCCAGCGCTGGTGCTCATCCTACTGATCCCGCTCACCGGACCGCCACGACTCCTGCAGTGGGGCGGGCTCGCGATCACCCTGGCGGGTGTCGTCCTGCTCTCGCGCGGCGCCGGGACCGAGACCAAAACGGCCGACGCCGCCCACCGGCGGGGTACCATCGCGCTCAGCGCCGCAGCCGCCGGGGCGGTCGCCGCCCAGTTCGTCGTCATCCAGGAGGCAGCCGCGCAATTCGGCCCGGTCGTTGCCACCTGGGCGAGCCGCGTCTTTGCGCTGCTGGCGGTCGCAGGGGGGCTCGCGCTCCAACGCGTCAGACCGAAACTCCCCACCCGCTGGTGGCCAGCCCTCGGAGCCCAGGGCTTGCTGGACGCAGGTGCCGTGCTCGCCATCGCGCTCGGTTCGAGCGGACCCCAGCGCGCCACCGTGGCCATCGTCACGTCGGGATTCTCGGCAGTCACCGTGGTGCTGGCGCGGCTCTTCCTGCGCGAAGCGATGAACCCCAACCAGTGGGTGGCCATCATCCTGATCGTCGGCGGCGTGGGCGTCCTGAGCACGCCGTCCTCGGGGGGGGCCGCGTCGAGCACCACGGGCGCACCGTGTCCCCGCAACGAAGTATCGGACCAGGTCGCGACCCTCCACCCGAGCGTCCGCCCCCCGGAGTGACGGATCGCCGGGCGGTGAGGATGGCCGCGCTTGATCATTTGCGATGGCAGCTGCGTTGTCGCCACGTCAACGTCAGTGACGGGGACGGAATCCATTGGAGCGCGCCCAGCCGCCAGGTAGTCTCGACGCCCCATGCCCGTGATCGCCAAGACGCTCTTGCTGCTCACACTGTCCAACGTGTTCATGACATTCGCATGGTACGCCCACCTCAAGCACCTCGGTGCTCGGCCCTGGGTGGTGGCCGCGCTACTCAGCTGGGGTGTCGCCCTCTTCGAGTACCTGCTGCAGGTGCCCGCGAATCGCATTGGCTACACCGCGCTGTCCCTGCCCCAGCTCAAGATCCTGCAGGAAGTGATCGCGCTCACCGTCTTCGTGCCCTTCCTGGTGCTGTACATGCGCCAGCCCCTGAAGCTCGACTATCTCTGGGCCGCCCTCTGCATCCTGGGCGCTGTCTATTTCATCTTCCGGAAGGACCAGACGAAAAGTGCGATGCCCGCGGCCCCGACCGCAGCGATACTCGAAGTCAACCCCGATCCATCGCTGCCAGCTGCCCCGTTCGCGCGGACCGAAAAGGTGAGCGAACCCGGCCAGACGGCCCCGGTGAGCACCGTCGACGAGAAGTGGTGACGAACCCCGCCAAATGAGCGAGCGCAATTGTCGATCACTTCTCACCGAGCCCCCATTTGGGTGAGGGCTCGGTGAGAAGCTCCGTTCGTCAAGTTCGCTCGACACATTCAATGTCTGTTTCTGAGGGGTCTGCCCCAGAAGTCTCGTGGATTTCGCAGTCCTCACTCGGTGAGGGGCTGCGGAATCCATGAGACGAACTTCTGCCTCAGGACAACAGCGAACAGCGCGCGGTGGCACGGGGAT
>JBNLDK010000143.1:0-50889 GCA_050304295.1 Polyangiaceae bacterium
CCGTGGGGAATCGCCAATTCGTTGCGAATCGCGCCATGCTTCTTTCCGTGCAATCTCCGGTATTGCTGGCGGTGGGCGTTCGGCCTTCGCGGTCGCGTGCGGCGGGCACGCCACGTCTTCAGACTTGAACACCGCGTCGGGCGGAGCAGGCGCCCTCGCTGGAGCCGTCGGCGGGGCTGGCTCTGGGGCAGGGGGTGCAGCAGATGCGGTCGCGGGTCGCGGTGGTGCCGCGAATTTGGAGTTCGTTGGTGTTTGGAAGGGCTATATCGAGAGCTACACGTTCGACGATGGCACGGACGCGCTCACGCTGACTATCGACTCGACCACGGCAGGTGTGTCGGGTCACGTCCAGTTCGGAGACCGACCGCCGCCGCCTCCAGCAACGGTTCCAGACGTTGGCTATCCGCCGGGGGTTGATTGGGAGTCTGGTCCCACGGTGTTTCCTGGGTTCACCTACACGCTCAACAACGGGGAGTTCGACGGGGTGCGCTTGGAGTTTTCCGTTGCGCTCGACGAACTGTGGACGGAGTGGTGCGCGCTTCAGACTCCGATCTACGATGAAATCAACGACCGCTACGGGTGCGTGCACAACTGGAGCTTCAGTTGGGGGGCCGATGGTTGCAGTCAGCCCGATCCGGACTCTGGGCAGGACATCAGCATCGACTGAGGCAAGCTCGCTCTGTGCGATATGGGAGCGGTCTGTATCTGCGATGCCCAGGGCTGCACGCACTACGCACCAGGTGGTCCGGACTTCGCCATCCGACTCATTCCGCCAAGTGCGGATGGTAGCGTCAGCGACCTCGACGGGAGCGTCCACAACGTGCACCTGGTGAAGCAGTGATGCTTCACTTCGGGAATCGCTCGCGGCTCTGTGGCTTCAGAAGCCCGTCTTCGGTGACGGTCACGGTCATGTCGGATAGTTCGACAACGTCCGCTTTCTCACAAGCGCACTGCTGTTGAAAGGGCATCTCGAGCGCCGGGCCGATGGTCTGTTGGAACTGGCGTCGCCGGGGCTGATCGTCCGGCTGGTTGCGTCAGCGCCCCACTGCCGTGCCTCGAACGCGGTACGGTGCGCTTGCGCTCCGGCTGGCTGCCAGCGTAGCCTTGGCTCGGAGGCCAAGCGTTGGAAAGTCCCGCAACGTCGGGCATGTTGACGGTAGGAACGCTGTTCCACAATCGGTACCAGGTCGAACGGCAGCTGGGCTCTGGGGGGATGGGCGCGGTCTACGAGGTCCTCGACCGCAAGACGGCGCGGCGACGGGCTCTCAAGGTCATGCTGCCGGATACTATCTCCGATCCTGACTTGCGCACGCGGTTCGAGCACGAAGCGACCATTACGGCACAGGTCGATAGCGAGCACCTCGTGGAGGTCTTCGACGCCGGCATCGACGATGAAACGGGGATTCCGTTCATCGCGATGGAGCTCTTGAAGGGTGAAGAGCTGGGCCGGGTACTCGCGCATCGGCGACAACTACCGCCTCCAGAAGTGATCAGTTTGTTGCACCAGGCAAGCCAGGCGCTCGACCGGACTCATGCCCTGGGCATAGTCCATCGCGACCTCAAGCCGGAGAACCTGTTCATTACGCATCGCGATGACGGAACGTCACGACTCAGGATCCTGGACTTCGGGATTGCCAAGCTTCAAGCACAGAGCACCCGAGCGAAAACCACGGGCGTCGTCGGGACCCCCCTCTACATGGCCCCCGAACAAGCCCTGGGCGATGCCGGGATTGGTCCGACAGCAGACCTGTACGCACTGGGTCACATCGCGTTCGCGCTCCTCGTTGGCGAACCCTTCTGGGAGGAAGCCGCCCGCCACGCTCCCTCACCCGTCGTCCTTCTTGCAAAGGTTGCCCAAGGGGCGACGGAATCTGCCAGCCAACGAGCGTCAACACTCGGCGCGGCCCTGCCTCCTGCTTTCGACGAGTGGTTCGCTCAAGCCACGGCGCGCTCCCCCCACGATCGCTTCGAAACCGCTTCCGAGCTGGTCGAAGCGCTGGCGGTGGCGCTGAGCGTGCCGCTGCCGGGCGATGGAACGCGACATCCGCGAAGCTCTGACGCCATTCATGCTGCAGCCGCGGCAGCGTTTCCCCTGCCGGATGTCCCGACTACCCAATCCGCGGTCTCGAGCGACCTCCGGACAACACCGCGACGGGCGACAGTCACGCTCCTGCTGGCGGGGCTGGCGGTTGTTGTGGTGAGTGTTGCACTGGGGACATTGTTGGTCAGGCGACCGCTCGAGGCAGATTCAGGCAAGGACGCAGCGCGCGCTTCTGCGTGGGTGGAGGCGATCCCAAGCGAATCCAACTCGGCCGCACCACCGACCAGTGCAACCAAGGCGCTCCCCGTATCGGATCCCGCTTTCGAATCACCCCCGACCGCGGCACCGTCGCGACGGCCGACACCCTTGGTGCAATCCCCGGTTCCTACGCCGCGCAGAGCGTCCGGTCCGTCACCCGAATCCGCCGACGCCCCATTCGCGGACGTAGGGCGCCCTCCGGATGTCGAGGCCAAGCCGCAATCGGAACCCGACACTCCTCCATCTGATCCGTCCGACATCTTCTGATCGCTATGTCCAAGCCCTTCCTTCGTTGCCTGCTAGGGAGCGCGATCGCGTCCCTGGGGCTCACAGTGACGTTGGCTTGTATCGCCGATCCCGAGACGAGCGAGCTGGCCGCCGCCAAAGCGCTCTTCGAGCAGGGCAAGGCTCGGCTCGATCGCGACGACTGGATAGGCGCCTGTGCCGCCTTCGATGAGAGTCTCGCGCTACATGTCAACGTCAGCACTCTGATCAAAGTTGCGCGCTGCCGGGAGCACGAGGGCAAGCTCGCCACCGCTGGCCAGGCGTACGGCCGGGCGCGGGCTCTCAACCACGAGGAGGGCGGACCGCGCGACGAGCATCAGGCGGCGCTTGATGCGGTCATCGAGCACGAGTCGAGCGAGCTGGCACCGCGCATTCCTAGGCTGAGGATTGTGGTGGCCGATGCGCCGGAGGACCTGACCGTCCATTCCAATGGAACGCTGGTCTCGGGCCCCGTGCTTGGTGAAGCGTTCCCGGTGGATCCGGGCACGTACGAGATTTCGGTCAATGCGCCGGGGTTCGTGGAGGTGACGAAAACGGCCAAGGTCGTCGAGCGGACGGCACCCGATGAGGTGGTGGAGGTCTTCTTCCGTCTCACGCCCGTGAGCAGGGCGCCGAGCACAGCCTCGCCGTCCGAGCCAGTCGCGGTGGGGCAGCCCGCACGAGAGCAGTCCTTACCACCCACAATCGAGCCACCGGCGCCCAACGCCGAAGGGGCCCCGATTCCAATGCCAGCGGTGCCAGCGGAGAGATACTCGGATCGGCGAGGATCCAACCCATTGCGTAGCGCGGGATACGTTGCTGGCGGGATTGGACTGGCTGGTCTCGGAGCCGCAGGAGTGCTGGGTATACTCACGCTCGAGCGAGTCGACGAGAGCAAGCCCTACTGCAACTATCCGGGTGGGACCTGCAACGACCGGGGGATGGAGCTTCGAGACGAGGCGCGCCAGCTGCAAACCGCCGCGTTCGTCGTCGCCGGCCTGAGCGGCGCCGCGGCGATCACCGGTGTAGCGCTGGTCGTGAGAAGCAAAAACACCGCACGGACCGCTACCCTCTCCCTGACCCCGGCCGCTCTCGAGGGAGAGCTGCGGTGGTGAGTGCGGGAGAGCTCGATACGTCGCTTTGCGAGCGCTTGGCGGAGCGCGGCATGCAAGGCGATGCCGTCGCACAGCGCCAGCTGGTACAGCTGCTGTGGCCGTGGTGGTTGAAGCAGGTGCGCGCCAGCAAGGCGATGGCCTCGCTGGCACGGTCCGAGGACCACGTGCGAGAAGTGGCAGCTCGAGTTGCCGAGAAGCTTGCCAAAAAGGGTGGTCACGCGCTCCGCCTCTATCCGCTCTGGAGAGACAACCACCCCGAGAACGACTTTGGCGACTGGATCCGCATCGTGGTGGCCAACGTGACCCGCGACTACGTAAGAGAGCAGATGGGGAGCGCCGGCGTGCGCGATGGCGAGATCAGCCCGAAGCGCCTGCTGAACGAGCTCAGTTTGTCGGGCGCAGGCACCACGCCCGGCTTTCGGCCCCCGTTCACGACGAAGCAGGCCGCAAGGCAGGTGATCGAATTCGCGCGAAGCCACCTCTCGCCGGAACAGCTCAGAGCCCTCGAACTGTGGCTCCAGGGCGCCACGGACGCGGACCTCGATCGCGAGCTCGCGACGCCGCCGGGCGGCGGGCGGGCCCTCATGCGCGCTGGCGTCGCGGTGCTGAGAAGAAAGTTTGCAGGAGACGAGTAGTTTGTGCGTGACGAATCGCTGAGCGTTCCGTCTCTCCCTAGTGTCCCGCCGAGGAGGGTGGGGTAGGTCAATAGGCCTCGAATTGGGTTCCGATTCAAGGGCCGGTGGAGTGCCAATGTTCCGAGATCTCGCGTCAGTCGGTCTTTTCTGCTCCTCGCTTGCGTTCGTCGCAGGGGTTGTCGGATGCGTTCCGGAAAGCACTCGCTACAACCCCGACTCGAGGAGTGGCGGAAGCGCCGGGGCGGCCGCGGGCGGAAGCGCCGGGGCGGCCACGGGTGGGAACGCGGGTTCGGCCACGGGCGGGAAGTCGGGCGCGGCCACGGGTGGGAACGCGGGCTCGGCCACCGGCGGAAACGCGGGCTCGGCTACGGGTGGGAACGCGGGTGCGGTCACGGGCGGGAGCGCGGGTGCGCCGATGGGCGGCGACGCAGGGGCCGAAACGGCAGGCGCAGCGGGTCAGGGTGTCGCGGGAAGTGGGCACGGTGTGTGTCCCTACGATGACCTGAGCGACGATGACGACGACGGAGTGCCTGCTCGGAGCGATCTCTGCGAGGTCGGCGACGACGCCTTGGACGCCGACGAGGACGGTGTGCCGGATGCTTGTGATCGCTGCAGTGGCGACGATGCGTCGGGGGACACGGACGGGGATGGCATCTGTGAGCGTCCGCGCGCGGGTGGGGGCTACGCCTGTGCCACCGTGCGCACTTCTCCCAGCGGGTACTGCATGTGGGAGTGCGACACGGAGGCCAGTGAGGCGATGGACCCGGGAACGTGTTCCTCCGACCCGAACCTGCCCGGATGCTGCTACACGTGCGTTGAGGACTGCGTCGCGCTTCAGGAGCCAGTGATCGACTGCACTCGAGGGAGGACGACGTGTCGAACGATCCTGCGCGCGGACCCAGACTCCGAAGATGGGGTCTACTTGATCGATCCCGACGGCTCAGGTGGCAACGACCCATTCGAGGCGTACTGCGACATGAGCCGTGATGGGGGTGGCTGGACACTGGTCGCCAAGGTCAACTCGGCCAACGAAGCCGATGTTTACGAGCCGCGTGGCTTCTTCGGGACGGCGATCAATCGGGAACAGCTCCTCGACCCCGCGATGGAGATGAACGCACCTCCCGCAGCCCACGGACTCACGCGCGTCACGCCGATGACGATTGACGATCGCACCGTGGCGAAGTTCGAGCTGGTCAACGGTGCCGACTCGAACGAGACGGTCTCGTTCTACAAGGTCGTCAACCGCACCAACATCAGCACCTGGTTCGACACCACGGAGCCTTCGGCCAGCCTCACCTGCATCAACGCGGGTCTGATGGAAGAGTGCACCTTCGACGCCTTCGAGGTTCGCTCCGAGCCGGGTGGTACCCGCTACGCGTTGGTCGGTATGAGTCTGGTGAAGTACCAACTGGAGACCATTGGTGAGCTTCACATGAGGATCGAAGGAGATCTCGGCTCTGACGCGAGTGGCGTCTGCTCCGGGAACGCCGATTGGGTTGGGTACGACACGTACTGGGGCAACGGTCTGCTCGTATGGTTCCGGAATGGCACCGACTGAGCAACCAAGCAGGGGCCGCTGAACGGTCGGTGCTCGAAATGGCGTCCGGCCACCGCCACCGCCGCTCAGACTGCCAGACGGAAGACCGAGACTCCTTGCTGTAGCGCCTGCGCCTGCGCCACCAGTTCCTCGGTGGCGCTCGACGCTTCCTCGGCCTGAGTGCTGGCCTCCTCTGCGACCGCAGCATTCTCTTGGGAAATGTCCTCCAGGGTTTTGGCGGCCTTGACGAGTTCGCCAGCGCTCTGGGCCTGCTGCTCGGAGGCCGAACTGATCTGTAGCGACATTTCTCCCAGCTGCTGGATGCTTGCCATGACCTTCACGCCCAGCTCGGCCTGCTCGTCAGTCGACGTGCTGATCGACTGCACGAGTCGGGTTACCTGCTCGATGCTGGAGGTGATCCGGTCCATCGCCTCGCCGGCGCGGCCGCTGGTTGCGGTTCCATCCCGGATCACCTCGGAGGTCCCAGTGATCACATTGGCGACCTCCTTGGCGGCCTCCTGGGAGCGTTCCGCTAGTTTGGTCACTCCTTCGGCCACGACCGCGAACCCGCGCCCGTGCTCCCCGGCCCGAGCGGCTTCGATGGCCGCATTCAGGGCAAGCAGGTTGATCTGCTCGGAGATCTCGGTGATGACGCCAATGATTTCGCCGATCCGGTCGGAGCTTTCACCGATCCGGTCCATCATCGCGACGGTTTGCCGGATCGACTCGCTCCCCGCGCGTGCCTCGCGCTCGGCCTGCTCGGAAGAGGTGGCGACACTACGCGCCTGCTTCGCCATGTCCTGGAGAGCGTTCGAGGTGCTCTCCACGGATACGCGCACCTGTTGCATCGCCGCGTTCTGAGTCTGCACGCTGCTCGACACCTGTTGCGCGGACGAGCTAACCTGCTGGATGGACGCTGACGTCTGCTGAACCGTCGAGGCTTGGCGCTCGGCTGCCTGGGTGATTTGCTGCGCGCCCTGCGCCGTCGCCTGGGACCCACTGGAGATCTCCTCGCTTGCCGCCGACACCTGCTCCGCCGCCTCCTGAACACTGGCGACGAGCTTCCGAAGTCCGGCTACCATCTTTGCGAGCGAGTTTCCAAGGCGATCTCGAACACCGCGGGGACTTGGTTCGACGGTGAGATCGCCCTCGGCAACGCGGTCCGCCACGTCTGCGGTGTCGCGGAGGCTACCGATCATCCTCGCGAACGAATTGCCCAGACGGTCGTCCTCGCATCGCGGCGTGATATCCACATCGAGATCGCCGAGAGCTAGCTGATCCGCGGCCTGCGCGGCGTCGTTGAAGTACGCGATGATTTGGTTGAAGGCACGCGCCAGGACGCCGACCTCGTCCCTCTGTGTTACCTCGACCTGCTCGGGAACCTCGCCCCGCGCCACCTTCCCGGACAGGTCGACGAGCATCCGAATGCCTCCGATGATGCCACGGCTGATCCAGAGGCCCAACGAGATGGCCCCGATGAAGGCGAGCACGGTCAGTACGAGGAGCATGACCGTGGAGGTCGTCTCGACCGTGCCAGCGGTCGAGACCGCGTGGTTCACCTCCTGTCCAGCTGCCTTCTCGACTTGACTCATCGCCGTCTCGGCAGCCGCCGACGAGCGGTCGACCTGGACCATGTGCCCGCGGGCCTCCGCCTCCGCCTCCGAAGCGCGGTCGCTCTGATCGAACATGCCGCTCTTGCCCATGGCGAGGGCGACCAGTGAATCGTGCTCCTTCTTGACCTCTTCCGTCATCAGTGGCTCGAAGGCGTCGAATTCCTCGGTGAGCTCTGTAAACTGCTTGCGTAGGCTTTCTTTCGCCGTCAGGTCGAGGGCCACGTATTCTTCCGCGATCGCCTTCTGAGCGAACATGATTGCCTTGGCTTCGGTCAGCGCAACCGCCTGCTGGGAGTCCAGCGTGGCCGCCCACGGACTTCGTCGTTCGGCTATGCTGACCGTGACGCCCTTCGAGCCTCCCATCCCCTGCGGCTCGGGGGGTGTCGTCTACCTGGCTACGTCAACCTCCTGCCGTGCCCGCGGGTGTGAGCACAAAGGGAAACCGGTCGGGGAGCAAGCGATGGAGTAGGGGAATCAACTCGTCGTTGATCCGCGACTTGGGCAGCACAGCATCGGGTAGGCCGCCTTTCGCGAGCACGGCCAGCTCTTCTTCGGAGCGCCCGGAGACGACGACAACAATCATCTTGCACAGTCGCGAGTTGCTCTTGAAGACCTGGATCAGCTTGTCGCCGGACAGTCCGGGCATGCCAATGTCAACCATGGCGACTTCGATGTCCTCGCGCAGCGCGAGTCGGGAAGCGCCGATCGCGGAGGGGAGTTCATGCACGTGACAACCGGCAAGGCGCAGGAGCGACGCCGTGCGGGCGCGCGCGGTGTCGGAATCGTCGATGACGAGCGCGCGGACCTTGCGGGACACTCGACCCTGGGCGTTGCCGTGGGGAGTGCCGCCGCCAGGCTCGGTGCCGTTGTTGCGTGGCGCGCCCACGCGAAATACGTTCGATGTGTGCTTCACAACCCCCGTTCCCATTGGGCAAGCACGAGCTGTACCAAGAGTCCGGAATCGGCGGGAAGCACCGCGCGGTGCGCCTCACCCGAAGAAACTGCGAGTTCGAGCAATCGGAGTCCCGCTCTCCGGCGCGTTGTCCAGGTTCCCGGATCCGAATTCTGGACTTTGCCCACTTTTTGGACACCCCGTGCGATCGCGTCCGCCGCCGAGGCGAATCCCTACCGTCGTTTCAGGTCGCGTGGCCGCAGATTCCAGCGCTTGAGCCTGGCGTAGAGCGAGCTACGGGGAACGCCCAGGATCTCGCAAGCCTGAGCCACGTTCGAGTCGACGTCTCGGAGCACGCCGAGCACGTGCTCCCGCTCTGCTTGGGCGAGCGTGATCCGGGGCGTGTTGCGCAGTACGTCCTCCCTCTCGTTGCGGTCCGCGAGCGGGAAAGCGTCGAGCTCAGTTTGGCCCTGTTTTGCGAACAGAAGCGCGCGCTCGAGCACGTTGCTCAGTTCGCGGACGTTGCCCGGCCAGTCGTAGCTGCACAGTGTCGCTTCCGCGTTTCGCGACAAGATTCTGGTTCCGGTTCCGCGGAGCCTGGCTAGATCGGCGAGGATCGCGTTGGCGATCGGCACGATATCCGAGCGTCGCTCGCGAAGCGGTGGCAGGTGAAAGACGACCGTATTGATGCGAAACAGCAGGTCGTTGCGAAATACCCCCTGCGTCGACATCTGAGCGAGGTCGCGGTGGGTGGCTGCGATTAATCGAATGTCGGTGGACAGCGTTCGCACGCCCCCGACGCGTCGGAAGGTACGATCCTCGATCACCGTGAGCAGCTTCGGTTGAACCGCTAGGTCGAGGTCTCCGATCTCATCGAGAAAGAGCGTTCCGCGATGAGCGAGCTCGAGGAGGCCACGCTTCCCGTTGGTCGCCCCGGTGAAGCTTCCTCGTTCGTGCCCAAACAGCTCCGACTCGGAAAGTTCCTTCGATAGTCCCGCGCAGTTCAGATCGACGAGGGCTTCCTGAGAACGAGGACCGTTGTCGTGGAGCCACCGGGCTAGAAGTCCCTTGCCAGACCCGGTCTCACCCAGCAGCAGCACCGGCACGTCCGCATCCTTGACGGAGTCCGCCAGTTCCCTGATGCGCTTGATAGCATCGCTCGTGCCGAGGAACGGCCAGGCGCGACTCCGCTCGGCGACGTACCGCTGCGCTGCGGCTTGACGCTCTCGGCGTCGCCCGTCCAATGTCCGACGGAGCATCACTTTCAGCGAGGCCCAGTCGACAGGCTTGGCCACGAACTGCTCAGCCCCACACTTGATGCACTCGACGGCACGTTCGATGGTTCCGTATCCGGACAGCACGAAAACAGTCGCTGCGGCCTGGTGCGCCTCGGCCCAGTGCAGGAAGTCGAGTGCTGTGCCATCGGGCAGCTTGAAGTCGAGGAGCACGACTTCCGGGGGGTGGACATCGTAGGTGTGACGGCTCTCCTGGATGCTGCCCGCGATGGGCGCAATGTACCCTTCTCGCTTCAGTAGCCGAGCCAATGGGCGTGCGACGTTGGCGTCGTCGTCGACGATGAGAACGGTCGGGGCAGTCATCGTTCGTGGCGGGCGAAGAACAAGTTGGGGCTCCGCCAATCGCGGCCGTCCCATTCAGCGATTGTACAACCGCTGCCGAGCAGTTCCGCTCCGGAACTCGGCGTTCAGTCTTGCGACGAGATGTCGGTTCGTGGGGGCGAGTCCTCGGTTGCCGCACCCGTGTCGGACTCCGTTGTGTGGTCGGCGGGAACGTCGACATGGAATCGCGTGTATTCGTCCTTGCGTGACTCCGCCCAGAGTCGACCACCATGATCCGCGACGATGCCGTGGCTCACCGACAGCCCCAGCCCGGTCCCCTCGCCCGCTCCCTTCGTGGTGTAGAAGGGGTCGAATACGCGGTCTAGGGCGGCCGGATCAATCCCCGGTCCGGAGTCCTCCACCGTGAGGCGCACGAGCTCCTCGGATACCGTTTGGGCGCAAACCCGAATGAGGCGACGGTCGGCGGGGCAGCCATCGTACGAGTTGATCGCGTCGCGAGCGTTCATGATGAGATTCATGAGTACCTGCTGGATCTGCTGAGCGTGGCACTGCAGAGGTGGCAGGTCGGGCTGAATATCCACGTCGAGTCGGATCTTGGCGTGCCTCATTGCGGTCGCCACCAGAGTGACGGCTTCGGCAACGAGTCTCCCGACGTCTTCTCGAGTGCGATGCTCAGGCTGTTGTCGCGAGAACGCCAGCAGGTTGCGAACGATCTTTGCCACTCGCTCCCCGTGGTCCATCACCTGTTGCGCGAGTAGTTGAGACTCGCTTCCAGGTGCGGCATCCATCTCGAGCAGGTCGGCGAAACCCATGATGGCCTGGATGGGGTTGTTGATCTCGTGAGCCACGCCACTCGCCAAGGTGCCGATCGCCTCCAACTTCTGCTGGTGGCGTAGCTGGGATTCCAGCGCGGCATACTTCTGCTCGGTCGCCTTACGATCCGTGACGTCGACGAAGGCTCCTTCCAGGTGGTTCTTCCCGGGGATGATGCGCCCAGAGAACAGTGCCCAGCGTTGTTCTCCATCCTGACGAAGATACGCAAGCTCTTCGTCTCGCAGTTCGCCAGCCTCCTCGATGGTCTCGACGAGCCCGGCTCCGCCAGGACGTCGCATCAGTTGACGCTCGCAATCGAGCTTCTCGATCAGCTCCTCGATGGACCGAAACCCGAAGAGCCTTGCTGCGGTCACGTTGGCGACGAGCACGCGGCAGGACTTCATGTCCAGGGTGAACATGCCGACCAGGGGCGTGTTGTACAGCTTGCGATACCGCTCTTCGCTGGAGCGGACCCGTCGATTCGCGTCCTCGATGTCGGACAACATGGCGTTGAAAGTGTCGGTGAGCTGACCCAGTTCGTCGCTCGCATACCGCCTGGCACGCACTGAGTAGTTGTGGTCTTCCTTGACGGTGGTGGCGGCGGAGATGAGGGACCCGATGGGCAGAGCCACGCGACGCTGCGTGCGTATCGATACCGCCAGGGCAACCAAGAGCGAGACCAGTGCGACCAGTAGCGCAATCCCAGTGAAGCTTCGCAGGTCGTGCTGCAGTGCAGCGGTGTTGCCCTCGAGCAACAAGGTACCGACCTGAGTGCCGTCCAGTTCTGTCGGTCGAACGAGCACGAGACGCCCGTGGTGGAAGCCCTCGGGTGTTCCGAGCGGAGGACACGAGAGGTCCTCCGCATTACGGTGGTAGACTGCAAAGACGTGGCCGGTACGGGAGTACAGACAGGCGTGCACGATGTCGGTGTGGCGCAAGGAGCGGAGGACCTGCGTTGCGAACTCCGGGTCGTCGAAGACAACTGCGGAGGCCACGTTGGTCGCGATGATGGCGCTCTGCGCCGCCATCTCATCGACCAGCGCTTGACGGGATGCCGACACTCGGTACGCGCCGATGGCGGCTACTGCGGAGAGGAGCGCAGCGCCGGCAACGAGCACGATGTTCCAGAAGAGTCGGCGCTGGAACTGTCGCTGGGCGACCGGATGAGTCTTCATCGTTCCCCCACGATCTCCGCGTGACGGAGCAGTTGAGCGCTCAAACGCAGGTTGGCGCGCTTCGCCCGTGCGAGGTTGACGAAGATCCGAGTGCCCTCGCCGGCCCGTACGTGGAGCCCAACCATCCCGACGTCCTGTGCGAAAGTCTTCCCTTCGCCAACGAGCAGCACGGCGGAATCGCGCAAGCGTCGAAGGTGTTCTCCGTCTGCGCTTGGGGGGGCGTAAACGAGATGGGCGGAGCGCAGCTGAGCCAGCGTTTCCTCTGGTTGCTTGGGGTTTGGTTCGAGGTGAACAACGCGCAATCTCCGCTTGTTGGTCCGTTCCAGGCGCTTCGCTCGGGCCAGTAGCAGCGGGACGATTCCCTCTCGGTCCTCGCCGCAAACGGCCAGCACGATGGGCTCGCGCGCGGAGAGCTTGGGTTCGGGCCACCGAACGAAGAGCGACAGATGGTAGAGCAGGCCCTCCTTCACCTGGGCCGGAGAAGCGGTCTCGCTGCGGACAGGTGATGGACTTGTCCACAGGCACCCTCCCAGAGCCAACACGAGCCGCCTCGAGATCCGACGGTCCGGACGTCGCCCCGGCTGGGTCACACCAGCGCTAGCTTTGTCCCCCAATCGTGGCACCGCGAGGTGGCAGTCTACTCGGGCCGCAATCGCCTGTCTGAACCATTTGGCCACGGGTTTCCGAAGCCCGTGTCGCCAGGCCGACTTCGGGGGTGTATGCTCCGCCTCCCTGAGAGGGATGCCCGATGGCGAACGTCTTGCTGGTGGACGATGAACCTGGAATTCGTAGCTCGTTTGCCAAGCTTTTGACGCGGCGCGGCCACGCCGTGCGGGTCGCCGAGTCCGCCGAGGACGCTCTCGATATCCTTGCCAGTCAGCACTTCGACGTCGTGGTCACCGACCTGCTTCTTCCACGGTTGTCAGGCCTCGATTTGGTCGAGCGGATCCGCCGTTTGGAGCTGGACGCACGAGTCGTCGTGCTCACCGGACGGCCGACTTCCGATACCGCGGAACGGGCCGAGGACCT
This sequence comes from Polyangiaceae bacterium, assembly GCA_050304295.1. Lineage (GTDB taxonomy): Bacteria > Myxococcota_A > Polyangia > Polyangiales > Polyangiaceae > JAFGBI01. The sequence goes on from JBNLDK010000143.1 coordinate 12,950, forward strand.
GAAAGTCTTTGGGTATCTTGCAAAGCCCATCATGCCGCGGGAGCTGGCGGAGCTGGTGGAAAGAGCTGTGGGCGCCGCCTGATTCAGAGCGATGGTTCTGTCGGCGGGCCGTTCTCGGAGTGTCTAGGTCGGGGGCCGAATCTTGCCTTGCTAGACGCTTCACGCTCGACTGGATACCCTCGCGGTTTCGGCGCCTTGGGGCGCCAGGCAGGGGACGGGAGTGACCCGGATCTTCACAGTCCTGCGGGTGGCAGCTGCGCTGGCTTTGACGGCTGCCGTCGCCAAGGCCCAGGACACCACACCTGAGCCACTCGACCTCTCGTTCGAGGAGTTGCTGGATGTCGAAGTGCGGGTTCCCTCGGCGATAACCAAGCTGCGCCGCGCCGAAGCTCCAGCCTCCACCACGGTCATCACCGCGGAAGACATCCGCGGCACTCCGGCGCGGAACATCTACGATCTGCTCGAGGTCTATGTTCCTGGCGCCACGTGGCTGAACTACGAGAAAGGGCCTCGGGCCGCGCTGCGGGGACACGTTGCGAACCGAAACTACAAGTACCTGCTGCTGGTCAACGGTCGTGTTCTGAACAACAAGGCCCACTACGGAGCGAAGAGCGAGCTCGAACAATGGGACCTGAGCGACATTCAGCGAATCGAAGTGATTCGGGGTCCGGGCTCGGTAACCTATGGTCCCGGAGCTGTCGCTGGCGTCATCAACATCGTTACCCACCACGGCCGCACTGCTCCGGGGCTGCGCGTCGAGACTCGTGCCGTTTCTGCATACGACTCCGTGGGATGGGTGACGAGCTATGGTCACGTTTCCGACGCCTACGACCTCTACGTGCACGGCAGCGCGACGCGTACCTACGGCTATGCGGCAGAGCACTTCGACGTTGCCAAGGACAGCGAAGCCGGGTTCATCGGCAGGGACGTCAACCGAGATGCGGAGCCGCTCGACTACTTCGCGGACTATCAGGACGCGCCTCAGCTCAAGCTTCACCTCGACGGTCGTTTCTTGGACAACTGGCGCGCCTGGGCCCGATACACGCAGCAAGGGTCCACCTGGAGGGGGAACGAAGCCAAGTCGGACTTTAGCGGGGCGCAGCTGAACCAGCAGGGAATCCAGGACCGACAAGCCACGCTCACCCTGCAATTCGAGGACGACCTGGCTCGAGACGCCCGCCTTACGGCCATGCTGAGTGCGGACTCCTTCGACACCGAAGCGCGTGCCGATCGCGTCTACCATCCCGATCCGGATCACCCGCTCAACAAGCGTGTGGCCTTCGCCGAAACCGAGCTGTTCGCCCGGTCAGTCGTCAACTGGCAGCCCTCGCGGCGGGGCGAGTTGGCGGTTGGCGCCGAGTACTCTCTCGACTCCTTCGGTCCCGGTTGGGGGGATCCGAAGGAAGACATGCGTCTGGGCGAACAGGGGGTCATCGTGAGTGGTCCCGACTCCCGCGCCGTTGCCGGTAACGCACCCGGAAGTGCCGATCGGATCGGTACGGCTCAGTTCGTTGGCTCAGGCTGGACCGTCCACACTGTGTCTCTGCTGGCCGAATCAGAGGCGCAGCTCTGGCCCTGGCTGAAGGTCTTGGCGTCGTGGAGACTGGACAAGAATAGCTACTCCCCAGCTCTGCATTCTCCGCGTGTGGCCGCGATATCCGAATTCGTCGACGGACATTTCCTGAAGTTCTTTGCCCAGCGTTCGTTGCGCGCCAACACTGCGGGGCAGCTACTCGTGGAGAAGCGCACTGGGCAAGATGCCGATACCGAGGCGCTCAACGCCATGGAGTTGGCGTATGCGGCCTTTCTCGGCGAACGAACCTCCGTTCACGTTGCCAGTTTCTACAACGATGCCGAGGTGATTGCCTGGAACGAAGATATCAACGGGTCGGCTACCGTGGGAGATCTCGAGCTCTTCGGATTCGAAGGCGAGGCTGACTATGCGTGGCACCGGACCCGGATCGGCGCGAACTACTCCTGGGTCAAGCAGCTCGACTGGCAACTGGCTCCTGGTGTCCCGTCTGGTGGCGTGAGCTACGCGGACTACCGCCAACCGATCGAGGATCCGCCGACGGTGATCCGGGGCGTGGGCAACGACCTCAACAACTGGCCCAACCAGGCCCTGAAGGTGTTCGGACGAGTGCCCTTGGTCGAACAACTGCAGCTGCAGGTGGACGCGCGCGTCTTCTGGGACTATCGGGGCGGCAAGGACGGGATCACCGCGGTGAGGCGCGCCGCAGTTGGGCAGCCGACGGAGGCCGAGGTGCTCGACGCCATTGCTCGCATCGAGGACGAGCACGCGTTCGAAGCGGACTGCCGGCTCAATGCCTCCTTGGCCTACGAGCCGCTAGATGGACTCGTCGTTCAAGTGCTGGGACAGAATCTGGTCGGGAGCAACGGGAACCCACGCTATGCCTACGATCGTGGAGTGAACAATCTGGCGCCGCGGAACGTCCGCTTCGTCAGGGAGCCGCGCTCGCTGTGGCTGCGCCTGACGTACGCCGCTCATTGACGCCTGCGGGGTACCCAATTGCGTCGACGGCATTCAGTCTGGTTCCGCCAAGTGGGCGACGTGTGAGCCGTTCGGCAGCATGGTGACTGGCGGGTCGCCTCCGGCGCTTCTGATCTTGAACCGTTCGCAATCCTCGAAGTTCGATCGACAGTAGAGTTCCAGCCAGACGGCCTTCCCGCCGTCGTTCTTGAACCGCGCGAAGATCGGGCAGTGCTGCAAGTGCTTGCACTCGACCCTTCCGTGATTGTTCCATAATCCCCCAGCTTCGAACAGTCGCCTGGACGATGGCTCCACACTCTCGCCGAAGACCCGCCCATCTTCTGCTCAGTCGGTCCCCGGCGCGTCGCCAAGCGTCGAGGATGCGGACCGAAGCGTCCGCACGTGTGGACGCTTCGGTGGCGAGTTTCGCCATGTGACTCGCATCGTTCCCTCGTGTTGCATCAAACGCGTTGCGGAGGTCGGAGCTGCCGTTGGTGCGGTATGATATCGGTCCGACGTCGGCGGGGTGTGCGCCGCAGTGGCAACTCGACGACCCGGATCGAGGGACACGATTCGTATGGCGCAACTGTCAACTGGTCCGCGTTATGGCTACTTGATTGAGGAGCTCAAAGGGGCGATCGCGGCCTGCATGTTCGAGATCGGCGGCGAACAGATATGCGGGAGTCTCCAGATGGTGCTGGACATGGCGCAACTCGAGCCGGTCCTCGGTGGTGCCGCGCAGGAGGCGCGGGAGTGTGTCGAAGTCCTGCTCCGAACCGGGGACACCGAGGCAACCGAGGCGCGCCGTCAACGAGCGGCGGGGCTCGAGACGTATACGCCACTTGCGGCTCGCATGGACACGATGTCCGACGAGGATCGGCGCGCCCTCGCTCGTGCATTGATCTTCCTGCTGGTGCACTGCGTGGAGCAAGATACGATGCAAAGCGCCATGCGCCTCGTTGGTAGTTCGCTTGCGGGAGGTGCGCGACAATAGGGGTGCGCGCTGCGCGTGAGGACGAGTGGCGACCGTGAGCCCGCTCCGGCCCCAGGCGCCTCGAGCTGTGTGGGGGAAAGTAATGAATTCCGCAATGCTCGTATTGCGAAATTCGCAACAGCACGGCGTTGCCTCTTGGCGTGTCACGAACCGGGAGCCTGCGCGGTTCGCACTTGCGAGGCACGTGTCGCGGGACTACCACAGGGTCACGTGGACAAGAGCGGACCAAAAGACGCGATCACGATCACGCGCAACATCTTCTGGGTGGGGTTCCAGGAAAGCAGTCGGCTTCGCTGCAACCCGTACCTTCTCGTCGATCGCGATTGTGCGGTCCTGTTCGACCCCGGGTCGATTCCCGACTTTCCTCTCATGATGCGCAAGGTGCTCGACATCATCGACCCCGCACTGATCGAACTCGTGGTGGTGCATCATCAGGACCCTGACGTGGCAGGGTGCCTGCCAGTGCTCGAGGACGTGATCGGGAGAGCAGACCTGCGAATCGCGGCGCACGTGAACACGAAACGCTTGATTCGCCATCTGGGCTTCTCGGCCGAGATCGAGGATTTCGAGGGCGAACGGATGGACCACACTCTCTCCAGTGGTGATCGGCTCGAGTTCCTTGCGACCCCCTTCACGCACTCTCCTGGTGCAATGGTTACGTGGCATCCGGGAACGGGGACGCTATTCAGCTCGGATCTGTTTGGTGCGATCGACACGGCCGGCGACCTGTTCGACATGACCGGGTATCCGGAGGCGATGCAGACCTTCCACCAAGCCTACATGCCGTCCAACCATGTCCTTCGTCACTCCCTCGACCTCCTCAAGCAGCTGCCGATTCAGCGCATCCTGCCGCAGCACGGGAATGTCCTCGAGGGCAAGTGGGTGGGCGAGGCTTTTGCCTACCTCGAAGAACTTCCTTGCGGGCTAGATCTCCGGTGACGCGCGGGTTGGACAAACGGGGGACCGCGTCATTGGCAAGCGCTGCCAATCTGAGCAACTTGAGGAGCGTTCACAAGGATCTCCTGGAGAAGGCGCTCGAGATGCGGTGCGTGAGCTACCTTGCGGATGCCAAGGCCCAGCTGCTAATCCGCACGGTCACTACAGTGGGCGAGTCCAAGCGTCTCGCGGATGGTCGCGCCGAGTCGCTCAGTTCAGCTCTGAAGATGGTTCGCCAGGAAGTGGAGGCGCGACATCGCGTCGAGCGACAGCTGCGGGACGTGACGGAGGCAGTAGAAAGGGCGCCGGTGATGGTGCTCATCCATCGCGAAGGCAAGATTGTGTACGCGAACTCTACATTCCGCGATGCCTTCGGTGAACAAGTGCTGGTGGGCTCGATCCTCGATGTCCTGCTTCGCATTGCGGTGGAGCCTGTCGAGGTCGAGGCCTTCACGTCCGGAGCCTTGCCGTGGAGCGGGGAGCTCCGGGTTCACTGTGAAGCGGGCGACGCCAGGTGGGTTCGCGTTGCTGTGGCGGATGGCCAGTCTCACGGCGAGGGAGACGCTCACACGATCGCCGTCGTCGAAGACGTTACCCAGGAGCGCGACGCGAAGCGGCGGATCGCTCGAGCCGAGCAACTTGCGGTGCTGGGACAGCTGGTTGGAGGAGTGGCGCACGACTTCAACAACATTCTGATGGGCGTTGCCGCCTCGGTCGAGCTGATGCGAGACGCTCCAGCATCTGAAGTCTCTGCCCTTGTTGACGAAGTAAACGGGGCGGTGTCCCGGGGGGGCAAGCTGACGCGCCAGTTGCTTGCGTTCGCCGGCCAGCAGGTGCTCGTGGCAGAAAGCCTGGATCCGCTGGAGGTGGTCGGGGCGACGATGAGTATGCTGGAGCGCACGCTCGGCGAAGATCATTCGCTGTTGCTTGATTCCGACGGAGTGGTTGAGAGAGTACGGTGCGATCGGGGCCAATTCGAGGCGGCGGTAGTGAACCTCGTCTTGAACGCTCGCGATGCCAGCCCGGCAGGAGCGCCGATTGCCATCGAACTGGATGGATATGAGAACGTGTGCTTGCGGGAATGTGGGCCTGGCGAGCTGGCGCCGGGACGGTACGTCCGGTGTTCCGTTCGGGACTACGGAACGGGGGTGCCGATCGAGCTGCAGAAGACCATGTGGGACCCCTTCGTCTCCTCGAAGGAGGGGGGGATCCACTCCGGGGTCGGTCTCAGTATGGTCGGCGGGTTTGCACAACAATCTGGTGGTGGCGTCGAACTGTCCACGCCACCTGGGGAGGCCGGATGCCGGGTGAGTCTGTATCTGCCGGTGGAAACGACTACGTAGGCGCCATGGGTTCCATTCTACTCGTCGAAGATGAAGCTCTCGTCAGAGAGGGTCTTGCCCGACTGCTCAAACGCCTGGGTCACGAGGTCGAAGTGGCAGACGATGGCGCCTCGGCGTTGCCGAACATCGGTGTCTCTGCGAACCTCTCGTTGCTGGTGACCGACGTCGTGCTTCCCGGCGATCTCAACGGGTATGATCTCGCGCAACGAGCACGAGAGACCGACCCGCATCTTCCGGTGCTCTTCATGAGTGGGTATGCGCGCGACAGAGTGAAGGCGGTAAGCTCCGCGCTAGACGACAGGACCCGGTTTCTTGGCAAGCCCTTCGAAATCGACGCGTTCACGACGGAAGTGCGGATCCTGCTCGACTTGAGTACGAGGGAACCAACCGACAAGTGACGTCCGACGGCAGCTAGCGTCGGCCCTTGCTCTTGGATTTCCCCTTCGCCTTTCCCTTGAGCTCGCCTTTGGACTTGCCTTCCGGACCCGGTTTGCCCCGCTCGTCCGCACCGCAGGGGCCTTCGGTGTCGCCGTGTGCGAGATGGGCCCGGAGTGCGCTGGGGGCGACCTCCAGAGTCTTCGCGTTTCCCGGGTTGCCCGGGGGCCGATGACAGATCTCGATCTTCGCCCGGTCGCTGGCGGCATCCTCGCCGTGCCGCTTTGCCTTCAAAACGCGATGAGCGTTGGCCTTGGGGTCTTTCTCCAGCTCGCTGGCGGTTTCGTCCCAACCCTTGGCTTTCCAAATGGGAAGGCGCGGAGCGTCGTCGCCAACGTAGCGAGCTTCGCGCTTGCGCAGGCCGAGCACCACTGCTTCCGTCTTCCCGTCGGGGCGCTTGAATGCGAGTGTCAGCGGGCGACCGACACCGTCATTCGGGAGCAATCCGGCGTAGTGGACGCGCGGGCCTTCCATTCGGCGGAGCACCAGCACTCCAGGGTCCTCGCCGCCAATACCGAGGAGGACCTCTTTCTTCGCTGGTTTGGGGCCGAGTTCGAACACCTTCACCACACCGGTGTCTGAATCCGCCACCACCTCGAGCTTGTCGTCGCCCGCACTCACTATGGTGCCGCCCTGCTCGGCCTGCTCGCTGTCTGCTTTCGCCGTTGTGGCGTCCGGGGCGGCTGCGACCAGCCCTTTGGTTCCATCTTTCGGCAGGTGTAGGGCGCCCCGAACGGGGGTGCCGGCAACGTCGAGCTCGTACTGCACCTCGGTCAAGTCGGCATCGAGAGGGGGCCCTTGTGCCACGAGCTGCTCGCCGTGGGGCTCCAGGGTAGCCTCCTGCTCCGTACCCTTCGAGAGACCGATGAACTTTAGTTTCCCGGTCACTTGATCGGTGATTGACTCGCAGAGAGGGGACCGAACGGCGAGGCTCGTCTTGCCGTTCTCGTCGACGTTCCACGCCAGCGTGGCCGCGGACGTGCGCTCGATCAACGAGCTGGCCTCTTTCGGGATACTGCCTGCTCCATTCCGATCCTTGCACGCCGGAACCAGCGCGAGCGCTGCCACGAACAACAATGCACCAGAAGCGAATCGCATGGTGAAGTCCTCCTCCACATGATGTGGCTGCAACTCGATCAGAGTACCGCAACGCAAGAGTGGTGTGTGGCGTTGATCTGGTACCTTGCGCGTAACGCGTCTGACAACTGCGTCGCAAATGGGGACGACGGTGAATACACCGCCTCTGATAACGTCGACCACCCGTAGCCCGACGGGCCTCACCAAGGAGTCATCCATGACCGCTTCGGCACCCTCGGTATTTCCCTGTTTGATAGGTGGAGTCGCTGCTGGATTGGTGCTCGGCACCCTCGCTCCAGACGCACGTGCGGAAAGCGTGATCAAGCGACCTGGCGCTCGGCCCGACTACTCGGTCGAGCTAGAGCCTCACCTGGTTCTGGCGCTCAACGGACCGGTGTGGGCCGACGAGGGGATTGGCCTCGGATTCCGCGCCTCGATTCCGATCGTGGACGAGCCGATCAAGTCGATCAACAACAACATGGCGATCAGCTTCGGCTTCGACTGGGCCCATCACGGTGACGACAACGACTGCTGGTGGTACCGCCGCAATGATTGGGGGTACTATGACCACAACTGCAGAGCGAACTCGTTCTACTTCCCCGTGACGCTGCAGTGGAACTTCTGGTTGACCGACATTATCAGCGTGTACGGGGAGCCGGGGCTGGCGATTCGCCACTGGCGATACGACCAGCCGTGCCGAGACTGGGACGGCTTCTGCGACTACGACGACACGGACATCCTGCCAATCGTGATGTACGGTGGGGGCCGCTTCATGTTTGGCGAGACCGTCGGTCTCAACGTGCGCCTCGGCTTCTGGCCGACGATGCTCAATGTCGGTGCGACGTTTCTTATATAGGCGCGCCGCAACTCTCGGATCCATAGCATCTCGAAGAGTGTCGGACAATTGCGCATTTGGTGTAGCCAACTACGAGTTATCGCGAATTGTCTGATCCGTGGTTTGAAGTCAGCATGTCATCATGGCCTCGCTATCCAGACTTCGGATCGTTCGCGTACTGGTGGTCGACGACAATGAGCCACTCGCCCTCGTGATCTCTCGCGTTTTCACCACGCGAGGCTTGCAGGTCGACACGGCGCGCTCGATTGCCGAGGCGTCGGCTCTGGAGAGGCACTACACCGTCGGGGTGTTCGATATCGAGCTCGGTGACGGCAGTGGCGTGGACTTGGCCGAGAGGATGGTTCTCGCGAACCAGGTCGAACGAGTCGTTTTCTTCACTGGCGGGGTCGCTCCCATGCAGTTGGCTCGGGCAGAACGGTTGGGGCCCGTGTTCGACAAGGGACGGGGCGTGGCGGACGTTGCAGACTGGATCGAAGGCGAGGTTTGCAGTCCTGCAGGAACCGAAGTGGGGTAGTCCAGCCGGGCGCGGCCTCCATTCTGCACGTCAATTTCTGATGGTCGAGTGGGGCGGATGCGCCAAATAATCGCTGCCGGGGCCCTACATGGATAGATCGTGGGCGTTGACGGGAGCAAGTCATCGAGGCGCGGGCCGAGTCGCAACGTGCCGGACCACGACGACGGGTGTGACGAGGACGACGTCGGGTCGTCGGTGGCAGAGGCGGAGTGGCGCGCAGAGCCGCTGACAGACGTCCTCGAAGCGACTATCGATAGCGAGGCCTTGCTGCCCGACGAGCTCTTTTCACTGCGCGAAGCGAGGTTGATACTGAATCGAGTGCTTGACGGCCTCGGCGATGCCTCTCGCCAGGTTTTCGTGCTGTACGAGCTCGAGGGGTTGTCTCTCAGAGAGGTCTGCGAACGCTTGAGCATCCCAACTGGCACGATTGACTCGCGGCTACGTCGGGCGCGGCAGACCGTTGCCCGGGAGCTCGAGAAGCTCGGTTATCTTGGACGAGAGCCGTGGCGACATACTGGAAGGCGCTGGCGGACGCTCTAGCTCGGGCGAAGCCGGCGTCGCTGTCCGCACGTGTGGACAGCTGGCTCCTTCCACACGCCGAAAACATACTCGAGCCCCGGTGCTTAACTCGTCTTGTGACTGTCCGTTCATCTCTAGTCATGGTGGAGGATCATCACGCTCAGCACAACCCTTCTAGCCCCGATTTCCGCGTGCTTCTGGTCGAGGACGACCCGCATGTTCGACGGGCCTCCAAGCGATTCATTGAGCGGCTTGGGTGGCATGTTACTGCGTGCGCCGACGCCGAGGAGGCGCTCGACACGATCGAGGACAACAGCTTCCAGGTCGTCGTTTCCGACATCCACCTGCCTGGTCGCGATGGTGTCGAGCTGATGCGCGAGCTGCGCACGCGCGGCGTTGACGTCCCGTTCGTGCTCTTGAGCGGCGTCACGGACCCCATCAGACCGGCAGAGGGAATCGCAGACGGTGCTTGCTGCTTCATGACGAAGCCGCTGTGTCTGGACATCCTTGCAGCAGCGGTCGAGAAGGCGACGAGATTCTCCGCCAAGTAGCCGCTCCCGGTCCCGTCAGAACGAAGTGCGCAACGTCACGCCCGGACGGTCTGTCGTTAGGCTTAGACGCCACGCACGACGATGAGCGCGATCATTGGTGTCCCCGGACGTCACGAGGAGTATCGCTGCGACTCCGACGCCGACCAGCCCCACACCTACCCCCACATTTGCGGCGTTCGCGAAGGCGTTGGCTTCCCGACTCAAGTCGGCACCTTGCTTGCTGCAGCTGCCGTTCGGGCATTCGTCATCGCTCTTCGCCATCTTGTCGATGGCACGCACGCCGCAGTACGCACCCACGCCAAGCGATGCCAGCCCCGCCCCTCCGATCACGAGGGCCGTGGCGCGGCGCCCGGAAGAGCGGGGGGAGTCTGCAACGGATGGCGACTGGGGCGGGGTGCTGGTGGAGGGTGAAGGGTTGGCTGGAAGGGTCGAGGCGGGTGGGGGAGATGGTGGTGGCCTCGACGCCGCGTCCGTCAGTGGTTCGACGGTCACGGTTGCCACTTGTCCCTCCGTGTCGACCGCGACCGTGATGGCACGAGATCGTTTGCCGGGTGCCTGGACACGCACGACGTGGGCGCCGGGATCCACCGGAACCGGGACACCCCAGGCAACCTCGGCGATCACCGTTCCATCGAGTGAGACTTCGAGGCCGGGTGCCCGAGCCGCCCCGGGCACCACGACAGCAACTTTCGCGAGGCGCGGCTCCAGCCCCGCGAGGCGTTCACTGGCAACCCGCCCACGCTCGGGATGGTTCTCCCGTCGCGCCAGAAGGACCGTTGCCTCGAATTCGGTTCGCGCGGTGGCGAGCTTGCCCTGCGCCTCGTGGCAGGCGGCGAGATTGAGCAGCGTTCCGCTGGCAGGGTCGAGGCGGTGACTCTCGGCGAATTTGGGACAGGCGGCTGCATAGTCGCCTTCGGCGAAGAGTTGCCGCGCCTCCCGGAAGAGGCTGTCTGCAAGGCCCACATCAGTCCCGGACTGTGCCGCCCCGGGTCGTGCGTATCCCAACAGGAGCAGCCCCAAGAGTAGCGACCATCGCGTGCGGAAGGTCACTGCCCTTGGCCTCCTTGTCCTCCCGCGCCGGCGGAACAGCCGTACGACGATACGCCGTTAGCAGTGGTCGCGGGCGGCACAACGTCCACGAAGGCAATTTCCTGGGCCGTCACGAACACGCTGGTCTCCCCCACCAGGCAACCGCCTTCGACGTACGTTTGCACCGTGACCCACCCGGGCTCCACGTTGAGGACCCCCGCGAAGCCAGAGTGATCGGTGGCCTCCCCGGGCCGTGGTTCCGACACGTTGCGCATGGCGAACGGGACACCCATACCGTTCCCGTCGGCGACCGCGCGGACGTAGATCCCGTGCATCAGCAGACCGGAGCAGTCCTTGGTCGAGGCAATGAGGACGCCGTTGTCGTCTGACTGGTCGAGTCCGACCGATCTCGCGTAGGCGACGAGCAGGGACCAGCTGAGCAGGGGAATGGTGCCCACGTTCGCGCTTTGTCGCCGGGACAGTGCGAGCCACATGCTGCCAACCGTCGTCTCTCCGAGCGATACCCACTCGATCTCCGCATGCTCGATGCGTGCCACCTGCAAGGCGAAGCCGACCGCGCCGCTTCGTTCACAGGTCTGGTCGAAGCAGTCTTCGCACAGGCCCACATCCGTCGCAGTTTCCGGCGCAAAACCGCAGACATCGAACCGAGTCAGCTCTGGAGCATCCGGCGTCAAAGTCTCGAACTGCCCGCTGACGCGTACGGTATCCGAGTAGTTGATCCCCTCCCAGCGGATGCAGTCCCAGTTGCCGTCGATGGCGCCCATGGTGCTCTCGTCACACTGCCGAACGACTTCTGAGCTGGGTGCTGCGTCGCGCTTTTCGATGCCGGCCAGCATCTGGCAGGCGGTTGTCCCGCAGAGGGCGAGACACATCGCCACGACTGCGCGGCCCCGGCTCGGACGGGCAGAGAGACAAAGCATCGACCGTACTCAGAGTACCGTCGAGTTCATCCCGAATGCTACCATCTCGTAGTGCGTTCCCCGACGCGGTCGTGGACTGGAGCCTCGGCAGTGGTCGCGGGTGCGCGCACCACCGACACTGCCGCGGGCGTCTGGGCCGCGCGGTCCATCTGGCCAGCCCGGTGTTCCAGGTGGAGCACCCCAACGGCGATTAGCACTTCGATCGCGTCGGCGTTGCACCTACGGCAACCACGAGGTTGTGTGCGTGAGGCCGCTGGCGCTTGCAGCTGCTCTTTCGGGAGTTTCCGGATGTGATATGTTGCGGTCGCTCGATACGAGGTCTTCGGCGTCGGTGAGCGTCGCCAAGGACTGGCTTGGGGAGGGAGAGATCGGATGCCCTTCGACGTAACGTTTGCCGCGGATGGAGCCGCCGTCATCACGCGATACCGCGGCGTGCTGATCACGTCTGACATTCAAGCAGCCTACGAAGAGCGTTTCACCGACGTGAACAAGATCCGGAAGTTCCGGCTCCTGTGGTCGGACTACTGCGCTGTTGTCGAGACCCGCATCAGCGACGTGGATGTTCGCGAGCTCGCTGCACAGTATGCACGGAGTTCGGCGTTCAACCCCAACGTGGTCGCGGTCGCCGTCATGCCTCGCGATCTGCTGTTCGGCTTGGGACGGATGTGGCAGGTCTTCGTCGAAGAAACGCCATGGAAGACGCTCATTGCGCGAACGCGAGACGAGGCGGACGATTTCGTTCGCGGACACCTGGCGGAAGCTGACCGACTGTTGCCGCAAGTGCGAAGGCTCGCTGTTCCAGCATAGAGAAAGCCGGTGGACCTTGGCGCTCACCCCCGAGGTCAGGTCGAGGGCGATCGAGAGAAGGCGTCGAGCACGCTCCCTATGTTGTGTTCATCACAACGCGTTGTGGGTTGAGCAACCCCCGGTGTTGTCGAAATCGCAACAAGGGGCTGAATCAACCAAAATGATGCTTGATTCGTGAATGGCACGAGTCGTGCTGACCGGCGGATATGAATCGCCTCGAGTACCAGCGATCCGACTTCGACCGCGCTCCGTTCGTCGTCTTCTACGAGATCACCCAGGCCTGCGACCTGACGTGCGAGCACTGCCGTGCCTGCGCGCAGCCGGAGGCTCACCCAGACGAGCTCGACCCCGACCAGTCGCGTGAGCTGCTTGCCGAGATCGCCCGCTTCGACCCGCGGCCAGTGGTCGTCCTGACGGGCGGTGACCCACTCAAGCGCTCGGATCTCGGGTCGCTCGTCGCGTTCGGGACGGCGCTGGGCCTCGAGATGGCGCTCACGCCTTCCGCGACCCCACTCTTGACGCGGGAGGCACTCGAGAAACTGAAGCGGGCCGGGCTGAAGCGCGTGGCTCTGAGCCTCGATGGCGCCCAGGCGAACACGCACGACGCCGTCCGCGGCTTCGAGGGCAGCTTTGCCACGACACTTCGTGCCGTGGCCGACGCTCGAGAGCTCGATCTCCCCGTGCAGATCAACACCGCGCTGACTCGCGATAACCTCCACGAGCTCGAGCCGCTCGCCGACCTGCTCGGGCAGCAGGGTATCGTGCTGTGGTCCGTGTTCTTTCTGGTACCCGTTGGTCGCGCGATGGCAGACCGGCGACTCGCTCCCGAGCAATACGAAGAGGCGTTCGAGAAGCTGTGGCAGCAGTCCCTGGCCCAGCCCTACGCAATCAAGACGACGGAGGCGCCGCACTACCGGCGCTACGTCATCGAGACGACTGACGCTGGAGAGGCGCGCGCACGGGTCGGCGCTCCAACGTCTCCCGAGGTACAGCACTCGCCGCGGGCGCCACTCGGCGCCAACGATGGCAAGGGTGTGATGTTCATCGGGCACACCGGACAGATCTACCCGAGCGGGTTTCTGCCCGCTCTGGCCGGAACGTTTCCCGAGCGGTCGCCCGTGGAAATCTACCGGGACAGCCCCGTGTTCCGTACCCTCCGGGATCCGGACCAGCTGGAGGGAAAGTGCGGACGCTGTGAGTACCGCCAGATCTGTGGAGGCAGCCGCGCCAGGGCGTTTGCACTCACGGGCAGTGCGCTTGCCGAGGAACCCGACTGCGTCTACGAGCCGCGAAGTGATGCGGACTCGCGACCGGTGCTGGCGACGCTGGTTTCTGAGCCTGACCTCAGACTGCCAACGACTTGACCTGAGGTGTCGCGGCCACCCGCTCCAGTACTTCTTCGATCAGATCGAGTGCCACGGGTTTCGTCACGTAGCACACGGCGCCGCATTCGATCCCCTCGATCGCCCGGAATGAAGGCGCCTCGCCACTCATGAGAACGACCGGTGTGTCGTCTCCACACCGACGGAGCCGGCGCAACACCGTGACCCCGTCCACGTCAGGCATCACGACGTCACAAATGATCGCATCGAAGTGCTTCCCCCTCGCTGCGTCGATAGCTTGCATCCCCCGCGTGCACGTCGTGACGCGATGGCCCGCGCGTTCCGCCCACCGACGCATCGCCCCCAGCAAGAAAGGATCGTCATCGACTAGCAACAGGTTCAACCCTTCCGCAACACGGCCACGCGCTTGCGTTCCCATTCCCACCGTCCCATCCTTTCGATTCCGCTCCTGCCAATGACGCGTTCCCGACTCCCTGACTTCAGCGCTACCACGCTGATGTTCACTGCGGAAACACCGGAAGATAGAGGTGGATCAGGCGCCCGACGCCAAACACGACATGGCAGGCGAAGCCAGCTTTGCAGCACTGAAGTGCCCCGCTCAGGGAATCGAGTCCCATCGGCGTGCCAATCAAGGGCAGCGGTTCCACGGTGCGAGACGCGATCGTCACACGGACGCAGGCGCCGACAACTGTTTCCCCTGCGGCTCGTATCTCGTCCGCATCCGTCAAGGTCACGTCGTCCGTGGCAAATAGCAACACGGCCATTTCGGCTTCGGCGAGAAGCTCGTGTCCGGCGTCGAGCAGTGCCTCACGTAGCAGTGGATTCTTGCGCACCCACCGTCGGACGGAGTTGAGCCTCGACCGGACCTCTGCCACGTCCAGTGCGCCAAGCCGACGACAACAGTCCTCGACGATGGCATTGATGTCCAGGCGGTTGTCGTTCCCTTCGGCGGGCGCACCGAGATGCGGGGGTGGTTCCAGACTCACCAGCGGGATTACGTGAACCGAGCTGTCCCCTGCCTGCTCCATCGGTACATCTTGTCAAAATGGACCTGCTTTCTGCTATCGGGGAGTTGGCACCCTGAGGTTGCGAGAACGGCACTCGCTTCCTGCCGAATTGTCGGGTGTCGTACGCGTAGAACAGCCGTTCTCGGGAACTCTCGGCGTTCCAGCTCCTCGTAGCAGTCGCGGCAGAATCCAGGAGAAACTCTGCTTCCGTGTGACTGGAAGCATCCCCACTTCCAAGTCGTGTCGCGGGCTCCGCTCGCTCGTGAAGCAGTGCATGTTGACGACGACGCAATGTGCCTTGTGTCCGGCCGCTTCGTTTGCGAGCGGAGGGGGCTACCCCTTCTTCAGCGCATTCAGCACGGCGAGGAGAATGACGGCACCGGCAGTGGCAGTCACGAGGCTACCGACGAGGCCTCCCATGCTGATTCCCAGAAGGCCGAACAGCCACCCACCGATGAAGCCGCCCGCGATGCCCACGAGGATGTTGACGACGAGGCCGAAGCCCTTGCCCTTCCAGAGGTGACCCGCAAGGAAGCCTGCGATGCCACCGATCACGAGGAACAGGATGAAGCTCATCGTGGGATGCTACAGCAGTTGCACGACGCGCGGCACAGAAAGACCGTCCCAGGAGTGAGTCGAGCAACTCCGGGCCATCGATTGGGCCGTTCATCCGATCGTGGCCAGCGGTTGCTCGGATGATCCGGATGCGTCATCGATCCGCGAGTGACTGGGCACTCCGCGAAATTGCGTTATGTTTTCGCGCCTGAGTGTGGCGCGCAAGTGGTGGCTCGTGTTGTTGGCCGGTTTCGTCGTCGCGTGTGCGAAGGTCGATTCAGGTCGCTATGGGGTTTCTGCCTTGGACGTGCGGGGCAACGTCGAGCTGGCCGAGGACCCGCTCGAAGCGTGCCTGATAACGCGTGAGCGTCCGTCGTTTGGGCTCACGCTGGGCGTCTCCGAGGCTTCTTGTGGTGTGCCTCCGTTCGACTCGCAGCCGCCGAGACTGCGGTTGTGGCGCTGGCCTTGGACGGAGTGGCCGGCGTTCAATCAACAGATCTTCGACCAGGACCTCGAGCGGGTGGTACGCTTCTACCGTGCTCGTGGGTACTACGACGCGCAGGTAGTGCAGACGCGGGTCGTGCCTCCCGAGGCGCAGCATCCGGGGGCGGTTGGGCGCTGCGCTTCGCGGAAGCGCAAGTGCGAGGTTTCGGTCCTCGTCTGGGTCGACGAAGGCGAGCCGACGCGCGTCGCATCCCTCGAGATACGTGGCCTCGCCGCCGTGGACTCGAGCACCCAGCGAAAGGCGCGCGAGTCAGTCGTCCTGGAGATCGGGGAACCGGCGGACGAGAGCCTGTACGATCGCGGCAAGGAGAGCATTCGAGAGCAACTGCAGCGCGCTGGGTATGCAAGCGCTCAGGTTACGGGCACCGTTGGGGTGGACACCCAGCAGCACCAGGCCGAGGTCGTCTACGAGGTCGTTCCCGGCCCAGTCTACACGTTCGGCGAAGTGTCCGTGGTAGGTCACGAGGGGGTTGGGGAACGCGTGATCATTGCAGCCGCCGCCCTGCGGTCGGGACGTCGCTACGACCCGCGCCGGGTTCGGTCTGCGCAGGCCGCGGTGTTCGGACTCGGCGCGTACTCCACCGTCGAGCTGCACGAGCACCTGGAGCCCAGGTCGAATACGGTGAACGTGCGGGTCGAGGTTACGCCGCTGCCGCGGAACGCGCTGCGAGCGAGCGTCGGGGTGACCAGCGGGGCCCTGCAGCGTACTGCCACCAGCGAGCTGGTGAGCATCCCCCAATGGGATGCTCACATCGTCGGGCGCTACGAGCGTCGCCGGCTCTTCGGCACCTTGGGACGGTTGCGGCTGGAAGAACGCCCGAGGATGATCTTCAGCCGTGATTTCCCCCGGATCACGACGCCGAGCTTTGGCAACATCGTCAAGCTCACCCTCGAACAGCCCGGTCTCATCGAGGCGCGAACCCAGACCTTCTTCGAGTCCGTTTGGGACTACGGTCCCGAGCCTTACCTCGGGTTCGTCCGTTCGGATGTCTTCTTCCGACTGGGTAGCCGTCGGCGGTTCTGGAAGCAGAAGCTGACCGCCACGCTGGCACTGCAGCAAGACCTGTTCGTGGTCGACCCCAGTCCCGACAACGTCTCCAGTGACGGCGAGCCGCAGGCCTCGTACTTGTACGACTTCGTCGAACAAGATCTGCGCCTCGATCTGCGGGACAACCGCACGCGCCCATCGCGAGGGCTGTACCTCGGCCTGAACACGACGCAGGCGATGCGCTGGGAGGGGTCTGATTGGACGGCGTATCGCGTGGCGCCCGAGGTGCGGGGCTACGTGCCGCTGTTCTGGGATCTGGTGTGGGCGATGCGTGTCGGCTTGGCCAGCCTGTTCATCGAGTCGGCGAGTACCGATCTCGATCCGACTTCGCAGCGCCTGGGGCCGATGACCTATCGCCTGCGGGGGGGCGGAGCCAACAGCAACCGCGGATTCTTGGCTGGAACCCTTGGAGCCGGGTTGACCGGTGGCGTGCGTCGCTGGGAAGCCAGTACCGAGCTGCGCGTCGCCCTGGGGCGTGCTTTCGTGCTCGCCGGCTTCTTCGACCTGGGTGATGTCAACGATGCGGCCAGCTTCCGGTTCGACCATCTCAACGCCGCAGCGGGTTATGGGTTTCGCTACTATACGGTGCTGGGTGCCGTGCGACTCGACTTCGGCTACCGCATCGCGGCGCTGCAGCGAGCCGACGGGTCCAGCGCGATCGCCGACGACGCCGATCGCCTGCCGCTCTCGCGTGTGCCCGGGGCCATTCACCTGACGATCGGAGACGCGTTTTGACCGCGCCGGATCCCGACCCTGGATTGGCCGGATCCGACCCCGGGTTGCCGGCGTCCGCCTGGCGCCGGCGCTTGACGTGGATACTCAAGCGCCTCGCGGTAGCAAGCCTGGTGCTCGTGGGTTTGCTGGTGGTCGGTCTGCTCTGGCTCACGCAAACCCGCTCGGGTCGTGCCCAACTGCTGCGCCTCGTTGTCGGGCAGGTCAACGCGGCCATTCCGGGACATCTCGAAGTGGCCGAGCTCGGGCGACTCGACTGGTCGGGCGCACGCCTGCGTGCGGTAAGCGTTGCCGATCCAGCTGGCCGGGAGGTGGCGCACGTGGACCACCTGGGCCTCGAGTACGATCTCTTCGCGCTGTGGAACCGCCAGTACCTGGTGACCAAAGTCGAGCTCGTCGGGGGGGAGGTGGATCTGCGCGACCTCACTGCCGACCGGCCACGGCTCGTGGCAGCCTTCGTGGACCCGGATGCTCCACCCGCCCCGCCGCGCACCGCGCCGCTCCCGTCCGTCCGGGTCGATCGCGTTCAGGTTCGCGATCTCGCGGTCCGGCTGCCGTCGGTCACCCACGTGGGGCAAGTCGATGTGCGACACATCGACTTCGACGGCGGCTTCGAGCTTGACGGGACACCCTCCGCGACGGTGTCCGAACTCAGCGCAGAGCTGCTGCGCGAGGGCGAGACGCTGGCGACTCTCGAGCAGGTGACCGCTAGCCTAGCTCGTGGGTCCGAACCTTCCCAGCTCTCCCTGCAACTCTCCCTACCCCCGGACACCGAGATCGACCTCGATGCCGAGCTCGTAGTCCCGCCGGAGCCCAGCTGGACCCGACAACCCTTGAACGTGACCGTGACGGTCCGGAACTTGACCAGTCGCACCCTGGCCGCGGTGCTCGACGATCCGGAGCTCGAGACCCTCTTTCAGGGACCAATCGGGGTCGATGCTCGAGCAACCGGTACCGCCGACGACATGGCTCTGGACGTTACCCTGTCTACCGGGGCCGGGACCGCCGATCTGAGTGCTCAGGTCCACGATCGCACGCGCTGGAAGGCACAGCTGAGCGCATCAGCTTTCGAGCTTTCTCGCCTTCGCGCCGACCTGCCCCGGCACCGCATTGATGGGCGGCTCGTACTCGGTGCCGATGCGCGAGACACGGCGCGGATCCCGGTCGAGCTATCCGTTCGGCAGGCAACGCTCGACGGAGCGCGGTTGCCTGATATCGATGCTACGGCGACCGTCACGCCTGGCGCACTCGAAGAGCTCGATGCAACCGTGCGCGAAGGGAGCAGCTCCGTCACGGTAGGCGGACGCGCCGGGTTCGATGGGACGGCAAATGTCGCGATTTCGGCGCGGATCTACCGAGACGCGCTCGCCGCTCTCGAGCAGATCGTCGGCGACACCATCCCAGTGGATGCTGCGCTGAGCGCCGACCTCGAGCTAGCGATCGACCGCGAGCAGCGGCTGGATGTTCGGGGTCGTGTGGCGGGGCGCCACGTCGTCGTTCCGGGAGCGAAGGTGGACCAGGTCGACGGCGTCGTGGAAGTGACGGGATCTCCCTCCGCACCGACGGGAAGGGTGCGCGTCAGCGCGCGCGGTGCGATCGTGAACGAGCAACGTATCGATCGCGCGGAGATTGTCGTTACGGGCGGCCCGAACGAGTACGAGGTCGAGGTAGAGGGTGCCGCGCCCGAAGCCAGCGTGGCCGCCAAAATGAACGTGGGGCGAGGCAATGGTCGCGTGACCCTTGCGGGCCGCGCTCGCGGCAAGCTGCAGGGCCAAGATTGGGCCGTCGAGATCGCCTCCACCGAGGCGAGTTTCGCGGGCGAGGTGCGAACCGAGGGGATCGAGCTGACAGTCGCGGGCCAGCGGGTTGCGCTCGAGGGGCACTTCTCGCCACAAGGCAGCTCGCTGGTGCTCGATTCGGCGCCCATCGATCTGGCCAAGGTCGCGCCGGCGCTTGGGCTCGAGGAGCCCGTCACGGGGACGGCAACCCTTGCTGGACGCCTCGCGGGAACCCCCGCGGTTCCCCGTCTGGAGCTCAGGTTGACGGGAAAGCACGTGACTGTGGGCGAACGCCCGGCGGTCGATCTCCAAGCCGAGATCCACTTCGACGCTGGTGGGGGCGAGCTCGACGGGGATCTGCAGTTACAGGCGTCGGGCACCGAGGTGACGCCCAACCCCGTAGACGCGCGGGCGCATCTCGCGCATCGCTTCGAGGGAGGAGCCGGGTGGCAGCAGCGGCTCGACGCTGGCGAAGTCGCCGCCGAGGTCGAGCTGGGCCGGGTCGATTCGGATTTCGTGGCGGCATGGCTCGATGAGGAACTCCCGGTGAGCGGATACCTACGTGGGAGGCTCGCTGCTTCGGGCCCGTTGCAGGACCCCCGTCTGGAGGCCCGCCTGAAGGTGGCGGCCAGCGCGTTCTCCCGCGATCTGGAAGCCGAGATCGACCTCGACTACGCGCGGAATTCGGCTGCGGTCACCGCCGAGGTCGAAGACCAGCGTGGGCGCTGGATTGATCTGGACGCCGCGCTCGAGCTGGGGGCAACCGAACCGGCCTCGCTCGAGGAGCGGATCGAGGACCTGAGACGGGCGGCAGACGCCGGGCGCTGGCATGTCCACGTGACGCTACGGGAACGCGACCTGGCTGACTTCGCCGCGCTACCCGGACTGGAGGGGCGCACGTTGCCTCCCGCCGCCGTGGCGGCTCAGCTGCGCCTCGATCACCGGCCTGGCGGTGAACCCCACGGACGCCTCACGGTCGATGCCCGTCAGACACGCTCCTATGCGGTTTATGGAAACTGCGAGGGTTCGGGGACGCGGCTCCGTCTCCGGAGCGAGCTCGCCGATGGTCGGCTCCGGGCGGAGCTGAGCGCGGACGGCCGGGGACGGCAGTTGCTCGAGTCCCGGGCGGAGGCAGCAGTCGCCCTGCGCCCCGGCTTGACCGGCTCGGCTCCTGAGCTGGGTCCCGTTCACGCTCGCCTGCACGCGACGGACTTGCGACTCGAGTCGTTGCCGTTCCTCTGCACCATCGCTCAAGGAACCGTGTCGGCCAGTGCCGCCATCGACGACCCGCTGGGTCCGCAACCTCGCGCGCAGGCCCGGGTGACAGCGAGGGGGTTCAGTCTCGGTGCGACGGAAACGGTAGATGTCGACCTGTCCACGCGCGCGAACGGCAGTGAACTAGTGGCACGTGGTTCGGTCGGTGCCGATGCCCAGCGCTCGACGCTCGACTTTCGCGTTCCGATCTCCTGGCGGGACGGGCACCTCGCGATGGAACGGGCCGCCCCCGTGTCCGCCGAAGTCGTCCTGCGCGATCTTCCACTCGCCCCCTTCCTCGATCCCCGGGGTGAGGTGAGCTACGTGTCCGGGACCCTCGACGGGAGCGCTCGGGCTACAGGATCGATCCAGGACCCGCAGCTCGATGGCCAGATCGCACTCCACAACGTCGCGTTCACGGCGACGGACCTCGCCCAGCCTCTGCGGGACGTGAAGGGCACCGTTCGCTTCGCCGATCACCAGATCCTCCTCGAGGGATTCGAGGCTCACGACAAGCGTGGCGTGTTCAGGTTGAACGCGACGGCCAGCTACTCCGATCCGAGCAACGTCGCGGTCGATGCTCACGTCGAGGCCGAGCGCTTCCCACTCCGCCAGCTCGGCCAAGTCGTGGCTACAGCCGACGTCGACGCCAAGGTGCGGACCACGATTACTCCGGACCAGACGCGGGTCGAGATCAACCTCCGCGCGGTGGACCTGTGGATCGAGAATGCCAAGTTGCGTCGCGGGATCGCCCTCGAGCGCCACCCTGAGTTTGTCGTCGACGGGGTCCCAGCGTCCTCCGAGCCAGAGCCTGCGGCCAGCGGTTCGGGGCCTGAGGCACCCAGCGACGGCGCATCGACCACGCCTCCTACAATGCCCGTCAGGACGACGATACTGCTTCGCGCGGACCGAGTCGTCTGGATCAAGCGCAGCGACTTCGCAGCCAAGCTCGCCGCTGACCTGACCGCTGAGGTCGCGGGCGAACAGATGCGCATCAGGGGGCGCGTGGATATCGACCGCGGGTACCTGCAGCTGTTCGGGAAGGTTTTCGACATCGATCGGGAGGGCTACCTCGAGTTCACGGGAGCGGCTACACCCGACCCCGTCGTTTCCATCACGGCCGTCCACCAGAACAGGCGGTCGGGACAGGACGTGACCGTCACCATCACCGGGCGCGGCTCGGCGCCGGAGCTGGCGTTTCGGGTCAACGACGAGCGCGTGACCGCCGGTCAGGCGTTCCAGGCGATCTACGGCGCGCGGGGCGCGAACGAGGATCCGGCGGATGCCGGCGATCAGGCGCGCGCGTTCGTGGGCGGGCTGACCGCGGGCTTGCTCGCGACGACAGCTCGGAAGGAATTCGGTTCGGCAGCGCCCATCCTCATGATCGAACCGGGGGAGCGCTCTAGCGAGGGCCGCGTGCGAGCCGGGATGGAGTTCGACTCGCTGGTTCCGAAGTTTCTCCGGAACGTGGTGACGGGGGTGTACTTCGAAGGCATCCTGGCCAACGAGAGCCACGGCTCGGAGCGTACCATCGAGCGGAGCGACGCACGGGTCGAGGCCGGCGCGCTGCTCGAGATGTACTTCCCCGATCGATTCTTCGCCGCAGGTCAGTACGGCCCAGGCGCGACCTGGTCAATCGATCTGGGATGGCAGCTGTAGCTGGGCTCCCAACGCGGCGTGGCCCCGCAGCGCCGAGGGTTGCTGCTGGCGGCGAATTCCGTAACGCTGGCTGCTCCCTGGCGCACGTCATTGGCGGCCGACAATGCCGCAGTCGACGACTCGCGAGGACCCGCACCGTTGACTCCCCGTTGACTCCTGGCTCCGTGATCCGGCGTGATCGTGCGTGCTCGCGCGTGCGCGGTGCTGCCAGCGAGGCAGCGGATTTCCGTGTGATCACGTCGAATCGGCAAGATTGCCAAGGTCGACGTCGAGAGTTCGAATCTCTTCTCCCGCTCAAGCTAAGTAACTGAAAAGACGCCGGTTGAGGATGCCCCCTCAGCCGGCTTTTTTCGTTGGAGCACCACCTGCAGTGCGTGGAGCACCACCTGGAGCACCACTTGGTCCCTCCTGAGGTACCGATCCGGGGGGTTCGACGGGTACCGAGTGGTGCTCCGCAGGAACCGAATCTTGGCCATCGGACCCGGCGGCATCGGTGCCCTTCTTGAACGTCATCATGTCGATGACCTTTCCGATGCTTTGCCGCTGCTCGGCGGGGTTCACCGTCGAGTAGTGGTGCTGCATTCGCTCGGTCAGGTGGCCGCTGATGCTCCGGGTGACCAGGTCCTTCACTTCGGCTGCGCGGGCGAGATCGTTGAACGTACGGCGCATCCCTTTCTGCGTGAAGGTGAAGCCCAGCTCGATAGCCTCCGCGACTTGCGCGAACGGCTTGTTCAGGACCGTCGGGGCTCGGAACCCGCCCGTGATGGACGGGAACAGCAGGTCGGACTCCTGCTGCTCGGGTGTGGTGAGCTGGGTTTCGACGTGCCACTTGAGGACTGCCATGACCTCGCCGAGACGCTTGCGTGTCGGACGCTGAGGGGGCAGGAACTCAAAATGGTGGGGCGGTCATCTCCAGTCGTCAGGCCACGATGTCCGTCACCGATTCTGGTGAGCGGCGCGCCACAGGCGCTCGTCGCCAGGGGGCTCGGGAGGGCCAAGCGCTTCGAGCTGGCGCATGACCCGCTCCGTCTGCCCGCGCAGGCCCGTCTCGAGCGTCGTGCCGATGGCCTGCCAGAGGCCGCCCGAGCAGGCTTCGCGAGCCCAGCGCTTCACCGAGGCCCAGCCCGTTGCAGCGGCGGCCCCGATCCTTGTCCACGGGCTCAGCGCCTCGCGCACCTTGGCGGCCGGCCATCGCGTCACCGACCACAGGCACAGCGCGAGTCCGATCGTGCCGGCACCGTAGTGCTTCCTCGGCAACAGAGCCTCGGTCGTCACCATCATCACCAGATCGCAGTCCTGGCACTGGTAGCGCCGCACCGTGACCTCCCGGAGCACCGGCACGCCGCCGACCACGGCGGGCCCCAGCAGTTGACGGACACGCTTCCCGTGGCCGTGAAGCCCGCACCTGCCCGTCGTCGTGCGGCCCGGCGTCGAGCACCGGGAGCAGCTACCCGGGCGCACCGCGTCCACGCTCGGCGCCTCGCCATCCAACCAGAACTTGACCGATCCGCCGATGCGGACGATACGGACGATGCTCCGTCTTCGACTCACGAGTGCTGGAGCACCGAGGGATCCGGGGCGACCAAACCATGGGATCCCTCGACTCTTTTGTGCGAGCCGGCCCCGTGCCGATGCTCCACTCCTGCAGCGCGCCGCTGGTAGCGGAGTCGCTCGGATCACCAAAGAAACTGGCTACGCGATGGGGACTGGCCCCGCCAAGGGGCCAGCTCCATCACGCAGCTCGCTCGGAAAGGGCGCTGGATCCGTCAGGCAACGTGGGCGGTAACACAGGGATCTTTTCGAGTCTGTCTACGGTTGGGTCGATGACGAAGGGCCACATGCGAGCGCGGTCGTACTGCCGGATGGCGCGCTCTTCGGAAGGGCGATCGCTGTCGGTGGGGTTTTCGCGCCCCTGGACCAGATACTCGTCGCCGACCACGACCTTCGAATCTTCGCCACCGATCATGCGAGCGGGCTTCCTGCGCACGCCGAGCGCCACGCGCAGCTCTTTGGCGAGCAGACAGCGAATACGCTACGTCGGTTGTCCGTGGGTGTGGTTGGCTGTTCGGGGACCGGAAGCTTTGTCATCGAAATGCTTGCTCGCCTCGGCGTGGGCCGTCTGGTTCTCGTTGACCCCGATCGCGTTGAACACCGAAACCTCAACCGCATTGTCGGGACAAGAGCCGCGGATGCCGAGTCGGCAGGCTTCAAGGTTGACGTCCTCGGCAAGCATGTCACGAGCATGGGGCTCGACACGCAAGTGACGGCCATTCCCACGGCGCTCGGATCAGTGGACGCCGTGAAGGCGTTGGCAGTATGCGATGTAGTTTTCGGTTGCATGGACAGCCACGATGGCCGTCAGACGCTCAACAGGCTGGCGTGCTTCTACCTTCTTCCGTACTTCGACTGCGGAGTCGGGTTGAAGAGTGACGGCTGCGGAGGAGTCGACGAGGTATCCGTGGCCAGCCACTACGTACAGCCTGGTCGTTCAACTCTCCTCGGCAGGGGCGCGATTCGGGCAGCGCGAGCCGAAGCTGAGGCCAAGGCGCTTAGCAGCCCGGAAGAGTACCGAGCGCTGCATGCTGAGGGGTACATAGAGGGCGTCGAAGTCGATAGCCCGGCAGTGATAAGCATCAACGCGTTGGCTGCGTCTTTGACGGTGAACGAGTTCTTGGCTCGGCTTCATCCCTACCGGATGGACGACAACGAGCGCTATGCCTCCGTTCGCGTCAACGTTGCAGGGATGTACCTCGACGCCGAGCCCGAAGGGGGGGAACGGCCTCTCTTGCGCGCACTTGGAAGGGGCGATGTTGAGCCTCTGCTTGACATGAGTTCCCTCAGTTCCGGAGGGCGGTGACGTTGTGCGGTGGCTGGTCGCAGTGTGGCGCTGGTTTGTCGGATGGCTGGTCTGGCTGTTTCGCGAACCGGCGCCGGAACTCCCCGAGGTTCCGCGGGAAGAACCGGAGGTCCCACCGGCACCGCGGTACGAGGTGGTCCACGTCACTGAGGACCCAGATGAGCTGCTGCCCGGCATCTTGTATGCAGTGGGCGAGAACGGGCAGCTGTGGCATGTCGCGTTGGCTTGCCCTTGCGGCTGCGGGGCGATGATCGCGCTGAACACGCTTCCCGACGACTCGCCGCGGTGGACCTTGCGCGAGGAGCCGGACGGGCCGACCTTGAAGCCATCGGTGTGGAGGACGACGGGATGTCGGAGTCACTTCGTCCTGAGAACGGGTAGGGTCAGATGGTGCTAGCAACCTTGGTCGGTTGTGGGCGACCTTGGCCAGAAGGTGGTTGCTTGTGGCGACCACACGAAATGTGCAGGAAGGTTGCTCGAAGCCAGCAGCGCGCCGGATTCGGAATAACGCTGGATCGACGACGAGGGTACACTCGCACGGGTAGACGATGATTATCTCGGCCAGCCGGCGAACCGACATTCCCGCTTTTTTTGGGGAGTGGTTCATGAACAGGGTTCGAGGTGGATACTGCCTGGTACCGAACCCGTTCAACACGAAGCAGATCTCGCGAGTGTCGCTGGCGCGGGAAGATGTCGACGCGATTGTCTTTTGGACGAAGAACCCCCGTCCGTTCCTTGGCGCGCTTGACGAGCTCGATCGTGGGGGCTTCCGGTACTTCTTCCAGTTCACGCTGAACGCTTACGGGCGAGAGCTCGAGCCCAGGGTACCGCCGTTCGAGCAGCGTATTGCCACCTTCCGTGAACTCGCAAGCCGCCTGGGCCCGGCTCGTGTGGTGTGGCGCTACGACCCAATAGTACTCTCGTCGGTCACGACAGCGGAGTTTCACCTCGAGCAGTTCGAGAGGACCGCAGCGCTGCTCTCGGGCGCAACCAGGCGAGTGGTGATCAGTCTGGCGGACTTCTATCGTAAAACCGATCGACGACTCGGGAAGCTGGAGGCGAAGGGGTGGAGGATCGAGCGCTCTCCTTCAGTGGGGCCTGAGCTTCAGTGGCTGATCGAACGAATGGTGTCCGCCGCTGTCGGCCGCGGAATGGAGATCTTCACCTGTGCGGAGGACCTCGCCCCGTTCGGGATCTGTCCGGGCGCTTGTGTCGATGCCGAGCTGATACGGCAACTCTGGGACGTGAGCGTGAGCCAGAAGAAGGACCCCGGTCAGCGCGATCTCTGCAAGTGCGTGGTCAGCCGCGACATCGGGATGGCGGACACGTGTCTGCACGGATGCGCCTACTGCTACGCGACGCGGAACGACGATCTTGCCCGGTCGCGGCACAAGCAGCACATCGCAACATCGGCGACCTTGATTGGGCAATCGGAGGAGCCCCCCGATCCGTCTGGTCATGAGCGACGCCAGCTCAAGCTCTTCTGAACCATGCACGCCGCACTCTTCCACCACATCCTCGCCAACTATGCGACTGTTCCGGTGCGAGCCACTTCGGGGGCCGGGACCAACGGTACTGCTGCGAGCGCCTCCGGAGGCTCTACGTCTTCCGGTACTTCACGGCCCACGTCGAGCAGACGAAGGCCGTGCTCGCTCGCGTGGCGACCAGACTCAACCAGAGACCCTACCTCTCGTGCGCATCTTTCGGCGGGGGACCTGGGGTTGAGCTTGTTGCGTTGGTGGAGTCACTGAACGGGACGGGCCTGCTCGACTTCTACTGTGTTGACCTGGAGCCACGGTGGCAGGCTCAGTTCGTCGATCTGGCTCCAATGCACATCGCTCATTCTGCCGCTGGGAGGCTGCAGGTCCGACACGGGTTCTACAACCACGATGCGTGTCAGCACCCCTGGCAGCACGACGTCGTCTTTCTCCCTTGGATCTGCTCGGCCTGCAACGACCAGGTGCACGACTGGTTGGTTGCCAGCGCGTGTCGGTGTGCTCGGGAAATGGTGATTGTCACGGATAGAACGCAGCCGGCCACGCTGGCGCGGCTGGATCGGGCCATTCAGGCGCAGCGCGGTTGGCAGATCATCCACCAAGACGACAGAATCACGGCACACGCTGGGCACTCGTTCCCGACAGCGATCGTGGACCAGTTCGAATACAAGCCTCGATACAGCTACGAGACTGCCTTTCGGGTTCTCGCCAGAGTCTGAGGTCTTTGGATGAGCGACGACATCAAAGGCGACCACGCGGACTTCGTCTGGCACCGAGGGTCTGAAGATCCTTTGCCGGTACGAGACCGGACCCATTAGACCCGACGGCAACACGGCAACGATAGTCGGCGCCACCGAGAGCGTGGGCGTATGTCATCGACCGAAGTGGTACTCCGCCACCCCGAGCACCACTTCGAGTACCACTTGGCGTAACGGCTGGATCGTCCGAGTAACGCCAGAGTTCGCGATTTCGGTCAGTTGTAACGGCCAGTATCGGCGGGAAACGGCATCCGAACGGATTGCCAAGGTCGACGTCGAGAGTTCGAATCTCTTCTCCCGCTCTACTTAAACGCGATCTGGATAGCCTCCAGGTCGCGTTTTTTGTTGGTTTTGCTTACTTGCCCTGCCTTTCGTTGGCGGCGGCCTTGGGGCGATCCTCCTGTGCTGGCTACTTCGCTCGTCCGCCCCGGGATCATTGAGGAATCTGCCTCTGCTTGAAAGCGACACGGTTCTCGGCCAAACGCGCGTGCCGTGCTCCAGCAGCTTGTTTCGACCATCCGAACCGTCGTCAGTCGCGTTCCGATACGTCTTGTCTCGACGGTCCGCGAGGTGCTCCGACCGATGCCGCTCGTGCCCGGGCTCGCAGCCGACCTTGTCCGGTCCCGTCCCGAGTTGCTGGCCGAGAATGCACTGCTTCGGCAGCAGTTGATCGTCGCTCAACGTCAGGTGAAGCGGCCCGCGTTCCGGCCAGGTGAGCGTGGGATCGTCGTGGCGCTGAGCGCGGTGCTGCGGGGTTGGCGGCAGTCGACTTTGCTCGTGAGGCCGGAAACCGTACTCCGATGGCATCGCGATGGCTTCAAGATCTTCTGGAAGCGCCGGTCGAAGCAGCCGCCGGGCGCGTCGCGACGTCTTCCGTCGGACATCGTCGAGCTCATCCGTCGCATGGCTCGTGAGAACCGTCTCTGGGGTGCGGAGAGGATCCGCGGCGAGTTGCTCAAGCTCGGCATTCACGTCGCGAAGCGCACGATTCAGCTTCACATTCGCAGCGTCCGTCCCCCAGGTGATGGTCAGTCTTGGAGGGTATTCCTGCGGAACCACACGGTGTGGTCTTGTGACTTCGTGCGCGTCTACGACCTCTGGTTTCGTCCGATCTATGCTTTCTTCATCGTCGACGTGAACGAGAAGTGTGTCGTGCGCGCCGCTGTCACGCGGACGCCGATTGCCAGGTGGGCGGCCCAACAGCTTCGCGCTGCAACGGATCTAGGGTGTGGGCCAGACGTCATCGTTCGGGACGGCGATCATCTCTACAGCCCCGCGTTTGACGTCGTTGCGAGCGGCGTTGGTGCGCGCGTGGTCGAGACCGCGTACCGTGCCCCGTTGATGAATTCCGTGTGCGAGCGCTTCATCGGCAGCGTGCGTCGGGAGTGCCTCGACCACGTGCTCGTCCTCGGGGAAGGTCATCTCCGAGCCGTCGTCTCCGAGTACGTGGGCTACTACAACTCGTGTCGGCCCCATCAGGGCATCGCGCAACGGGTTCCCGAACCTGGAGATGTGTTGCCGCCGTCTGCTCCGACTGGGGCCGTGAAGGCACGGTCGTTTCTTGGCGGTCTGCACCACGACTACGTTTGGGCGGCGTAGTGAGCGGCGGCGCCATCATGCCGTCAGATCCGGCCTGTGCGCACCCACTCCAATTCCAACCCGGACCAGTACGCTTCGCCATCGACTGCGGGGTGCAGCAAGTGCGGAAACCAGGCGCTTCGACCGCTCGATGACTTCGTCTTTCTGATGTCGCAGAGCGAGGGCGCGAACTTGTTCGAGCAATCCGGCATGTAGCCGCTGGTGCTGCGCTGCCGAGACTCCCAGCGCACGGGGTACACATCGCCACGGCCTCTGAACAAGCTTCGGAAGATGGCGAGCTTCTGCTCGTTGGAGTAGCGCGGCGGTTCAGCGAAGAGGTTGCCCGATCGTCCCGCGTTCTCCGGCGCGGGCCGGGGCTTTCTGGGCGGAGACCCGATCATCAGGAGGAGGACAGTACGATCGAGCTCTTATCGGAGCCAAATCACTGATGATTCGGGGCGGTTCCGCAAGGTCGTTGCATGGTGCCGCGGCTCGCCCGTCGTGCCGTGCTATCTTCAACCCGAGGTCAGAGCGCATGAACACGGTTCGCAAGATTGTCCAGAGCGACGAAACGGGTACTGCTCACATCGAGGTGCCCGTGGCCGGGCCTCGCCGCCAAGTCGAGGTGGTCGTCGTGTGGAATGACTTGGGGGAGTCGATGACCGAGTGGCCTGCGGGGTGGTTCGAAGAGACCACCGGTAGCATCGACGATCCGAGCTTCAGGCGACCAGAGCAGTTGCCCCTGGAGGTCCGAGAGGAGCTGGAGTGAAGTATCTCCTCGACACGAATGCGTGCATCTCACATCTCAATGGCCGGTCAGAGAAGCTCACCCAGCGGCTTCGGCGATGCACACCCGAGTCCGTCTTGCTCTGCTCCGTCGTCAAGGCCGAGCTGTTGTTCGGCGCTCAAAAGAGCGCGAAGACGGAGGAGAACCTGGCCCGCTTGACACGCTTCTTCCAGCCGCTCGTCTCCCTTCCATTTGACGACGCCGCCGCCGATCGCTACGGCTCGATCCGAGCGATGCTCGAGCGGGCTGGGACGCCCATTGGTGGGAACGATTTGATGATTGGAGCCATCGCGCTCACGCATTCGGTCACATTGGTCACGGCGAACGAGGCGGAGTTTTCGCGAATTGATGGGTTGGTGTGCGAGAACTGGGAGGCGTGAACAGCCTCCCCACTTGCCAACCGATCCTCCCACCTGCCTCCCCGCCTCCGTCCGACGCCTAAGTAGAGCCGGGGGCAGGGGACCGTAGTACCACCCGCCTTGTCTCATCCTTCCCAGCCAGCGTGCGCGGAGAAATCGCGCCGGAGCTGGCGATTCCGGGGCGGGGGAAGACCGCAACGGATCCGTCCCCCAGATGCGCCGATGCGTTGCACGTTGACTTCATGGATTCCGCGGTGAAGGCGGAGCAGTCGCGCGGGGCGACAGGGCGATGGCTCCATCGCGTCCGGCGCGTCGCTGCCGAGCAACCTCCCGGACCAACCCCACGAACGTTGGGTGCTTCGTCAGACTGATGGCCGAGCCACCGGCGGCGCCCCGTTTCACGAGGCGGGCACGCACGGCAACTAGCGTCAAACGATCGAGGCTACCGAGAACGGGGCGGTCGAGGTGTTCGCGGCGGCGCACCACGAGCCAGACGTCGTGATAGCCTTGTGCGTGAGCGTCTCGCAGCATGCCCTCCAGTACTGGAAGCACCCAGCGGCCGGTGGCGCTTACCCGCACGAACAGGGCCCCCGGGAACGTTTCATGCGGGTGCGCTCGCTGCCACGTGCGTCGCCACGCGCGCAGTGAGCTGCTGAGCTCGGCGTAGGTCGCACTCTCGAAGTGAAAGCCAGGTTCGTTCCACACCGCCCCGACGAAGGGAACGACGCCGCCATCGGCGATGCTGCACAGGCCCTGGTGAGAGGTGACTTCGAGCCAGGGGCCTTCGGGTGGGAGTTGACTGGCAACGGCGGACAGGGTGCTCTCGTCAATCCGAGCGACGGGAGGTGGCCCATCGGAGTACGCGAGGTCGGCGGTGGCAGTGAAAGCCCACCGCATGCCGAAGTCGTAGTGCATGGGTACCGGTACCGCGTTCTCGGCGGCGTAGGGTTGCCCCACCACCACGGCCCCGGCGGCCAGGGCGCCGGCGAACAGTGAGAGACCGACCGTACTGCGAGCCCGGAGCGATGCTCCCGCTCGGCAACGCAAGCCGAGCCATGCCGCGGCGACGGTGGTGAGCGCGAGGCCGACCAAAGCGATGGAGCTCGCAGTCTCCAGCCAGGCTTCTGCCAGCGCGACTTGCTGCAGGGTCGTCAGAAATGGCTCTTCTTCGCGCGTCTCGAACCACACCGCAGTCCACCGAGTGTGGACGATCACGCCCACGCAAAACGGAAGTAGCGTCGTACTCCACGCCAGTAGGGCGAGAGCCCACCAAGGCATCTTCGGTGTCATTGATGCCACGTGACGCGAAGACGAGCTGGCATCCTGTCGCCGCCGACCGGTCCAAGCGGCGCAGATCCCCAGGGCGACGGAACCAATGCCTGCTGAAACAAGCAGGCCGACCGCTGTCACCATCAGCGAATCCGGTGGCCAGACGGAGCTGGAGTTGTTGCCAAGAGCGTCCACCGGAAGGGCGCGGTGGCGATCCGCACCGAGTGGCGCCAGCAAGCGTGCGACCTGGCCCGAGAAGGCCACATACTGGTACGCCAACCAGCCCCAGGCGCCGACGAGCCCCCCGACGGAGACGACCGCCACGACCCAGTTGACCCCTCCGTTCTGACGAGGCGCGGGCGTTTGGATTGCTTCGGCCATGAGCGAGCGACCAGCAGCCGGAGAGCGTACCAGAGCCACCCACCTCAATGAATGCTACGATCGATTCCGTGCCTGATCGGTACAAGGTCATCCTCGTTGGGGACCAAGAGGTGCACGTGCCCGGCTCTCAGGAGGCGATCCCTTTCCTCGCGCGCATCCTCCACCGCGAGGGCTCGTCCACCTTCATCGTGCAGGGCACCGGCAAGGAGTACGCTTCCTTGGAGGTCGCCAAGGCTGCCACCGACGAGAGCGACAACGCCGAAGTGAAAGTGACGACCGCCTGGCGGGAGAGCGTCGACCCGTTGCCCGGCGAACAAGCGTGCTTCCTCTGTGGTGGAACCATCGGAGTCCCGATGGAAGCGGCGACGCGCTATCCGAAACGCCTCTGCGACGTCTGCCACTTGGAGCTCACCGACGCCAAGGGAAGGCGGGTGCAGTTCTTCAACACTCACTTCGGCAGCGGAATCAAGGGCAGCTATGTCGAGTCGGGCGAGCCCTATGCCAGAACCGACTGCTACGTGCGGGGCGTCCGTTGCCGAGCCGAGGAGAAGTACTTTAGGGGCATCGTGGTGCGACCGGTCAAGGGCTGATGCTCGGCGGAGGCCATTGACCGGTTGTGGAGCCGTTTCAGCTACGGGACGACTTCGAGCGGAACCGTCAACTCCTCGTACTGGCACGAGTTGGGAGGTGCGCTGTCGTCTGGGAACGGCACGTCCAGAAGCACCTCGTAGGTGCCGAGAGCGAGCGGCGAGCCCTGACAGTCGACGGCTCGAACCTTGATCGGCACGGACGCCGTTCCTCCTTCCGCCAGCACCACGCGGACTGGACCTCGTAGTGAGAGCCCTCCAGCTCCGAAACACTCACCAACGAGAATCCTGGCATCGAACTGACCAATGCACGGGAAGGTCACGGTCACGGCGCCCTGTGCGAGGTTGCGCAGCCCGACCGTGACCTCGGTTTCTGCACCGGAAGAAACGCGGAGTTCATCGGGCGCCGTGAAGACCGCGAGCTGATCCTCGCTTGGCCAAGGCAGGACGCCCCCACGAGCGCACTCCTCCGATTTCATCGCTGCCCCGAGGTCGATCTCCTTCCCCGAGCACACGGACTCGGACACCTGTTCCCGCTCCGCAGTCGGTGGCGCACTGGAGTCAGGGGGGCTCGGCGTATCGGCCGTCGGCGGGATCTCGACCGATGGTTCCGCCGCATCCGCGGGAGGCGGACCGCTGCCAGCGCAACCACTGGCGACCAGCGCAAGCAGCGTTCCGGTCCCGGTCGCCGAGCACCAAGCGCGCTGCCGTGCATCGATTCGATTCATCACTGACTCATACCATGTGGGAGGCCCCCGGGTGCTTGCTGAGGCCAGAGAGAGCGTACCAGAGCGACCAGCCTCGATGATGCTGGCGGCGCGCGTGATCGCCATCAGTCACTTTCAGGCGCCTCCGGGGGCAGGACCGCAGTGCTCCCGTCGGACCAAGTGACACGATAGCCCTCGGCAGGTTCAAGCGAGTCGAAACGAACTGGATGCTCCGAAACGTAGGCTACTTCTGCCAGCGGCCACCAATGCCAGGAGCCGGCCTGACCCACGTAGAGGTCGAGGTCGCGTCCCAGGATGCTTGTGTCGGGCACACAGAACTCCGCCAGGCACTCCGCGATGGCGAGCGCGCGAATGCGCGACACGCCACGGCCGATTTGGAATGTTCCACGCAGACGCCTGTGGTTTCTCACGGAGTCGTGAGGATCGAGCTCTTTCTCGTCCCAGCGTCCTAGACACCGATCCACAGCCTGTTCGGTCTCAGTTTCCGTCTGGTAGTCGGCATGGTCGAACCAGGATTGGACCGGCGCCTCGAGAATGCGGGAGGTCAACGCGATCGCCACCTCGATCTCGACCTCTACGGCCAAGATTCGTTTCCAATAGGGCTGGAGGCGCAGGCGCTTCGTTGCGGCACGCTCCTTCTCGAGTACTCCCGCCAAGGCATCGGCATCGAGGGGCCCGCGCCTTGCCGCCTGCGCCAGCCGTCGTGACGGATCGCTCGCGAGCCGCAGATAGTGGCCGAGCACGCCGTCGGAGTCCGGGTCATTGGGGATCATGTCGAGGAGGTGGGTGAAGTGCTCCCACCCCGCCCCTTTGACGGCCTTCGGGCTCGGAGCCCAGACAATCTGACGAGGAGGG
Source organism: Polyangiaceae bacterium (assembly GCA_050304295.1). Taxonomy (GTDB): domain Bacteria; phylum Myxococcota_A; class Polyangia; order Polyangiales; family Polyangiaceae; genus JAFGBI01. The sequence goes on from JBNLDK010000143.1 coordinate 46,978, forward strand.
GGGACACCCGCGAGTTCGTAGTGACCCCGGATGGCTTGCTCCACCGGGGAACGATGGGCAGGACGGACGTCTTGTAGACGCGTCCACCACTTGCGCGCGACAACCTCTACGCGCTCTAGTTGGCAGCGGGACTCTCTGACGCTCCTTCGTCGCACCATCGCTCGATTACTCATACCATCTCGTGCCCACCCTCGTCGAAGCCGTGCGCGAGGCGCAGCGACAGCAGGCGGCCATCGCACTCCTGCACCCGAGCGCCGAGTCCGAGAGCTACTCGCGGGCTCAGCGGCGGCGGCGCCGCGACGTCAGCGCCTCGAGCTCACCCTTGGTTCCGCTGAACACATCCAGGTCGACGCGGGAGGGTATCCCTTCGACCCATCCGTCGTCGGCGAGTTGCCAGAAGCTCCACCGCGGAAGCCAGCCGGGTTCGCTGCCGAGGTCCCGCGCCCAGAGTAGGGTGGTGGCATGCGTGCGCGGCACCAAGCGGTACGATTCTTGGTCGGCGTAGACGACGACGGTTTCCTTTGCCGCGGCCATCGCCTCGAGCATGATACGGAGCTCGGTGGTGACGACGTGTGCGTGCCAGTCGCGGCAATTGCCCACGGACTCCACGTCGATCGCTGGCGGTAGATCGCCACGAAGCGCGTGCGTCATCGCGAGGAAGTGACGAGCCTGCGCGGCGCCATCGCTACAGAAGTGGAAATAGTGGTACGGCGCCCAGGCGATGCCGGCCGCGGTAGCGGCCTTCGCGTTCGATTCGAATCGGGGGGCGCGGAGCGTGGTCCCTTCGCTCGCCTTGATGAAGGCGAAGTCGATCCCATCAGCGGCCACCGCCTGCCAATCGATCACACCCTGGTGGTGGGACACGTCGATGCCGCGCACGGAGAACTCCTCCCGCGGCGGAAAGTCGGACGGTAACGACCAGGCCCAGACGGCAACTCCCGACGCCACCAGCGCCGCAACGACGGTCGCACGATGACTGGGGAACGCGGTCACGCAAGCAGCGTAGCGAGCGTTGAACCGTCGGCCAAGAACGCTCCATCCGACGACGACCCGCCCCTGCTGCTAGAGATGGGGGGCAGGCGACCGTAGTACCCCCACGGAGCCCGGCGACAGCAACGACATTCGGCAAGGTCATTTCGAGCGGTCGGGCAGCGGCTTGACGGCTCCCCAGACTCTACAGTCGTCAAAAGCTCCGCCAAGGGTCTGCACATCGACGTGGCAATCGACCTCGGTGTGGAAGCACCGCACCTCCACGTCACCGCCGCGCGGTACGCCTCGGCACGTGGCCTCCCGTTGTTCATGGCAGGGTGTGGCATCACGACTCACGCTTCGCAACCGCTGCGCTTCGGCTTCACACCGTGAAAGCGTGCGATGACATGAACTCGAGTGCTCCCGCAGGTGCACCCAACCCAAGCAGTACCAGGTGTCTCCGGGAGGCGGCGGTGGTTGGGCCGGCGGAGGCAACGCCGTATCGATCGGTTCGACACTCGATGAAGCCTGCGGAGTCGTGGAGGGCTCCTGCGCTGCGCGCTCCCGTGCTGCCGACTCCGTCGGAAACGAAACGATGGATTCTTCGCTCCGCGCGGGTTCCTGCGTCCGAGTCTGCTCGCCTTGGCTCGCACAGCTCGAGACGAGCGACGTTGCAGCGGTCAGAAGCACACCCCACTCGAAAAGCGCAGCAGACATCCCAGCACGATTGGGCCGATCCCCTTGACGACACGGCACGAAAGCATCCATACCATGACCGCATGCGCGAGCATCATCGAAGGAACGTCTCGAGGGAGTTGGTGGAGGGGACGAAGGCGCATCTGGAGCTGCGCATGCGATTGCATATCGTACGGCTACGGTTAGCGGTTTTCGGCAAGCGTGGTCTGCGCCGTCCCATGTTGCCAGGCATGCTCCTTCGCCAGATTCCTCCATACCATCTCCACCTTGCCTTCGTCCCGCTGCTGCTCGGCTGCGCCGCACGCCACCCCACAGGTGCACCTCCCGCCGAGCCCAATCCTGCTGAGCCAACGACTGCCACACCCTCCCCAGCATCCTTCCGTCCCACTGCTGGGTCGGAATCGAAGATCGATGCGCGCGAGGGAATGGTGAGGATCGATGGCGCCACCCTGACGCTCGGCACGACGGAGTTTGGAGCAGAACTCGAGGACCCATTTCAGGTGACCGTCGAGACCTACGAGATCGATCGTCGTGAGGTCACAGTCGGCGCCTACGCCGCGTGCGTCGACGCTGGTGGATGCGCCGAGCCCGTCAATCATGCGCCGGAGCACACCCTAGCGCTCTGGCGTGCTCGCTGGGAGTTCTCTCAACAGGGGTGCAACTGGCCGCTGCGCTCCGAGCGCGGCGACCATCCGATGAACTGCGTCAACTACGGCGAAGCGGAGCGCTACTGTGCATGGGCAGGCAAGCGCTTGCCAACGGAGGCGGAATGGGAACTCGCAGCCAGGGGGCACGACGACCGCCTCTATCCCTGGGGCGCCCAGCCGCCCACGGCTCAGCACGCCAATGGCTGCGGGCCTGAATGCGTCGCACGAGCCGAGGCGTCGGGCCAACCGGGATGGCAGGTACTATTCCAAGCCGAAGACGGCTGGGCCACGACGGCCCCGGTAGGCTCGTACACGAAGGGTAGAACGCCGGGCACCGAGATTGATGACCTCGCGGGCAACGTCGCAGAGTGGACCAGTGGGCAGCCCTGCAAGTACGACGGGTCCAAGTGCCGCGACAAACAGGAGGGGGTTTCGCGAGGATGGGGGTGGGACGCGGAGCGTCCCGACCAGCTGCGCACGACCTATCGGATGTTCACTGCGAAGCAGTACGGCAACGACACGCGCGGCTTCCGCTGCGCGGCTTCCGCCGGATCGTGACGGCAGGCGGGTGGACGCGCTACGTTTTGGGTCGGGGAGAGCTCCGAGTGGCGCTACCCTCTCCGCCGATGCGCACAAGCCGATTGGTCGCTGTCTGCGTCTGCGTCGTGCTCCTGGCTGGCAGCACATGCGTGACGGTGTCCAGGATGCAGTACGTGGAGCGCGCCGTCCTGGAAGCCGCCGGCCGATTTCTGGAGCGACTGGAAGCGAACGACCCGGATGCCGCTTGCGAGCTGATGGCGAACTCGGTCGACGCCTCGACCTGTCACACACGCGTTCGGGACGAGTGGCGCAGCTACCAGGTTCGGCGAGCACGGGTCCACAGCGTGTTCCCGCGTCAGACGTACGGCAATAGGTTCCGTCGCTGGGCCCATCGCAGCTGTCGCGCGACATGAAGCCGCTTGAAGCCGTCGAGCACCTCGAGCAGCCCATCCTCGGCGAACACGATCAGTGGCTCGAGTTGTCCGTGACGACGCAACGACTGCTCGAGCCTGCGCAGCGCATCGGGCTCACGCAGCCGCAGCTCACCGAGAGCACCCTCGGACAGCTCGGTCAGCGGTGCTGAGCGCTCGGCGGCGAAGGGTGGGGTGACGGCCACGACGACACCGCAACATGCATCCCCGTCACGAGGCGATGCTGGCGCGTGACGGTGTGCCCAGAATTCATTGCAGGTACTTACGGACCGAAGGTGGCGCGTGACGCAGTCCCGGGAACTACCCAGATCCAGCCACGATCGTGGGTGCGAGCCGGGACAATTTCCGCGCGATTCGCGTCTGCTCACGCTCGAAGGTGGCTCGTGACACCCGCAACGACCTGTCCACGATCTCGAGCACTTCCTGATGCAAATTCCAACACTTCCGCGTCGAAGCTGGCGCGTGACAGGTCTCACGGCCGCTGCCCGAGCAGTCCCCCACCGACGGCTCTGGCGACCCCCGGCACGCCCGCCACTCCGGAGCCAGCGTTGCCCGACGGCGCTGCCGCTGTGCCCGCTGCCGCTCGCGCTCGTCCCTCCGATAGCCTTCCGGATCGGCGCGGCGGCGCC
>JBNLDK010000144.1:0-42909 GCA_050304295.1 Polyangiaceae bacterium
ACTGGACGTTCGAGAAGCTATTCAGCAACGCCTTCGTCTACAACATCCTCTACGAGGACACGGAAGTCGATGAGCGGTTCCTTGGTGTCAGCGAGGACTCGTCCGTGCTCTGCATCTCCGGTGCGGGATGTGGCGTCGCCAACCACCTGTCCAAGAATCCACGCCGCGTCGATGCTGTGGACATCAACCAGCACCACCTTGCGCTCACCGCACTGAAGGCGTCAGCGGCCCGCAGCCTCGATTCGCACGAGGAGTTCTACGCGCTGATGGGGCTCGGACGCCATCCCGATGCCGAAAGCGTGGTGCGCCGCCTGACGGCGCCCCTGCCCCGTTGGATCCGCACCTACTGGAAAGGCCGCTGGCGCATCTTCCTGAAATCGATGATCCAGGAAGGGATCACGGCGAAGATGCTCAAGGTGGGGCGGGCGGTGACCGGCGTGAACGCCGAGTGGCTGCGCCGACGCATTGGTGAGACGGTGGTCGACCGCCACCGGGCCATCGAGACGACCTTTGCGCCCGCGATGCACCGACCCTGGGTCAAGTTCCTACTCAACTCCCCGCTTCAGCTCGTCGCGCTCGGGATCAACTTCAGCCAGCGCGATCGGATCCTCGAGACCGAGGAGGAGATCAGCCTGACAGACTTCCTGCTCGAGCACATCAAGCGGGTGGCGGAGACAGACCTCGAGCGGAACTGGTTTGCCTGGTACGGCATGGCCGGGCACTTCAACCACGACGTCGCCGACGCCGTCCCCCCGTACCTGCGCGCCGACCACCACCGGGAGAGCAAGCGGGCGACGACGACGATGTGCTACACGAATGGCAATATCTTCGACACTCTCCACAAGGCTGGGCCGAACACTTGGAGTCACTACACGCTCTGTGACGCGCCGGACTGGATGAACGAGGACACGCAGCGACACCTCCTCAAGGAAATCATCCGAACCAGCCGTGATGGAGCCCGGGTGCTGTACCGAACTGTCGAACAAGACTCACTGGTCGAGCGACACGGACTCGAGCGACACCTCCGCCTCGACGTCGAGGCGTCCGACATCGCGAGTCGGGACGATCGCAGCCGCCAGTATCGTCGCGTCAACTTCTACACGGTCGCGCACTGACAGCGCCGCCCCACCCGCCCGGATGGTGAGGAGGGCGCCGGGGTGCGGCGCACCCAGGGAACGACTCATGGTCGATGCGAAGAGCAGTCACCGCGAATTTCTGAACAAGTACTACGGTATTTCCCGACATTTTTACGATCTCACACGGAAGTACTACCTCTTTGGTCGCGACGCGATCCTGCGCCAGTTGCTCGAGGAGGACTGGCAACGCCTGATCGACGTCGGGGTGGGAACCGGGCGCAACCTGCGGCTCCTTCGCGCACGGCGACCCAATGCCGAGTACGGCGGCATCGACGCTTCGGACAAGATGCTCGATCACACGCGAGAGCGGGCCCCCTGGGCGAAGCTGCTGCACGGGTTCGCAGAGGACGTCGACATGACGCAGGTCTTCGACGGGGCTCGACCGGATCGGATCCTGTTCTCGTACTGCCTGTCGATGGTGAGCGACCCCGTCGCCGCGCTCGAGAACTCGCGGCGCGCGCTGGCCCCGGGCGGCAAGGTCGTGGTCGTGGACTTCAGCGATCTGGGCGGGTTTCCCTGGGTGTTCCGCGCGGCACTGCGCAAGTGGCTGGACACCTTCCACGTCCAGCCGCTCGACATCAGTGTCTTCCAACAGGTCGGCGCGCGGACGCGGTTCGGACTGGGTCACTACTACATCGTCGCCGAGCTGGACGCCGAGCCCACTCCGGTCGACCCCGCTTGAGGAGGTCAAGCAATGGCCAGCGGGTCACGATCGCGTTGCGCGACCGTCACCGCCAGTCCCTCCCACCGTTCCCGCAGGGTGTCAGCGAGTCGTACGAGGTACCCGCGCTCCGTGTTCGTGTGGTCGCAGAGAACGACCGAAGTCTCTCGACTCACGAGTTCCCGAACGTCGTGGTGGCGCATCTCACCCGTCACGATCAGGTCAGCCCCCGAGATGCCGCTCAGCAGTGAACCACCCGCGCCGGCGCAGACCGCCACGCGTCTCAGCAGCACGCCAGCTTGATGCCGGCTCGTCGCTGCGACCCGCAGCTGGGCGATGCCCAGGTGCCGCTTGATCATTGCCAGGGCAGCCCCGAGTGCCACGGGCTGGTCCAAGTCGATCCAGCGGCCAAATCCAGTGCCCTCCGGTGTCCCCGGGAGGACTTCGACAGGCCGCCGAGCCCCTGGTCCAAGTGCTTCCGCGAGCCAATCGTTGACTCCACCGACGACGGCGTCGAGAGCGGTGTGCGGGGAGTAGACGGGCAGCCGCGCTTCGATTGCGCGCAATGCGAGCCGCCCTTCGGTCGAGGACGAAGTCAACCGCTTCAGGCCTCGAAAGATCGGAGGATGATAGGCGACCACCAGGTTTGCCCGGTGCTCGACAGCTTCGTCGAGCACCGCCTCGGTCAGGTCGATCGTGAGCAGCACGTGGGTGACTGTGGCCGACTCTCCGACGGGCGGCGTCGGTTCGATCAGAAGCCCCACATTGTCCCATTCTGCAGCCAGCTCCAGGGGTGCGATGGCACGGAGGCTGGCGATCACTTCGTTCAGTGACGGCATGCCGGCATTCTACAAGTACGGGGGCAAGCTCGTTGCTCGATCGTGAGGATCTGGGGCGCCTTCACGCCTCGCGTCGAGCCAGTGCCAACCGGGAACGCCGGGGCGAACGACGGGACCACCTGCTCCGGCTTGCCCCGCCCCGGTCCCCGCGTAGACTCGCGCCGTGACCGAGTCGATGCCCTTTTTTACCCGCCTGTGGTTCGCCTATGTCTGCTTCTTCGCCGTCCTCGTCGACGGCGTCTTCGCCAGTCGGGTGCGAACTCTGCGCAGCGCCGAGCCGGCACTGCCCCTCGGCGAAGCCGAGCCCAAGCCCGAAACGGCGACGCCGACTGCGTCAGCCACCCACCCAACCGCCGCCCTCCAGCTGCTCGGTCTGCTCCAGCGGCAAGGACGCCTGGTGGACTTCCTCCAGCAGGATGTGGCGGGCTTCGGCGACGAGGAGGTCGCGGCCGCGGCACGCGTCGTGCACGACGGCTGCCAGAAAGCACTCCGAGCCCACGCCACCATTGAGCCAGTCCGCAACGAGGATGAGGGCTCACGGATTGCGGTCGAGGAGGGCTACGATTCGAACGCGATCAAGCTCACCGGGAACCTCGCCGGGAAGGCCCCCTATCACGGCACGCTCCGCCACCGTGGATGGCGGGCGACCCGACTCCAGCTACCGGAGGCAGTCGGAGACCACGACGCGTCCATCCTCGCCCCAGCCGAGGTCGAGCTATGAGCGAGGTCCACCACATCGTCGGCATCGATCTCGGGACCACCCACACCGCGCTGGCATGGGCACCCGTGACGGGAACAACCGCCGTCCACACCGAGTTCGTGGCGCAACTCGTCACCGCCAGCGAGGTGGCGCGACGTCCCTTGCTGCCCAGCTTCGTCTACTTCGCGCACGAGAGCGAAGGGGCTCTGCCGCTCCCTTGGGACGCGGCCCGACGGTATGCGGTCGGCGAGTATGCCCGCACCCGCGGAGTGGAGGCTCCCACCCGACTGATCGCGAGCGCCAAGAGCTGGCTATCTCACACCGGCATCGACCGTCGGGAGGGGATCCTTCCGCTCGGCGCGCCCCCCGAGGTCGACAAGATTTCTCCGGTCGAAGCATCGTGGCACTACCTGGATCACCTGAGCGAGGCCTGGTTGGCCGGACACGACTGTCCCCTCGCCGACCAGGAGATCATCATCACCGTCCCAGCGTCCTTCGATGCCGCCGCGCGCGACCTGACCATCGAAGCCGCCTACGCCGCGGGGATGGAAAACGTTTCGCTCCTCGAGGAACCTCAGGCAGCGCTCTATGCCTGGATCGAGGCCACCGGCGAGGCCTGGCGCCAGCATCTGCGCGTCGGCGATGTCATCCTCGTTGTCGACATTGGTGGGGGAACCACCGATTTCTCGGCAATCGTGGTGGAGGACCGGGAAGGAACGCTCGAGTTGCGCCGGGTCGCGGTGGGTGACCACATCTTGCTCGGGGGCGACAACATGGACCTCGCGCTCGCCCACGTCGTCAAGGCAAAGCTCACCGCCGAAGGCAAGGAGCTTGACCGTTGGCAGGTGACCGCGCTGACCCACGGCTGCCGCCAGGCCAAGGAGCGCCTCCTCGCCGATCCGACCCTCACCACAGCTCCGATCACGATCCCGAATCGGGGGGCGCAGCTGTTGGGCGGCTCGTTGCGCTCCGAACTCACCCGGGACGACGTGGACCGCACCCTGGTCGAGGGGTTCTTCCCGGAGGTCTCTAGCAGCGCGAAGCCAAGCACTCGCGCGCGCTCGGCGCTGACGCAGGTTGGCCTCCCCTACGCCAGCGATCCCGCCATCACTCGACACCTGGCGTCGTTTCTCACCCGACAGGCTGGAGCGGTAGGACAGCAGCCCCAAGCGCTGTTGATGCCCTCGCGCATACTCTTCAATGGAGGCGTCCTGAAGGCTAGCCTCCTGCGCGAGCGGCTTCTATCCGTACTTGGGGGCTGGGTGGAGGCCCTGGGAGCACCCGCGCCCCAGGTGCTACCCGGGGAGGATCTGGAGCTCGCGGTCGCTCGCGGGGCCGCTTACTACGGACTTGTGCGCCGCGGCCGCGGGCTGCGCATCCGCGGGGGCACCGCTCGGGCGTACTACGTAGGAGTGGAGAGTCCAGCGCCTGCCGTTCCTGGCGTCGAACCGCCCATCAACGCCCTGTGCGTAGCGCCTTTCGGCATGGAAGAGGGGACCGCCGCAGACCTGCCGCCGCACGAGCTCGGGGTAGTGGTGGGTGAACCCGTCCGATTCCGCTTCTTCGCCTCTTCCGTCCGACGCGACGATACTGCTGGTGTCGAGCTCGAGAGCTGGTCCAGCGGCGAGCTGGAGGAGGTCGCCCCGATCGAGGTGACGTTGCCCGCCGAGGGGCGCGAGGAGGGCGACGTCGTGTCGGTGCGGCTCCACGCCGCAATCACTTCCGTCGGCACGCTGCTCTTGGAGGCCGAACCGCTGGACCCCGTTGTGGACCGCGAGCGCTGGAAGGTCGAACTGAGCGTGAGAAAGTGACGGACCGGCGCCTCAGCGTACACCGTAGCGCCGAAGCTTGTCGCGGAGGGTTGTCCGGGGCAGGCCCAACTTACGCGCGGTCAGGCTGAGGTTGTGATCACAGGCCTCGTAGGTACCGATGATCATCGTCCGCTCGAAGTCACGCAGCTTGGTCGCCTGACCCGAGGGCTGGGCATCGAGGGCTGGAATGGGCGTGGGTGGATCGCTAGCCAGCTGTCGCTGCGCGTGACGTTGGTTCAGCGCCACGTAGACCTCATCCCGTCCAAGCTGGTCGGCAACCGTCAGCATGGCTGCCTGCTCGATCACCGATCGTAGCTCACGGAGGTTCCCCGGCCAGTCATAGCCGTGGAGAACAGCGAGCCCGTCGTCGGTGACGGTGGTGGGAGCTTCCGGATTGCGTCGCGCAAAGGAGCGGAGGAAGTGGAGCGCGACGGCCGCGAGATCATCCTTGCGGTCGCGCAGCGGGGGCAGGCTGATGGTGAACGCAGAAAGTCGATAGTAGAGGTCCGACCGAAGACTGGTCTTCTGGGTGTCGACGACCCGGCGCGAGGTGGTGCTGACGATCCGCGCGTGGAATGGCCGGCTGTCGGCACCGCCCACAGGCGTGTACCGGCCCGCGTCGAGCACCTGGAGCAGTTTCGGCTGTAGCTCCAGCGGAATCGTGGACACGTCGTCGAAGAACAGCGTGCCAGACCCTGCCGACTCGAACAGCCCCACCGCCGCGGAAACGGGATCTTCGTCATCCCCCGCGTCAACGCCAAAGAGCTTGCGCTCGAGCAGCCCCGCAGGAATCGCGGCGCAGTCGACAGGCATGAACGGGGCATCAACCCCGCTGAGCTCGTGGATGATGCGAGCGATGAACCCCTTACCCGTCCCAGGCTCGCCCACCACCATCACGCTCAACTCGCGCTGACGCGAGGCGTGCCGGATCTGGTCACGTACCGTGCGAATGGCCGAGGTCGTCCCGATCAGGCGCTCGGCGGCATCGGCGGGGGGGGCACTGGATGGACTACGGTAGCGTGCAGCGACGGCGGCGCGCAGCTTCTCGTCGAGAATCTGTCCATCAGCCGGTTTCTCGAGCACGTCGGCGACTCCCGCGCGCATTGCCTGCACCGTCGTCGGCACACTGAGGTGGCCAGACAGGAGGATCGTGGCCGGTGGTGATTTCATGCCGGGCAGCGCGTCGAGCACCCCGAAGCCACTCACCTGCTGCATGTTCAGGTCCAGGACCATGGCGTCGAAGTCACGCTCGGACAGCTCCCGCAGGGCTTCGGCCCCATCCGTGACGACCTGCGTGTCCCAGCCCTGAGCCCCCAGTCGGCGGGCGACGGCGCGCGCAAAGACGACATCGTCGTCCACCACGAGCACACTGTACCGCGGGGCCTGCTCCACCATCGCCTCAGTCACATTCATGTAGCGGCATCCGGCCGAAATTTGGAAGGGCCGAAACGGCAATCCCTGTTGAATCAAGGACTTGCTCTGGTGCTTTCGCGAGCGCTGCGGGGCCCGGCCTGCAAGCCGTCAGCCATCCAGTGACAGGGCTGGCACCACGTTAAACCGGGCAAATCGCGCCGGGACCAGCCGCACAGCCCGCTGCGGGCCACCCACCATCCCGCGCGACAGATCTGCGCGGGATGGGCGGGCAACGGCTCGCCCCGCATTGGTGGTCAGGAGGCGGACCGTGGGACGATCGAGCCGCTCGGGGTCGAAGCCAGGCTCGGCCACGACTCCCCAGGCGCCGTTGTCGAGTTCAACGACCGTCCCCACGGGCAGCGCCCCAACACTTCCGACCACCAGACAGCAACACTCGGGATCGCCGAGGTCCGTCTCCAGCAGAGCTCGCAGGCTCTCGGCGGGCGATCGATGAACATCGGTTCGGCTCAGCGAGTCAACTAGCTTGCCAGCTTGGTGAACGAGACGCGACGTCAACAGGGAGGGAAATCCTTCCGTCTGCTGAGCTCCAGCGCCACCGCGGTCGAGGCAAGCCGCACCAAACCCGGCGACTACTCCGGCCAGGGCCTCGGAGCAGCTCCCTCCCGCGGCAAGCAAGAGTGCAGCGAGACCGGCGGGCAGCTCGGCGCTACTGCTGGCCATCACCTCAGCCACGTTCTTGAGCAGCGCCGCCAGTGCCAGCCGCGACAAGGTCTCGCGGCGAGCACCCAGCTCCTTTGCGGAAACCACGCTCAGCAGGGCCCCGTGCAGCGCACGCGCTGCGGGATCGCGGTGGCTGTGCGCGAGCGCCAGCGCCGCACGGGCTGACGATTCCGACAGCAGAACCATGTCCACGATGCGGTGGGCGATGCGCCGCACCCAGCGCAGTTCCGCGGGGGCCCGCGCGCTCATCCCGGCGTAGTATCCGCGCAGCGCCACGAGCGCGCGTGCATATCCCTCTAGCCCAGTCACCGCGCTCGAGCGCCCGCGCGCGCTCCCCCGCGCTCGAGCGGCCGACTCGACGCCGATTCCGTCGATCCGAGTCGCGAGAAGACCGCGATCGACGACGCCTCGAACGGAGTTCGTGCACGCGTCGTACAGTCGGGCCACGCTCGTCGCCTCTAGATCCGTGGCAAACTGCAGCCGACTAGCGCCCATCTCTACTAGTGCCTGGGCCATACTGTCGGCCGCCGCGTAGGCAGCCCGACCCGCTCGCAATGGCTCTCCCGAGACCTCGAGCACCGTATCTAGCAGGGAGATATCGATGACCGCTTCGCCCACCTCGCGCGCGTGGGCCAAAGCCCCCGCCAGCGCGGCCACCGCACCTTGAACCGTGTCACCATCGACGCTGGTGCCCGCAATCTCGACCAACCGACAGAGCGCCGCAATCACCGATACGCGCGCGTCGTGGCGTTCGGGTCGGGTCGGCGCCGGCGGGGTTACATCGAGCATACGCCCCGACTGGGCAACGGCCCGAAACGCCTCGATCCGCTGGGGCTCCATCTGGGACTCCGCCTCCAACTGCTCAACGAGGCGAGCACGAAAATCGTCACGGAGCCCGTCTGGGCTCAATCCAAGCGAATAGAGTGGACCCAGCGCCCCCTGGTGAGCTTCGCGCCAAGCCCCCGCGGGTTCCTTGGGTCGATGGCGCTCGGCGTTCTGCCAGCACTCCTCCAGCTGCAGTGAGGTATCGAAGCGCGCTAGAGCCAAGACCTCGCGTCGTTCCTCCGCCAGCTTCAGCTGGTCGCCCCGCATCTCGACATCGTCGTCGAGGGTCAAGTGCAGTCGCCCCACCCGCGTGGACCACAGGGCACAGCGCATGTCGCTGCCGGGCCCCATTTCGCCCAGCAGGAAGGGCAGTTCAATGAGCGTCTCCGCTTCGGTGGTGTCGAGAGCTTGTTCGATCACCACCGAACGCAGCCCCCCCGTGTACAGGCGGTGAACGATGGGCAAAAGTCCGAGATCCGCCTCCCAGGTCTCCGTCTCGCCGACTCGCAGCCCCCAAGGCAGTACATCGATCGTCATCGGAGCCGGGGTCCCAGCCAATCGCGCCTGCGTGATCTCGACGATCCTCTGCCTCCACGGTACGACTTCCTCGGCCACGCTCCGGGCAGCCCACGCGCGACCTAGACAGCCCGTCAGCAGGCCGTCGCGAGAGGATCGAGGATTCCGATCAGTAGCCAAGTCGACGGAGGGGAGTGCGGGCAGGGTGATCGCGCGGGCCGCGATGGCCGAATTGGGTCTACCCACACCACCCGGACCGACAAGCACCGCTTCCACGCCCCGGGCACTGGGAGCGGGTGTTCGCGGCAATGCGATGGGCTGACCCGCTGCCGGCGGCGCTTCGAGGAGTTCAGTAGCCGGAAGTACGCCTCCGGTGGGCGTGGGGTGCTGGCTGGGCCGCGTGTCGCGCGACGAGGGAGGTCCCAACCCCACGCTGCGCAGGTCGCGCAGCATTGTCACTTCGGGGAGACTCATCGCCTGGGTGAGCGCGGCGCGCATCGATCGCGCGCTGGCGAAACGCTCGCGAGGCGACAGGGCCAGCCCCCGCAGGACCACGCGCTCGAGTGCGAGAGGCGCGCGCGGTGCCCAGTCGCGTAGCACCCGACTAGGCCGGGAGGCGAGCGCCGCGAGCTGGTCGCGGGCAGTTTCCTCGCCATGTGCGGTGTCCCCCGTCAGCAGGTGCAGGAGCACGGCGGAGGCCCCCCAGACATCACAGGAACCGGTCACCCGAGCGTCGGGGTTTCGCGCCAGCTCAGGCGGAGTGAACGCGGCCAGCTCGAGCCAGGGAGACAGACCGAAGTGCCGCATGGCCGCCAAGTACAGCGGGCGCAAGCCAAAGCCGGTAAGGCAGACGGCACCACTGGCCCGCACCAGCACTTGCTCCGGCCGCAGCCCCCCGTGGATGAGTCCCTCCCCGTGGGCAGCCATCAACATCGAGAGCGCGTCGACGACGATGCGCAGGGCTTCAGTCGGCGGGACTCGCGCTGGTCGGCGGGCTACGAGCTCACCAACCGTCTCGCCCTCGGCCGGTCCCAATACGACAAATGGAGCGCCGCCCAGCACGGCACCGGAGTCGACGAACGGCACGGTGTCTGGATGGGGAATCGCCGCCGCCATCCGCGCCACGGGGACGAACGACTGAGTGACGATGGGCACCGTTGCCAGCGCTGGATGCACGAGTCGAACCGTGCACGCGTTCCCGTCCACGTCGGTCGCCGAGTAGCTCGTGGCCAGCAGGTCAACGCGAGCCACACTCTCGAGTCGCCACCGATCCGCCAACACCTTCCCCACCCACTCGGCGGCGGCCTGCGCAAGATTGCCGATCTGCGTGTTGACCATACTGGACTGCCAGCAGCGGGGACCGCTCTGCAGCGCTCCGGGGTTTTTCGGGAACCTGGAAAGACTCCTCCCCAGGTTAGATTCGAACTCTCCTTTTTACTGCGCAACGGCCGTCTGCCGCAATCCTCAGGCGTCCTGGATCAGTCGAAGCCCGACGGGGAGTCCTTCGCCAAACAGCTCCGCGCGCTCCTGCTCCGCAATGGGTACATGCTCTCGCACTCCCCGCAGCCAATCGTCCGGCGCACCGATCCGAACTAGCTGGTCGGCGACGGCCTGGCGAACCTCGACTGACACGTCACGACTTCGATCACCGGTTACTCGCGCCAGCTGTGACGCAGTCCGGGAGGCGCTGGAGACCTCTTCCCACTTCTCGCGCAACAGATGGTCGAGCCAGCGCTCGACCACGTTGGGAGGCACCACGTGATGTACGCTAGCGTAGGCGGGAGTGCGGGCACCCACGCGACCGAGCGCAGCCCAGAGTCGCGGATCCCGGCTCGTCCAGGTGCGCTCCAGCAACCACCGGCCCAGCTCCACTCGTCGAGGCACCGGCACGCGCTCCAGCCACGAGCCGAGCTCCAGCAGCTCGTCGGGGGCCATGGGCTTGAAGCCTTTCGGTCGCTTCAGCTTGGCCTCCTCTGGAGCCAGGAACGGGTCGAGACGATCGCGAATCTCCACCTGGAGTTTCTCTTCCAGCCCACCGGCCATGCGTCGCCAGGCTATGAAGAACTGTTGCCAGCCGCGCGCTTCTCCGGGGAAAGCAAGTCCCTCCCGAAACAGAGGTGCGATTCGCGCGATCCGCCGGCGATCCTCGGGGTGCCCGAACCCCGGGCGAAGGCAGAACCCCGCCAGCATCCAGAAGACTCGCTCGTGGTCTGCCGAGCGGCGCCGCGAGCGATGGTGAACCGCAAGCGCATCGTGAAGCGCGCGCGTCAGCTCCATCGTCCAGGAGGTGCGCTCACCCAGCAGCTTCTCGAGGCCGCGCACCAGATCCCGGATCTCCCGGGGTTTGACGTCCTTGCGACCCTTGCCGAAGGCGCGCTCGATCAGCTCACGCGCGTCATCGACACGGGACCCACCAATCTTCGGCGCGGTTCGCTCTCCGCGAGCTGGTGGCTCGGCGGCAACCGGCGTTCGGAGATCGAAAGCCAGCCGAAAGCGCTGATCACCTTTTTCGGCCACGCAGGCCAGGTCGAGGGTGCCAACCGCGCTGAGCTCTCCCTCGAGGTAGACCCGCACCTCCCCGCCTTCCGCCTCGCCAAACGAGGTGGTGACCGGCGGGAGCCTCACGAATCGGTCCTCGTCGAGCGGAACGATAGCACCCGGCGCATCCACCACCGCATCGTCGGTTGCCAAGAGATCAAAGCGTACTGCCTGACCCAGCCTGAGCGCCAAAGGGTGGCGTGTCGCCAGGTGCCGCTCGCCTTCCTGTGCACCGCGAGGCACGACACATAGGGCGCGGCGCCCCCCCTGCGCATCGAGCGCGACGTAGTAGCCGTGGGGTGCCCCGCCGCCAATGGTCAACCCCGCCCCAGCAAGGGCCATCCCATACGCGACCGCTCCCCGAGCCACGGCGAGGTCCGGGCTGGTGCTGGGCAGCATTTCCACCCTTTTCTCCCCCCAGCTCTCCACTACCTCCACGAGTCGCTCCTGCACCAGGGCGGCGCGAAATACCCCGCCGTTGAGCAGGAGCGCGGTGGGCGCCCCGCCTTGGGGCATGTGCCGCGAGAAGAACGCGGCGACATGCCGTGTGATCGCCGCATCCTGCTCGTACGGCAGTCCGAAAGCGACCAGCCCACTCCGCGCGCGGCGCGGCTTCGCCTGGCGCTCCGCTGGGGGGAAGAACCCGTCCAGCACGATCCGGGACGCCTCCTCGCGCGACAGACGCGTCGAACGACTGCCCCCGAGCAGGGCGGCGCCTCGTCCCGCCACCGAGATCGGTACATCCTCCAGCTGCTCCCCGCTCAGCAGCCGCTCTTTCGCAACGTGACAGGCTAGGGTCAACTGCGCGAACTGTGCTGCGTGCAGCGTCTCCGGGGGCGACACCAGTCGCTTCTCGCAGGCGTGCGCCAGCGCCAGGTCCATGTTGTCCCCACCCAGCAACAGATGCCGTCCGACGGCGACGCGCGTCACGTCCAGCCCGCCAGAACCCCAAGCAACCCGGATCAGCGTCAGGTCGGTAGTACCCCCGCCGATGTCGCAGACCAGCACCGACGCTTCCCGCTGGTCCGCAACCAGAGGAGCAAGTCCGGCAGGTCCTACCGTACCCAACAGGTCGTAGAAGGCGGCCTGGGGCTCTTCGAGCAGCCGCACCGTGAGCTCAGCCTCCGCGGCGGCACGCAAGGTCAGTTCGCGGGCGGCCTGGTCGAAGGAGGCCGGCACGGTGAGCACGACCTGCTGCCGGCTCAGCGGAGCGTCGGGATGGGCCGTGTCCCAGCAACGCCGCACGTGTCGCAGCAGCATCGCACTG
Organism: Polyangiaceae bacterium; assembly: GCA_050304295.1. Lineage (GTDB taxonomy): Bacteria > Myxococcota_A > Polyangia > Polyangiales > Polyangiaceae > JAFGBI01. Next base: position 12,388 of record JBNLDK010000144.1, read on the forward strand.
GCCGCGACAGGCGAGAGTCGGGGAACGTCCTCCGAAATGTCACTGCCCCATGGAAGGATGGGCGCAGTCCGGTCAACCGCCGCGTGGCAAAGCCAGCTCTTGGCCGACGAGACGAGCCTGCCAGGTACTTCCTGACCCCGATGGCGAGCATACTCACCCGGAACCCACGACCCGTCCCTCCAGCTCGGATCGACTCGCTCGTCGACGGTCGGCGCATAAAGAAAAGACGGAAGCAGGGGCCGCGCCGCAGTCTCACTGGCAGAGACGAGCTGGGGAATTGGCAGCACCTCGATCGAGGGTCGCTCCTGCCCCGGTCTGGGGTACGGGGCCCAGGCTACGACGGTGTGGGTGGTGCCCAGATCGATTCCGACAATGAGACGGGCTTCGCTCACGTCCCAGTCATAGTCCACTCACCCCACCCCTGCTGCCCGGGACTTGCGGGGTGCCCCCTTCGCCTTAGGTATCTTTTGGCTCTTGGGTTGCCACGCCCTCCCCCCTCCGTGGTTGGCCCAGGAGCCGATTTCTTTGTCCCTCTTCTTCTGGAGCGCTCAAGCGGCCGCGCCGCTGAGCTTCGGACTCCAGACCGTGACGCGGTTGCGCCCTCCCCGCTTGGACACGTAGAGGGCCTCGTCGGTCGCCTTGAACAGCGCCTCCCAGCTGTCCCCCGCGCGGGGAAAGGGAGCAACGCCAACCGAACAGGTCACACTGAGCGGGCCCAGTTCGGTCGGGAATTTCGTGCTCTCGAGCTCGCTGCGGATGCGTTCGGCAAGCAGTTCACCGCCCCGTTCGTCCGTTTCCTCGCAGACCACCACGAACTCCTCGCCACCAAATCGACCCACCACGTCGGTGTCGCGTTTCACCCGCTTCAGCAAGTCACCCAGACCGCGAATCACGACGTCGCCCACGTCGTGACCGTACGTGTCGTTGACCCGCTTGAAGTGGTCGATGTCGCACACCAGAACACTCATCGGACGCCCGTAGCGTTGCGCTGTCTTGAGCTTGCGGTTGGCGTGGTCGATGAGTGCCCGCTTGTTGTAGACGCCGGTCAGGCCATCGGTCGTGGCGAGTTCCTCGAGGCGCTTCAGCATGCGAGCGTTCGACAGCGACACTGCGACATGGCTCGCCAGCACTTCGAGAGTGGGCCTCACGGTGTCCCCGAAGGCATGACGCTTGTTCGACCCCAAGATGAGCGTACCCAGCGCCCGCTCATGAACAACGAGGGGAAGAATCAGGAGCGACGCCATCTGGGGGGGCGCGAGGCGACGAGTGAACACGATTTGGCGCGCTGGGTCGTAGTCGCCGCGGTAGGGCAGAGCGTGGCGATTGGCAACGACCATGCTCACGAGCCCCGCGTTGTGGCGAAATCGCTGTCCCACCAGTGTGTCGGCAGCCTCACCACTCACCGCGCAGATCTCGTGCTCGCCACAGCTGCGGTCGAAGAGCGTCACGGCAGCGAACTCGAAAGATGTGAACTCCTGAGCACTGTTGACTCCGGCCTCGATGACCTGACGCTCGGTCGTGGCGGCGGACAGCGCACCGGTGGCGCGGTAGAGCTTGCCCTGCTCGATCTTCGCCCGCTCTAGCTGGGTGAAGACGCGCTCGTTTTCGATCGCGCGCAGCGCGAAGCGCGTGACCGTGACGAGCTGTGCCTCTTCGGTACTGGTGAACGGGTCGGCCGCTTCGCGATCCACAACGAGCACCCCCCGGGCGTGCCCGTGCTCGAGGATCGGCACGGCGCAAACCGCACCGACAGCGTGGGAACTCTGGTAGTAGGGGACGTGCTTCGCTGCCCGTGATCCGACCAGACTCACCGGTTCTCCGCGCGACAGCGCCGCGCCACAGATCCCATCCCGGGCACCGAAGGGCCCCGACGCCAGCGTCGCCTCGGTTGTCGCCACCTCCTGGATGTAGAGTCGCTCACCACGTCCCAACCAGAGAACCACGGCGCTGCGCAGCGACAGGCTCTGTCGGGTTAGCTCGAGCGCGAACCGCAGTGCCGCGTGGATCTCGTCCACGCCCGATTGCAGGAGGCGCTCCTCGTCCGCTGCGTCGGGCCGCACCGAGCGCGGCTCCGCGGCTTGCCTCGGTGCACCGATCAGGCGGTAGGTGCGGGCGGCCTCCTTCATCCGCTTGAGCTCGGATTCGATCCGACTCCGACTCAGGCGGCGCACCCGGGCGATCTCCGCGCGAAACAGCGCCAGATTGAAGAACGCGAAGACCCCCATCAGCGCCGCGTGGGGTACGAGGTCGCCAAGCTCGCGGCCCAGCGCCACCAACACGAGCCCTGCCTCGAGCGCGACCGCAAACGCCACCGAGGCGAATGCCACCGCGGGGCTGGTGAAGCCGGCGACCAGCATCAGACCCACGTAGACGCTGGCGTGGAAGGGCCCATCGATGCCACCGGGGGCATGCAGAACACCTGCGTAGATGGCAACGAACAGCTGGCTGAACAGTACGAAGTCGCGCCGCACTGTGCCTTGGGCCTGGCGCAGACGGCGGGCCAGGCGCACCACCAGGGAAATCGCGAGCAGGGCTGCCACGACGAGGTTGAGCTCGACTCGCGGGGGATCGGCCGCCCACCAGACCAGGTACGCTCCCAGGCCCAGGCTCATCGCGATTCCGCAGCCTTTGGTCACGGCCTGTTGCAGCGTCAGCGTCACGCGAACGAGCGGGTCCATCCAGCCCACGGCGGTATCAGAGGCGGCCGGGCCGGGCCCAGTTTGCAGCGCATTGGCCTCGGCTCTTGACCGCCGGCGGCGACCGGAGAAGCCTCATCCTGGGTCGTTTGCTCCCAGACTAGATTCCATGCGTTTGCGCCTTGCTCTGTTCGCCGTAGCCGTCGCCGGCTGCACACCCGGTCTTCCCGAACCCACTGGCGATCCTGGGGGCCAGGCCGCGCTGCAGCAGCGGGCAAAGGAGGTCGAGCAACTCAAGGCCGCGCTGGGTGAAACCGACCCAAAGATTCGCGAGGCCTGCGAGTTCAAGGCCGGGGACTGCCTGATGGAGCTGCGCGACAAGCGCCGCAATCTAGTCCGTGGTCGCACCTTCCTGGAATGCGAGGCCTACGGCTACGCGGCGGAAAAGTCGCGCTGCGAGGAGCAGAAGCTGCTCGAGCGGGGGGAGGCCGAAGCCATCGAAGCCTACTACGACTACCAGACCTGGTGCCTCTCCGGGATGAGCGACTGCATCGCAGAGTTGGTCGAGCAAGCGAAGCGAGACGCTCATGGGGCCATGGTGGAGAAGCGCCGCGCCGCGTTCTTCTCCGCGGAGCTGGCCACGAGCCTCGAAACCAAGCTCCGAATCGCGGAGGAACAGCTGGCCTACGCGCGGACCACTCTGCCGCCGACCGCTGACGGCGTCTGCCAGGATCTCCCCGCGGTCACGGAATGCCAGCAGAAGTCGGTCGCGGCGGTGACCCGGCTCGAAGAGTACCTCGCCCTGCCAGAAGCGGAGTACGAAGCCGCCCGCGCCAACGAACTCCTCGAGCAAGCCAAGCAGAGCGAGACTGAGTGCGTTGCCCTCGAGGAGCGGTGCGTCGTGAAGGAGCTGGAGCAACATGGGGCGACGGCGGCGACTCGAGCCTTGCTCCAGGAGAACTACGACCTCATTACCGAACGGCAGCAGCTCCGCGAAAGCCTCGACCCCGCTACCGCAGACGCCTGCATCCGCGACGGGCAGACCGAGTATGCACCGTACATCCTGGAGAACTACCGGCAGTACGCGCGGCGCCGCATCGAGTACTTCCGGATCCAAATGCACCGCGCCTTTGCTCGGGTGCACCGGGCGCAGATCGACTGCATGAAGCGAGCAAAACCCCGGTGAGCGACCGCCAGCGACCAGCAGCCACGCAACCAGTCGGGCTCACACCGCTTGCTGCAGGCGCGGGTCCCGTGAGATGAAAACCAGGTGAAGCTGGGGCTCCGCCTTCAGATCGTGCTCCTGCTCGGTGGACTTCTGGTCCTCGCGTTCGTGCCGCTCTATCACGCAGCTGCCACCTATTCGACGGTCACGCTTCAGCAGCTCCAGGAGACCTCGGCGAGATCCCTGGGGAGGGCCGTGGCAGGACACGTAGCCGAGGCCCGCTCGAGTCGTTCCCCGGAGCGACTCTCCAGCCTCGTCTCTGCGGAGATCGGCGCCACGGGAGTCGCTGCTTTGGGGATCTACGATGCCCAGGGCACACCGCTTCTGCGCGCCGGGGAAGCTGGGGCGACCGCCGCGCTTCCGACCCGAATCGGTCCCGCTCAGGAGGATGTGTACGACGTTCGAACCCAGCACGGACGAGCCCTCGCAGTGGTGGTGCCGGATCCGGGGGGCGCGGTCGTGGCCATCGTGCGCGCCGACGAGCAGGCCGCAAGAGTTCCCCCGCTGCTGCGCCTGCTCGCCCTGTACATGGCGGTCGTGGCGGGGGCGTTCCTACTGGCCGCCTACTTCCTCCTCACGCGACTCATCGTTCAGCCACTTGACCGCATCGGTCGCGCAGCGCAGCGGGTAGCCGGTGGCAGCCGCCGTTTCGAGCTGTCCCCTCACGGTCCCAGCGAGCTCGCCGCGCTTGCCCACAGCCTCCACACGATGACTCGGCACCTGCTCGACAACGAAGACGGACTGCGGCGGCAGATCGCGGAAGTCGAGCGCGCAACCCGCGAGCTCCAGCAGGCCCAGGAGGGGTTGATTCGCTCGGAACGGCTCGCGTCGGTGGGACGACTGGCGGCGGGACTGGCCCATGAGATCGGCAATCCCATCGCCGCTTTGATCGGCTTCGAGGAACTGCTGTTGGCGGGGGGGCTGAGCAACGACGAGCAGCGCGATTTCCTGCTCCGAATGCGTCAGGAGACGGACCGCATCAACCGCATTCTGAGCGATCTGCTCCAGTTCGCACGCCCCTCCGCCCGGCGCGAGGAGAGCGTGATCGAGCCTGGCGATGTCGTCGCAGCCATCCAGGATGTCGTGGCCCTCGTGGCTCCACAGAAGTCGCTCGCTGGGGTGCAGATTGTTTGCGACATGGCGGCGAAGCTGCCTGCAGTCACCCTGAGCCGCGAGCATCTCGTTCAGGTGCTGCTCAACCTGGTGCTGAACGCGGCCGACGCCTGCGGCGAGTCCGGGCGAGTCGTGATTGGCGCGCACGCGATTCCGCCGGGGGTCGTCGTCGCCGTCACGGACGATGGGCCCGGGGTCGCCCCCGAGATCCGGGACCAGCTCTTCGAACCGTTCGTGACCACCAAGGAGACCGGTCAGGGCACGGGGCTCGGGCTCGCGGTGTGCCGCGGCCTGATCGAAGCCGCCGGGGGCACGATCGCGCTCGACACGGAACTCGAAGACGGCTGCCGGTTCCGCATCGAGCTGCCGGCCGCCAGGTGAGAAGGAGCCAGGTGGCCTGCGGCCTCGTCTCGGGAACGCGAAGCGTTTTCGCAAAGAGGGTCACGCCGGCGTACCGGGGGCCGCGCCAGATCCCTGACCGGCGGACTCCACGAACGCCTCGACACCGACCGTGGTCAGACCCAGTCGGTCGATTCGTTCGAGGATATCCGGGAGCGCCGCCACACTGGCGGACAAGCGGTCCCCAGTCTCCGCGGCATCGTGCAGCAGCACGATGGCACCATCGCGGAGCCCGGCGGCGACCCGCCGGAGCACCGTTTCCGGTCGCACCGGTACGCCGTCCCCCCCCTTCACGGACCAGAGCACGATGGGGCACCCGGCCTGCTCCGCCCCCTTGGCAGTGCGAGGACTGACTAGTCCGATCGGTGGTCGGAACAGCGCGGGTCGTACACCGCAGGCTGCCACGACCGCTTCCTGGGCGCGGAGGATGTCACGCCGCACTTCCCGGGGAGGCCGCAGGGAGTAGGTCCAGCTGTGGGTGTGGCCGTGGACTCCCAGCGTGTGCCCAGCTGCCACGATCTCGCGAACCACGTCGGGATGGTGGTCGACCTTGGACCCAACGAGGAAGAAGGTCGCGCGATGGCCACCTCGAGCCAGGATCTCGAGGATGGTCCGCGTCCCCACCGGATGGGGCCCGTCGTCGAAGGTGAGCGCCACGAGACGCTGACCCGCTTCCCCGCGCCAGACGACATCCCCGAACATCTCGAGCCGGGGCCAGGCGATGCCCGCCACCATCAGACCGAGGTAACCCACCATGGCCGCCACGGCGAACCAAACGGGAACAGGTTCCAACCAGACCGATCGGACGAGAATCGCCACCGCGGCGATGCTGGCAACCCACAAGCCAATTCTCGCTGGCGGCATCCTCGCCCCTCGCTCAGTGAAGCACGACCTCAGTCCTGCTCCCGCTCCGCGTGACGGGCGAGGTCACTCTCGATTTCGGCAAGAACGTCCTCGTCAATCGAGTCATTGGCGACCCGTGCCTTGGGGACACTGCCTTCGATTCGCTTCTTCTCGGGCGGAGGGGTCGCGTCGTCGTCACCGGTGTGATCGATGTCATACAGCAGCGCCAGCACCGTGGAGATCAGCGGCAACACCACGATGGGAACTTCCCCCAGTACGGCCCCCGCCCCGCCCCCGAGGCCCCAGGGCAGCGCAGGGATCGGCAAAGCCGCCCACTGGCGCAGGACGAACAGCAGTCCGCTCGCCAAGAGCGCGCCGAACGCCGCTTTCAGGTACGCCTCGATGCGCGCGCCAGGGGCCCAGATCGGACGTCCTGCTATGAACCCAGTGAGCACCCCAACGAGGACCGCCAGTGGGTACGCGAGCCACGCCCCCAGAGCAAGCATCCCCACCACCTTGACTAGCAACAGCCCCACCACGCCGCCAATCAGCAGCCCCTTGAGCAGTCCGACGAAAAGGCGAAGCATCGATGTCAAAAGCCTTCCGCACCGGGCGGGCACCCGTCAACTACCCAACATACTAGACGTTTGTCTAGTATGGCTGCAGCTGGATTTGGGCTGGCCCCGGTTGCTGAGCTTGGGCTACCACGACCCGCGCCGTGCTGTTCAACACCCTCACGTTCGCCAAGTTCTTCGCGATCGTCTTCTTGGTCTCGTGGGTCCTCGTCAACCGCCGGTACGTACTTCTTCTGCCGTGGATCGCCGTCGCGAGCTACGTCGCCCTCGGACAGCCCTCCACGCTGGGACTCGGCCTGACGGCGCTGGCCCTGCTCTTCACGGTTGCGCTGGTCCGCCAGGCCACCGATGAGCACTGCCCCCGGCTTCGGTTCCTCGCCGCCGCCGTCGTCGTCAACTACCTCGCCCTCACCTGGTTGACCTACTCGGACACGGGACTCGATCCGCTCCTCCTGGGTCTCCGAACCCTCGGCATTGCCGTGACGCCCAACTGGGCGTGGGTGGGACCATCCTTGCTGCTCAGCCCTCTGAGTGCGGCCGTGCTGCTGCGGTCCCGGGACGTCCGCAAGATCTTCCTGCTCCTGGCCAGCTACGTGTTCTATGCCGCGTGGAGCCCTGCGTTCGTCACCCTGATCTGGCTCTCTACCGCCACCGATTGGTTCGCGGCGCAGGCCATGCACGCCACGCTGAACCGACGCGCCCGAACCGCGTGGCTGGTGCTCAGCCTGGCGGTCAATCTCGGTCTGCTTGGGTTCTTCAAGTACTTCTACTTCCTCAACGAGTCGGCCGCGCTCGCCCTCGGCTGGGCAGGCCTCGGCTATCGCCCGTGGGCGCTGGAGATCGTGCTCCCGGTCGGAATCTCGTTCTACACATTCCAGACTCTCTCCTACACGATCGACGTCTACCGAGGCCGCGCCCGCCCCTGGCCGTCGGCGCTCGACTTCGCCCTCTATGTCACCTTTTTTCCGCAGCTGGTTGCCGGCCCCATCGTGCGACCGAACGACTTGCTGCCGCAGCTCGCAGCTCCGCCGCGCTGGAGCACCGAGGAGGCAAGCGAGGGACTTTTCTTGGTCACGCTCGGCCTGCTGAAGAAGGTCGCGATCGGCGACTACCTCGCACTGAACCTCGTCGACCGCGTCTTCGACGCGCCAACCCAGTACTCGGCGCTCGAGTGCTACACGGGAGTGCTTGGCTATGCAGTTCAGATCTACTGCGACTTCTCGGGGTACACGGACATCGCCATTGGTGCCGCCCTGCTCCTCGGGATTCGCATGCAACTCAACTTCAACGCTCCGTACAAGGCGACCGAGATCATAGACTTCTGGCGCCGGTGGCACATCTCGCTGTCCTCGTGGCTGCGCGACTACCTCTACATCTCGCTGGGGGGCAACCGTCGCGGTCGCGCACGCACGTACTTCAACCTGATGGCCACGATGCTGCTCGGCGGACTGTGGCACGGAGCGGGCTGGACCTTCGTGGTCTGGGGCGGACTACACGGCTGGGCCCTCTCCGTGACCCGGATGGTCGATGAGTCGTCGACTAGAGGGACACGGCTCGCGGCGCTCCTGGGCCCCGCCGCCGCGGCGGGGCCCACCTTCGGACTCGTGATGTGCGTACTCTCGTGGACCTACCAATGGTCACTCTTCCGGGCGTTCACCCTGATCGGGTGGGCTCTCGGAGGAGCGCTAGCAATAGGGGCGTTGTACCACGCTTGGGCCAAGCGAAATCGCGCCGCCAGTCGCAGCGCCACCCCTCTGTACGACGAGCGTCGCGACCTTGAGATCCCGGGCTTGCCTCGCACGATGTCCGGACGAATCTTTGCGATCACCGCTGCGGCAGCCACGTTCCACGTGGTCTGCGCGGGCTGGATCTTCTTTCGGGCACAGTCGTTCCAGGCGGCCGCCGCCTACTTCACTCAGCTGCTCACCTTGACCACGTACCATCCCAACCTGCACTGGAAGGTCGTCACGGTGCTGATCATCGGACTCGGCTCCCACTGGGTGCCCGAGCGCCTCTACATGGATCTGCGGGAGCGCTTCGTCCGCCTGCCAGCGCCGGCGCAGGGCGTCGCCCTGTTCGCCGCTGCCCTCGCACTCCGCGAGATGGCCAGCGCCGAGGCAGTACCATTCGTCTACTTCCAGTTCTGACCGACAGGCCGCGGCCAGCGGACCATCGACGACGGGCGCTCTCGAGCTTTTTTGCGCTCCTGCTCCGAGGCACGCCGCATCGGGCTAGCGCAAGACGGCCCGGCGGGCCATGCTGCGGCGGATCGACGAAGCCAAGATGACCGAGCCGACCTCCCCCTCCACCGCGACGGACCCTGTCCGCTCCCCGCCACGGAAGAAGCGCGGAAGGAAGCACCGCTCCCGCGAAACACCGCCCAAGCGCCCCGCGCTCGATGCTCAGGGGCGCGAGCGCCCGCCGTTTCTGCTCGCATTTCCGGATGACGCGGAGTTGAACCGCCTCGTCGCCGCGTTCGAACGGGGCGACTATCAGCTCGTCCGCCGGGAGTCCGAGCAGCTGGCGGAAGTCAGTTCGCGCCCCGAGGTTCGCCGCGCAGCTCGGGAACTACGGCGTCGGATCGATCCCGATCCACTCGCCAGATTCCTGCTCTTCGTCGCCTGCGGACTCTTCGCATTTCTTCTCATCTGGACCTATTGGCCCCACGGGCATTGACGCCCACGCCGCAGGAAGCGTCGTCCTAGAACAACAAACAGGCTGTTTGTTGTCCCAAACCAACGACCCAGAACACCGACAGGGCAGCCGCGCCAGCGGGAAGCACCGGTCTCCGGGTGCCTCGCCCCTGCTGGGCTCCCGGAGACAGTGTTTTCCGCGTCGGGCGAACTGATCGGTGTTCTAGTACCGCATTCGCCGGTTCGTTCCGGGATTCCTCCGGCCCGACACCTGGGTAGGGGCCGGAGAAATCCCGGAGGTGCACTCGTCTGAACTGCGCACCCGATCTCACCCTTGGTACGACAACCCGGAACGAACTTCCGGGTTGTCGTACCAGGGATCGTGTAGGACACGACCTGGCAACAATTCGTGAGTCCGGCGCCATTTGCCGCTACCTTGCAGGCATGAGCTGGTACCCATCCAAGCAGAGGCTGTGTGTGGCCGCCCTCGTCGGTCTCACCTTCGGGCTGGGTTGCGCCAAGCCACCGGAGCCGACCGAACGACCTCACCCGCCAGCTCGCGTCGGTGAGCTCTTCGTCTACGCCCCTCTCGAAGCGGGGACGGTCTTGGCGTACAGGACTTCCTCCGAGGGCTCTGGCGAGCGCGGGCTGATCGTGTGGCGCGTGCGTCGACCGCGGGAAGGGCTCATCGAGCTCGATGACGGTGGACATGTCGAACGGCTCGAGGTCGAACCCAATGCTCTGCGCCACGCAACCGGCGGCTACTGGCTCAAAGCGCCGCTGCGCCAGGGCGCCTGCTGGCCAGGTCGGGGCGGAGAGGTGTGCGTCAAGTCACTCGAGCGAAGCGTCGAAGTGCCCGCGGGAACCTTCACGGACTGTCTGGAGACCGAGGAGCTCAGGGGCAACGAAGCGACGGGCATGCGGACGCTCACCGTCTTCTGCCCGCACGTCGGCATGGTGCTACTCGAGGTGGAAGGCTGGGCCGTCGGCACGGTGGCGCTGGAACGTGCCGAGCTCGAGAGCTACGGACCGGCCGTCGACATCCACTCCCTCGACTGAGGGGGATCGAACCCTGCGTTCGCCATCCTGCAATCAGGATTCCGGAGGCAAGAGCTCCACCGCAACGTCATGGGTGATGACGCAGGCGCCATCCCGCTCGAGGGCCACTTGTTCCTCGACCGGCTCGTACCCATCCGCCTCGACGAGGAACGTCGCGGCGCCCTGGGTCCAGACGTCGCAGTTGAGCGACATCGCCGGGTCCGCCGGCTCGTCGCAGAACATCAAGTCGGAAGTACTGGGCGGATTGGCCAGCGGGTAGTCGAGCTCTCCCCCACCATGCCGGACGTGGACCACGGTCGAGCGTGGCAGGGCTCCCTCGGCCGCGGTGACCGCGAGCCGGTAGGGTGGCTGGCGCTGGCAGGCCACATCCTCCGGGTCGTCGGGACCGCAGGCGGCCGCGCCGAGACACAGCCCCAGCATCCCGAGCAGCGGCCCGATCCTCGCGTTCCTCTTCATCGCCAAGCCTGGTTGCCGGCCTCCGTCCGCGCCAGCCTGACGGATCAGGTACGCACGGCCGAGGGTGGCTGCAACCCACTCTGGGCATTTCGTCTTGGACGGAATTGCCCACCACAAACGAGAGAAGGCGGGCCGCAACCGACCCGCCCCTGCTCGGTTTCCAGATTTTGTTAGAACTCTGGATGGGAGTGACCACCCGCCGCCGGCTTCTCTTCCTTAGGCTTTTCGGCAACTAGTGCCTCGGTGGTCAGCATCAGGCCAGACACGCTGGCTGCGTTCTGGAGCGCGGTGCGCACGACCTTTGCGGGATCGATGACACCAGCCGCCACCAGATCCTCGTACACGCCGGTCGCAGCGTTGTACCCGTTGGCGCCCTTGGACTCCTTCACCTTCTGGACGATGATGGAGCCTTCCTCGCCCGCGTTGGCCGCAATCTGCCGTAGCGGCTCCTCGAGCGCGCGACGGATGATCCGGACCCCGAACTCCTGGCCCTGCGGCACCTCGAGCTTGTCGAGCGCCTTCTGAGCACGGAGCAGCGCGACCCCGCCACCGGGAACGATGCCTTCCTCGACTGCCGCGCGGGTGGCGTGGAGCGCGTCCTCGACGCGCGCCTTCTTCTCCTTCATCTCGGTCTCGGTGGCCGCACCCACCTTGATGACGGCGACGCCACCGACCAGCTTCGCAAGGCGCTCCTGGAGCTTCTCGCGATCGTAGTCGCTCGTGGTGTTCTCGATCTGGCCGCGAATCTCGGCCTGACGGGCCTTGATCTTGTCCTTCTTGCCAGCGCCATCGACGATCGTGGTGTTGTCCTTGTCGATCTTGACGGTTTTGGCCTTGCCGAGATCGCTGATGGTCACGTTCTCCAGCTTGAGACCCAGCTCTTCCGCGATCACCTGACCGCCCGTGAGCGTCGCGATGTCCTTCAGCATTTCCTTGCGGCGGTCACCGAAGCCCGGGGCCTTGACCGCTGCACAGGTGAGGGTACCGCGAAGCTTGTTGACGACGAGCGTGGCCAGGGCCTCGCCCTCGATGTCCTCGGCGATGATGAGCAGCGGCTTCTGCTGCCGCGCAATCGCCTCGAGCACCGGAAGGAGGTCCTTCATGTTCGTGACCTTCTTCTCGTTGATCAGAATGTAGGCATCCTCGAGCACCGCTTCCATCCGCTCGGGATCGGTCACGAAGTACGGGGAGAGGTAGCCACGGTCGAACTGCATCCCCTCGACCACGTCGAGCGACGTCTCGGCGCTCTTCGCCTCCTCGACAGTGATGACGCCTTCCTTGCCGACCTTCTCCATGGCCTGGCTGAGCAGCTCGCCAATGGTCGCATCGCCGTTGGCGCTGACGGTCCCGACCTGGGCGATCTCGTTGGGATCCTTGGTGGACTTGCTCAGCTTCTGGAGGCTGGCCACACAGGCCTCGACGGCCGCGTCAATCCCTCGCTTGATCTCCATCGGGTTGTGGCCCGCCGCAACGAGCTTGCTGCCCTCGCGGAAGATGGCCTGCGCGAGGACAGTCGCCGTCGTCGTGCCGTCGCCGGCCACGTCGCTGGTCTTGCTGGCGACCTCGCGCACCATCTGCGCGCCCATGTTCTCGAACTTGTTCTCGACCTCGATCTCCTTGGCGACGGTGACGCCGTCCTTGGTGACCGTGGGGGAACCAAAGCTCTTCTCGAGCACGACGTTGCGACCCTTGGGGCCGAGCGTCACCTTCACCGCGTTGGCGAGCGTGTTGACGCCGTTGAGGATGAGGTTGCGAGCTACTTCTTCGTAGACGATTTCCTTGGCTGCCATGTCCTGCCTCCTTACTTGGTGATGACGCCGAGGATGTCGTCCTCGCGCAGTACGACGTGCTCATCGCCGTCGAGCTTGACCTCGGTTCCCGAGTACTTGCCGAACAGAACGCGGTCGCCAACCTTGACGTCGGGGGCCTTCTGCTTGCCGTCGTCGAGGATCTTGCCGGGGCCGACTGCGATCACCTCTCCCTCGATCGGCTTCTCCTTGGCCGTGTCGGGAATGATGATGCCGCCCTTGGTCTTTTCCTCTTCCTTCACTCGCTTGACGATGATCCGGTCCTGGAGGGGTCGAATTTTCACTGCCACGTGGAGCCTCCTGCTTGCGGTGGTGCTGCTGGCGGGCGGCCTGCGGCCGCCTCGTCCGTGAATCTCCTGGCGCGCCCACCGTTGCTCGACTTCGCTACGGCGAACGCTGCGATTTCGTTCAGTTACCCGCTACTGGCACTCAACAGATGCGAGTGCTGATTGCGAGTGGGGCGGAAGGTAGCCACCGGGGTCTCACTGTCAAGAGGCGGGGGGTGGGGTTTCTTTCGCGGTGGTTTCTCGCCATCAGATCTGGGCGGTTCCACCCGAGTCGTCGGGCTGTCGGCACCCGCTCCGAGCCGCCTGCCGATCCACCGGAGACGGCGGCAGAGTCCATCCGCCGAAGTGGCACGGAAAGCTGCTAGAACCTCACTTGTGCACCGGCTGGAGAACGTCATCCAGGAATACGCTTGGGGTTCCCGAACTGCCATCGCCGAGCTGCTGGGACAGACCAGTCCGAGCCCTCGGCCCCAGGCCGAACTCTGGATGGGAGCACACCCGGCCGCGCCTTCGCGGATTGCGGACCGGGCCCTCGACCAGCTGATCTCAGAAGCACCGTCCGTATGGCTGGGGCAGAGGGTCGCCGCAAGGTTCGGCCGCCAACTGCCGTTCCTGTTCAAGGTCCTCGCGGCAGCCGAGCCCCTGAGCCTGCAAGCGCACCCCACGCAGCGCCAGGCAGAGGCGGGTTTCTTGGCCGACGAAGCGGCCGGCATCCCGGTCAGTGCCCCCCACCGCAACTACCGAGACCGACAGCACAAGCCCGAGCTCCTGTGTGCGTTGACGCCATTCACTGCCCTTTGTGGGTTCAGGCCCGTGGAGCAGACGCTCGACCTGCTCGGAGATCTGGACGTGGGAGACCTCGACTTCGTGCGCGAGAGGCTCGCCGAGCATCCAAACGCAGCCGGGACTCGCCGGGCCTTCACCGCTCTCATGACCGCGGGTGAGTCGTTGCAAGAACGCCTGGTCACGGCGACTGTCGAAGGATGTCGTCGAAGTGGAAAGCATCGTCCAGAATTTCGCTGGGTGGAGCGGCTGGCAGCGAAGTATCCCGGTGACATCGGGGTCGTCAGCTCGCTTCTGCTGAACTTGGTTCACCTCGAGCCGGGAGCGGCGATCTACCTTCCCGCTGGCAACCTGCACGCCTACTTGGAGGGAGTTGGCGTCGAAATCATGGCCAGCTCCGACAACGTCCTGCGCGGCGGCCTGACACCCAAGCACGTGAATGTGCCGGAACTGCTTCGCGTGCTCGACTTCGATCCGATCGAGCCCCCGCTGGTGCTCGCTCGAGAGGCGAACGGCGAACGCGTCTATCCAACCCCCGCCGCCGAATTCCAGCTCAGTCGACTCGATCTTGACCACGACGACTGGACCACTGCTCCAACGGGTCCGGAGATCCTGCTCTGCACTGAGGGCCAGCTCCAGCTCCGCGGCGGCAACGACGCCATGGTGTTGCTGCCTCGGGGTGCCGCTGCGTTCGTGCCAGCTGACACCGAACGCTACGTGTTGACCGGTCGGGGCACCATCTTCCGCGCTGTAGTGCCGGACCACTAGAACAACAAACAGGTTGTTTGTTGTTCTAAATCAACGACCTAGAACACCGACAGGGCAGCAGCGCCTGCGGGAAGCACCTGTCTCCGGGTGCCTCGCCCCTGCTGCGCGCCCGGAGACAGGGGTTTTCCACGTCGGGCAAACTGATCGGTGTTCTAGCAGGACGCGGACCAGCAATGAGCGCCGCATGCCGCCTGTCGGCTACCTGACAGGTCAAGAACGGACAACTCCTCGAGCAACACCCGCATCGAACAAGCCAGGTCTCGCCCGCTCGGACCGCAACCCGACATCCGGTTCCTGTCTCGAGCCCCCTCCCTCGACCCCGACAACCGTCACGGCCTCACGCGCGCGTTCGGGCAATCAACTCGATACCGAGATCCGCGTCGTGGTCCGAGAGGCCCTCCGTCAGGACATCTGCTGGCGTCAGCCCCGACTGCAGGAGGCGCCCCAGGCGCTGTAGGTGCACCCGCTCGTCTCGCCCACGTTCGTCGCAACGGGCCCGGCGCTCCAGCCCTCCCGTAGCAATCTCGAAGAGACGTTCGGCCCATTCTTGCGCGGGACGTCCCGCCAGTCGCGACCGGAGGCCGTGAGTAACGAGCTCCGGGCGCGCCAACATCACCTCTTCGTAGGAGAAGGGCGCAAGGAGGTCCGCTGCCTCATCCCGAGCCCGGCCATCGTACAGTAGGCCCGTGAAGAGGGCTGGCACCGCAACCGCAAGCGGAGTCGGCAGGGCATCACAGGAGCGAACCTCGATGGTTCGCTTGAGACGAACCTCGGGAAACAGAGTGTTGAGGTGCAGCAGCCAATCGTCGTACGTGGCCCGGTGACACTGGTAGCCGTTGCGAAGAAAGCTCCGGAACGACTGCCCCGTGTTGGCGATGATGCGGTCGTCCCGCTTGAAGAGAAACATGCCCGCGTCCAAGGCCCATTCGACGTAGTCGCGGTAACCCAGCTCCCCGTCACGCCACAGAGACGGGACGAGTCCCGAACGTTCCGGATCCATCCTCAACCAGACGTCGCCACGCTGCGACCGGCGCCCCGCCAGCCGGCCCTCACGGAAGGGCGAATTGGCGGTCATGGCTTGCACGATGGGTGCGGCACGCAGTGCTACACGGAGCTTGGCAAGCGCATCCGCTTCGCTGGAGAAGTCCAGGTTGACCTGGACAGTGGCCGTCCGACGCATCATGTCGAGCGCACCGTCACCGCGCGCCGGCAAGTACTCCCGCATGATGGCGTAGCGCTTCTTGGGCACCCACGGCAGCTGGTCCTGGGTCGCCAGCGGATGGAAGCCGACGGACAGCCACGCCAGGTTCAGCTCGGCGGAGATCGCGGCCAGTTCTTGCAGATGCCCTCGCATCTCCGCGTACGTCTCATGCAGATCGGTGAGCGGCGCTCCGCTCAGCTCGAGCTGCGCGCCCGGCTCGAGCGTCACCGATGCGGCCTCGCGAGTCAGGGCGATCACCGGGCCTCCCTCGGCCTCCCGCTGGGCGATCCATCCGTGAGAGGCGCAAAGCGACTCCAGCACCCTCAGCACGCCGCGAGGTCCGTCGTAGCTCAGCGGGGCGCCCGTCGTTGCATCCAGGCCAAACTTCTCCGCCTCGGTGCCGATTCTCCACTGCGGTTCGGGAGTCTCAGCGCGACGGAACGCCTCCGCCAGCTCGTCGTAGTCGACAGGCTGCTCGGGCGCACAGGTACTCAGCACCGATATCGTCATGGGCCCTTTCCGCGGCGGGGTCAGCCTATACTTGGGGCTGGCATCGACGGATGCAAGAGACCCAGCTCGTATGCGAGAGCTGCCGTGTGAGCTTCCGTAGTTCCAGCACCACCACCAATGACTCGCGCACCCTTGGCATCCAGGTCGAGCGCCCGTTTCGCCCAGGTTGCGGGGCGTCCCCCGTCGTCTGGGTAGCCCCGCACACTGGCCGAGCTGGCAGCGAGCAGGACGCCCGGTACACAGGTCGCCGAGCCCGCGTGTCGATAGTCCGCGAGCCGCTCGAGTCCGTGATCGATGGACGCCACCTCGAAGAGAATCGCGGTGGCGCCCGCCTCTTCCAGTGGCGCCACCAGATCGGCGACCGGTCCACCAGTGATGAGCTCGCCACTGGGCAAGCACTCGACAACCGCCCAAGTCGGCAGATCGGTACTCGCCGCAGCGACTACCGCCGACATCAGGGCGAGCCTCGAACCCTGTCCCCGCGCGATGAGAAGCTCACAGCCAGCCACTGCAAGGCGCTCGGCATGTTCGCAGAGCTCCTGGTGGTAACGATCGGACGCGATCGGGCTCACCATCTCGGACCCCAGTACGCCCGCGACGGCAACCGGTTTCGGCGCCTCTTCGGCTGCCTCGAACGCGAGCTCGACCGCGAGGCCGGTGAGCACGGCCGAGCGGTGCTCCATCCCCACCTCGCTGAGCGCTCGCGGGGTGGTGTCAGCGGTGAGGGCGCTGAGAACGTCCACCCGACTTTTTACCTCGGCCTGGTAGTGCGCCAGCACCTTGTTCGGGCTTTGTCGAAGGAGCTGTCCGAGCGCTCCCGGCACGCCGAGCTGCACCCCGCGCGACTGGAAGGCCGCGCCGGTGTCCGAATCCACGACGAGGGGTCGCCCCTCGGCGAGACGGTGCTGGATTGCTGCGAAACTCACGCCAGGACCCGCTACGCTACCACTATCAGGGCAATTCTGGTTCCTCGAGTTGTTTCCCACAGTCGAGCGCCCGCAGAAAGCTCAGCAACGACCGAAACTCCGAATTACTGAGCTTCCGGTCAGTGAGAAGCGGGCTCCGATTCCTGTTTGGGTGGCCACCACTCGCCATGAACCGGACTGCCTCTTCGAGAGTTCTTGCCGATCCGTCGTGGAAGTACGGGGCGCTTCGCGAAACGTTGCGGAGCGTGGGTGGCTTGAAGGCCGCCCAATCTTCGTCCTTCTTCGTCACCTGGAAGCGGCCAGTGTCGATCTCCTCCTCGACCTTGCCCTCAATGCCAACGCCAACGTTGAAGTACGCCCCGTTGGGTACCGAGTAGGCGATCGAGAAGTGTGGCGGGGCGTGGCAGGAGCTGCAGCCCGCCTTGCCCAAGAACACCTCAAGGCCGTCCTTCTCGCGGTTCGTCAGGGCCTCGTGGTCCCCGTGCAACCACCGGTCGTAGGCCGTATCGTCACACACCAGCGTGCGCTCGTAGGCCGCGATGGCCTGAACAATCGTGTCGGGAGTCGCTCCCTTGCCGGGGAACACTGCGTCGAACTGTCGCCGATAGGCGGCGATCGCGCCGATCTCCCGGGCCTTGGCCTCTAGACCGTCCCGACCGACTCCCATGTTGGCACCCGACCAGGCAGCCTGCGCTTGGGCCTCCAGCGTCGGCGCCCGCCCATTCCAGTAGTAGGCTTGAAGGAAGCCGACGTTCCAAATCACTGGGCTGTGAATGCCCACGGACTTCTCGGCGGCACCCACTGCGATGGGGTCGTGACCTCCGTTCCCGTCCTCGTTCTGGTGGCAGGAGTAGCAGGCCCGCGATCCGTCCACACTCAGGCGCTGGTCGAAGAACAGTTGGTGCCCGAGTGCGACCTTCGCCACAGACTGGGGGTTGTCCGACGGAATTGACATCGTGCCCAGGCTCTTGGCCAGTCGCATGGCATCCACCGGATGACCCGACGACGAAGCCAGAGCCTGGGAGCCGGCATCGGAATCCGAGGGAAGTTGGGCCTTCCTCGAGCAAGCGGCCAACATGGTTGCCACCGCCAACGAAGCGGCAATGAGGCGAGGGGGCGACTCACGACGGGCCAAGATCATTCGCTTCTCTCGGATCCGGTTGGAGGTGTCTCGTGGACTTGACTTCAGTCGAATGCAGCCGGGAGCTGGGGTCAGTGACTGGGTAGGAAGGGGCGCCATTCCCGAAACGGGTCACGCGCTGCCAGGAGAATGTGGGCACCCATCGACCACCGGGGTCGCTGCGGCCGGCGCAAGAGTCTCATGCTCGCCTCCTCGGGCGTGCGACGTCCCTTTCTCAGGTTGCAGTCCCGGCACGAGATGACGAGGTTCTCCCAAGTGTCGAGGCCCCCACGCGAGCGCGGCAGAACGTGGTCTACGTTGAGCTCGCGGACTCCGGGACGTCTTTGACAGTACTGGCACTCGAACTGGTCGCGGAGCAGCAGGTTACGACGAGTCAACCTCACGATGTTCTTCGGCATTCGGTCATAGCGCACCAAGTGCAGCACACGAGGAACCCGCAGCGAGCCAGTGACGACCGGGAGCCCATCATCCTCGTCTCGGACGGGCAGGCGGCTCCAGCGGCCGAAGTCGAATACTTCGCCCTGGTCGTCGATAGCCTGGGCACAGCCCGTGTAGAGCAGGCTCATCGCGCGGCGGGCCGGAATGACACTGACTGGCGCGAAGTGGCGATTGAGCACCAACACGGGCACGCTCAGAACATCCCCCATCGGAGGCCGTCTACCCGGGGCTGGAACCGCGTCTGGCACGGGGCCACAGCTTACCACGCTCCACCAGAACTCAAGTTTTTTCGCGGCTATCCGCTCCGCACGATGAGCTGCCAACGACGCGGTGGGGAGCACCACCAGACCGCTTGACCCGCCCAGTCGTTTCACCGACCCTGGTTCGAGAGAGATCGGGGTCTTGGGATAGATGGGTCTCACCGTTCAGCTGCTAGGAACGTTGCGCGACGGCTCGATGCCAGCAGGCTGGCTGCATAGACTCCAGCAGTGGCTGCACGATGAATGGTCACGGACCCTCGTGGGGTCCGCGATTCAAGACGCTCCCCAGGGACGTCACCAGTTGCTGTGCCAGCTACATCCTGCAGCGTCAGACATATGCCTCAGGATCTGTGGTCCTCACGAGATCGCCCTGACCGCTGCCACCGCAGCAGTGGGTCCCGGCTATCATGCGCATGTCTGCGACTTGCTCCACCGGATCGGCGACGAACTCGCCGTCGACTGGTCACCCGGAGAAGGCGGCGGTGACCCGACCGGTTTCCTCGCGAGCGGCAGCGTGCAGCAGCTCGAAGCGGCCATCATCGCGGACCTGCAGAGTCGAATCCGCAAGCGACTCGCCCAACCCGAAGCAACGGACTTCGCCCCGCTGAATCTCGAAGGGCGCCACGAATACGGAGGGAGCGAGGCCGCCGTGACCCCTCTGGGCCCACGCAGTCGCGAATGGTTGCGGCGAGCCTGCACCGACGGAGACATCGCGCGGGACATCTTGCCATGGTGGGACCTGGGCGGTGGCGCCTCCTACCGACTGGGTCGCGCCCTCACCGAAATGTGGCTGAACGTGCGCTGGCGCCGCCCCATCAACGACGAAGAGGCAGGCCTCGTGGATCGCGTGGTGATCCTGCTGGAATCCGCCTACGCGGCGAATCCACGGCTCGACTTTCCTTGGCCGGAGTGGCGACAGCTCCAGGACCACTCGTGGCACCAGGTCCACCTGCCGCCGCACCCACCCCCGAACCGGGAAGCCAGCATCGGCTACCGGCGGCGACCGGTCCGGGTCCATCTCGCCGATGGGTGGGCTCTCGCGATCCCAGGCACCTGCGCCGAGCGGTGGGATGACGAGACGACCTTTCAGGCGTGGGACGGCAAGCGGACCGTATGGGTCAGCACGAGTCGCCACGACGCGGCGGACGCGGAAGCGGCGCTGCGAAATCGACCGTTGCCACCAGGGCGCCCCCTGGCGCTCCCGTCGTCGGGAAGCACCGTCCGGCGCGGCGTCGCCTACGAGGTCGAAGAACCCGCGCTGGTTCACAAGATTGACGCGCACGTCGCAGTAGCCGGGCAGCTGGCACACGTGACGCTCGTGTTCGCCGCTCCCGAAGACGAGGCCTGGGCGGTCGAGACGATCACTTCCCTCGAGAACAACGAATCGTCGCCGTCACCTTGACTCGAACCACTGGGCTCACCCGACGCTGCGGCGGGACGGCGGAGGCGGTGCGTAGCTGGCATGGCGAGATGACGGTGGCCCAGCACCGAACGCGCGCGAGGAGGCCGGGCCGCCCAACTGGCTGCGCCGGCGCCGCTTGAGGAACTTGCGATCGAACAGTCGGACGCGACGAATCAACAGATCGAGCAAGAAGACGATGATCGCCGCTAGGATGAATCGTCGGTGGAGCTGCTCGTGGTAGATGATCTTCTCCTCACCTGGCTCGAACAGTGCCGGAGGTTCCGGATCCATCGTGCCACCACCGGCCAGGGCCGCTCTCTGCAACCGCTCGATGTCGGGTTCGAAGCTGGAGTACTCCCGCGGATAGGGGTTCGAGACATGACCATAGCTGACTGCGGCCTGCCGGAGATCACCCTTGGCGTCCTCCTTGAGGTGCTCTGCGCGAAGCAGGAACGAACCGTACTCCCCAAGATTGAACCAGGCCTCGTAGCGTCCTGGGGCGGTCTGACGCATCGGCACGTCCCGTGATTTGCCCTGGGGCTCTGGCCCGTTGATGGTGAGCTTCGACGTGATGCCGTTGTCGAAGCGTTCGTCGACCGTGAAGGCGTCTACAACGGCGTGCACCTTGCCTCCGACCACCTCGGTCTTCATGCTCA
Source organism: Polyangiaceae bacterium (assembly GCA_050304295.1). Taxonomy (GTDB): domain Bacteria; phylum Myxococcota_A; class Polyangia; order Polyangiales; family Polyangiaceae; genus JAFGBI01. The sequence goes on from JBNLDK010000144.1 coordinate 33,507, forward strand.
GTTCGCGGCGGTGCTTCTTTCGCATGTGCTCCCGCACCAGCTGGCCCCAGAACTTTCCGTATCCGGCCCAGCGCAGCCAGTCGACGGCCCAGAGGTTCTTCACGTCGCTGGTCCACGCCAGGGTCTGTCCAAGACCAACCCGCCACCGAGCCAGGATGGGTTCCCCCCGGTCATCAGAGAGGATCAGCTGCGCGGGCGGCCCCTTCATCTGCGTCGCAACGTAGCCGTGCAGCAGCGGAGCACTCCCCATCGCAATGCCCCGCAGGAACGGCGCGGGGGTCACCACTTGGACGGGAAACCACTCCTCGACGGCCGCCTGCTGGGCAATCATCTCCGTCTCGCGGGTGAAGATCCGCGGCAAGCTGTTCGGGTCTGGTACGTGGTGGTAGCGCCCCCCCCCCGCGTCGGCGATCGAGCGTAGCAGTTCGCCGTCCGCGCCGTCCCCGAGCCCCACCGTCGTTACGGTGATTCCCTCGGCAATCATCGCCTGGACCAAGTCGCGAATTCCCTGGGTGGGAGACCGGCCGTCGCTGAGCAGGATGACGTGCTTCTTGCGCGCCTGAACCACCGAGATGTCCTGGTAGGCCATGTCGAGACCGGGGAAGATTTCAGTCCCGCCCCCGGGCTGGATGCGCAGGATGTCGTTCTGAATTCGGGTTCGGTAGCGCGCCGGCTGCATCTTGACGTAGCGAACTGGCGTCGAGTCGAAGGCGATGACTTCGATCAGGTCGTCACCCTGCAACGTACTGACCGTGGCCTTGCAGGCAGCCTTTGCCATCTCGATGGGCAGACCCGTCATCGACCCGGAACGGTCGATGACAAGCACCATCGCGACGCTGGGCATGTCCTTGCGCCGCTCCGCGTCCATCCGAACGGGCAGGATCCGTTCGATGGTCGTGTGCGCCCAGCCGCCAAGTCCGTAGCCCGCTTCACCGCCGGCAAACAGAAAGCCCCCACCCAGATCTCGCACGTATGCAGCGATCAGCTCCTGCGAAGAAATGCTGACCTGCTCGCGCGGCACGTCGGAAAGGATGACGAACGCGTATCGCTCGAGCTCCGCCAGCGATCCTGGAAACCCTGACGGGGCGCGGACCTCGACGTCGAACTGCTGCGCGGTGAGTGCCGCGCTGAGATAGTTGGCCCGCTGTGGCTGGCCCTCGACGTACAGCACGGCAGGACGCCCCGGCACATCGACCGTGACGGCATACTGATTGTTCTCCCGGAACTGGTCGCGCTTGAGCCGGTCCAGTTTCAGCTTGTACGTCACTTCGCCGCCAACCCGCACGACGGACTTGAACTTGAGCTCGTTCGGACCGGGCTCGAGTTCGAACTCGCGGATACCGTCGAGACCGTTCAGGGTTTCTCCCTGGTAGAGACGTGCACGCCCCTGAGTGCGACGACTTGCGTAGATATCGGCGACGACGTCGAACGGCTCGCCAATCTGCACCTTGTCGGGGACGCGCAGCTCGCGCAGCGCCACTTCCGCGGGAGGGGGACGACGATAGGGTACGGTGAACAGCTTGACGCCCAGATCTCGAGCGCGGTTCGCCTCAGCAAGCACGTCACCCTCGGTTTCCACCCCGTCGGTGACGAGCACCGCGTGCTTGAGGAATCCTGGGGGAAACACCCCGTATGCCAACTGTAGCGCGGCCTGCAGGTCGCTCCCGGCCCCGGGCTTCTCCTCGGTCGATCCGGCATCAGGAGCATGGCGCAGGTCGGTCGCCGGGGGCACCGCCATTTCGGCGCCCTCAGCTCCGAGTTCGACGAGCCGTGGCCGCCGGGCGAACGTGACCAGCTTCACCTGATCCTCGTCACCGCGTGCGGCAATCGCCTGCGCAACCGCCGTCCGAGCGTCCTCGATGGCCTCCTCGGAGACCGAATCGCTGACGTCGACGATGAAGACGGTGCACACCTTCTGCGTTTCTGCGGTCCGCACCAGCTGCGAGAGTCCGAGCGCCAGGAGCGCGACAAACGTGACGCGCAAGAGAAAGGCGATGACACGCTGCTGCCAGGGCAAGTCGGCCAACGTCAGTCCGATAGCCCAGAGCAGCAGCGGTATTGTCAGCAGATAGCCCAGGTTCCGGGGTGCCAGCAGCTCGTAGGTGACGCCATCACGCACCCACTCGAACGTGTTTGCCGGAGCGTCGACGACAAGACCCTGGTAGGCGCCAAACAGCGCTGCCGCCAAACCGACGAGAACCAACCACCAGAACGCACGCCGCAGTCCGCGACTCATACGGTCAGCCTCCGGTGGTACGTGAACCACTCCACGAGGGAGACGATGATTGCCGCCAGTAACAGGTACAGCCACAGCTCGCGCCGCACGCCCGGGTTGAACCCAGCGACAGCACTCATAGGCCGTCCAGCGAGTTCCAGCTCGCTCGTGGGTTCGATACGACTCTCTTCGTAGTCCACGAGGTTCGCGGCAAACTTGCTGGTCACCTGCTCGCCATTGGTACCGACGCTCAACGCGTAGAATCCAGCCTGATCTCCGAAGTAGACGGCTCGACCCTCCTTGACGGGGATCTGCCGGCGTCGCCCCTGTGGGTCCAGGAGACTCGCGCTCTCCGCGGTCACCGGCGCCGGCACCCGCCAAACCTCCCCGGTCCTGTACGAGGAGAGGTACCCGGCGTCCTCCTGCACGAAGTGATTGATCGTGTTGAGCACGAACAGCGGCCAACTCACGCGGAGAACGAAATCGCTACGCTTGGGATCGAAGCCCAGGACCAGGAACGGGGTCCCAGACCGCCGTCCGGAGACCAGTACTGGACCGCGTGCATTGGCCGCCACGACGCGGTCATCGGGCGTCGGTTTCAAGGTCGTCGCGCCCTCGGCCTGGACGTCTTCCACCGCCATCCAGCGCAGGACTTCGCTCTTGCGATCCCACGTGTCGAAGACGAAGCCCGTGGGCAGCGCCGGTCCCCGCTCGACGGGGCTGCTGTCGGCGGGAGGATCCAAGTAGAGGGCGGCCCCCGTCCGCGCGACCAAGGTCGGCGCCACGCCATCGAGGATGGTCACGTCGAAGCTTTGGGACGGCGGATAGTCCCCGGGCGTGATCTCGGTGACGCTCAGGTACTCGTCGAGCAACAGGGCGGCTTCGAGATAGGTGTTTCCTTCGGTGACGACGAGCACTCGCGCCCGGCGACGCTCAGGCATCAGCGCGAAAGCATGGTCGTCGGCGGGCAACATGTCTCGCCCGCCATCCGGAAGCGCTAGCTGCGCCTCGAGCCGTTCATCCGCTCCGGCCAAGTCCTTGTAGAAGCGGGGCAGCCGTTCGTTTCCTTCGAGGTGCAGCCGGGTGAGGTCGACCACATGGCCGTCGCCCAGCAGCGTCAACTCGACGTCGATCGGCTCGTTGGTCGTGTTGGTGATTTCCAGCATCACCTCATAGCGCGACTTGTCGAGGGGATAGCGGCGAACGGAGAACTGGGTGATCGCCACGTTGCGCTTCTCGGTGCCAACCGGAACGAAGCTGACTGGAACGTCGCCAAGTCCAACCCGATCCGCCACCCCTTCGAGGCTGCCGTAGGCCCCGTCGCCAACGAGGACAATCTCGGCACGCGGCAGACCGCGGAGGCTGTCGAGAGCGAACCGCAGCCCGCGCTCGAGATCGGCTCGCGTGTCCGTCGCCTCGAGCTGATCGAGCGCAGTGTCGAGGGTGGCGATATCGTCGGTCATCGTGGTCAAGGGGGAGACCACAGCGTCCATCCGCGCCAGCAGCATGCGGTCGGCATTGGCCAGACCCGCCGTGAGCTCCCGCACCCGTTCGCGAGCCACCGCCAGTCGTGTGGGCTCGACGTCGGTGGCCTTCATCGACGCGCTGGTGTCGATCAGCACGACGATGTTGCGACCCTCGAGGGTTGCGGCACTCAGTCGCGGGTCCCCCAGGGCGATCAGAAGCAGGGTCAGCAAGACCAACTGAAGCAGAAGCGAAAGCAGCCGCTTCAACTGGGAGAAGAGGTGAGTGGCTTCCTTGTCGCGAAGGATGCGCTCCCAGATCCTGGCGAAAGGAACCGCAACCGGTCGCCGTCGGAGCTTGAGAATGTAGAAGACGACGACGAGACCACCAGCGATTCCGCCGAGGGTCAAGAGCGAGCCCAAAGACCAACCCGTGAAGATCATCAGCGCAGGAACCCCCCACGCCGAAAGACCCGCAGGACCAACTCGTCGAACGACACGTCGACCTCTGCCGGGAAGTACGCAACCTGGTTCCTCGTGCAGAAGCGCTCAGCCTCGCCACGATACTCTTCGTAGGCCTCCGCCATGCGCTCGAGCAGCTTTGGCGTGACCGTGATCTCGCGCTCCTCTCCGGTCTCGCAATCGTAGATGCGAACATCCCCCTTGAGCCGGGGGTGCGCCTCGGTAGAGTCGACGAGATGAATCACGTAGGGCTCGAACTTGTTGTAGCGGAGCATATTGATGCCCCCCTCGAACCCTTCGTGGTCGTAAAGGTCGCTGATTAGCACGGCCAGCCCGCGACGCTTGTGCTGAGCCACGAACGTGCGAAGGCTCGTCCGCAGGTCGGTGGTCCCCACGGGTTCGAGGTCGCGGAGGAAGGAGAAGACCTTGAAGATGCGCCCCTTGCCCCGCGTGGTTGGCATGCGTGCCACCACCTCGTCACTGACTCCGACAATGGTGACCCGATCGAGGTTGGCAAGCCCCACGTAGGCCAGCGCCGCAGCCAAGCGGCGCGCCTGATCGAACTTGCGCCCGTCACCGAAGCCCATCGAGGTCGAGCAGTCCACGATGAAGTAGATGCTGAGGTCCTCTTCTTCCTCGTAGAGCCGCACCAGGAGCTTTCCGAAGCGCTGGTAGACGTTCCAGTCCACGAAGCGAAAGTCGTCTCCCGGAACGTAGACGCGGTGGTCGGCAAACTCGACACCGCTCCCCTTCTTCTTGCTCCGACGCTCGGCGCGCATGCGGCCCGCGAAAACTCGTCGACTCACGATGGCCAGCGTCTCGAGCTTGCGCTGAAACTCGTCGTCGAACAGTTCCGCACGGACCGGACGCGTCGCCCCCAGTCGTCGCGAGACCGGGGCCGTCGCCCGCCGGAACAGATCAACAATTCCCATCGAATCTCGCTCAGCGAGCCGCCTCGGGCAGCTGGGTGAGAATCTCTTCGATGACGTCGTCGGAGCGAACGCCCTCGGCCTCCCCCTCGAAGTTGAGCAGCAGTCGGTGTCGCAGCGCGGGAACGGCGCCCGCTCGCACGTCGTCGATCGACGCCGCGAAGCGCCCAGCAAACAGTGCGCGGATCTTCGCGGCCAAGAGCATCGCCTGAGCGCCGCGAGGGGAAGCTCCGGTGCGCACGAAACGCTGCACCTTCCCAGTCGCTCCGATCAGGTCGGGGTGGGTCGCCTGCAACAGACGCACCGCGTAGTCCTGCACGTGGCGCGCGACGGGCACCATCCGCACCAGCCTCTGCATCTCGATGATGTCGGCACGCTGCAGCACTGGGTGCACCTCGACGTGGTGCTCCGTCGTGGTTCGATCGATGATCGCGTGCAGCTCCTCACGGGAGGGGAACTCCACGTGGAGCTTGAAGAAGAACCGGTCGAGCTGGGCTTCGGGAAGTGGATAGGTGCCCTCCATCTCTAGCGGGTTCTGGGTCGCCAGCACGAAGTAGGGCTCCTCGATCTGGTGAGTAGTCCGGCCCACCGTCACCCGATGCTCCTGCATCGCTTCGAGCAGCGCGCTCTGCGTCTTCGGCGTGGCGCGGTTCACCTCGTCTGCGAGGACGATGTTCGCGAAGACTGGCCCCTTGCGAAACTCGAAAACCTGCCCCCCTTGGGCTGTTTCATCGATCACGGTCGTGCCGATGATGTCGGCGGGCATCAGGTCGGGGGTGAACTGGATGCGTTGGAAGCTGAGGCCAACCGCTTCGGCCAAGGTGCGCACCAGCATCGTCTTGCCGAGCCCCGGCACTCCCTCCAGCAGGGCATGTGACCCGGCCAACATGCACGTGATCACCCCGTCGATGATCTCGCGATTGCCCACGATGACACGGCCGATCTCTTCCCGGAGAGTTCCCACCCGGTCCAGGAAGGAAGCCACGTCGGCCTCCGCGGTTTCGACGTCCTTGCTCAACTCTCTGTCAGACATGCGATTCCTTTGTCTTGCATCCAAGTCGGAGTCAGTCGCGCGGCCGAATGAGCTGGAAATACCTTCTGACATAGAAGCGGTAGCCCGGCGGTATCTCGTCCTGATTGATGACGTCCTCTGCGACCTGCTGGTAGTCCACGTAGACCTTGCGGTAGCCGCGACCCGTGAACCCACGCTCCGCGGCTCCCATGATGACCTCGCTCGACGCTTCGCCTTCGCCGGTGTCGACCGCCACGGCCGTGACATCCTGGGGGGTGCCCTTCACCTCGCTCGGATCGCCCTCCAGGTTGGTATCGTGCCCAACTCCCGCTTCCTGCCCGCCGCGCCCTGCACCCGGCTGGTCACCGGGCTTGCCTTGCCCCTCGCCTGGCTCGCCCGAGCCTTCACCCTTGTTGAGTAGTCCTGGATCGCCGGAACGTCCCGCCCCCTGCCCCGGCATCGGTATGGGACCCTCCCCGCTTCCCGGTCGCATGACCAGGCGGCTCGGCTGCCCCTCACCCGGTTCTCCGCCAGGGCCGTCTTGGCCCCGGGCCTTGCGTGAGAACTTCATCAGGCGCTCCATCTGCTCTTGGCCCCCCTTGCCCTGCTGGCGCAGGAGCTCCCGCATCTCCCGGAGACGGCGCAGCAGCTCTTCCTTCTCCTGACGGCTCATCTCCTGCCGCGCCATGCGGTTCACGTCCTCAGCGGCCGACTCGAGACTCTCGCTACTCTTTCCCATCTCTTTCATCAGATCGCGAGCGGCCTCCGCTAGCTCGCGATCCAGCTTCGACATCTTCTGGCGCGTCTGCCGCGCTTGCTGGCTCTTGCGGTCCAGTCGCTTGAGCTCGCGCTCGTTCTTCGCCAGCTGCTTCTGCTCGCGCTCGTTCAACTTGCCGTCCTGCTTCTTCTTGTTGAGCAGACGCTTCTGTTCCTTCTCCAGTCGCTCGCGTTGCTCGGCGAGGCGCGCTTCGCGCTGTTCGCTCTCCTGACTCGCCTTCTCGAGCGCCTGACGCAATCGTTCCAGATCCGCCTGGCTCGGCGGGTCGCTCCGGTTCTTGAGCCGCTCCGCCAGCTTCTTCAGCGCTTGCTCCGCGTCCTCGAGGTTCTTCTCTTCGAACGCCTTGGCAATCGGCTTCGAGAGATCGCTCTTCTCGAGCTCCTTCGCCAAACTCTTCAGACCCTCGTCCAACGCGTCCTTGTCGGACTCCGCCCCGTCCACCAACTCGCGCTCGAGTTCCTCAAGACGCCTGAACACTTCCTTCCGGTCGAGACGACGGTCGGCAATATCTTCGAGCAGCTGGTTGAATCGACGGACGGCGGCTTGGCTAGCTGGGTCCTCGGCCTTCTCCGCCAGCTCGTCCGCGAGTTCCTGGAACAGCTCGACATCATCCGGCGATAGGACCAGGGGCTGAACCGCGGGCGGAGGCGGAACGGTGCGCTGGGTTCGCACCTCCAGCAGAGCAATGGCCACCAGGCCCCCGGTCAGGACTACGACAATGGGCAGCTCGCGAGGAAAGCGAAGCGGTGCGGCCCGGCGTGGGGAGAGACGTCCCACGGAGCGCAGCGCCTCGTCGATGGCAGCCTGCATCATTGGTGAGCGCTGTCCCAGTGGTATGGACGCGAACGAGAGCGCGTTGCTGATGCGGTCCTTCAACCCATGATAGCGATCCAACGCAAGAGCACCGAACAGCGGTGGCCGGCGCCGCAGCCAGGCTTGCGCAACGGCCAGCAACAGCACGAAGAACGGGACCAGAACCCCTTGGACGAGCCAGGCTTCCACCTCTGGGCCTGGCCTTGCCACCTTGATGATGGTGAGCGCCACCACGGCATACACCAGCGGGAGCGGGAGCCAGGCGAACCCACGCGAAAGCGCATCCCTCACCCGCAGTCGCAGCGCGGCCCACGCTGCCGAGCGACGCAGACTCTTCATCGTGGTGGCGATACGGGGCAATGCGGTGACTCCTCCTCGAACTCCTGACGGTTGTAACGCGCGAAAGTTCCGATTGCTTTCGCCCGCTGCTCGGCGACGAGCGAATCGTAGCGCGACGAACGCACGACGGGGCGCCCTCCATCGCCACCCGGAACGGTCGGGGATCCCCAAGAATACGCAGATAGATCCATGATCTCAAGCACTTGTGCTCGCGCCAGGACCCCCGATCGGAGCCCAGAGCGGACGGGGGATTGGACCCTGAACAAGGTCCGAACTTGGGGCGACCTCTGTTTGCCGACGCGCCGCCACCCTCGACAACCACCCCAGCAACGGTGACTCGGAAGCGGCGATCGACTCCGCGAGGAGGTGGGAGAAGGGGCCACTCATTGGCGCGCTTTCGCTCGGAACACTTGACCCCGCTACCTACGATGGGTCGAATAGCGCTTCCCCTCGGAGCAACAATGTCGAATTCTGAAAAGACCGTCGTACTCGTCGCCGACGACGAGCCCAGCACTCGGGCGCTCGTCGCGAATCATCTCCGCAACAAGGGCTATTCCGTCGTCGAAGCCACCGACGGCGATGAAGCCTGGTTGTTCGCCCAGGACCACCTTCCGAATCTCGTCGTGCTCGATGTCATGATGCCGGGAATGAGCGGGTGGGAGGTCTGCAGGAAGATCCGCGAAACTGTTTCACTGGCTCACACCGGTGTGGTGATGCTGACCGGCATTGGCGAGAACCTCAATGAGATGACTTCGCCACTCTACGGGGCCGACGCATACCTCGACAAACCCTTCGAGTTCTCTGAGCTCGATGCGCGCATCGAGGAAACGCTTGCGCACCGGGGTGGCGGAGCAATCGGCCGCCCCGACGGAGCCGACGTCGAGACGCCAGAAACTGCGTCCCTCGAAGAGGAAACGGTGAAGGAGATCCCCGACGACATCGCAGACGAGGCGCAAGCGGTCCGCGCCGAGACCGCCGCCGACCCCGAGTTCGAGGAGCCAGAACCGGTGGCGAAGGCCGCTCCCACCGGCAAGGTAACGGAAAGGAAGGCAGCGCAGCAGGTCGCCCGAAAGGTGACAGACCGCAAAGCGGCAGCGAAGGCGAACTCGGAAGAGAAGGAACCAGCCAAGCCGGCAGGCAAGAAGGTCGCTCCCAAGAAGGCTGCTCCCAAGAAGGCTGCTCCCAAGAAGGCTGCTCCCAAGAAGGCTGCCAAGAAGGCGGCTGCCGCCCCCGAGAAGGCTGCTCCCAGGAAGGCCGCCAAGAAGGCTGCTCCCAAGAAGGCCGCTCCCAAGAAGGCCGCTCCCAAGAAGGCTGCCAAGAAGGCGGCTGCCGCCCCCGAGAAGGCTGCTCCCAAGAAGGCCACCAAGAAGGCTGCTCCCAAGAAGGCTGCTC
>JBNLDK010000145.1:0-11295 GCA_050304295.1 Polyangiaceae bacterium
ACTGCGGCCTGCGGCCGCTCCCCGCCGCTTCGCGTCGGGGCCGTAGCCCTTCGTAGACTCGTCCAACTCGCTTTGCTCCCTGGACTCGTCCACTCCGGGTCGAACCAGCGACCTACGGATTCGAAGTCCGTTGACCACGAACGGCGAAGGCGGCGTGATTCACGCTGGTTGCGAGAATCCGGCCAGCAAACTGGGACGGACGGGAGTGGACATGCGTAGACACGGGTGGACACGGTGGCGGCGGACCGAGTGGACACGTACAGGCAGCGTTGCAGTGTTGGTCGCGTCCGGCGCGAACGCGCTACGATGGTCCCGCTGCACGGACCCGGGCACAGGATGGCAGACCCCACCTCAGTTTCGATCCACATCGATCTCGAGCTCCCAATCGACCTCGCACGGCTTGCGCTCCCCGAGGGCGTGGACCGGCGGCTGCATGGGCTGCTCGACAAACAGGACGCCGGTGAGCCGCTGTCGGAGGACGAGCGCCTCGAGGCCGAAGGTCTGGTCGACCTGGCTGAGGTGCTGTCGCTTCTGCGGCTGAGCGCCTCCCGGCATACGCAGGTGACGGATCGATGAGCCGCGCGCTCGACGAGTACCCGGCCCTCCTCGGTGACATCAAGGGGCGCATCCAGGGGGCGCAGGTCCGTGCTGCGCTCGCCGCCAGTCGGGAGTTGCTGCTCCTCTACTGGGATGTCGGGCGACTCATCGCGGCGCGGCAGGAACGCGAAGGTTGGGGTGCCAGCGTCATCCCGCGGCTGGCTCGAGATCTCGCGTCCGAGCTGCCGGGAGTGAAGGGGTTCTCCGCACGCAACCTTGGGAGGATGATTCGGTTCTTTCGCGAGTACCCGGATCTTGGCGAGAACGTGGCGCAAGCATTGGCAGCTTCGGATGCCGGGCCAAAATTGCCACAGGTGGTGGCAAATTCGGAAGCTGGGCCGAAATTGCCACAGGCAGTGGCAGATTTGGGGGACAGGCCGAGTGATCCTCTTCTAGGTCTGCCCTGGACTCACCACGTTGTGCTCATGGAGAAGGTGAAGGACGCCACCACGCGGCGCTGGTACGTCGAGACCGCCGTTGCGGAGGGTTGGAGCCGAGACGTCCTCGCAACCATGATCAAGAGCGAGGCTCACCAGCGGCAAGGCGCGGCGATCACGAACTTCTCGACCAGTTTGCCCCTACCCCAGTCGGACCTTGCTCGCGGTGCACTGAAGGATCCCTACGTCTTCGACTTCCTGACGCTGGAGGCGCCGTTCCGAGAGCGGGAGCTCGAGGCTCACCTGCTGACGCATCTCGAACGCTTCTTGCTCGAGTTGGGCGTGGGGTTCGCGTTCGTGGGGCGCCAGTACCATCTCGCTCTCGATGGCGACGACTTCTACCTCGACCTTCTCTTCTATCATCTGAAGCTCCGCTGCTACGTCGTGGTCGAGCTGAAGGTAGGGGCCTTCGAGGCGGAGTACGCGGGGAAGATGAACCTCTACCTCAACCTGGCGGACGATCAGCTCCGGCACCCTGACGACCAGCCATCGATCGGGCTGATCCTCTGCCAGGACAAGAAGCGCCTGCTCGCTGAGTACGCCCTGCGCGGGCTCGACAAGCCCATCGGAGTCTCCGAGTACGAGCTGACACGCGCCTTGCCCGCGGAGCTCGAGTCATCGTTGCCCAGCATCGAAGCCATCGAAGCGGAGCTGGCGTTGGGCGACGAGGGGGAACGACGATGACCGCCACGCGGAGAAGGGGACCTTCGAGCGGCACGGTGCACCATTGGATGAGAATCGGTGCCGGGCAACATGAGCCGCGATCCCGTCATCGACGAGGTTCGCGTGATCCGCGAGTCGATCGTGCAGGAGCATGACAACGACCTCGAATCCCTCTTCAGGATGCTCGAGGAGGCAGCGTCAGGGTCCGGGCGGGACCAGGTCTCACCCACTCCGCCCGAGGTGACCACGACCGCCACGCAGGCGTCCCACCAACGCGGTGCGGGAGGGAGTGAGCAGCCGGCGAAGTAGATTCGCCAGACAGCGCCTGTCGAATTTCCAGCCGGTTCCAAACCAGGGATTCGCCAGACGGCGTCTGCTGAATCTTCGGCGGGGTCCGAACTGGAGATCCGGCAGGCAGCGCCCTCCTGGGCGAATCGGCCCAGTGCGTGAAGACGGCTTACGCTTCTTGCACGACGCCGACTGAGCTCCTCGCAGCCTTGCGCGCGTTGCCGCCTGCCGAACGCCGAGCATTGGCCCTTCGGGTTCTGGCGGAGGTGCCGGCTGACGCTGCGACCGAGACATCCAACAGCGCAGCCTCCCCGGTAGATGCTTCACGAGGATGGCCCGTCTTCACGAGCGGCGTGGCATCGGACGCGCCGCCTGATGCCTTCGACCATCGATGGTACCGCGAAGAGCGCGTCGACTCCCAGGCTGGATCGGTTGGCGGTGCTGGTCGCGATTGACACGTCGGTCCTCGTCGCCGCTGCCGTTGCGGTGCATCCTCAACACCAGCGTGCCACGTCTATCTTCGACGCCGTCCGCGACGGGAGCACGACCGGTTGAGCGTGCCAGCACGTTCTCGCGGAAACCTACTCGGTGCTGACCAAGCTGCCTCTCGTGCAGCGCATCTCGCCCGTGGAAGCTCGCGCCTACATCGAGGCCGTGCGTGGCTTCGTTTCGACGACCCCGCTCCTGGCAGCGCCGGACCGCGTTGTCGGTCACGTGAAGCCCCGGCTAACTCGGCGTGATGCTCGATGGATTCCCGCGTGAGCGTGATCGGATGGGCGCGGAACTGTCCGCACGTGTGAACGGTTCTCGCTCTCGCCGCGCATGGATGCTTCTGAGTGATTCTGGAATGGCTCCGAATACTGGTGTCGCGCGATGTGCACCGCCTGCGCGTAAGGCCCTTGGTAGACCCACCGACGACTGCGATGCACAGTCGCGAAGTTGGAAGTTCCAACCTCCAACTTTGGATTCGAAGTGTGATGTGGACATGACACACATGCTCTCCGTAGTCCCGGTGGCGCGATCCCACGTTTGCCGATAGTGCCGTCAATGTCCGTACGACATCCCATGTTTAGGTGCACAGCATCTTGTATGCTGGCGCCGGGTACATGGGTGGTGCTCGGGGGAGTCGACATGAAGCAGCGGAACCAGGGGCGTAGCGCAAACCGTCAACAGGAGCGGCGAGTTCGACTGAGTAGGACGGTAGCTGCCGTTGCCAGCAGCCTGGCCGTAGCCATCGGCGCTGGTTGCGCGTCGAAGGACGACTCGGGCACCACAACAGGTCTGGCAGGAGGTGCGCTCACCCTGTCACCGGAGTCCGCCCGCGTGCTCGGTATGGAGGAGCCCTCCGATTGGTCCCCTCTGCAGGCATCGAGCGACGAGAGTGCGCAAGGTGAGCACAGTCTCGCCGTTGATACGACTGGATGGACCGAGCTCGTCAGCTTTCCGCTTTCAGATGTTGGGGAGGTGGAGGACACGCTTCGCCTACAGGTTCGAGTGCCGGCATCCGTCGCCTGGGGCGAGGTGCGGGTCGTCATCCAGTTGCCGTCGGCGGGCGAGTACTGGACCGACCTGGGAGGCGTTTCGCTCGTCGGGATCGCTCCTGGCGCCTTCACCGAACTATCGTGGCCGCTGAGCAGCAACCTGCAGACGAAGCTCGCAGGCAGCTACAGCGACCTGACGATCCGCGTGCAACTCAACGCACCAGCGGGAGAGTACCTGTTGGATGATCTCTCGTTCGGAGCACAGGGCACCAGCTCACCACCGGTACTCGAGCTGGAGGGGGAGCCCGGGTTCAACACCAGGGCGTGGCTGTATGGGTACATCTATCCGCGGTCCTATCCAGCGCTGGATCCGAATGTCGTCGCCGCGAACCGCCGCGAGGCCATCGCGCAACTGCGCTCGCAACGCGAGGCCAGCGGGTACGTGCACGTGGGCGAGGAGGGGGTTCCGCCGGGTTCCGGACCGGTTGAGCCTCCACCCGACGACTGCAATCAGGCGTACTGCGACGATGGCGAATGCCTGGTCTGCGAGAACTCCGATCCCGACGACATCTCGATTGGCGGAACCTTCGATGTCCACTGCGAGTGCGTGCCTCAGGGGTCCAGCGGCTCGGGCGGAGCGATGGGCACGGGAGGCAGTGCCACCGGGGGCAGTGCCGCCACCGGGGGCACGGGTGGCACTTCGGGAACGGGAACCGGGACCACGAGGGGCGCTTGCGGCTGGTCCCACGCCGGTCCCACCAACGTACCCGGGCGTGTCATCTCGGTCTCCATCGACCCCGTCAGCCCCAACGTCGTTTACGCCGGGACGGTTGGGGGGCTTTACGAGTCGACTGACTCGGGTCGTCGGTGGCGTCGAGTCTCCGATGCACAGTTTACCCAACGGGTCGGCACCGTCGCCGTGTGGGGTTCGCAGGTGCTCGTCGGGCCCGGCGACCCCGATGGGGGGCCATGGGCCTTTTACCATGTGTACGAGACGACCGAACGCGGTCTTTGGCAGTACGAGACGGGCAACCCCGGTACGTGGACACGACTGGGCATCGGGACCATTCCCGAGGACTCCCTCGTCAACGACATCGTCTTCACCGACGCGAACACTGCGTATGTTGCGACGACTACGGGCGTCTACGTGGGAAACCTGGCTACTGGCACGTGGATGTTCTCGCTGCACGGCCTGGCGGGTCACGAAATCCGCAAGCTCGACGTGGAATCTACGCTGCCGCTGATCCTCTACGCTGGCGAGGTTGGGCTCGACCAAGCCACCGTGTGGAAGTACCAGGCTGGCGCGTGGGCAAGCAAGAGCACGGGTCTTCCGGACGACATCAACTTCGAATACACCGTGCAGGTCGCGGGTAGCGGGTCAACCCGATACGCCCGCATCACGACCGTCTCCAAGCCAGCCAACGTGCTTGGGCCGGAGCGGCTGTTCAAGTCGACGACGGCAGCCGAGCAGCTGCCGGGCGGCGGCGATGCCTGGACCGAGGTGCCGGGCACCCCTGCCAGCAGCGATGGCGGTGCCTATTTCTCGGTTCTCGAGGTCGAGCCAACGGACGCCGAGCACATCTACTGGGGTGGGATTCAGCTCTGGGAGTCGAAGGATGGCGGCGCCGTCTGGACCAACATGACCTGTGGCTCTCAACCATCCAACTGTAGTCATCGAGATTACCAGACGATTCACGATGACCAGCACACGCTCACCTTCGACCCCACCGACCCGACCGTGCTCTGGTCCGGCAACGATGGCGGTCTCTACCGTAGCAGCCCGCGGCCCGCGAATGGCGGCGCCTGGACCTGGGAGTTCAGGTCGCACGGCATGCGCTCCTCGGAGTTCTACTCAGTCTCGGCGGGAACGGCCGTGGCCGGGCTCGCGACCGGTGGAATGCAGGACCAAGGCACCCAGCTGACCTTCGGCAATCACGCCTGGTACGGCATCGACGGGGGAGACGGCCGGTACGTGGCCGTCGACGCGTCCAACCCCCTCACCATTCTCGGGAGCAACCAGTACCACGATCTGTTCATGACGCTCGAACCGGTGCCCTACGTCTCGCTGGCGCCACCGGTGCCTTCCGAGCTGCGCGCCTGGGGGAACAACGCATTCTGGACGGTGGATGGTGTCGCAGCGGACGCAACGAATGGCTTCATCGTGGCGCCGCCTGTCGCTACGGACCCGACCGTCCCGCGTGTGGTATTTGCCATCAATCGGCCCCTTCTGCCTGCGCCTTCACGGGAGGCCGATCTTTGGGCAGCGCCGCTGGGCCTGATCCGAACCACGGACGGGGTGAGCTGGACTACCGTCCTTCAGCCCGGCGGGGCCTCGGGACTGCCAGCCAAGAGCCGATTCATGTTGAGTGAGAACTGGCCGCCAGGACGACACGTGATCGTGGTCTCGGCCAAGCAGAACTTCAACAACCGCAAATCGGTATACGCGTGGACCGTCCCGGTGGCTACTCGGGCGGACGGAACCGAGTTCTTGGACGTGGCCAACCAGGTGATCTTCGCGAGTCACCAAGGAGGGGATTCCGGTTCGTGGAACCCGATGGGGCCACTGCCGGGAACCGACTACGTGATGGCGCTGGCGGTGGATCCCAACCTCTCGCTACATGTGTTCGCGGTGACCAACACGGGGCTACTGTATCGGTCCGTCGATGGGCAGACCTGGGAGCCCGCGCCCGTTCCCATTTCAGGTTCCTCGCCGCTAGCCACGCTCCCCCAGACTCCAATGGCAGCGGTTGTGGTCGATCCCGCCAACTCGGACCAGCTTTACGTTGCGACGGACGTAGGGGTGCTGCGCGCCACATTGCAGGCCGATGGCAGCGCGTCATGGGAGGAGTTCAGCGACGGCCTGCCCGACTTTTCGCCCGTGACCGACCTCTGGCTCAACCCGACCACCCGGACGCTCTACGTTGCCACCTTCGGTTACGGCGTCTACCGCTACGACTTGGATCGAGTCCCGACTTGCGAGCAGTCCGAACACCTGCTGGTTCGCGACAACGTGTTCGATCAGGGCCAGGAACCCTCGCCCTTCGGGGAACCCGATCCCGAGCACCCGGTGATCGACCACTCGCGTTCCACACTGGCCCCCAAGTTCGCCTTCTTCAAGCCCAACGACGACGTCGGCGGTCGCGTGTACTGGTGGGACAGCAACGACATTCGCGTCGCCACGGCGGACACCGCGATCGTCGACGCGGACAACTACGAGTTCGAGTCCTGTCCCGTCGAGGTGACCGACTGCTTCCCCGGCACGATGGTCGATTCGGGTCTCCAGCGTCCACCACCCGGGCAACCGCCGCAGGCGTACAGTGTGTACGTCCAGGCGACGCAGCTGGGACTGGGCGAAGTGCCTGACGTGCGAGCCGCCGTGCTGGTGACCGATGCGACGGTCGAGGTGCCACCGCTGCCCAGCACATTCTGGAGTGACACCTTTGGGGTGCGGACCAGCGCGGGTCCGGCGAGTTGCGGTACGTTCGACGACACCACGGGCTGGCAGCTGGTTGGTTGCGGCTCATTCAACCACCCGATCGCGGCCGCCGTACCGGAGGTGAAGCAATTCTCCTGGACGGTGTCGGACACGGCCCCCGATCACCAGTGCATGGTGGCCGTGGTCGACTCGTTCGGAGATCGCGTCCCGGACGAGATCCGTGCTGCTGGAGGGACCGAGCAGCGGGTCGAGGACATCGTGCAGCAGAGCCGCCACATCGCGCAGCGCAACCTGTACACCATCAACCCGCCTGCGGGCGTGGCTGGTCCTCTGGGCGGAGGGGTACACAGCCCCACGGGGCCATACTCGGGGCTGACCTGGCTCTGGGTGCCGAACTACGCGACCGAGGCCGTCGAGAAGGACATCCTGCTCTCGGCGAGTGGGATGGCCGGAGGCCGGCTCTCGTTTCTGCTGCCCGACGGTCTGGACGAGGTCGTGCCCGATCTGCCGGCGCCGTGCGGTCAGCCCCCCGTGCAGGGAGGCGACGTGGGCGTCATCACCCTGCCGCGCGGGCTCACGGAAGGTCTCGTGGCCCTGGGCGCCAACGATCGGCTGTGGCTCGGGGATCGGGCTAGCATCGAGGAGGCGGACGCCGCCGCCTTCGCAGCCGTGGCGAACGCGGGAAGTACCGGAACCGAGATCGGGG
Organism: Polyangiaceae bacterium; assembly: GCA_050304295.1. GTDB lineage: Bacteria > Myxococcota_A > Polyangia > Polyangiales > Polyangiaceae > JAFGBI01. Next base: position 7,609 of record JBNLDK010000145.1, read on the forward strand.
CCAGCGCTGTCGTCGGCTCGGTGACGAGCGTGGCGTCGGTGTTCCTGCGGTCGAACGCCACCGTGACCGGAGACGTGACCACCGAGGGCACCATCAGCAAGCAGAACGACGTCACCGTGGGCGCGGAGACGACCGGGGTCGACCTCGGTCCAGTGACGACTCTCACGTGGCCGGCGCCGGCTGCGGGCCCCTTCGGAGGCGAGGTATCGCTCGAGCCAACGGAGACGCGGACCCTTGTGCCCGGTACCTACGGCAAGCTCAACGTGAAGAGTGGTGCGACGTTGACCCTGGAGGGGGGCGAGTATCGGTTCGCGTCCATCGAAGCACTCGAGCGCGGGGCGGTCCTCGTCGCAAATACGGCCCAGCAGCCCGTGGTCATCTACGTCGAAGGTTCCGTGATCGTGCGCGGGTCCATCGTGGACACGGCAGGAGATGGCTCGGGTGTGATGGTCGTAGTGCTGGGCGCGGGGTGGGCCACGCTGGAGTCGCCGTTCCGTGGCACGCTACTGGCGCCCTACGGCACCATCAATCTGGGAACGGCGGGGGGCGAGCCGCATCTGGGCAGCTTCTTCGGCCGGGAGGTCGTGGTAGCAGCTGACGCGATCATTCGCCGGGTGCGCTTCGCAGGCCTTGACTCGATCGGCGCCTGTGCGCCCCTCACCGACGACGAAGCCATCAAGGCGGTCGAGCTCGGGCTCGATCCGGATGCGGTCTACCCGCTCGGCGGCACCGAGCGGCACGTGCGGATCCCTCTGGGAGCCGGCGACCGCATGAAGCTCGGGGTGCGCTACGAAGCGGGGGTGGCGGCGGCCGACACCGCGGAGCGGTTCCGGGTGATGTCGATGGATGGTGCTACAGTGCGTGGGGGCAGCACGTATGTTCTCCGGCACTGACATTTCGCATCGCGACCGACGCGCGGTCGCGACGGTCTTCGTCGCACTGGTGTTCGCCGCCGCGTGTGGGGGATCGGCGCGCAGCGACGATGAAGCGTCGGGCGGAGTCGAGCCAGTGGGGGGCGATTCCGCGTCTGGCGGGACGCCGGATGGCGGCACGTCCGGTGGCGGCACGTCCGGCGGCGGCACGGGAGCCGCGAGCGCGAGCGGCGGCTCTCGAGGTGGCGGCGCACCCAATGGCGGCTCCTCCACGAGCGGCGGAGTGAGCAGCGGCGCAGCGGGCGGTGGTACGACCGGCGATGGAGGTGCCCCGAGCGGCGGTGCGGCCGCTGGCGGGGGCATGGCGGGCACGACCGGCGGTGCTCCCACGGGAGGCGCATCTCCCACCGGAGGAGCGTCCCCCACCGGCGGGGCAACGCAGTCGTCGTGCCCGGCTTCGCCCCCGACGGATGGAGAGGCGTGCGAGGAAGACCAGATCTGCTTCTACGACGACTGCCCAGGGAACGGGTTGACCCGGGCGGGCTGTTTCGAGTCGCTGTGGTACGTCCGGACGACGCCGTGCTGCCCGGAAGCCGTACCCACCGATGGCAGCGCTTGCCCCGGTGACAACTACGACTGTGCATACGACGATTGCCCAGGTGGAGACTTCACCGGTGCCTACTGCAACTCGGGGTCGTGGAGCGTCGTCTCCCGTCAGTGCTGTCCGGAAGAGCCTCCGGGTCCCGACCCGGTCGTGTGCGGTCCGGATGAGACGGGGCTGGGTACCGGGTACCAATACACGTGTGCGTGGCAGGACTGTGCCAGCTACGGCGTCGCCGATGGTTGGTGCGAGCGAGACGGCAGTATGAGCAGCACGACCACCGCCTGCCAGTCGTTCGCCTGCGGACTGGATCTGGATTGTGGTGCCGGCCAGGTGTGCATCGAGGCGACGCGGTCGGGGTGGGTGGGCGGAGTGCATCTATGTGTCGACAATCCCTGCCCGGTGGGTGCGATCGACCTGAGGTGTGCGAGAGAACTCATCTGCCCAACCGCGGCGGGAGTCGGTAGTGGCTACGGGATCCGCGTGTCCTGTCACCTGTAGATGACAGGCCTCGTGGTCGAGTGTCAATCGGCGTCGCGACGACTTGGTCGCTGACGCGAGATGATGACGATGCTCGCTGAGTTGGTGTCGAAGCGGGGGTGGCGCCCGCCAACACCGCGGAGCGGTTCCGGGTGATGTCGATGGACGGTGCTACAGTGCGTGGGGGCAGCACGTATGCCTCCGGCACTGACATTTCGCGTCGCGACCGAAGCGCGGTCGCGATGGCGCTCGTCGCCCTGGCGTTTGCCGTCGCGTGTGGCGGCTCGGCGCGCAGCGACGATGATCCGTCGGGCGGAGTCGAGCCCGTAGGGGGGGGGGCAGCATCTGGTGGCACGCCCGATGGCGGCACGTCTGGCGGCGGCACGGGAGCCGCGACCGTGAGCGGTGGCGCTCCGGGTGGCGGCGCGTCGAATGGCGGCTCCTCCGCGAGTGGCGGAATGAGCAGCGGCGCGACGGGCAGCGGTACTCCTGGCGACGGGGGTGCCCCGAGCGGCGGTGCGACCGGCGGCGATGCTCCTGGCGGAGGAGCGACCGCCGGCGGGGGCGTGGCGGGCACGACCGGCGGCGTTCCCACGGGCGGGACCGTTCCCACCGGAGGCGCGTCCCCCACCGGCGGGGCAACCCAGTCGTCGTGTCCGGCTTCCGCCCCGACGGATGGGGAGGCGTGCGCCGACGATCAGATCTGTTTCTACGACGACTGCCCAGGCAACGGGTTGACCCGGGCGGGCTGTTTCGAGTCGCTGTGGTACGTCCGCACGACGCCGTGCTGCCCGGACACGCCACCGACCGAGGACGATAGTTGCCCCGAAGTCGAAGAGTACTACTACTGTACCTACGACGACTGCCCGGGTGGAAACTTCTCCCGATTCTCCTGTGCCGCGGGCGTGTGGGGTCTAAACTCCCACCAATGCTGTCCGGAAGAGCCGCCGGGTCCCGACCCGATCGTTTGCGGTCCGGATGAAACCGGGATGGGTACCGGGTATCAATACACCTGTACTTGGCAGGACTGCGCCAGCTACGGCGTCGCCCTGGGAACGTGCAACCGGGATGGCAGCATGACCACCACGATGTCCACCTGCCAGGCATTCACGTGTGGACTAGACCTCGAGTGTGACGCCGGCCAGGTCTGCATCGACGCAACGCGAACCGGGTGGGTGGGTGGAGTGCATCTATGTATCGACAATCCCTGCCCGGTGGGAGCGATCGACCTGAAGTGTGCCCGAGAATCAATCTGCCCGACCGCGGCGGGAGTTAACAGGTCTACTGGGATCCACGTGTCCTGTCGCTTGTAGTTCGAAAGAACCGATTCGGTCGCTGATGACGTGGTGAGAACGCTCGGGGCTTCGGCTCATCACCTCCCAGTGTTTTCGCGGTGCAACTGAACGCTGTGCTGGCTGCATAGCGCGTCCGCCGCAGGATCGTTGAGGACTCCGAGAACCGCAACCCTTGAACTGGCAGCGGGCATGAGCGAGATCGAGGCCGTGTTCGCCTGTGGTGGCTGCTTTGCGCGTCCGTTGCAGGATCGTTGAGGATTCCGAGAACCGCAACCCTTGAACTGGCCGCGCACATCACCGAGATCGCCGGTGGTGTTCGGCGTTCTCAATGCCCGAGTCCGTGACGGCATCGCGCAAGTGGCGACCGCGGTGCGCGCTGCCATGCGCGAGGCGCTGCGGCCGGCGCCGATGGCGAGCGGGTTCGTCCATGACTTGTTCC
>JBNLDK010000146.1:0-5502 GCA_050304295.1 Polyangiaceae bacterium
AGATGGCCACCGGGCGCTTCATCGAACAGCGCGAAGACGGTCTGTTCCTCGGCCCGCCAGGCACCGGCAAGAGCCACCTGGCTCAAGCCATCGGTCTCGCCTGCATCCACCACGGCCACCGCGTGCTCTACCGCGAAACCCACGTCCTGCTCGAGGAGTTGGCGGAGGCCCAGGTCCTCGGCGAGCGCAAGGAACACATCGCTAAGATCGCCACCGCGCCACTGCTCATCATCGACGACCTCGGCATGCGCAAGCTCCCCCCGACCGCCGCCGAGGACCTGCTGGAGATCGTCATGCGCCGCTACGAGCGCGCGTCGACACTGCTGACCTCGAACCGCCCCGTAGAGGACTGGGGCAAGCTGCTGGGCGACAACACTACCGTCACCGCACTGCTCGACCGTCTGCTCCACCATGCCCACGTGCTCAAGTGCGGGCCTCGCAGCTGGCGAGGCCGCGGCGCAAACTTGCGAACGAACACCCAATCAGACTAGACACCAACCTGTCCTGGACGCCGCCCCAACTGGCCGGATTTGAACCGTCCACGACTGGCCGGATTTGGGGTGTCCACTGAGGCCGCCGAGATAGAAACGCTCGGGCGCAGGTGCGACCACATCCGCCCAGGCCATGTTCGTCGACGATCCCCAGCGCCATCGTCGTCGGGCGATCACTGACGTGGCATTGTGCTGGTTCGCGAGGCTCGCTCGCTACTGGGGGACGCCGCCGTTTGCCCACAACTCCGCTTCCTCGGCGCTTCTGAACGCTTTCATTTGCTGGCTTGAGGCCAAGGCCATGGCGGACACGACGACGTGCCACAGCGTCTTGTCAGTAATCACGGCCACGCGGGTGATGCGGTGGCGCCAAGTCCGGTTCCAGTTCACGAACGTTTCGCGGGCTCCGGTGTCGTAGCCATCCATGTCGCGACAATCAACGATGAGGGCAGCTGGCGAAGATTCGAGAGCAGCTGCGGGCTCTAGCAGCGCCGCATTGAGCGCCTCTGAGGTTAGGTGCCCGGTGAGCACGACAATCAGCGGATGGCGCGACATACGGCCTTCGAGCCTAGCATCGTTGCCTCAATCGCGAACATCTTCGACCTCTACACGCTCGACGGGCCACCCCACAGCCAGCACCTGGCACGGGTAATCGGTGTCCACCCGGCGTACACCTCGCTCGGAAAGCTCGTGGATCGCCTCGGCGCGTACTACACGGACCCAATCTCGCTCCCCCGGTGACGTGCCCTGTCGGGCTCAGGGGCTCGACCACTCACCAGGCCGATAGCCGCTTTTCCCGCGTGTCCAGCGCCTCTCTGTGACCAGGGGCTCGTCGTTCTCGATGAACTCTGCCTCCTCGGCCACGCTGGAGGCTCGGCGGTTGGTCTCAACGACGTCGCGCCAGCTCCGACCTCCATGCCGCGACGACTCAGCGGCGATTTCGAGAAAGTAGCGATAGTCGGCAGGGATCACCTCGGTGAGCACGTTCGGCTCGCACGCAACGTAGAAGCCGTGGGCGCAAGTCGCGAGGCTGCCGCAATCGTACACGATCCCGTCGTCAGAGAGTCCGCCGAAACGAAGAACGTAGCCGACGAGCCCGTCTGACTGTCACGACCTCCTTCGCCACGACGGTTGCGGCCCCGGAGGCACACGTCTCGACAGGATTCTCCGGATCGAGGCGTACCAGCGTGAGGTTCTCGTCCTCATCCTCGTCCTCTCGGGACTCGGTCACGCGGAACTGAGCCAGGTTCTCCGGCAACGTGGCACAAGCGGGCGTGACGGGCATCGATTCGGCCTCATTCACCACTTGCTCCGCGGGCGACACGAGAACGGTGCAACCCGTGCTCGGGGAGGGGGCTGCGTGCTGGCAGCCGATGACGCCCAGAAGGAGCGCCAGAAGAGGTCGAACGTTCACCGGCCGGCGAGGTTCGTCCTTCTTGACGGCGTTCTCGGAGTGGTGGTCGTTTTCGAGGATGGCGACCCGCGATGCATCCGGGGGATCGCGGCAGTGGTCCCAGCCGAGACAGTCGTGGTGCCGACATACATCGTCAGCACTCCGCGATCTCGGTCAGATCCTGGCGGAGTTCCCGCTTCCGCGTTGAGAAGGGTCGGATGCGTGACCGGCACCGGTCCCGGAAGCTCCTGAAGATCGACCTGGAGGCGCTAGGCTTCCGGTTCCGTCGGGGGCACGACATCCGCCGCACGATGATCTCGTTGGGCGTCGACGACCTCCGACAGCGACGGCTGCCTGGGACGCTTCATCTCGCCCAGAGTAGCCGACCACCCCGCAGGCCGGCCCCTCCGTCTTACAGGTCGTGCTACAGGTATTGCGAATCCAGCAGGATTCCTGCTGGACTCTTGGTGGAGGCGCCGGGAATCGAAGACGGGCTGGGCCATCCGTAGCGTCGCGAAAGATGGCGATTTCCTGGGCGAGGCATTTCGGGGCGCGTCGCTCTACGTCGCTTCGCGTCGCTTCTCGGACGTGAAAGTCAGGGAGGTCCCTGAGTGGCGCTTGATCGTGAGCGGGGCACCTGCGTGAGTCGTCGTGAACTCCGAAGCAGCCACGCCGCAACGTCATTCCACGATGTTTCGCCCAGCATGATCCGTGGGGATGTCAGGCCTAGTACGTCGAGGTCCGGGGCGATCTCACGCAGCGCCTTTGCAGCGGCGACGAGCACCAGTCGCTCTGACTTGCCTTCGGTGGCTGCGAGAAGCGCGTGGAATGACAAGAGCACTCTCACGATCGTCGGCCAGCGTGGAACGCTGCTCGGCAGCGGCGCGATGAGCTCGGAAAGCTCGCGGAAGCGACGCCAGGAGAACAAGACTCGATTGCCAGCTCGCTTGGACGAGAGAAGGCCTGCTGCACGCAAGGACTCGAGAGTGTCCGCCAGATTGCGCTTCGTGTATCCCACGAAGACGAGCTCCGAGGCGGTGAAGGCGGGCGATGGCCAGCCCAGCAGGGCCGTGATCACGTCCGCGCGGGCGCCCACTCCAAAAAGAGATCGGAGCCGAAGGTTGAGCAGGGAGGGCTGCTCGAGGTCTGGTGCTCGCGACTTGCCACTCAGGCGCAGCTGGCGGGGGCTCCCACGTTTGGCATGTGGCCAGCTGCCACCGGAGTGTGTTTCGAGCGCTGAGGCGAACTCTGCAAAGGGTTCGACCGTGGTCGTAGCTGACTTGCTCAACAGCTGCTTCAACCTGGGCTTGCTGACATAGCGATGATGCTTCGAACACCAATCCACTGCTTCGCCGAAGAGGCGCCGGTCCTCGTCAGCGAGCTCCGCCGTGAGCAACATCAACGCCTCGAGGTCGAGGGCCGAGCCCCTGGCGGGTTCGAGCCCATTGACGCCGAGCGCAGTCCACTGCGCCCACGCGAGCGTCAGCAGCTGCTCGACCAGTTCGGTTCTATGGCTCATCAGGTACTCCAAACTCGCGGAGAGCGAAGGCGAGCTGCCCGGCGAACCCCTCCGAAGCATCCTGCGTCGTGCACCAGGCCGCAGCGGCTCGCAGCTCATCGGGCGTTGGTTGCAGGGTCCGCAGGTCCTGTGCGTGCTTGCTTCGAGGTCCCTGGTCTACGCAGGCGTAGAGCTTGAAGCAGATCTGGTCGAACCGACTCGCGATGTGGAGGACAAGGCCGCCGTATCGTCGGGTCTCGACCCGATGCTCGAAGTCCGGTGGCAGTCCGAAGTCGAGCAGGCTCGTGGGCCCTGGGTTGAGCCAGTCCTCGGCGAGACCCCCGACCTCGGCGACGTCTCGCACCGCCGCGAGAAGGAAGTCAGGCAACGGCTTCGCCGTGACGTACGAGCCTGCCTGCACGATCGCCACGATGTCGAGATCCTTGGTCGGACGCTTGATGAGGTCCAGCAGCAACAGACTGCCACCGCCGATCGCCACAACTTCGACTGCGTATCCGCGATCCGCAAGGAGTTCGCCAAGGGTCTCCAGTGCCGCCGTGAGCGTTGTCGTCGAGAACGCCATAGCAAGAAGATTAACCTCCTAATAAGAGAATATAAAGTTCTCGATTCAGGAGGTTAATATTCCCGATAGTTTGCTGCTGCCACGACGGACCCGGGTCTCGTCATTGGCGCCACAGCGGGTTTTCCCCTCAATCCGTCGGCCGAGTCAGGGACCTCCCCGAATGCCGAAACATGAAACCCCTGGAGTTGCCAGGGGTTTCGTGGTGGAGGCGCCGGGAATCGAAGACGGTCTGGGCCATCTGTAACGTCGCGGAACACGGTGCTTTTCCGTGCGGGGCATTTCGGGGCGCGTCGCTCTACGTCGCTTCGCGTCGCCTTACGTACCGAAAAGTCAGGGAGGTCCCTGAGTGGCTCGCCCAACGCTCGTCGCGAGGATAGGATCTCCATGACGATGGACGACACGAGCCCTCGAGCCGAAGAGCGCTACTACGAGCTGCTCCGCCAGCGCACACCGCTGGACCGGTTGAAGATCGCCGTCTCGCTGTCGCGTTCCGTTCGGGAGCTGGCGATGGCGTCCATCGCCCGCGATGTGCCAAGCGCGACGATGGCAGAAAAGAGAATCCGTCTCGCAGATCGCCTCTACGGTCCGGAAGTTGCCGGTCGACTCTCCGCCCTTGACGAGACATCACGTTGAGCGACCCCGCGATCGCCTCCGACATCCTCGACGTCGCCCTGCTCGTCGCCCGTGCGATCGAGGCGTGCGGTGGGCAGTACTTCGTCGGGGGCAGCGTCGCGAGTTCGTTGCACGGCGAGCCGAGAGCCACCAACGACATCGACTTTGTGCTCTCGCTCCCTGTGGGTCGAGTTCAGCAACTGGCGGAGGCGCTGGGCACAGACTTCGAGGTCGACGTGGAGATGCTGAGGACTGCGCTGCTCCACGCGAGCACCGCCAATGTCTTCTACTTGCCGCTCGTCACGAAGATCGACTTCTTCGGTCGAGGCTACGACCCCTACGACGAGATGGAATTCTCCCGACGACAGGTCCTAGCTATTCGTCCAGACGAGACCCTGGTCGTGAAGAGCCCGGAGGACACGGTTCTCCGCAAGCTGTCGTGGTACCGCACCGGAGGTGAAGTCTCCGAAAAGCAGTGGCGCGACATCCAGTCGGTTCTCCGCGTAAGCGGTGAGGCAATGGATGACAACTACCTCGCGCAGTGGGCAGAGCGACTTGGAGTCGCGGACCTTCTGCAAAAAGCGCGCTGAGGACCCGGGTCTCGCGATCTGCGCTCGCCGGACGCTCTCGCCGCAGTGGCTCCTGCTGGAGCACAAGGACGCCCTCATCGAGTTGCTCCGTGTCGAGCAGCACCCCGTCGTGCGGGACGCCCTCGACGTCTTCCCCGGCGCCTGGGTGCAGGAGGTGCGCCAGCCGTGACGGTTCGGGCCGCTGTTTACCTGCGCGTCAGCACCTCCCACCAGACCGTGGACAGCCAGCGCCCCGCCGTCGAGCAACTGGCGGCGGCGAGGGGCTTCAGCGTTGTGCGCGTGTTCCAGGAGCAGATGTCCGTCACCAAGCGCCGGCCGCAGTGGGAAGCCGTCAAGGC
>JBNLDK010000147.1:0-124919 GCA_050304295.1 Polyangiaceae bacterium
GGCTAGCGCTTCGATGCGTTGCTTGTTTTCCAATCCCTCGAGATGTCCGCCTAGGAACTCGTCGAGGCTGTCCCGTAGTGCTGCGAAGGTCGCCACACCAAGCGTAGATCATACTCGGCGATCCCAATCAAGTAGTGCTAGTCTAGTTCCCGGCGTGTTGAGCACCGTTTCAGTGCAGGGCTCACGGGGTGAAAGCCTAGGATGGGTTCTCTCCGGGCTGAGGTTCAGTGCCGAGATATTCGGGCGAATGGGCAGTCCAATACGGGGACCCGCTTTGGGACGCTGCTGACGAGTGCATGTCTGCTCGTACGCGCGAGGACCGGAACGGTGGGTCCGGGTCAGATTTTTCGGTACGATGACACGGATGACAGAGGGGCGACGAACAGCGCCGGTCAACCCAGCGCTTGGGCGTAAGGCTTCGGTCCATGCTCCGTGGCTCAACTGGACCTCCCTGGACACGCTGACTGAGTCGATCTTGCGCCGGACGATGCGCGTCGCGTGTGTGGTGGGGTCGGCTGGCATTCTCACGGCGGTCCTCAGTCCCAAGCCTTTTCACCCGATCGGGCTGGCGCTGGCGGTCGTGGTCACCGTCGTCATCTTCTCGATGACCTTTCTGCCCGTCTGGGTGCGCTGGCTCTCCTATTCCTACCCCTGGGCGCTGGTGTTGCTTGGCATCGCCCTGGTCTACCTGATGGGGCCGCGTCAGGACGCGATACTGCTCATCGCCGGGGGCTTCTTCATCGGTTCGCTGGTGGTCAAGCTTCCGGGCCTGATCGTGCTGAGTGTGACCACCACGGTGCTCATGCTGGCCACGGCCCTCTCCCACGATGGACCCATGGGGCCGGAGCTGACCGAAACCTGGACCAGCGTTGGGAGCGCCATGGCGGCGGTCGTTGCTCCCGCGGCGGTCGCGGGGAGGCTCCTGGTTTCAGCCCTCGCACGAGCACTGCAGGAACGTCAGGCTCTGGTGGAGAAGATCTCGGATGAGCAGCAGGCGCTCGAGGAGACGGTGCGGATGCTCGAGACCACGCGCACGCAGCTCACCCACGCGCAGAAGCTCGAGCTCGTTAGCCAGATGGCGGGCGGCATCGCTCACGACATGAACAACGCTCTCACCGCCGTTATTGGAGAGGCGTCGATGCTGGAGGAAGATGTTGCGGAGGAACGAGACCGGATCCTCGAGGCCGCTGCTCATGCGGCCAAGCTGACGCATCAGTTGATGGTCTTCGGACGTCGTGACACCAGTCAACCGCGACCCGTCGACCTCGTCGCCACGCTGCACGACTGTCACCGGTCGATCCGGCGTCTCGTGCCCAGTGACGTCATCATCGAACCCGCCATCCCGGAGGAGCGGGTGGTCGTCGTTTTGGACCCCACCCAGCTCCTCCAGGTGGTGCTCAACCTGGCTGGCAATGCCAGTGACGCGATGCCTGGGGGCGGCACGCTCCGCCTCGAACTGAAGACGGATCCTGCGAACCAGGAGGCGATCCTCACGATTGCTGATACGGGAGCCGGGATTCCTCCGGACGTCCTGCCGAAGATCTTCGACCCGTTCTTCACGACCAAGCCAGCCGGTAGAGGGACCGGGCTGGGTCTCGCCAACGTGCGGCGGCTCGTCGAGGAGATGGAAGGCAGCGTCGATGTCGCCAGTCAAGTGGGTCAGGGGACCACCTTCACGATTCGCCTGCCCACCTCCGAAGTCGAGGTCGCGGCCGAGTCGCGCGTGGTCGGCGCGTCGGTGGCGCGCTCCGCGACGATTCTGGTGGTGGACGACGACGTGCGGGTGCGCGCGGTCGTCTACTCATCGCTCGAGCGCCACGGGTACCGGGTGCTCGAGGCTTCGACGATCCAGTCCGCGATCGACATCGTGCAGGATGGGGAGAAGGTGGATCTCGTACTGACCGACGTGGTGATGCCGGCCGGGGGAGGTGCGGAGGTGATTCGCCGCGTCCTGACCGTGAGTCCGAGCACCCGGGTGCTGGTCATGTCGGGCTATGCTGACGACGAGACGGTGCGGCGTGGGATCGCACAGGGGGAATACCCGTTCATCGCCAAGCCGTTCACCTCTGGCGAGCTAGCTGAAGCGGTCGATCGGGCGCTGTCCGATTGATTACGTCGGTGTTCGACTACGGCGACGAGTGGGTGCGACCGAGCCCTGGCGATGGCGCCACCGCCGGCTCGGTACTGGGTTCGGGCCAGCGTCGCCGACGCGGCGCGGGATTGCCGTTGGGTCACCTGGGGAAGGGTGGGTCGGGCGACCTCAGATACTGGCAGTTCCCTCCGGCCCCGTCGCTGGGACGAACCGTTTGGCGACGACTTCACCGTGAACCAGCTCGCGCTCTGTTGGAACTTCCTTCGCAATCCGGAGCCCGACCAACTGTCCCCGAGTCCTGGTCGAGTCGCGACTGCGGATAGGTGCACCTGGCCGGTGGCGGTCGCGGGAAGACGCGGTGGCCTCGTGCGGGTGGAGAAACACCGGTGCCAGCCGGGGAGTAGCGAGTCCGGCCCGGCTCCAAGCTCGGGAAAGGTGAAAGGAAAGCGCGCCGGTATGGCGAGGTGGGTCCGTGTTCGGGCTGCTGCGCCACGTTGAGACGCCGCGTTTCGAGGGACCGAGCGCCTGGTCTCGCGGTGCCGGGTCGCGATAACATCTGCTCGTCCCGGGTCGACTGTGGCGGGATCTGTCATGCTGAGCACAACTCTGGGGGTCATTTGCATCATGCTGGTCACGGCGGCGTTGATGTACATGTACATCGCCCTCCGGACGCAGCTGGATCCCAGCCTGCTGTACTTCAGCATCGCGCTCTTGTTCATCTGCGCCATCGCCGGCATCGATATCTGGGCTCAGCCGTGGCGCACAGGACCGGACGGATCGGACTTCTGGATCCGCCAGCAACACGTGCTCTTTGGTGGCGTCGTGCCCGCCATGTTCGCGTATCTGCTGCGACTGACGAACCGACCCTGGACCCGAACCCTGAAGGTGCTCGCAGCGTCCGCGGTGGTGCTGGCGTTACCGTTTCTGCAAGGTGACATCATGCTGCGTCGGGTGGGAGAGCAGAATCTGGCGACGCCGCTCTACAACTGGATCTTCACCCCGCTGTTCGTGCTGCTCGTTCTCACTACCGTGTGGCTGCTGCTCCGCGGCGTGCTTGGCGCGGAGGGACCGGAACGGCGGGTTCTGGTCGTGCACCTCGTGGGGCTGGTTGCGCTAGCCGTCGCGTCGGCCGTCGATGTGTTGACGATCAACGTTCCTCAGCTCACGGACACCCCGGGCTTCATCATCTACGGAGTGCTCGTCTTCGGTCTGTCGACGACGGTGGTGTTTGGTGACCGACTTCTCGGTCTCGTCAACGATCGCCGCCTCGCCTATGGCAAGCTGGAGGAGGTCTACCGAGAGCTCGATCACGCTAATACGCTTTCCGAGTTGGGCCGGTCGGCGGCGTTCGTCAATCACGAGGTGAGGAACCAGCTCGGCGTGATGTCGCTTGGCCTGGGGGTGTTGCGCCGCTCTGGTGAGCTCAGCCCGGCGAGCGAGGCGCGGCTGCAAGTCTTGGAGCGCACCGTCGAGCGATTGACACGCTTCAGCGAGGACATTCTTACCCTGTCCAAGGGAAGACTGGACGTGGCGAGCGATCCCGTGCGCTTGGCCATCCTGATTCGTCGGAGTGCCGAGCAGTTGTGGCCGGGGTGGCAGAGCAAGGTGGAGCTGCGAGACGTGCCGGATGAACTCGAGGTGGTCGGGGACGCCTCCAAGCTGGAACGGGTGTTCACGAATGTGCTGCTCAACGCTTTCGAGGCGAATGCCACGCGGGTGTGGGTCGATGTTCTGCTCACCTCGAGGTCCGCGTTGGTCAAGATCGAGGATGATGGTCTCGGGTGTCCCCCCGCCGAGCTCGACGAGCTCTTCCGCGCGTTCTACACCACCAAGTCGCGAGCTGCCGGTACGGGTCTCGGGCTCTCGCTCGTCAAGGCGATCGTGGAGTCCCACGGCGGTCGCGTTTCCGCCCATAGCAAGAGCTATGGCGAGAGCGGTGACCACGGGCTCGTCGTGATGATCGCTCTTCCACTCCCGGCGGCGCGACCCCAGGACGCGGAGCCCGCGATCGCGCTGGTGAAGGACGGGATGCCCGAGCTTGGCCGCGTCGTACGCGTCCTGCACAACGTGGACATCGTACCCCAGCTGGTCGAGACGCTGAGCGATGTGGATCCGGAGTGGGAGGTGGTGCTGCTCGGCGCAGACGTACGCCCGAGCCAGTGGACCGACACGGAAACGGCGGCTCGGCTGCACTGGGTTGGACTCGAGGAGGGAGTCCCGGTGGTCACGAGTCGTGGCGCGGACCCGCAGCTGCTCTCCGAGGAATACGTGGTTCGCAAATTGCTTGCGGCAGCTCCGCGCCAGCCCAGCGCCGGGCTGGCGGGCAATCATCGCGAGCCGTGACTGCGGCTGGCCAGTGGGACTGCTCCGAAACGCCTGACCGTGGGAAGCCTTTCCGCCTTGCGGCGGGGCAGTGAGACGGGTCGGTTGCGTGGCCGACCGGCACTGCGTGTGGTCACCCACCGCACATGCTTGCTTCACGCCACATGCGCTCTTGTCGCGGCGGGCCAGCGGCGCTTTGCTGCAGTCATGATCCCGATCCGCACGAACTCGGTGGCGCTACTTCTTGTCGTCTCACTGGTGGGGCCGGGGTGCTCCAAGAAGGGCGATCAGCCAGCACCGGCCGGGTCGGCCTCGACCGCGTCGGCTCCACCGCGGTGCGCCAAGGACGACGACTGCACCCAGGGGCTGTTGTGTGAACGAGAGGCCTGCGTGCCTGCCGCACTTGCACAGGAGGTCCGTGCGGCCAGGAAAGCGAAGAGTGCAGCGTCAACGGTACCCGAACCCGCGCCTGAGCCGGCGCCGAGCCCGATCCCCGAGATCCCCTCGGAGCAGAGCAACCCACCCCAGGGAGCCGAGTGGAAGCAAGGGGTCGAGGTGAACACGCAGCAATCCAACTCGCAGCCTGACAAGTGCACGGTCCGCGTCCTGAGGGAGTGGGTGCAGGTCACCTGCCGGGAAGACTACGAGTCCTACGAGGCACTGGAGAACTTTGGGACGAAGGGGCGGGACTACTTCGCGTCCGCCATTCCCAACAAGGTAGTCGACTTCGTCTTCCGCCTCCGGAAGGGCAAGGCCCAGTCGGCGCGGATCTGTGGCGAGAAATCCCAGGCGACGCTCTTCGTCAATTGGCCTGCGGAGAAGGATCGCCCGACGCACATCGCACTCGGCAAGGGTGCCAAGTGCGAAGAGAAGAAGGACCAGGACGAGGAAGAGAAGGACTGAGTCCGCGCTCGCGCGCGCGAGACCCGGAGCTGGCAGCCGAGCGCTGGAGGGTCGCCCTGCTGGCGTCGAAGTACTGCGTCCAAATCTGACGCAGATGAGGGGTTGTCTGGGGTCGGGGTCAGCCCCCGCAACCGTATGTTTTGGGGTTCGATGGTCCCGATGCGAGACGGTCGGAACCACCGCCCGGGGACCATCGCGTTGGAGCTGGAAGTATCCCGCGCCAGGGGAGCCTCGAAGGCGTATCCTTGGAGTTGGAGGTGGTGGATCCATGCGTTGGCATCGAATCCTGAGGGGAATGTGCCTGGCGGTGGGCTTGCAAGTGGGCTGCGCCCACGAGGTGGTAAGCCCGAGCGTCGCCGCCGAGGATCGGGTCGAACCCGACCTGGTGTGCAACGCCCAGCTCACGACGCCCGTTGACATCACCGGGCGCGGCTTCACACCGCTTCCCACGCAGGTGCTGGAGGACGAAGCGGTCCTGCTGCTACCCAGCGTGAAACTGCTGTTGACTCACGATCTCGAGGGGCAGGAGGTTACGGGTGATGCCGAGGCCCCTGTGCTCCTCTCCGGCGATCCCCGCGAGCAGAATGCCGATCATCTCACCTGGCACTCCAGCCAACACATGACGGCGCGTCTGGACGAGGCGCTGGAACTGGACCCGGGGATCTACCGACTGACCGTCACCAACCCCGATGGCAGCGCCTCCGCCAGCGTGGGGGAGGCAGTGGCGGTGGTGCCACCGCCCACCATCGGGGAGCTGCAACCCAACGCCCTGTGCAACGATCAGGAGGACCAAACGGTGGTCCTCGTGGGCGAGACGTTCCTGCGCGTCGGGACGGCTCTGCCCACGGTCCAGATGGTGAGTGCGGATGGGAGCACCTTCGAGGAGTTCGATGTCGAGGCGCTCGCGGATTGCTCCGCAATCCCTGGACGCGATCCCGCGGCCGAGCAGTGCACCAGCGCCACCATCACCATCCCGGCACAGACGCTGGAGCCCGGCGAGTACGAGGTGACGATCACCAACCCGGAGCCCGCCAACTGCGTCTCGTCGAACAGCTTGACACTGACGGTCAATCCCCCGCCCGAGGTCGACTCGGTCGTCCCCAGTACCGTGTGCTCGGGCGGGAGCATGTTGGAGCTCACGGGTCGGTATTTCCAGGACGGTGCTTCGGTCGAGCTTCGTTGCAGCGACGCCGACCCGATCGTCTCCCAGAGCACTGAGGTGCAGGACGATACCGCGATGACCGCGACCTTCGGACCGGGAGCGGCGCCGGGTGTCGATTGCGAGGTCGTCGTGGTCAATCCTGACCGCTGCGAGGACCGCCCGCTGCCCCACGAGGTGGTGACGGGGACCGAAGGTCCGATCCTTTTCTTCGTCGATCCGCCCGTGGTCTACAGCGGCATCAATACTCGCGTCACCCTCTACCTGACGGCGGTTGACGGCGAGTTCACCGTTCAGATCGAGCCCACCGATGGCGGCGCCGCGCCGACGGATCTCGTGGCGACACTGGTGGCGGGACACGACAACCGCGTGCAGGCGACCATCCCGGCCGGGACGACTGCGGGCAAGTACGACATCGTCGTGAGCGACGAGACCCAGTGCGCGGCTCGCCTGCAAGATGCGGTGACCATCACCGATGACTTGACGTTGGACCTCAACCCGATTGTGCCGCCCTTCGGGTACGAGCCTCGGTCAACGGCGCTCAGTGTGTTCAGGGATCCCGCGGGCAGCGTCGACTTCTCCCCGACTCCGCGAGTCTTCCTGAACCCCAGCGCAGACGAGGATGCTGTGGCCATCCAGGTCACGGGGGTCTCGTTCATTGACAGCGACGGTCTGACCGCGGTGGTTCCTGCGGACACTCCGGCGGGCAGCTACGATGTCGTGGTCGTGAATCCGACCGGGGAAGTCGGCCTGCTCGAGGCTGGCTATGAGTCATTGGTGAACCCGCCTCCGGTGATCACCGATGTGGTCCCGCAGTCCATTGTGGCGCAGTCCGACCAGAGCATCGAGGTCAGGGGTGTCGACTTCGTGAACTCGTCGGTCCGTGTTACCTGTCAGAACCCAGCTGGCGGGGGCACGAGCCGCCCCGACGTCACCGACGGAAGCGTGAGTTGCAGCGGCGGGGTCTGCTCACAGACCGCCACCGTGGATGGGGGCAGTCTCGCCGCGGGCTCGGTCTGCCTCGTTAGGGTCAGCAATGAAGACGGTAGCTGGGATGAGTTCTCCGCGATCGGTGTGACCAACTCCAGCGAGAACCTGTCCGAGCCGGTGCCGGGGCCGGCGCTCGGGACGGCGCGGCGGGCGCTGGTGTCCGCGGCTGTGAAGGCCACTTCTGCTTCGCGGTTCGTCTATGCGATAGCGGGCGACACCGGGGCGTCGGGCACCGCGCTCAGTAGCGTGGAAATCGCTCCCGTCGATGTCTTTGGCAACATGACGACGTGGTCCGACGCGAGAGAATCACTACAGGCGGCTCGCGCCTACGCTGCCTCGGCGACCATTGGGCGCTACGTCTACGTGTACGGAGGGGCAGATGGGTCCAACGCGCTCTCCTCGGGCGAGCGGGCGCTTGTACTCAGCCCTGAAGAGGTCCCGGTTCTCGAAGACGTGGATCTCTGCCTTGCCGGTGGGGATCAGCCTTGCTTCGATCTGGCAGGAATTGGCGATGGGCTGGAGCCAGGCGTCTACTCGTATCGTGTGTCGGCGCTCATCGATGAAACGGATTCGGTCAATCTGGGAGGGGAGACGTTGGCGTCGGATCCCATCACGTTACGGCTCTCGGAGATCAACGGCCGTCGCATTTCGGTCAACCTCAGCTGGAGCCCGCCCCTGGATTCGGAGGGGGACGTGCTCAGCGGTGTGGTGGGCTACCGCATCTATCGCACGCCCGTTGATGGCACGGCGGGTAGCGACGAGGTGCTGCTGGACGAGGTGAGCGATGGGGCGACGCTCTCGTACGTGGACGACGGGACGACCGAGCTACGCGGCCGTGCTCCGTTGCCGCTGGGTTCGACCAGCGCGTGGCAGGCGCTCCCCGAGTTGGATGTGGCACGGGTTGGAGCGGTGGGTGCGACCGTGCGGGACCCAGATGACGCGAACCAGTGGCACGTGTACTCTCTACTTGGCAAGGACCGCGGCGGAGAAACCGGCGGCAACGTGCTGGGCAGCTACGAGTTCCTGACAGTGACCGTCCTGTCGAATGGGCGTCAGACCGTTGCCGGATCGTGGACTCCCGGCGCCAGCGCGGCGACGCCGCGCTGGCAGGCGGGAGCCTGGGTCGTGGACACCGCCGTGCAACCCCTGGTGGGCGGCGACACCTACGTATATCTGGGTGGTGGACGTCTCGCGAACGACCGGACGGAGGGAGCGGTGGAGGCGGGAATCGTGGAGCCCGGCGGAGATCTGGGTGTCTTCGACGCGAGCCCTGAGGATTTCACTTCCGTTCGAAGTGGATACGGTGTCGCCGCTGCGGCTCGACGACTATTCGTTTTCGGTGGAAGGGCCTCGCAGATCACGGCCAATGCGCAGGCCGCACTGGTCGATCCAGTTCCCGATCTGGCGCCCAACGCATGGAACAACGAGGGGCTGCAGTTGGCCGAGACGGATGGCCGCTATCTGATGGGGAGCTCGATTCAGAGTGCCTTCATCTTCCTGGTTGGCGGCGAGACTCGCGGCGGAGTGACCGCATCGACGGAGCTGGTCATATGGTGAACAGCAGTGGCGAAGCGAGTCGGCCGAAAGCGAAGGCTGCGTGCCGCAGACGAGCGGAGGGGAGAGCAATGAAGAACACGGCTCTGCGACTCACGGCCACATTGGCCGCCGCGATCACGCTCACCTGGGGTGTTCACGCCCGTGCTCAGGCAGCTGGGGACGAGCCCGCGGAGACCGGTTCGAAAGGTGGCCAAGACAATTCCTCGTCCTTTCTGGCCACCGCCAAGGTGGGCGGCATCGTTCCGTTCAGCGGGTTGGGACCCTTCGTGTCGGGAGCGCTGGAGCTGGGCTGGGTGTTTGGCAAGACCCAGCAACGCGTCGGTGCGCTCCTTGATGTGAGCTACACCGTGCCCCGCGCCGATGGCGAACAGACCGAAGCCTACGAGGGGTTCGATGTGGACCGGATCCCCGACGGCAAGTACTCCTGGGAGCTTCGTCAGAAGCTTCTGACGCTGCAGCCGACCTTCCTCTATCGCCTCACTGGTCTGGGGCGACTGGTGCCCTTCGCCGGCGTCGGCCCCCGGGTGTATCTGCTCGAGAGCGTGGTCGAGGGCGAGTCGGGGGGGGAAGCCTTCGCGGTGTCGACCGAGCAATCCACCAAGGTTGGTTTCGGGGTGCCGCTTGGGACGGAGTTCCAGCTTGGACCGGGGGGACTGTTGGCCGAGCTCCTGCTCCAGTGGGGGCCACTCACTCACGAGATTACGGGCGATTCCAATCTCGGTTCGGTAACTCTGTTTCTCGGGTATCGAGCACTGCTGTTCTGAGCGGAGGGCCACCTCTCAGGGATCGCCCGCCACGACGCGGTTGCGCCCCGCCTGTTTGGCCCGATAGAGGCGCTGGTCCGCGAGGTCGACCAGTGCTTGCTCCGTGGGTTCGGGAGCGCAATCGCTGGTGACGCAGCCGACGCTGATCGATACGGGGATCTGCTGACCGGAGAAGTGGGCGGGGGAGGTCGAGACGGCGACGCGGAGTCGTTCCGCGTCGCGAGCCAGACGGCGCAAGTTTTGTCCGCGAATGATGACCGCGAACTCCTCGCCACCAACCCGAGCGAAGATGTCCTCCGGGCGAAGCTTCCGCGCGACGAGCGCCGTCACGTGGCGTAAAACCGCGTCTCCCGTCGGGTGGCCGTAGGAGTCGTTCACTCGCTTGAAGTGGTCGAGATCGAAGAGCAGGAGACCCACGCGCGTCCCATGTCGACGCGCGTAGGCCATCTCCGCTCGAAGACACTCTTCGAAATGCTGGCGATTGAAGATCCCCGTGAGCGCGTCGCGCCGGCTTGATTCGTAGAGTCGGTGCAGCAAGGCCTCCTGCTGCTCGTCGATGACCAGGAAGCGGTAGGACACGTAGGGTCCCAGACGGATCGTCTGGCCGTGCTGGAGGCCGCATTCGACCACCCGAGCACCGTTGACGAAGGTTCCGTTGCGCGAGCCCAGATCTTCGACATGGAAGGCGTCGCCGACCTGGAACAGGCGAGCGTGCACCCGGCTGACGCCAGGCTCGGGTACCGGGACGTCGGTCGCCGGATGGCGACCGACTTGCATCGAAGCGGACGTCAGTGTGAAGAGCTTGCCCGCCTGTGGACCGTCCGTTCGCAGCAGCACGGCACGGTGGCGCGCGGTCGCGGTCGCGGTCGGTTCGGGGCTCGTGATGGGAGTTTCCGACGTGTCGCGCAGGCCTTCCGGCACGATCGAGGGAAAGCTGATGGAGGACGGGGGCGCCGGGTCGGAGAGGGCGGTGATGACCGTTGCCGAGCGCACGGAAATGCTGACGCGGTCGTCCTTCGGGGGTGGCGGAAGCAGCGGCTCGCGTCCGGCGGGATCTTCCGCCGGGCGAATGGCAGGAATGCTCGGCTCGGTGGGAGACAATGCCGGCACTCGGGCGGCGGGCCGCTCCCCGGACTGACCCCGCCACGGCTCCGCCGGCGGAGTTGTCTCCCCCGGCGAAACCTGATGTTGACCCTTGATTCGGGAGGGAGGGATTGGATGGCGCTGACTGGTCACCGCAGCCATTACTACGGCCAGATCACCAGGGCCGATAGGGTGCTGTCGGCCTCGATTGGCAACGCCGCGGTCACGAGCCTCGCCCGATTGTTCGACCGGGTACCTTTTTTGCCGCGCACCGCAGCGATCCCAGCGGGCGCTCTGTCGCGTCGTCGGCTGCCCTTCCCGCGCGTTGCAGCGGCACCTGCGCGAACATGTCGTCTCTCCACGATTCATCATCCGCCGGCCCCCCTCCACGCTCGGCGGAGCTTGCCGTTGATCTCGGCCAGACCGATCAGGCTGACCCTACTCGCGACTTCGTGCGACGGGGCTCAGGGTGCAAGCGCCGATACCGAACACCTGGGTCCTGCCATCGAAGGCGCCCTCACCGGCCTTGGCCGCATCGCTCCTCGTTCCCCGTGTGGTGCGGAGCCGCCGACATTGACATCCCGACTCGGCGTCGGCGACCATCGAAGGCACGGTGGGTTCTTCGCGGCGGCTCTCCAGCATGCACCTGCTGGCGGTGGTTCTGGCAGCGCTGGGAGTTTGTGGTGCGACCACTGTGGTGCTGGGGGGGATGGTCGTTGCGCGGATCCGGTCGCCCGCGACCGCGGCGGAGTCGCCGAGCGTGCCCGCCGAACTCCCCGTTGCTCTGCCGAGTGCCACGGAGCCGGAAGACACCACTCGCCTGGTGCCACCACTGACCGACGCGCAGCGTACCCGTGGGTTCCACGAGTGCAACCCGCCGGATCCCGGTGATCTGGGGCCGTACGCGCCGTATCGCCGGATCGCCATGGGACGAATTCTGGTACCCCAGCAGGGGGGACACACGGCGGACCTAGGGTTCGATGTCGTGGTGCATTTTCATGGCTTTGACCCCGCGCGGAAGTTCGTCGTGCCGGCAGCGCGGGGGATCGCCTTTGCAGGGATCGAGCGCGGTGATGGGAGCGGTCGTTACGCCTCGGCCTTCACCTTGCCCACCGCGTTCCAGGAGCTCCGCGATTCGATCGAGCGAGCGCTGAAGGAACACGCCGGGGATGATCGTGCCCACATCCGCCACCTCGGGCTGAGCGCGTGGAGCGCGGGGTTTGGCGCGGTCAACGAGATCTTGAAGCGGCATCCGGACCAGGTCGATGCGGTCGTGATCTTGGACGGCATGCACGGTAGCTGGAAGACCAACTCCGCCCGTCGTCGCCGCGGCGCTCCGCCCCCGCGGGCGCTGGGTGATGTCACCCTGGCGAACGTGACCCCGACCGTGCGCTACGCGGAGCTGGCGGCTCGGGGTGCCGACGAGAAGGTCTTCGTCCTCACCGCCTCGCAGGTGGACCCCGTCACATACCCCCCGACGGCGCTCACCGCCCAGGCCCTTCTTTCGGCGCTGGGTCGGGAGTTGACTCCCGACGCGCCGACCACCGAGCCCTTCGCTCGGCTCGGTGCGATCAGCGCCGAGGGATTCACGCTGTGGGCGTTCCAGGGCCGCGACGAAGCAGCGCATTGTGTCCATCTGCAGTTCCTCGTGCCCATCGTCACTGGTGTGCTCGAGGTGACGTGGCAGACGCCCGCGATGAATCGCGCAGTCAAACCCACTCCGCTCCCTCCGAGCGCGGTTGCACAGCCGCGGCGTCGGCGCCGCCGACGCTGACGAGCGAGCTGGGTGCGAGCGGGCCGCCCCAGGTCGCCGGCTCGGTGTGCGAAGCGAACCGCGCTGCTCGCCTCGCCGCGCTCCTGCTTCCCGTCTTGCTTGGGTGCCAAGCTGTTCCGCCTCCACCGTGTACCCGTTCGTCCAGAGGATTGTCCGGCGCAGACCGTCGCAACGACAGGTCTGGGCGGCGAGCTGGTCGAATGGTAGGAACCGAGTCACGAGCGGGGCCGGCTCGGAAGGAGTACGGGTGGAGAATCGGAACGAGCTTTCGGAGTACGAGCGGCGCGAAGCGGAGCGTCGGCAGAGGAAACTCGCCGCTATCGATCGGCTTGCTGCTCGGCGTGCGGCACGTGGTGATCAGGACTCGTACTACGCGAGGGAGGTGGAGCGCCTGCTCGCGACTCTGGTCATGCCTGACGAACGGGTGCTCGAGGTGGGTTGTGGCTTCGGTGATCTGCTGACTCGGTTTCGGAGGGACGGATCAGTCGGGATCGACGCGTCGCCCGCCATGATCGATGTGGGGCGGGCGCGTCATCCCGAGCTGGACCTGCGGGCTCTCGACGTCGAGCGGGACCCTCTCCCCGAGGGTCCCTTCGATGTCGTGATCTTGAGCGATGTGATCGGCCACCTGCAAGACGTCCAGACCGCTCTCGAGCGGATCCAAGAGGTGCTCACTCCGCGCGGGCGAGTGGTCGTCACCTACTACAACTTCATGTGGGAACCAGCGTTGCGAGCCGCCGAAGCACTAGGGCTGAAGACCGCGTGGCCCGACCAGAACTGGCTCAGCATGCGCGACATCAAGAACCTGCTCGAGCTGGCGGACTATCAGGTGGTCCGCGAGGGTACGGATATCCTGCTTCCCGCGCCGGTGCCCGGCGTTTCGTGGCTTGCGAATCGGATCGGCGCCAAGCTGCCCGGGATCCGGGAGCTCTCCTTGCTGGAGTATTTCGTGGCGCGTCCCCTCGCCAGCGCGCTGGAGGCACCGCTCCCGGGAGTGTCGATCGTTTGTCCGTGCAAGGACGAGAAGGGAAACATTCGCGAGGCGGTGCGGCGCACGCCTCTGATGGGGCCGCGGACCGAGCTCATCTTCGTCGACGGAAACTCCCGAGACGGAACTCCGGACGAGATCGCCGCGGTGATGGCCGAGTACACGGGACCGCTCGCGCTCTCGCTCATCCATCAAGGAGAGGGTCGCGGCAAGGGTGATGCGGTGCGTCGGGGATTTGCCGCTGCCCGCGAAGAGGTGCTGATGATTCTCGACTCGGACCTGACAGTGCCGCCGGAGGACCTCCCCAAGTTCTACCGGGCGATCGTGACGGGAAAGGGCGAGTTCATCAACGGTGTCCGGCTTGTCTACCCGATGGAGCAGCAAGCCATGCGCTTTCTGAACCTGCTGGGGAACAAGTTCTTCGGTGCTGCGCTGTCGTGGCTACTGGAGCAGCCGATCAAAGATTCGCTCTGCGGAACCAAGGTGCTGCGGCGCGGCGACTACGACCGGATTGCACGGAATCGCGCCTTCTTCGGTGAGTTCGATCCCTTTGGCGATTTCGATCTCCTGTTTGGTGCGGCGCGCGTCAACCTCCGGATCCTCGACTTGCCGGTGCGCTATCGTGCGCGCACCTACGGCGACATCAAGATCAGCCGATTCTCCCATGGGTGGCTGCTCCTCAAGATGACTGCTTTCGGCTTCCAGAAGCTGCGACTTGGCTGGTAGGTGGCATGTGACGGAGCGCGAGCTACTGGAGCGGGAGTTCGGAGCAGCGGATCCGGAGCACTACCACTGGCAAACGCAGGCTGTCGGGGTGGCTGAGCGTGAGCGAGCACTGGTTCGTAGCGCCTTCCTGCCCGTCGGGGATCGGCTGCTGGATCTGGGCTGCGGAGAGGGTGCGACCCTGCACCATCTCGGGGCTCCGGCGGGGGCCGTGGGCGTGGACCTCTTCGAGGCCAAGCTCGCTTTTGCACGCCAGCAGTTGCCCGCGTGTCGGTTCGTGGCTGCCTCGGTCGAAGACCTTCCTTTTGCCGATGGGAGCTTCGATCACGTCATCGTGCGCGACGTGATCCACCACGTGGACGACCCTGGCCCGATGCTGAACGAGATCCTTCGGGTACTCGACCCGCGAGGACGACTGGATATTCTCGAGCCATGCGGCGCCAACCCGCTGATCGCGTTGCACGCGCTGACGAATCCAGCGGAGCGGGGCGAACTTCGCTCTTCGCTCCGCTATCTACGGGGGCTGCTGCGAAGTCGGTTCCGGGTGGAGAGTGTCCACCGCAGGCAGGCGCTTCCCGTGCACCGTGTCGTCTACCATCCGGGATTTGGTTGGCCTGCGCTGGCCGAGCATCGCTTTGGCCGCGCGGTGGTGGGTACGCTGGAGCGCATCGCCGAGCAGGTCATGCCTCGTCCCGCGTACGCATACGTACACTTGCGCGCGCGACCGAGGCCGTGAACGCGTTGGTCGTTCCAAGGAGACGGTGTGCGTTCGAGTGGGTGAGGTTGGACCGGTACTGATGGGTCGAGGGAAGCTTCTCGCTGATGTGATCCGCTGCGTGTTATCGTTGTCCACTTCAGTGAGGGAGAGAGATGAAGCTATTTGCAATCCAAGGACTGATGATGGTGGCCGCTCTGACGGTGGCGGCGGCGGGGCATGCCGAGACCTCTGAAGAGGAGGAAATGTCGGATTCCGGCGAGACGTCGGACGCCGGCGAGACGTCGGACGCCGCTGCCAGCGCGGCGGGGGATACGAGCCGCGCGGGGGGAGACGGGATGCGATTTCGCTTCGGCGTTTCGGGGGGGCCTGGATTCTTCACGGCCAAGGCCGAGTCGGGCTCTGCGAAGGTGTCCTGCAAGTACGGAGGGATGGACCTGCGCTTCGGGGCTCAGATCAACGACTTGGTGGGTGTCTACGCGCAGCCGACGCTCGGCTACTACTCGGCAGAAGATACTCAGGTGCTGGCGGTGGGCGGTTTGCTGGGGTTGGCCGCAGCGGTGGACTTCACGCTTCTCGACCGGCTCTTCATCGGTGGCGGCCTCGGCTACAACGTCTACAACAACCCCGCGGGAGTGGGTCCGCTGTTGCGCATCGGTGGGTACCCGTTGGTGAGTCGCAGCGACAGCAAGATCCGTCGCAAAGGATTGATGCTCGGCATCGACCTGCGCGTGACGAAGCTCGAGGGAATCAAGTCCATCGTCATGCCCACCTTCAACCTGGGCTACGAAGCGTTTTGAGCCCGAGCCGGCGCGGCCCTCGGGAGGGCTTGCGCCGGCCCGCCCTTCAGGCGGAGTGGAAGCGCTCGTCAGCGGTTGACGGTGATCCGGATCTCTCCCTCGGGCGGTAGCTTCGTGCCCGCTGCAGGAGCCTGATTGAGCACCACGTAGGTGGGGGTCTCGCCCAGACCCACCCAGGCGACTGTCACTTTCAGCCCCAGGGATTCCGCCTCCTTCTTCGCTTTTTCGTAGGGCTGCCCGATCAGCTTCGGCACCTCGACGTCTGCCGGGCCCTTCGACAGCTGGACGGTGACGGCTGCCCCCTTGACGTAGGGCTCTTCGGCGGCGGGCATCTGGCGGGCAATCCGTCCCTGTGGGACTTCCGCATCGGATACGGTGCCGGCCACCTGTAGCGTGTACCCTTCGCTGGCGAGGCGCTTCTTCGCCTCGTCGAGCGTCGCCCCAGTCAGGGTGGGGACGGTGGGGAGCGCCTCGGCCAGCACCACGGTGACGGGTTGCTGGACAGGCACCCTGGACCCCGCGGGGAGGGACTGGCGCAGGATGGTGTCTGGCTTGGCGTCGCTGGTCGTCTCGCGCCCCGAGACGACCAGCGTCAACTGGGCCGACGTGGCTGCCGCGCGCCCCTCACCCTCGGAGAGGCCTTTCAAGTCGGGCACCACGGTTTCCGCCGCTGGGGCCGCTGGCGTCTCGAGGATATCGAACCTCTCGACCACGTAGACGGTCGCCACACTGGTGACCAGAGACGTGGCGAAGGCGATCAGGATCACGGTCGAAGCGTTCATGTGGAGAGATCCTTTGCGCGGCCGGTGGGTGCCTCAAAATAAGCGATCTGGCTGCCGTACGTCAGGACGTTTCCGCCCCACCCCCGCATGGACTCTCTCGAGGCGACGTGGGGGCCCGGACCGGCTCCAGCGCGGGCATTATTTCAGGTCCGGCCCGCGGGACGCCTCTTCGGGGAAGCCCTTGCCGTCTGCGTCGATCTGCTCTCCGACGCGGAGAACTGTGGGGCCTGTGGGAACGCCTGCGCGGCTCCCAGCTGCACCTCCTGCGGCGTGTGTCTGCCGAACTCGGGAGTGGTGTGTCATGCCGGACAGTGCTCAGCGACCTGCGCGGCTGGGACCTGGCCGTGTGGCGCGGCCTGTGTGGACCCTTGCTCCGACTCCGTCAACTGCGGCGCCTGCGGGCGCCTGTGCGGTCCGGGTCTTGTCTGCAGTGGCGGGGACTGCCTGTGACTTCGAACAGGTCTGCGTCGACGGGAAGTCGTGCGACCCCTCGCTCGTTCCCATCCCGAACACTGGCGCGCGGTCTGCGTGGTGGACACTGCATCTTTCGGCAACGATCCTCCGTCCCGTATCGATCGCCGCAGGTCACTGACCTCGCGTGGGTGTCATCGTGGGCTCGGTGAGGGGGACAGCCATGGCGTTTCCGTGCCAGCGATGGTGTACAGCGGTCATTCGACTGCCGCTTCGACCGTTCTCGTTTGGCAATCGCCTCGCACCTCCCGTATGCTGAAACCTTGAGCTCAGGTAGCGACCATCGGCGGTATCCGCGTGTCCGTCCCCATGCGGCCAAGCCCGTCGAGGTACAGCTGTTGGGTAGCAATTTCCTCGAGGTCGTTCCGGCGGCGGACATCAGTGTGGCGGGAATCGGGATCCGTCTCGACCACGAGGTAGACGGGTACGATTTCGATCATCAGGTCGAGATCGTGCTCACGATTCCTGGTCAGCGACCCTTCGTGGTGCGGGGGCGAGTGCGCTCGAAGTCCGTGCGGGGGCGACACCACGTACTGGGAGTGGAGTTCACCCGTCTCTCCGACGTGGACCGGCGCCGCGTCGCCGAATACGTGGACCGCCTACTACTCGTGGGCCGCGGCTGCTGATCCGCTCGCAGCTGCTGGCGTCGTCGCTCGTCGGGGCCCGTTGTGATAGGGGATGACCTTGCTGGTCGCGTCCTCCTGCTGCTTCTGCTTGGCGTCCGACAGGAGCAGTCGCCCGTCGGGATAGACGGCTTCGACGCGCATGGGCTCCCACTCGCCCCAGAGAACGTCTGGAAGTTTGCTGCGGATCTCGTCCGTTCCGCTGCGCAGTGGGATTGCCTGGGCGGTGAACCTGCCACGGGCGTGGGCGAGCACGAAGTCTCCGGGAGTGAGTGGGACTGGTTTGTCATACGCGGTGGGCAATGGCAGCACTTCTTCCATGGGGCGAATCGTGGCCCTCATCGACGACTTCAGCCACTGCACCGTGCAGGTATCTGCTTCAGCCTTCGACACCTGGGCCAGCAAATATCGATCACCGAACGCCGCCAGAACCACGTCGCCGTCCGCACACTGCTGGCCACGGGGACGGACGGGACTCCCAGCGCGGGCCACCTCGCGCCGGAACGCGCGTTCGTAGCTGGCTTCCAGGAAGAACTCGCGAACGTGATCCTGGACCTTGGGGTCAAAGACAACGACTTCGTTCGAGCGCAGGTTCAGGTCGCGCCCGTCGCGGTCCTGCGCGACAATCTGCGAGTCGAGCTTGCGCGTTACCAGGCACGGAACCCATCCTGACACTGGCTTGCAGGCACCGTAGCAGTTCGCCTGGGCTCGGGAGCGGTGGGTTGAACGCAGGGGGTAGACGTGCTCTGCGGCCGCCACGAACTCGTTTCCGTGGCGGGAGGCAACGACAACCTTTCCCGCTCGCTCCGGCTTGACGACCTTGGCAAGCGCGAAATTGACCCGGATCGGCGAGACGAGCACCGGCTCTCCCGGGACCAGCTGCGAAGAGCGGTCGCTCACCGGGCAGGCCTTGGGGAGGGGGTCGACGCTCAGTGGCTTGGCTACCCGCACGCCCCCAGCGGCCTGACCCGTGTTCGCCGAGGCGGTAGGGTGCGGGCCTGGATAGGCGCGGCTCTGCTGTTCCAGATCGGACCATACCGGTTCCCGATCGGGCCCACGATCACTTTTGCAGGCACCCGCCAGCACGACCAGACAACTCAGGATTGGCAGCAGACGCGCCACGACTGCGAGTATACGAACTTCGATGAGCCCGGGATGGGCAAGTCGTGTGGCGGATGCCTTGTCGTCCGCGCTGGACCAAGCAGCGCCCAAATGCTGGGCCATGGCCCCCCCCCGGTCTTCGAGCCGAGGACAGGACCGCCAGCCGTCCCGACTCACGGTCTCGATTCTATCCGAGTTGGCGTGGACCGCCCTCTCCATGGGTCAGTTCAACCCCACGTTGACGGCGGGGCGCCCAGTGCGACAGATTCGACGAGAGGGTGATGCCGAGGGAGGGACAGGAAGCCATCAACCGCAGTGGTGGGCGGGTGCTCGTCGTCGACGACGAGCCCGACGTGCTGCGCATCGTCACGCGCAAGCTGGAGAAGTCGGGCTATGTCGTGGATGGCTTCGAGCAGTCCCCCGATCTCCTCGAGTCCTTGCAGCGAAACCGTGGCGCGGTGGATGTGGTGCTGGCCGATCTCCACATGCCGGTGATGAATGGCTTGGAGCTGCTCAAGGCCGTTCACGCCGAGTTTCCTAGCATCGCGTTCATCATGATGACGGGTCGCGGCACCATCGGGTCTGCGGTCGAGGCCATGCGCCTTCGCGCATTCGACTATCTCGTCAAGCCGTTCGATCCTCTCGAAACGGTCGTCGCATCGGTCGAGCGCGCGGTCGCGCACAAGCGGCTGGTCGACCGCAACCAGTTCCTCGAGCGCCAGTTGGAGCTGACGGCGCAATTCGAAGGGATTGTCGGAACCTCGAAGCCGATCGCCGAGGTCTTTGCGATGGTGGAGAGCGTTGCTCCCACCGACGTCACCGTTCTCGTCACGGGCGAAAGTGGGACGGGCAAGGAGCTGGTGGCGCGCGCAATCCACACCCGATCGGCACGGAGCTCCCGCCCGTTCATTGCGATCAACTGTGCTGCCTTGGCGGAGTCCGTGCTCGAGAGCGAGCTCTTCGGGCACCTGAAGGGGTCTTTCACTGGAGCCGTGGCGTCGCGGCGCGGCCTGTTCGAGGAAGCGTCTGGAGGGACACTCTTCCTCGATGAGGTTGGCGAGCTCGCTCCCGCCACTCAGGTGCGCTTGCTCCGGGTCCTCCAGGAAGGGGAGATCCGACCCCTCGGTTCGAACGAGTCTCGCAAGGTGGACGTGCGCATCATTGCCGCAACGCACCGTGACCTCCAGGCGGAGGTGCAGCTCAAGACGTTTCGCCAGGACCTATTCTATCGTCTCAATGTCGTGTCTCTGAAGTTGCCCTCGTTGCGGGAGCGAGTGGAGGACCTTCCGGCGCTTGCGCATCACTTCATCAACAAGGCGGCCGCGCGGTTCGAGAAGGCCGTGCCCAAGCTCGATCCGGAGACGCTGGAGCGGCTTTGCGCGTATGGATGGCCAGGCAATGTTCGCGAGCTCGAGAACGCCATGGAGCGAGCTGTCGTGCTCGCTCGCGCGGACGTTCTGACACCGGACCTGCTGCCGGCCGAGCTGCGTCCATCGACCGAGGTGAGATCGCTCGGTTCCAGTTCCCCTCAGCTGCCGCTGAGTGACGCGCGGGCCGACTTCGAGCGGAGCTACTTGACTCAGGCGCTGCGGCGGGCGGATGGCAATACGGCGGAGGCGGCGCGCCTCGCTGGCGTCGATAGGTCCAACTTCCGCCGGTTGCTCAAGCGATACGGTATCACCGCGGCCGCCGCTCTCGCCCGAAGCTGACGGCCGTGCGGGAGTTGGTGCCGAGTCAGTGGAAGGCCGGGGCCTGCGAGGGGCGCGTCGGCGGCTGCGTCGTGTGCGGAGCGGCCGGAGCGGGCGCGGGTGGGGCGGAACGAGACTGGCGAGCAGCCAGGCGCCGGTAGAGCGTGGCGCGGCCGATGCCGAGGAGCTTGGCTGCCTTCGCCACGCGACCACCGGTCACGCGGAGCGCGTGCTCGATGGCTCTCCGCTCCAGCTCGGCAAGCGGCACCACCTCGTTCGCCGGGGTGGCCACGATCGTGGCGGCGTCGCCATCGGCGACCTCTGCGGCACGGTACCCAGCCGCTTCGAGGAGCACGCGGAGGCTTTCGCGCAGGTTGGGGTCGTGGGCGACGATCTTGACTTCGGCGCGGTCCTTGGAATCCATGAGCGTTCTCTTTCCGGGTCTTGAGGTTCGTCCCGGGGTAATACAAGCACCGTGCCAGCCGCTCTTGCCCTGGACGCTGCCCGGCTATCCGGTCCGGTCGTCGAGGTGATGACTGTGAAATCAAAAGGTTGTGCGATGTGGGTCAGATATCGCATGGCGCGATGGTCTCGGGGTGGGTCGTTGTGCCAGGGTGTTGCTGACCCTCTTGTTTCAGAATGACCCACCCCCGGCGGGTCGTCGTCACCTCCCAGTCCGACTGGTACGCTAGCGGTGTGTCGGTGAAGGGCATGCCCAGCGCGAGACCGAACGGGAGACCGAACTTCGGCGACGATGGTGATGTGACCCAGGTCGACCGCGCGCCGTTGTTCGAGAACCGCTCCGCCTCGACTGCACCCTTCGACGAGCTGTTCGACGCCGAGGAAACCGGGGTCTCCTCCGGCAACATCTGGATGTCGCTCACCGGTTTTGCCCGGCTGCGCCAGGAAACGGCAGCCCGGACTGCCTGGAAACGCGCTCTGCCACTTCGTCGAATCCTGTCCACGAGGGTGCGCCTGCTGGGCTACAGCCCACGTCTCTCCACGCTGGCTGGGGGTGTGGTGGCCTTCGTGGCGGTGACCACAGCGCTGCTGGTGGGCCTGGTGCGGTCGTGGAATCCGGCGCCACCGCAGGCGGCACCCGCTGTCCCGGTTTCGGTTGCTTTCGCTGCTGCTTCCGCACCGCCTGCCGACCCGCCGGAGTTGTCCGACGCGCAGCGTGCGTCGCTCGGCGACGATGCGGCGATGAAGACATTGGCGGCCCGAGAACCCGAGGAGCTGAGCCCCGACGAACTGCTCGCACTATTGGAAGGACGCCGCATCCAGCGTCAGCAGCTTCTCGCGGAGGTGGGGGAGAGGTTCATTGCGTCGCCGGCAGTGCTCCGCGATGAAGCCGTGGCGGACCAGCTCCGTCGGGATCTCGACGACCCGATGCTGCGCGTGGACGTGCTGCGCTCGTTGGCGCGCGTGGCTGCGCCCATTGGTCCCGACCTGCTCTACTCGATCCGCGAGGACCCGGCGCATGATGCGACAACCCGATGGCTGGCTGGTGCATTGCTCCGCACCCTGGAAGTGCGGCAGCATCTCTCGCGGGCTCTCGAGGTGACTCTGGAGCTGGAGGAGGTCAGCGACTGCTCCCGAGCCGCTGAGCTGGTTGCAATGGCGATCGAACATGGCGATCGGCGAGCTCTGGCTCCCGTTACGCGCCTCACCGAGACCTCCGGGTGTGGGGTGGATGGCAGGCGGGACTGCTTCCCGTGTTTGCGCGGCCATGGACAGTTGCTGGAAGCGCTCGAGGCGATCGCCGAGCGTCGTCCTCCGACCTTGCCAATGGTGACTCGGACTGCTCCCGCTGTTTCCAGCGGGGATGCCCCGTCGACGTCGGCGAGGTCTCGCGCTTTCGGTACTCGTGAGCCCGAACGTGCGTCAGAGGCGGGTCTCGACTCCTCGTCGGAGGGGAGGCGCGAGGCACCTCCCGAGCACTCCACCATTGACCGAGCCAATCAGCGAGGTCTGTCGGTCACCCAGGACCCCGGATTCTGACATCAACCGCTGGACGCGAACGGGGAGATGCGGTTGGTCGCCTGCCGGACGAGCGCGCCGAGGTGCTCGCCTTCGTCGCCGCGGGCGATCACGAGGCACGCGGAGGGGCTCCTGCGAATCAAGTCCGGGAGCAAGGACCCGAAGACGTGTCGACCTCCCCTCGCCGCGAGCCCGAGCACCAGCAAGTCCGTGGGCTCCAGTTCGTCGAGCAGGTACGCTATCGCGTCTCGGGCCCGCTCCGCGCGGACGTGGGAGCGTTCCGGGGTCACGTCGACGGCCAGATCGCGTAGCTGGCGCTCTGCGGCCCGCAGCTGGCTGTCGGGTGTGTCGGTTGGCAATGCTCGCAACCAGTGAACCTCCCCGGTTGGCAGCGTGCGCAGCAATCCACCCAGAACCTTGGCACGCAGCGCGTGGTGACTCCCGCGTCCGCCGACCGGCACGACGACCCTTCCGACCTTCTTCAGGGTCCAGTCGTCCGGCGCGAACAGGAAGGATACGCTGCTGTCGACCGAGTTGATCAGGGTCTCGAGCTGTCCGATCCGTTCCTCGGTCAAGTGCGGCGCGCCGAGGAGGATCGAGTAGCAGCGGTACTCGTGGGCGACCCGCCGAATCTCCGCCCAGGGAGTGCTGGAGACGCTCAACAGGGCCTGCACCGAGTGGCCCTCGTCGAGTGATGCACGCAGGGCATTGCCTACTGCCTGCTGCGCGTTTTCGATCGGATCGCCATGTAGCGAGGCATCGGGGTCGACCACGTTGAGCAGCAGCACCCGTCCGACCCGTGGTGGTGCGAGGATGCTGGCGATGCGAATCAACTCGTCCACCTTGTCCGGGTTGGCCACTGGCACGAGCACCGCCGGGGAGTGTCCCCGCAACCTCAGGAGCTCGGGCTGGAAGGCCACCGCCGATGCATCCACCACCCGCGCGCGCGCGGAGAAGACGCCGAAGTAGAGCAGCACGCCGAGACCGAGCCAGACGATCGTGACCCCACCGGCGGAGGGCACGACCACGGCCTGGAAGGCCGCCAGCGCCAGGCAAGCGATCGTTCCTGTGATGGGTAGGGCGGGGAAGAACGGGGCCCGAAACGTCGCGTGGCTGTGGTCCGAGACGGGCTGCCGACGGCGCGACAGCCACGCCATGGTGTGGCCCATGGCGAAGCACACCAAGAAGATCAAGCTGGCTGAGGCGCCCGCTGCCGCCAGGTCGGGAACGACGAAGAGAATGGTGACGACCGCGAGCGCGGTGGCGTAGAGGGCGACGACCGGGGTGCGAGCGGTCTGATGCTCCTGCGCAAGCAGAGCGGGCAGGGTCCGATCGCGGGCCATCGTTACCGCAACCCGCGACGCTGCGAGCAGGTTGGCGCGCAGCGCCGAGAGGGTCGCCAGGACGCCGGCGATGAGCACGAGCCAGTAGCCAACCTTGCCCAGGTAGTTTCCCACCGCGGTGGCCATCACTGTGCCCGGTTCGCGTTCGCTCATGGCGACGATGGAGTCCCCGGCGGGCACCCCGGCGGTTGCTACCACGAACAGCAACGGCAGATAGATGAGGAGACTGGCGCCAAGCGAGAGCAGCATCGCGCGTGGCATGGTGCGCGCCGGATCCTTCACCTCGCCGCCCACCGCGCCAATGATCTCGAAGCCTTGCAGGGCGATGAATGTGAAGCCCATGGTGAGAATCACCCCCATCCCGCCGCCCGCGAAGAACGGTGACAATCCCTGGCGGATCGCCGGGTCTTCGCGTGTGGGCAGCGTGGCCAACCCAACCGCGATCAACACGACGAAGACGACGACCTTGCCCCACGTGGCAAAATCTCCCTTGCTGTCTGTTCCGCGAATGAGACTGATCGTGTAGGCGAGAACACTGCTGACCGCGACCGTGAGCACGAGCCAGCGCGAGTGCAGTGTGGTGGGCGCCGACCCGGGCCAGAGTTCGCCCACGCAAGCAAGTCCGTACTCGGCGAAGCCAAGCGCATAGAGGACCCCTGCGACGATGTATGCCAGGCACAGGACCCAGCCGACCGCGAAGGCGGGGCGTACCCCGAGCACCTTGCGAGCGTAGACATAGGCACCCCCATTTTCGGGAAACGTGGCCGCGAGTTCCGCGAAGCTCAGCGCCGTCATCAGTGCGATCACGCCGTTCAGAGCGAAGGCTAGGATCGCACTGGGACCTGCCGCGCGGAGCGCGACGCCGGCGAGCACGAGGATCCCGCCCCCGACGATGGCGCCGATGCCGATTGCTGTGGTCCCCACGAGATCCAGCGTCCGCGCTGGTGGCGGCACAGTGGCCGAGTTCGCTTCGGCTGGAGCTGGAGAGGGTTTGGGAGTCGTGGTCATGCGGTGCGGTGTGCGGCGGAGCATAGCATCGGAGCGGACCGCCCGGGGCGCGGCCAATTGCGCTGTCGGACCGCGCGCTGCGTGGCCATCGCCAGATGACCGCGCGCCCAGCCGTCCGCCGCCTAGTACGACAACCCGGAAGTTCGTTCCGGTGGTCGTACCCAATGTGATCCGGTGCCCAGTTCGGACGGGTGCGTCTCCGGGTTTCCTCCGGCCCTCCACCCCAGTGTCGACCCGGCGGAAACCCGGAACGAACTTGCGAACTGCTGCACCAGTTCACCCACTGGTGAGTGCATATCTAGGGGCTGCGCCCTCGTCTCTGGTCAGGTGCGGTTCATTCTCGAGAGTAGCTGCGCAGGGCGCGCGTCCGCTTCGCCTGGCGGAGCTTGCGAAGTGCTCGCGCTTCGGTCTGTCTGACGCGCTCTGCGGTCATTGACAGCAGCGCGGCGACCTCGTCGATGGCGTGGGCAACGCCCTCGTCGCCCAGTCCAAAGCGCAGGCTGAGGACGGCCCGCTCGTCCGGGGATAGAGTCTCCAGCGCATGCTGGGTCTGTGCGGAGAAATCTCGGACCAAGAGGACGTCAGCTGGGCTCGGCCCGTTCGCGTCCGCGACGGTATCTCCCAGCTCGAGAGCGTCGTCGTCGTTGCCGAGTGGTGTCTCCAGGCTGATGGCGTCCGGCGCCAAGTCCAGCGCAGACTGGACACGGGCCAGCGGCAGGCCGATCCCCGTTGCGATTTCTTGCGGCGAGGGGGCCCGCCGATGTCGCGCGCGAAACCCTCTCGAGTAGCGGTCTACCGCCGCGGCGGCTTCGGTCATGTGGCGGGGGACGCGGATGGTGCGTGTCTGCTCGGCCAGCGCGTGCTGCATCGACTGCCGGATCCACCAGCTGGCGTAGGTGCTGAGCCGGAAGCCCCGGTGCGGGTCGAAACCATCGATCGCCTTGAGGAGTCCCAGATTTCCCTCCTGGATCAGGTCTCCAATTGGCAGGCCCCGTCGCGAGTACCGGCGAGCGAGCGACACCACCAGTCGCAGATTGGCTTCGGCGAGCTTCGACTTCGCGCGTGACGCTGCCGCCAGATGACGGCGGGCGTCCTGCCACGCTTCCTGTGCGGAGGGACCGGACCCGGTAACCTCTTCGCGCTCCAGTTCGGCGAGCCGGCGCAGCTGCTCGAGCAGCGCGCCAATCGAGGCACGACTGAACGGAAGTGTGGCGACGAAGGCGCTTGCTTCGACGCAGGGACAGTCTTCGTCTCGGGCGCACCGGCAGCCGTCGCTCAGCAGCTCCTGGAGTCGCTGAGCAGCGGCGAGAAAGCGCTGTCGCATGCCGGCCTCGTCGAAGCTCTCCGGATCCCCCACGTCCGCGAGCTCTGCGGCGGAGAGCTCGCCGTCAGCGACTCGCCGCAGAAGGTCCAGCACCAGGCGCGGAGCGACCCGGCATTCCAGGAGAGCAGCCCGCGCTGCCGCGTTGGCGGCTTCGACCTTCAAGGCAAGTTCAACCTCGGCTTCCCGCGACAGCGGTGGCACCGCCGCGAGGTCGTCGAGGTAGAAGTCGAGCGCGTCAGCTCCGAGTCGGGTCTCCCGGGCCATGTCGGATCCAAGCTGAGACGAGGCAGCGCGAGGGTTGATCGTTTCTTTAGCGTGAGATTGCTTTCCGGCAAGCTCAGAACAGCGGGGGAG
Source organism: Polyangiaceae bacterium (assembly GCA_050304295.1). Taxonomy (GTDB): domain Bacteria; phylum Myxococcota_A; class Polyangia; order Polyangiales; family Polyangiaceae; genus JAFGBI01. Next base: position 26,545 of record JBNLDK010000147.1, read on the forward strand.
GACAGAGGTGGCCCCCTAAGGGGTCGGGCAGACGCCCGCTGCTGCCGTTTGGGCAGCTCCACGCCGGTCGTCGGGCAGACTCCAGAGGGCCAGCTCGGTTGCAGCCCAGGCATTCTTCGTTCGCGACTTCGCATCCAGCAGGGATCCGGCCCAGGTCGCGGTCTGACCCTCTGGACAGGGTTTGCTGGCGAAGGCGCAGCGCAGCAGATTCTCTTCCGCAGTGGCGCGTTCTTGGCGCAAGCGTTGGCATTCGGCGGCCGCCCGGACGACTCGGTCTTCGAGCTCCGCGAGCTGTCGGCGGTCGAGGTTCTTGAAGCGGATGGTGCCTTGTAGCTTCTCGATCTCGGCGAAGTAGGCCCGAAAGGCGTTGGGCATGGCGCGCCGCAGGCGTAGCGCGCCACCCGGCGTCGCGGCTCCCGGCGCCAGCTCTCCTTCTGGATTCAGATCGGCAAGTGGCAGATTTTCCGAGCGATGGACGAAGGCATGCAGATCGGCTCGCTCGACGGGGTGCGGGGCGTTCAGCTTCTGCTTCCCCAGCTCCGCGAAGGCCGCCACGAACTTGGTATCCTGGTCCGCCAGGGATTGCTGGACGGTACTCGAGCTCACCAGCTCCAGTGGGAGTACATCGAGTGCTGCGAGGAGCTTGGCGAGCGGTTCCTTGGCTCGGGGGTGGTTCTCCGCGAGCTGCGCCGCACCGGTCAGCTCCTTGGCGAAGCGCTCGAGGGGTTGTTGGTCGGTTTGCTCGGAGGCCCCGGCGACCAGGAGCGCTGGATACCAGGTGGCGAAGGTCGTCGGATCGGGATGGGGGACCCAGGCCGCACGCAGTACCCGATGTGGCTTTCCGGGGAAGAAGCGAGCAACCAGGATGGACTGTTCGCAGCCCCGGGCGGCGAGTAGGTAGTCCTCCACGTTCTTGGGGCGTTCTCGGCAGACCTGGAGGACCGCCCCGCTGCCATCGGTGAGCTCAAGCGGCGCGTCCTCGCGAGCGAGTCGCTGGGGCGTATCAGCCACGGGAACCTGGCTACCCTGTCCGGTCGCTACCAGTAGGCGGAGAGCGGCCAGGGCGATATCCGGGGACATCGCGTCGCCGTTCGGCACACACTTCGCGCGATAGCGCTCGAGCTGGGGCAGCTCGTCCTCGCATCGGGACTTGCGGCGGCACTTGGCGGCCTGCTTCAACTCCTCGCCGAGCGCATCGCACCCGCGGGTATCCAGGATGACGCGGTGGGGAACGGCGTAGCTCGTCTCGATGCGCTGCTCCAGCATCGTGAGAGTGAGAGGGGAGCCGATCGGCTGTGCGCAGCGCGTGGCCCACGCTTTCACTTCCGGGAGACACGCTCCTTCTTCCCCGCAGCCCCCCGCGAGCCACGCTTCCGCCTGCTTCGAGCAATCCGTGGGCGGTGCTGCGGCGCGTTCGCGGTATTCTCGGATCAGCTGTTCCAGCGTGCCGCGCACGGTCGGGTCCGTGTACTGCTCGCACAGCTGCAGCCAGTCCCGACCCAGCTCGGCGGCGTGGCGGCAGACCACCCCGTCGCAACCACGCTCGGCCTGCAGTACCTGGTGCAGCCTCACGCACTCGCCCTGGCGATCACCCTGGTAGTCTTGCAGCGCGTAGAGCCACTCGACACTCTGTGGTTCCGGCCCGCGACCCTCCTGGACCCAGGCTTCGTATTCGTCGGCGCTGTTCACTTCCTGCTGTGGCCCGGTGCAGGCCAAGACGGCGAAGGCGAATAGGGTGAGAGGGAGCAGGCGACGCAACGGTTCCTCCGGGCCGGCAGGGGACGCGTCTTTCTAGCGCCTAGCGGTCCGGATTTCGAGAGCGCAGAGAGGGGGGGGCGGGGTGACGCTCCCCATCGCGCTTGGCCGCTGGTCGAGACGTTCGTGGTGGCTCGCCTAACGATCGCGGCCACGCCGCAAAAATGCCGCCGAGACCGCACTCGGCCACTTGCTTTGACTTCTCTGCGCCGTGCTCCCGGAAAACGGGGACGATGCCGCTCGCCGTCCCGGCGCGCGCGGTCCGTGGTCTCCGTCGTGCTTCTGTGGCGCGTGACCCGTCCCGCCTTGCTTCGTCGCGGCGCGGCGTTTCCCGCATCGGCCGGGTCTTCGGCCATCAATCCGGTCGGGGTGGCGATTGCTTGGGTGGGGCCGCCTGCGTATCAATGGCGTTGTCGCTTCCGGGCGAGGTGCCGTGTACGTTCATCGTAGCAACCGCGTTGAGGTGTTGGTCGAGGCCCTGGCGAGGGTGGTGGCCAGGCCGCTGACTTCGCCCCTGATGCGAGAGGTCATCGTGGTGCAGAGCCGGGGCATGGAGCGCTGGCTGTCAATCCAGCTTGCTGCGCGCCTTGGGGTCTGGGCGGGCGCGAGCTTTCCATTCCCCCGCAGCTTTCTCGATAGTGTGCTGTGTCAGGTTCTGGAGACCGCCGGGGATGCCGATCCCTTTGACCGTGAGCGGCTGCGCTGGTGGATTGCCCGACTGCTGCCGGAGCTGGCGCACGAGCCGACTTTTGCCCCCATCGCGCGCTACCTGACCGGCGATGCAGGGGGGCACAAGCTCCTGGAGTTGGCGGCCCGAATCGCCAACACGTTCGACGACTACGCGGTCTATCGACCCGAGATGGTGCTGCGGTGGGAAGCTGGCGATACCACCTTGGGGGAGCCGTCTTCGGAGGAAGCGTGGCAAGCTCGACTCTGGCAACGGCTGGTCGAGTTGCTGGGTGCCGAACACACCGCCGCGCGCGCGCAGCGATTCCTGGCGCAGTGGTCCGAGCTCGCAGCGCTGCCCCCAGGGCTGCCGGAACGGGTTTCCGTGTTCGGTATCTCGTCGCTCCCGCCGATCTACTTGGAGCTGCTAGATGTTCTCTCCCAGCGCATCGAGGTGCACCTGTTCTCGCTCAGTCCCTCGCGCGAGCACGTTTCCGAGATCCGCTCGCAGCGCGAGATCCTGCGCGAGCTGCGGCGCTCGGCGGTGATCGGGAGTGTGGCCCCCGACCCGGAGTCTCTGCTCCTTGCTGAGGGAAACCCGCTCCTGGCCACTTTTGGACGCGTCGAGCGGGACTTCCAGCGGGTACTCGAATCGGTCTCCAACTATGTCCCCGTGGAAGATGATCCGTATGTGAACCCCGGCCAGGACTCGGCGCTTCACGTGCTGCAGTCCGACGTCCTGCTCCTTCGGCACCGAGGAGCAGGGCGCGAGGCGGAGCCGCAAGTGCTGGCCGCCGACGATCACAGTCTCTCGGTTCATGCCTGCCACAGTCCCAGTCGGGAGGTGGAAGTGCTGCGCGACCAGCTGCGGGCGCGGTTCGAGGCGGATCCGTCGCTCAGTCCGGAGGACGTTGTCGTGATGGCTCCCGATGTCGAGCTCTACGCTCCGTTGATCGAGGCGACGTTCGGCGGTGGGCAGGGCGATTCGCTGGCGATTCCGTACTCGATCGCCGATCGTTCGCACCGCGCTGCCAGCTCCGTCGCTCAGGCCTTCCTCGCGGTTCTCGCCGTCCTTCGCGGGCGGTTCGGTGCCAGCGCCGTGGCGGACCTGCTCCACCATCGCCCCGTGCTGGACCGTTTTGGCATGGGGGTCGAGGAGGTCCCACTGCTGCGGCGCTGGATCGGCGAGGCCGGCATACGCTGGGGTGTGGACGCTGCGGATCGGGCGGCTCACGGGCAGCCGCCGAGCGAGGCCAACACCTGGCGCTTCGGTCTCCACCGACTCTTGCTCGGCTATGCGATGCCGGGCGGTGACCGCGAGCTGTTCGGCGGCACGCTGCCCTACGATGATGTGGAGGGTAGCTCGGCGGAAGCGCTGGGGCGGCTCGCGGAGCTGTGCGAGAGACTTTTCGAGTTCCATTCGGCCTTTCGTGGGGAGTACCAGGTGGGAGAGTGGGTTTCCCTTCTGGAGAGGGTGCTCTCCACAACGCTGGCGGTGGATGCCTCGCTCGAGTGGGAGGTACAGGCGGTACGCGAGGCGCTTCGACAACTCGGCAGACACGCGCTCGAGTCTGGATTCGAGCGCGCGCTTCCGAGCGAGGTCATCGCTTCGCTGGTTGAACGAGCGCTCGAGGCGCACCTGTCCGCGCGGCAGTTTCTCACCGGTGGCGTCACGTTCTGCGCCCTGCTCCCCATGCGCAGCATCCCATTTCGGGTCGTCGCGGTGCTGGGCATGAACGATGGTCAGTTCCCGCGGCTGCAGCGCCGCCTCGGGTTCGATCTCATCGCGGCGCGGCCGCGTCCTGGCGACCGATCGGTTCGGGACGAGGATCGATACCTCTTCCTCGAGGCACTGCTGAGCGCCCGTGACCAGCTGATCGTCACCTACGTGGGCCGGAGCGTGCATGACAATTCGGTGCTTCCCCCGGCGGTCGTACTGGGTGAGCTACTCGACGTGCTCACCGAGTCGTTCGTCGCCGCCACGGACACATCGCCGCAGCGAACTCTCGATTTTGGTCCCGCTCCACCAGGAGTCCGGGCGCAGGTCTTCGCCGAGCATCCACTTCAGCCGTTCAGTCCTCGGTACTTCACCGATCGCTCGGCCACACTGGAGGAGCGGGACCAGTCCCCACACCTGTTCAGTTTCGACAGTCTGGCGGCGGAGGGGGCGGCGCAGCTCGTGAGCGAGCCGTCCGATCCTCCCCGGTTCGTCCAGGAACCCCTCCCCGAGCTCGACTTGGAGGAGGCCCCGGTCGGGATCTCACTCGAGGAGCTGGCCGCGTTTCTCGAGAATCCTGCCCGGGCCCTCTTGCGTGGTCGGCTCGGTCTTCATCTCGAAGAACGCCCCGCGGTGCTCGACGATCACGACCCCATCACTCTCGACCCCCTCGAGCGCTGGCGACTGGGAACCTCTCTGCTGGAGCTGACATTGGCGGAGGCGCGTTCGGGTCAGCCGCTGCTTCGCGGCGAGTCACTGGAGGCGGTTTGGGCTGCGGTGCGGGCGCGGGGAGTGTTGCCAGTCGGCGTCTCCGGCCGCTGCTGGTTCGACGACCTGGTGCCCGACGTCCGGGTGCTGGCTGAGATGACGCACCGATGGGCAGCGGGTGAGCGACTGCCACCGGCCGAGGTGGTGATCGACTGCGGCGATGCTCGAGTGCAAGGGCAGCTGCGAAATCTGTGGCCGGGAGCGCAAATTCGCGCTGGGTTCTCCCGAATCCAGCCCCGTCACGAGCTGCGCGCCTGGGTGGAGCACCTGGCGCTTCAGTGCGTCGAGGCGCCCGATGATCTGCCGCGAACGACCCTCGTTGTCGGTCGCGACCCGGGGGGAGACGGTGCGCAGCGTGTCGCTTTCGCGTCGCTGCCGGAATCCCGGGCCCGGTCGCTGCTTGCTGAACTCGTGCGCCTTTACCGTCTCGGCATGCAGGTCCCGCTGCCCTTCTTCTCGGCAGCGTCGAGGCGCTACGTGACCGTGCGCACTCAGCGCCTCGACCGTGATCCCGGAGAAGTGGCGGCGGCCGAGCAAGGCGCACTCAAGAACGCGCGAGAGCTCTATCTGCCCGCGGACTTCAATCGCCAGCGAGGGGAGTCCGAGGATCCCTACGTGGCGCTGGTCTTCGGTGGTTGGGATCCCATCGGAGTGGACCCCGATGCTCCCTACGAGCCATTCGCCGTTCCGCTCCCTGAGGCGCTCTCCGTTCCCTCGTTTCCCCAGTTGGCGCGACTAGTGTTCGAGCCTTTGCTCGCTGCCTTCGTCGAGGAGGAAGCGTGAACGTGCAACCTTTAGATTGGCAGCGCGTCCCTTTGGTCGGGCGCCAGCTCATCGAGGCGAGCGCAGGGACGGGAAAGACCTACACGATTACGACGCTCGTCCTGCGCTTGATCCTGGAGCGCCAGGTACGGGTCGATGAGCTGCTCGTCGTCACATTCACCAACGCTGCCACGGCAGAGCTACGGGATCGGATCCGGAGCCGGTTGCGGTCGGCGGTCACCGCGATGGAGGTGGGGCAGTCACCCGACGACCCTCAGATCGAGGCGCTGGTGAGGTCGAGCTCGGACCGCGAGGGAGATCGCCAGCGGCTCCAGGAAGCCTTGAGGTCGATGGACGAGGCGGCAATCTACACCATTCACGGGTTCTGTCAGCGAGTACTCCAGGAGCACGCTTTCGAGAGCGGGGTTCGGTTCGATCTCGAGCTGGTGACCGATTCCCGTCCCCTGCTCAGCGAACTGGTGCAAGATTTCTGGGCCCGCGTCACCGAGGGGGCAGCGGAGGCTTGCGTTCGCCACTTGCAGACCCACCTCCCCGTGCCCAGCATGCAGCGACTGGCGCGACTCGTGGCGGGGGCGCCTGGGATTCGTGTCGAGCCGGAGCCCCGCGTCTGCGATCCCGAGCCGGCCCTTGAGCGCTATCTTGCCGAGCGGAAGGCGCTGGCTGCTCGCTGGGAGACGAGTCGGGATGAAGTAACGGCGCTTCTGAGTTCCAGTCCGGCCCTCAGTCGCACGATGTATCGCACCGCGTCGGTGCCAGGGTGGATCGCCCAGCTCGAGAAGCTGCTCGAGAGCGAGAGCGCGAGTACGAGGGGCATGTTCGAGGATTTCGAGCGCTTCACCGCTCCCCGTCTCCGTGCGGCGACCAAGAAGGGATGCGCGACTCCCGAGCATCCCTTCTTCACGGCCTGTGGGCGGCTCTGGGATGCGCACCGAGCACTGGAGCGGGATCTCGCCGACTGGACGTTGCGGGTGGCGCACGACCTCATCGCCTTCACGTGTACCGAGCTGGTCGACCGGAAGCAGCGGTCGGGGATCCAAACCTTCGACGATCTGCTGCAGCAGCTCGCTCAGGCTCTGCGCGGGGAGGGGGGCCGCGTGCTTGCGAAGCGCATCTTCGAACGCCATCCCTACGGGCTGATCGACGAGTTCCAGGATACGGATCCCACTCAGTACGACATCTTCGATCGGATCTACTCGGACGACGCGAACCAGCCGCGCGGTGCTCTGTTGATGATCGGTGACCCCAAGCAGGCGATCTACGCTTTTCGTGGCGCCGATGTGTTCGCGTATCTGCGTGCCGCGCGGGATGCCAGCGGCGCCATCTGGACCCTGGACACGAGCTACCGGACCGATCCGACGCTATTGCACGCGCTCAACCAGCTGTTCTCCCGACCCGAACGCCCCTTCGAGCTGGAGGCGATCCGCTACCATCCCGTCCAGCCGAGAGCAGGGGCCACGGATCGACTGCAGTGGCCGGTCTCTCGGGGGAGCGCCGTTCGGGACTCCGCACCGTTCCAGCTCCTCTTCGTGCGTCAGGACGACTCCCAGCAGGGGCGTGACCCGCTGGTTCTCAAGCGAATGGCAGCGGGGGTGGTGCACGCGGCTGTCGCCCGGGAGATCGTTGTCCTCCTCGACTCGGGCGCGACGATCGATGGCCGCCGTGTCGGACCGGGGGATATTGCCGTGCTGACGCGGAAGAACCGAGAAGCCCTGCAACTCCAGGAGGTACTTGCTGGGCTTGGAGTGCCGGCGGTGCTGCACGGAGATGCCAGCGTGTTCGATGCTCCCGAGGCTGCGGAGCTGTCACGGATCCTGCGTGCGATGGCCGCTCCTGCCGCTACCGCCGCGCTCCGCGCCGCGCTCGCGACGAAGATCATCGGGCTGTCGGCCAATGAGCTCGATCGGCTCGCCCGCGACGAGGTGGCGTGGGAGCGCTGGGTGGAACAGTTCTTCACCTGGCACGAAATCTGGGTCCAACGGGGCTTCGTGCAGGCCTTTCGGAGCTTCCTGCGGAAGCTTGCCCTGCCCCCAAAGCTGTTGGCGGAGCGGGGCGGAGAACGTCGGCTGACCAACTTGATGCATCTGGGTGAACTCCTGCATGAAGCCGCTGCGACCCTCCATCTGGGCGTGGCCGGGCTGCTGCGATGGCTCGACCAGGTGAGGCATGACGCTGCGGCTCGGGACGTTCTGGCTCCAGAGTCGCAGCAGGTGCGTCTCGAGAGCGATGCGCACGCGGTCCAGTTGACCACCATGCATCGCAGCAAGGGCCTCGAGTACCCCGTCGTCTTTTGCCCTTTTCTTTGGGACGGCAAGCTGCGCTTCGAAACGATGATGGTGCAGTATCACGACCCCGCGGAGCAGCACCGTCTCACCGTCGACCTGGCGCCGGGGGAGCAGCGTCCAGAGGCGCGTCGCCTGGCGGATCAGGAGGCGTTGGCCGAGGCCTTGCGGTTGGCCTACGTCGCGATGACCCGGGCCAAGCACCGACTGGTTGTCGTGTGTGGGAACCTGCGGAGCTATGGGACGAGTCCGCTAGCCCATCTGCTGCATGACCCGGGGTTCCTGGAGAAGGCCAACGAGCGGACCCCAGCGGAGCGCGTCAAGCGCGCGGAGGTGGATGAACTTCTCGCCGATCTCGAGGAGTTGATTGCGGTTTCGCGACGACCTGGGATGGCATCTGCAGTGACGGTCAGCGAGCCCGGGACGGACCCGTTGAGACGGTACCAGCCGCGCGGGGTTGGGGTGCAGTCGCTGGCGCACCGCAGGGCCCGAAGACGCCTGGATTCGCGGTGGAGGGCGACCAGCTTCTCGGCGTTGACTTCCGGCGCTGCTGAGGCGGAAGGTCCTGCCGCGGAGGGGCTCGACCACGATGCTGCTGCGATTCATTCCTCGACTGCGGGGAGTAGCGTCGAGCCTGGGGACTTTCCGGGCGAGTTTCATACCTTTCCGCGGGGAGCTGGTCCCGGCAGCGCGCTGCATGGGATCCTGGAGCAGCTCGACTTCACCACGGCTGACACGGCGGACTGGCAGTCTCTCTGCAGCGACTGCCTGGAGCGATTCGGGATCAACGGCGGGCTGCACGCCGACGCTGTGGTGCGCGGCCTGCAGTCGGTGGTCGAGACCCCGCTCGACGCGAGCGGTCTGCGCCTCAGCCGGATCCCGAGTTCAGCTCGCATTTCCGAGATGGAGTTCACCTTGCCCGTGGGGCGGGAGCGTGCTGGGGCCGTGGAGTCGGCTCGCCGGCGAACGTTGACCCCGCGGCGTCTGGCGACCGTGTTCTCCAAGTACGCCAGCCCGGTGGTTCCTCGCGACTATGCGACCCGCGTGGCAAACCTCGGGTTCGACGGCCTCACCGGCTACTTGCGTGGGTTCATTGATCTGGTGTTCGTGCATGACCGGCGCTGGTACGTCGTCGACTACAAGTCGAATCATCTGGGTCCCAGCTTGGCCGACTACGCTCCGTCGCGGTTGACCGACGCCATGGCCGATCACCACTACTTCCTGCAGTATCACCTCTACGCGGCGGCGCTCCACCGGCACCTGCTAGCTCGCCAGCCCGGCTACGACTACGCTGACGATTTCGGCGGTATCTTCTATCTCTTCCTGCGGGGCATGAGTCCCCGCCGCGGGCCGGCGGCGGGCGTCTTCGCTGACCGCCCTGACGTTGCGATGATCGAAGCGCTGCTCGACGTGCTCGACGGTGACGGGAGGTCGGCGACGTGACCCTCGAGGAGTGGTTGGCCCAGCTGACCGACGCCGGTGTGCTGGCGCCACTCGATCGGCACTTCGCCCTGGCGCTGAGCCGTCTCGCACCGGGGGCCTCGTCGCTCGCGCTGCTGGGTGCTGCGCTGACCAGTCGCCATACACGCGAGGGCCACCTGTGCGTGGACCTCGCGCAGGTGGCGGGGCGACCCCTGGTGGGCAGCGACGGGCAGCCGGTGGGACTGCCGCTGCCTTCCCTCGAGGAGTGGTTGACTGGCCTGGCGGACAGCCCTCTGGTGGGGAGTGGCGAGGAAAGCGTTCCCCTCGTCCTCGACCGCGGCGTGCGTCTCTACTTGCGTCGGTATTGGCAGCACGAGCAGCGGCTCGCGGAGCTCCTGTTGCAGCGGGTAGGGGCGTGCGAAGACGCAGGTCACCGTGGCGCGCCACGGGACTCGATGGCGCGGCTGTTCGGTGCCGCGCCTGCCACCACGGACTGGCAGCGCGTTGCGGTGCAGATTGCGCTGCTCTCCCGCTTCACCGTCATTTCGGGAGGACCCGGTACCGGCAAGACGTCGACGGTGGTCAAGCTCCTGGCCATGCTCGCCGAGCAGGCGGTTGTGCGCGGGTGCCCCGTGCCTCGCGTTCAGCTCCTGGCTCCAACTGGGAAGGCCGCGGCGCGCCTGGTCGAGTCCATTCGACGTGCCAAGGGATGGCTCGATTGTACGGAGTCGGTGCGTGCCGCCATCGTCGAAGAAGCCTCGACCCTGCACCGCGCACTGGGAGTGGCTCCAGAATCGCGGACTCGCGTGCGGCACGACGCGGCGAACCCTTTGCACGCGGATGTCGTTATCGTCGACGAAGCGAGCATGGTCGACGTGGCGTTGATGCGACGACTGGTCGAAGCGGTCCCGTCGCAGGCGCGCCTCGTCTTGCTGGGAGACCGAGACCAGCTCGCGAGTGTCGAAGCCGGCGCGGTGCTTGGCGACATCTGTGGATCAACGCCACTGGCCTACTCGACGGCGCTGCGGCAGCGGGTCTGGGATGCCTTCGGCGAGGAGCTTCCGGATGGCGAGCGGCAGGGGCGACCGGGCATCGGGGACCATGTGGTCCAGCTGACGGACAGTCATCGCTTCGGCACGCACAGCGGGATCGGGAGTCTGGCGCGCGCCATCCAGCGCGGTCGGGCGGAGGATGCGCTCGCGCTGCTGCACGCACCCAGTGCCGAAGACGTGGGCTTCGTCTTCCAGGCTTCGGAAGGGGGAATTGGAAGGGCATTGCGGCGGGCAGTGGTCGAAGGGTTTCGCCCGTTCCTGCGTGCCAGAAACCCCAGTGACGCGCTGGGGTTGCTCGAGTGCTTCCGAGTCCTGGCCGCGCATCGTCGAGGCCCCTCGGGAATCGAGTCGCTGAATCAGGAGATCGAGCGTGCGCTGGTGGCCGCCGGACTGCTCCCGAAGGGGGCGGGGCAGTCGTCTCGCTGGTATCGCGGGCGCCCCGTGATGATCACCGAGAACGACCACGCTTTGCATCTCTTCAACGGTGACATCGGTGCGATCTGGAGCCCGACAGCCACCGGCCGCGAGCGGGTGTACTTCGCCGCAGGGGGCGCCGCCCTACGCGAGTTGGCTCCATCGCGACTTCCGCCACACGAGACCGCCTTCGCCATGAGCGTGCACAAGAGTCAGGGGTCCGAGGTGGACGAGGTGGCCGTCGTGCTGCCCGACGCGCGCTCTCCGCTGCTCACGCGGGAGCTTCTCTACACCGCTGTCACCCGAGCTCGTCGGCGGGTTACCCTCTTCGGAACCGAAGCGGCGCTCCGCGCAGCGATTGGTCGCCGGGTCGAGCGCGCCTCGGGGCTGCGCGATCGACTCTGGCGCTGAGTCCAGTCCCGCGGCTCCGGTGCTGCGGATGCGGTGGTGTTCACCCATTCGGCGCTCAGGCCATTGGCGCGGGGCCAGTCTCTTCAGTTCGGTTGTGTTGGCCGAACTGGGCAATGGATGATCATCCCGCAAACAGATTGAGCCGGAAAATGAGTTTTGCGGGGCCCTCTCTGGGTGAGCACCGCAAGGTGACGAGCTCAACACAAGTGAGATCTGGGACCAAGAACAGTTGACTGGAGTTCGCGCCCGCCCGGCTTCCGGGTAGTCTATGGGGTACATGAGCGACTTTGGCCGCAACGCGACTCCCTACCGCTACGAGGTTGTCACCGAGCTTCGGCGGTCCGATCGGGGCACTTCGGGACGCTTCGATCGGCTTGCGTTTGCGCTGCGAGCGGTCGAGCTGCTGGGGCCGGGGGCCACCACTGTGGTCGTCTATCGCAGCACGCGTCTGCATGTGCAGCAGGGGCGCGATTTGCGGCGCGGGGCCACCGCTCGCTGGGCGATTGTGGGGGTTCCGGCCGATGCGACCGCCGAGAGTATCGCCCTGGTCTTGACCGAGATCCACGGACTGTCGGGGGGGCCTTTTTCGCTGGAGCTGGCCCTGACGGCGGCTCGCAGCGCCCAGATCCGTGACTGATCCGCCGGCCAAACCTCGCGAACGGATCTTTTTCGTGAACGCCTCCGGGGGGTACGGGCACGCAGCAGGTGAGGGCGCGATGACGCCGCTGCCCATGGAGATGACCATGAATACGCATTTCGTCTCAGGAGCGATGACGCTCTTCGTTCTCTGCGGGGTGGTGGCGCTGTCGGGCTGCAACGCCGACCGAACGGTGGCGCGCTACTCCGCGGACTTCTCCGTGGCTTCCCTCGACGATGTGGTCTTCGAGCACGACGACGGGGACCTCGTGGTCACGGGCGAAGCGGGACGCGAATCGATTAGCGTCGACGCCAGGCTCCGCACCCGGCGCAATTCGGCGCACGACGAAGAGGCCAAGGACGCGGTCGTCATCGACTTCGTCGAGCTCGGCGACGCGGCTGGAGAGTTGGTCATCGATCTCGACTCGGCGCCGCGCGGGTACTACTTCGACGTCGAGCTTCGCGTCCCCGAGCGGCTAGCGATGACCATCGACGACGACGCAGGTGATCTGGTGGTCCAGAATCTAGCCTATCTGACGTTGGACGACGGAAGCGGAGATGCCGTCGTTCAGGACATCACCCAGTCCGTCGTCATCGTTGACGGGTCCGGCGACCTGGTAGTGCAGAATGTGGGTGGGTCGGTCAGCTGTAGCGATAGCTCGGGCGATGCGGTTATCGAGCACGTGGGCGGCGATGTTAGGGTCGACGATGGGGCGGGGGACCTCGTGGTGCGCAGGGTTGAAGGCAACGTCAGCGCGGACGATGGGTCCGGAGACTTGGTCATCACGGACGTGGGCGGTCAGGTCGTCGTCCGCGACGGGTCTGGGGACATCACCGTCGCCAATGCCGGGTCGGTGGAGATCCCGCAGCGGGGGTCGGGCGACGTCCACGTCGACTGAGTCGCGACACTGCAGTGGGCGTCTCGCGGATCAGCCGGTGTCCTCGAGGCTCCGCCACGTACCGTGTGCGACTTCGATGATGTCTCGTAGCTCGTCGCCCTCAAATGGTTCCACGAGCACCAAGTGGGCGTCCGCGTCGCGGTCCATCTCACGGGCGACGAGGACTCGCACCACGGAGGGGAGCGCAGCGGACAGCTTCTCGAGCAGTTCCCGCGCCTCGGAGGGGCGATTCTGGCCACAGACGACCGCGACCTGAGCGCCAAGATGGGCGACGATGGGAATCGACTCGGCGCGGAACGCGAGCGGAGACACCCGCCAGCGGGTCGCCCCCGCGGCTTGATCCAAGGCACTCTCGAATTCGGGCTCGTCTCCAATCACGGCCAAGTGGAGCCGGTCGAAGAAACCACTGGTAGCGGTGGTGGCTGACATGCGGGAGTCAGGGATAGCTCCCGTTGGTGCTCGGGCCCACTCTCGGAGTACCTTTTCGCCAGGTCGGCCCGACAGCTCGTGCCAGGGGGCTCGGCTTCGGCACTGGCGACAGAATCTTCTGGTTCTGCTCGAACGGTTTGGTCTTTCACCGCCTCGTGGAACGCGGGGCAGAGGCGTGTGAGGCAGGTCGCGACGGGGCGCACATCGCTGCAACCCCACGATCCTCGGTTGCAACCTTGACGGTGCCAGCGGCTGCCGCACGTTCTCCACTGAAACACCCGATGACTCGATTGACCAGACGCGACTCGCTGCTCGTCCTTGCTGCGGGAGCCTCCGCATCGTGTACGCGCCCCGCCCCGCGTCGGGAGACTCCAGCGATGAACACGCAGATCACCGACCCTACCACCGCGATCCGAAGGATCGGCCGACTCGGGTTTCCCTGGCAGACCCAGGATCCTTTTCTATTCTGCGTCCATCACGACGATCGGTACCCGGCCGGCAACGAACAGCTTGGCCCCCAAGCGTCGCTCGCGGGACGCCAACTGGGCCAAGACTTTGTCGTCAGAGATGGGTGGCGCATGTATCACGGAGAGGTGGTGCCGGGGTTTCCGAGGCATCCCCATCGCGGATTCGAGACGGTCACCGTGGTGCGGCGTGGGCTCGTTGACCACTCGGACTCGATGGGCGCTGCGGGGCGCTACGGCGAAGGGGACACGCAGTGGATGACCGCAGGCGCTGGCGTGCAGCACGCGGAGATGTTTCCGCTGCTCGATCCTGAGCAACCCAACCACCTCGAGCTGTTCCAGATCTGGCTCAACCTGCCGGCGCGAAACAAGTTGGTGCAGCCGTACTTCAAGATGATCTGGGCCCATCAGACTCCCCGCCTGACGTCTCGTGACGAAGCCGGGCGTCGCACTCACGTCACGGTTGTGGCTGGCGCGTGTGGCGGCGAGGTGCCTCCCGCACCACCGCCCGACTCCTGGGCCTCCCAGCGCGAGGCGGATGTGGCCATCTGGGCCATCCACATGGAACCACACGCCTCCTGGACGCTTCCCGCAGCCAGGGAGGGAACGAACCGCACGCTGTACGCCTTCTCCGGTGCTGGTCTGCGGATTGGCTCGAAGCCCATTCCACCGGAGCGACTGATCGAGCTGAAGCCGGATGTAGAACTGCCCCTGCAAGCAGGCGATCAGCCACTGGAGATGCTTCTACTCCAGGGGCGACCGATTGGAGAGCCCGTGGTGCAGCACGGGCCTTTCGTGATGAACAGCCGCGAAGAGGTCGCGCAGGCGTACCGCGACTACCAGCGCACGAGTTTCGGCGGTTGGCCGTGGCCGCGCAGCGACCAGGTGCACGGTCCCACCCAGGGTCGCTTTGCTCGCCACGCCGACGGGAGCGAGGAGCGGCCGACATAGCCGCTGAGGATCCCCTCCGCAGAGAACGGACAGACAGCGCCAGCGTTCGACTGTGGTCGAGTGTTTTGCCACCCGCCAATCAGTCCCAGTGCGAACTGTGCCCGCCTCCGTTCTCCGGGGTGCCGGAAAGTTTCGACCCGCCGCTGCTCGGCGGGGTTGGCCATCTGAAGCTGTGGATGGGACACGTGCCGACTAGTCGCCTCGTGCCGCTGCCCGAATGCATGAGAGCATGCGTGGCCCCTGGATGGTCCTCCTGAGCGGAGTCTTGTCGTCCTGCGTTCCAGCAAAGAGCTTGCCTCCAGGCGTTCTGGTCAACAGCTCGCCCGCTGAACCCCGGCTGCCCTGCAGCTCTCACCAAGGGGCGCGCTCAGCGCGCGATCTGTTGCCGCTCACGCCGATGTCGGAAGAGTTCGCGTGCCGCGTCGATGTGGTTGGGCTGACTGCGCACGACCTGCTCGAAGTCGCGTAGGGACTCTTCTTCGCGTCCCATCGCTCTCAGCAACCACGCCCGATAGTAGCGAAAACGCACGCTGTCTGGGTGCTCGCGAACTGCGCGATGGCAGCTATCCAGGTCCTGCTCTGCGCGACGGTCGTTGAAGCGCCCGCAGCGAACGCGAAGGTACGCGAGGAGCGCGGAGCACGTCGGGTCACCCTTGCGCTTCACCGCTGCCATCTCCACGAGCGGTAGAGCCTGCGCGAACTCCTGGCTGCGTTCCAGCTCCTCGGCGCGCCGGAGTGCAGCCTGCGGAGCCAGGCCACTCCGCGAGTACTCACGCGGCACGTTGCGGCTCAAGCGCTGGGGGTGAATGCTGGGGGTCCTAGCATTCGGTTCGGTGGTGTGTGCTCGACGCACCAGTCCGCTCTGCGCCCGCAACTGTCCCGACGAAGCGGCATGGTCCAGCTGTTTTCTGGATGGTCGAATGGGGTGGCTAGGTTGGACCTCGGCGCCTGGCCAACCGACGCCCACCGGCTCCCTCCCGTCGCCGGTGTCGAGGTGGTGGCAGATTGCCAGGAGGTAGATGAGTCGTCGCAGTATCCGCGGATCTGGTCTGGGGGGGGCGAGCAGTTGCGTGAGCGACAGGGGGCCCGACCGTAGCGGCTCGAGGCAGGCGAGCTCGTCCCAATCGAAGGCGAAGAGGTCGAGACGGGCTCGCGGGTGGAGGCGCAACGGACACCGTGCCAATCGTTCCAGCAGTCGGTCGACGCGTGCCGGATGCGTTACCTGGCAGGCGCTCCTCCAGATTTGTGCCAGCGGGGGGCTGACGACGGGTGGCCCTTCCGGGAGAATGTCCAGGTGTTCGAAGAACTCGAACGTCGTGTTGCCGCTGCGCTCGGCGGCCCACTCGATGTGACGGGAGATCGCTTCCACCGGAGAGAGCGTGTCGCCCAGGATCGCCAGTGTTCGCGCCTTCGCGACCACTCCATTCTGCAAGCTGAGCACGGCCCGGCGCCCGCTCGGTTCGGTGAGCACCAGCGAACCGGATGCGCGCTGAGCGAGCAGCTCGACGAGGATCTCGGCGAGCGGGAACTTCGCCAGCTTTCCCAGGGTTGCCGCTGCCTCCGCCACGGTGTCTCTCCTTCGCGAGGCAGTGCCCTCGCTCGACCCGGGTAACGGCCATCTGTTTCAGAGCTGTACCGGGCTCGGGTCGATTTTCTCGTCTTGAGTGCGTGGGGTGGCTGTCCGTTCCCGGTTGAACTGGCAATCTGGACCAGCAACGCGGCCGCAGAAGTCAACGTTCCGCGTGTCTCCCTCCGCCGGTTCGACACTACCAGGAGGGCTGGGGCGAGAGCCGGGACGGCCGTCTGAACGACGGAATTTGCGGTGAATTCCGCAGGAATGTACGGATTGTCATGCACCGCGCGGCTGGCAGCGGTCAATGCTAGGCTGGCTGCGATGTCGGGCTCCTCCAGGCCTCCGCCCAGCAATCCGCCCCAGGCAGTCGGGGCCGCGGCTGCCTGGGCCCCGGCTCCACAGGCAGGTGCTGCTGGGGTTCCGGTGGCGGTTCCGAGTCCCCACCCGCCGGCCTCGGGGGTGCAGAGCCTCCCACGGGTCTGTCCCGCGTGCATGAGCCGCTACCCAGCGGACTTCCGTGTCTGCCCCCGCGACGCCACGCCGCTGGAGGATGCCGACGAAGACCACGATCCGCTGCTGGGTGCCGTCTTGGCGGACGCCTTCCAGATCGTACGACTCATTGGCGAAGGGGGGATGGCGCGAGTGTACGAGGCTCGTCACGTGCGGCTTTCGAACAAGCGCTTCGCGGTCAAGGTCCTGCTGCCTTCCCACGCTCAATCGAACGAGGTTGTGGTTCGCTTCCAGCGCGAAGCCGAGGCAGCCAGTGGGATCGCTCATCCGAATGTGGTGGACGTCTATGATGTGCACCGTACCGCTGGCGGGCTCCCGTATCTGGTTTGCGAGTACCTCGACGGGGTGGACCTCTCGACCCTGCTGCACCGACGACAGCGGTTGGATGTCCTGCTCGCCGTCAACATCGTCCGGCAGGTGTGTCGAGCGCTCTCGGCGGCCCATGACAAGGGCATCGTGCACCGCGACATGAAGCCCGAAAACGTGTTTCTGGTTGGTGACCCGGACCTGCCCGTCGTGAAGGTCATCGATTTCGGAATCTCGAAGGTCGACGGATTGGGCGGGGCATCACTGACCAAGACCGGGATGGTGATGGGGACGCCGGGGTACATGCCACCGGAACAGGCGCGCGGAGCGCGCGTTGATCACCGCGCGGACGTCTACGGTGTCGGTGCGATTCTGTACCACGCGCTCACCGGGCAGATGCCATTCGACTACGAGGACGTGGGCGAGGCGCTCAGCGCGGTGCTGACAACGGACCCGCCGCGCCCGCGGTCGCTCGTTCCTGATCTGCCTCCGGCACTCGAGCTGGTCATCGAACGGTCAATGGCCAAGGAACCTGCCGACCGCTACTCCAGCATGGACGAGCTGGACGCCGAGCTCGAACCGTTCGGGGCCGAGGCTCGGGCATCGAGCGTCCTCCCTGCAGAGCCGACCGGAACCCCTTCTCCCGGTGTCCAGACTCCCGGCGCCCCCACGGTCGTCAGCGCGGGCGGTGCGCGGGGGGCGGCCAAGCCCACTGCCGCACTCGAGCGCGCGACTCGGGAGGCAAACTGGGCGCGTCCGATGATCGGGTTGCTGACTGGCGTGGCGTATGTCTGGACCGCGGCGCTGCTCGTGTCCGCCTTCGCGACGCTCATTCGCGCCGCGAAGACGACAGGAGCCAACTCCACCTCCGAGACGCTGCTCGTGATCATCGGCGTCGCCGCCATTCTGGCCACCCCGCTCATCTTTTGGATCCGCCACGTCTCGCGTAGCGTCTGGAGCAACAGTGTGCGCGCCGTGGAAACAGCCGCGCTGTTGAGGCGCGTTACCATTGCCGGTGTCACGGCCTACGCCGCGACCACCCTGACCCTGCGCGTCCTCGATGCCACGCTGGCTCCGGGACTCGACCCGGATGGCGCCGGGTTCGCCATGCTCCTGACCCTTGCCTCGCTCGGGACTGCGGCCATTGTTCACCTGGCCGCACGGCGAACGACTCGGCGCAGCTGACCCGAGCCTGCTGCCCTGCGTGTGGCGCCAGGCGCTCGAGGAGGCAGGCGCGGGCTGTGGGCGTCGGTGGAAGGCGGGTTCCTGCCCGCCCTGTTTCTGGTGAGGATGGCTTGAATTTCCGTCACTTGCGTCGGCGCTTCAGGATATTTTCTAAGAAGCCTTCGGCTTCTGCGTTGTCCGACTGAGCGCGGCAGTAACGTTGCTCTTCGAGACGAATGACGAACCCGAGCGACAACTGGGTGATGAACGCGGTTGCTACCTACGAGCGGCCGTTGCTGCGGTTCGCCACCAGTCTGGTCGGTCCGGGGCTTGCCCGGGACGTGGTTCAGGAGACCTTCCTCAAGCTCTGCAGGGAGGAACGTGACCGCCTCGAAGGGCATCTTGCCGCGTGGCTGTTCCGAGTGACCCGCAACCACGCGATGGACCTGTTGCGTAGGACGGGGCACTCCGAAGCGCTACCAGAAGGAGACGAAGTGCTCAGCCCCGATAGTGGACCCCATACGAAGGTGGAGCGGCGACAAGCCCTGTCACGCCTCCAAGAGCTGGTGGACGGATTGCCCGAACGCGAACGCGAGGCGGTCCTGCTGAAGTTCAGTGGAGGCCTAAGCTACCGCGAGATTGCTGACACGATGCAGGTGAGCGTCAGCAACGTCGGATTCATCCTGCACACGGCGATGAAGACGATCCGCGCCGAATTGGGCGACTCTGGCGAACCAGGAGGCTACCGATGACCATCGACCAAGACGATCCCCGGTTGACCGCCTACGCGCTGGGCGAGCTGGACGATGTCGAACGGCGAGAGGTCGAGGCCGCGCTGGTGGGGCACGACGAACTCCTCGCCGAAGTGGCGAACGTGCGTGAGATGGCCGCACTGCTCCGTGAAGGGCTCGGACGCCAGGCTCCAGGGAGCCTGAGCGAGGATCAACACCGAGCTCTCGAGCAAGCCGCTACGGCGCCCGCACCCCGCGCCGAAGAACTGCGGCAGGTCCCTGTTGGGGCGTCAGCGCGTCAGCGCGTCGCCACGGGCTGGATGGTGGCGGGAGGGGCCGTCGCGGCTCTGGCCGCGACCACGCTGCTGTTCGTCGGGCGCTTGGCCCTGTCTTCTGACGAGGCGATGACGGCGACCGTATCGCACGACGAGCCGGAGCGTGGTGCCGCGCCCGCTGAGGAGGCCGAGCCCGGGTTGCTGCTGAACGCGCCTGCGCCGGCGGCTTCGATGGCCACACTGGGGGGGCTGGGTCAGGGGCCGGAGAGCATGGCGAAGCCGTCGCGGCTCGACTTCGATGGCGAGGACACGGCTGATGGGAATCTGCGCGGAGAGGGCTACGCACTGGTCGCAGACAACCCCTTCATCGTGGTGGCCCAGGATCCCCGTTCGACGTTCTCTGTCGACGTGGACACTGCCAGCTATTCGATGGTGCGTCGCCACTTGCGTGACGGCCGGCTGCCGCCGCACGGGGCGGTCCGCATCGAGGAGATGCTCAACTACTTCTCCTACGACTATCCAGAGCCAACATCGGACGTTCCGTTCAGCGTGAGCACCGAAGTGAGCACTGCACCGTGGGCTCCCTCTCATCAGCTGGTGCGGATTGGCGTGAAGGGGCGACACGTGTCGGCCGCCGAACGGCCGCGAGTGAACCTCGTGTTCTTGCTGGACGTGTCGGGGTCGATGAACTCGCCGGACAAGCTTCCCCTGCTCAAGCGAGGGTTCGAGATGCTGGTCAACCAGCTCGATGGCAGCGATCGGGTGTCGATCGCGGTGTACGCGGGGGCCAGTGGACTGGTCTTGCCGCCCACGCCTGGCGATCGGAAGCGAGAGATCCTCGATGCGCTGGAGCGCCTCGAAGCCGGCGGATCGACGAACGGGGGCGAGGGAATTCAGCTGGCCTATGCGATGGCTCAGCGCAGCTTCATGTCCGGTGGTGTCAACCGCGTCATTCTGGCTACCGACGGAGACTTCAACGTGGGTACCACGAATCAGGACGAGTTGACCCGGCTGGTCCAGCGACAGGCGAGGGGCGGTACGTTTCTCAGCGTGCTGGGGTTCGGTTCCGGCAACTACCAGGACCGTGTGCTCGAGATGCTGGCTGACAAGGGCAATGGCAACTACGCCTACATTGACGGGCTTGCCGAGGCTCAGAAGGTACTGGTCGAGCAGGCAGCGGGCACGATCATCACGATTGCGAAGGACGTGAAGATTCAGATCGAGATGAACCCGAAGCGAGTGAAGTCCTTCCGCTTGATTGGGTACGAGAACCGTGTGCTTGCCCATCAGGACTTCGATGATGATGCGAAGGACGCCGGCGAGATTGGTGCGGATCACACGGTGACGGCGCTCTACGAACTCGTGCCGCAGGACGGCGATGCGTCGGGTCGTGGCAGCATGCTTCGCTACCAGCAGCCACTACCGACGGCCGCAGCGGACACCAACGAGCTAATGACGATCAAGCTCCGGTACAAGCCTCCGACCGGTGACATGAGTCGCCTGATCACAGCCTCCGTTCCGAATTCCGCAACGCCGATCGCTCGGGCCTCCAGTGACCAACGTTTCGCTGCAGCCGTGGCGGCTTTTGGGATGGTCCTGCGAGGGTCGGAGTACCGAGGGTCCGCCAGCTACCAGTCGGTCCTGTCCCTGGCCAGCGATTGCGCGGGGCAAGATCGCCACCGCCAGGAATTCATCGGATTGGTCAGGGCGGCGCAGGGGCTGTCGCACCGCAGGTAGTGACCCTTCCCCGGCATCGGCCCCCCCCGACCCAACACCCCGCGAAGGGCGTTGTTCACGCAACGTGTGGCCCAGGGGCGAAATCTGAAGAACCTCTCGGCACGCAAGCAACGGGCTCAGGCGAGTGGTGACAATATTGCGGTCGCCAGGGGTCTGAACGCGTCGTCGACACCTGGATGCGATTTTTCCGGGGCGACGATACATGGGCTGGGAGTGGCTGGACCAGCATCGGACTTTTACACCCCCGAGGGCGCGGTCCGACGACCGGACTGTGGGTAGTCGCAGGTACTCTGCCTGGCGTGTGAGCCAAGCGGGTACTGGGGTTCCGATTGTGGGGCGTGGAGACAACGCCCACTGTTGGCGGATGTCGATGACGGCGTTGCCTGGCAACGTCGTGCATCGGGTCAGAGGCTCAAACGATAGGGTGTTGATCGTGACGCGATGGCGGTTCCGGGTTCCAGTCGGCTTGGGGGTCGGTCTTGTGTTGTGCTGTGCTGGCTGCGAGTTGACCTCGTCGCCAACTGAGGGCGACGCGAGTGCGGGTTGCGGGGCAGGGCTGCTGGATTGCGCTGGCTCCTGCGTGGACACGGCGACCAGCGTGCTGAACTGCGGCCAGTGTGGACTGGCCTGCGGTGCCGGCCAGGAATGCCAGGGTGGACTCTGCGTTTGCTCCACCGGAACACTGTGCGACGGCGCTTGCGTGGACACGTATCAGGATGAGGCCCACTGCGGGGCGTGCGGAGCCTCCTGCGGTACGGGAGCGGCGTGTGTGAACGGTGCTTGCTCATGCCAGGCAGGCAGATCCAACTGTGGTGGCGCTTGTGTGGACCTGCAGAGCGATGGCAACAACTGCGGTGGCTGTGCTGTCGTGTGCCCCACGGGCACCTTCTGCGCCGCGGGCAGCTGCGGCACGACCTGTCCGGTTGGTACCATCCCGTGCGGCGCCAGTTGCGTGGACACGCAGACCGACGAGGCGAACTGCGGTGGCTGCAACGTCTCCTGTGGGACGGGTCAGGCGTGCGCGGGTGGCACGTGCGTCTGTGCCGGCGGCTCCGCCCTCTGCGACGGAGCCTGCGTCGACACCGCGGTCAACCCCAGTCACTGCGGTGGCTGCGGGATCGCCTGCGGAGGTGGCCAGTCCTGCAGCATGGGAGTGTGCGGCTGTTCGGTGGGACGGGAGCTCTGTTTCGGGGTTTGCACGTCCGTGGCCACGGACGTGAGCAACTGCGGTGGCTGCGGGATTCGCTGCATGGCCGGACAGACCTGTGCGTCCGGGACGTGTGTGGGCGGAGTCGCCGGCACCGGAGGCGCAGGCACCGGAGGCGCCGGGTCCGGGACTGGGGCCGCGACGGGCGTTGGCGGGAGCACGGGATCCAGCTGTTCCGACGCCACGTTCACCATCAACGCGACTCTCAGCGACGTCATCTCGACCGTGGGCATCGTTGACTGGTCAGTGTCCAGCGCTGTGGATAGCGCCTACATAGACTTTGGACGCACAGAGGGCGCGTGGGAGTACCGGGCGCCGGTGGAGGCTCCCAGTCAGTCGGGAAACCGAACATCGCTGCTCGGCATGAAGGCAAGTACCACCTACTCGTACCAGATCTCGATCCAGCGCGGCGGCGACACGTGCACCAGCGATGTGCAGACCATCACTACGGGGCCGGTGCGCAATGGGCTCCCGCCGGTGACGATGAACACCCCCGTTCCCGATTCGGTTTACGAGGGCTTCACCATCACCTGCATCTTCAGCTTTGGCGGTGGCTTCCCCGGCACGCCCATGCCGGCCACCGACAGCTGGACCTTCATTCTCGACAAGGACGGCGATCCGGTCTGGTGGTTCCAGCCAGCAGGGATCAGCGACTGTTCTCGAGCACGGATGTCCTACGACGGGCAGACGATGTGGATGGGCAATGTGAACGTTATGGGAGGACAGGGAGCGCTCGTACGGGTCGGGATGGATGGCAGCGGGGAGCGTAGCTACCCGCTGACGGACCGTCATCATGACTTCGCCGTCTTGCCCGACGAGCGTCTCGCACTGATCGAACACAAGACCGGCGGCGGCGGCGCTCAGGGCGATACTGTTTCCCTCTTCGACCCTACCTCGGAGGCGCGAGAGCAAATCTTCGATGTGGCGCAGGCGAACCCCAATAGGTCTCAGCAAGACGATTCCCACGCCAACGCCATCAACTGGTGGCCCGAGCAGGGCCTGTTCACGATTTCGGCGCTCAACTGGGACTCGATCACCGCCTTCACCGAGGCGGGGAACGTGGAGTGGATCATGGGTGGGTCCAACAGCAGCTTCACCGGGGCATCCTGGAATGCACAGCACAATCACGCGTTGACGGCGAACAGTCTGCTGCTGTTCAACAACGATGCTGGCGCAACATCGCGAGCCCTCGAGTTCCAGCTGAATGGAACCACGGCCACCCAGATCTTCGAGTACAGACCGGCGGTCAATACCAGTTCTCAGACGCTGGGGGAAACCAAGCGTCTCCCCAACGGCAACACGCTCGTCACCTTCTCCAACGCGGGGGTCATCCACGAGGTGAACGGTTCGGGGCAGATGGTGCAGGAGATCTTGGTGGATCAGATTGGATACACCGTGCGCCGCACCACACTCTACGGGCCTCCGCCGCCCTACGCACCCTGAGGGTGCCCGCTGGTGAGCCATCGCCCGAGGCGAATCGTCGAGCCTCGACTCCAGCGCACATCCAGCTGCGTTGGCTGAGTTCTCCGTATCTTCCCTCTTGGGTGAGGGCAAATACTCCGAAGATCGCGCCGATCTCACCTGGGCGCCAGTTCACATTGGCGACCAACGCAAGCGTTGCTCGCTGTAGGTTCGCCTTCCGGTCGTGCCGGCGGCGTTCACGAGCCGTCAGCGGCGATACTGAACGCGGCCGAGGAGCGTGGCTCGTAGTACGTGCCGAAGCGGTTCTTCAGGAAGGTGGTCAGCGAAACCTCCTCCTGCCTCAGGAAGCCGGTATCGCGCAGTTGGCCCTCGCGGTGGAGGTCGAGCATCGCGCAGATCCCGGCAGCCGTCGTGATCTGGATCGCGCTCCATACCTCACCATCCAGTTCGGCGCTGTAGACCTTGCGCGCGTCTGTCACCTGCTCGAGCTTGCCGTGGCGTAGCCCCGAGACGGTGCAGAAGACGACGACCACGTCCTGGTACGTCACTGGAACCGCGTTCTCCAGGATCTCCTTCAAGAGGTCACGACGATCGCCCAGCCGGAGGCCCGCGACGAGGAAGGCTATCAGATCGCGATGTCCCTGATAGCGGATCGTCTTGTAGTTCAGTTCATGAACTCTTCCGTCCAGAGTCTCGCAAAGGGTGCCCAACCCTCCCGACGTGTTGAAGGCTTCGTAGCGAACGCCGTCGATCGAGAAGTGCTCGAGACCTTCCAGAGGGAGTACATCACGGCGGGTCCCCTGATGGATCGACTCGCAGGGGTTGAGATACTCGTTGATCAGTCCGTCTGTAGACCAGGTTAGGTTGTACTTCAGAGCGTTCGACGGGAACTGGGGGAGGGCACCCACGCGCATGAACACCTTGTCCAGTCGCTCGAAGCCCTGGGTGAGTTCGTGTGCCGCGACGGAGACGAATCCCGGTGCGAGCCCACACTGAGGCATGAAGATCTGTCCTGGGCGGGCGCGACCGGCGACCTGCTTGACGGCCCGCGTCGTGGCCACGTCTTCGGTCAAATCGAAGTAGCTGACACCAAGGTCGCACGCGACTTCCGCCACCAGCGGGTTGAAGCGGAAGCTGAGCGCCGACAACACGGAGTCGACACCTCGCATCGCTTGCTCGAGGTCGGCGCGGAGCGAGCCATCGAGCCTGCGGGTCTCGACCGGGAAGCGTTCGGCGAGTCGATCCAGTGTGGCGGAGTCGCTGTCCGCCACCACCAGTCGGTACTCCGGGATGCTACCGAGGAACTTGGTGATCATGCGGCCAATCTTGCCGGCGCCCAGGAGCAACACAGTGTGCATGATGTCTCGCTCGTCTACCTTTGTGCGGGTTCTCTCTCGCAGCGACTATTCGAAGTCGCGTTCGTCTAAAGTCCTGGACCCCAGCGCGCTGCCGCACTGGCATTGTCACCGTTGGAGTACTGCTCGAAGTGATGCTCCTCGCGCGGGACGAAACGCTGGCTTCCGTTGGCGTATTGCTCGGCCACCTCGGCGCGGAGGGCGTCGAAGATCCCTCTCCAGTCGACGGGAATGGGATCTACCGCTGGTGCCGGATGGAGGCGCGAACGGTACGGGTACGCGATCTCCTTGATGATCACGGGCTGTTCGTCGGCGAGGTGGCGTTCCTCCATCCACTGGGCGAAGCGCTCCCGGGTAGTGAACATCGCGCAGGCGTACTCCGCGTGACGCTGGCTGAGGTGATGCCTGGCAATGGTCGCGAGAACGCGACCGGGGGAATAGGAATCTGCCACTCCGTATCGGCGCACCAGGAGAGGGCCCAGGCGTTGCAAGTAGCTGCGGATCGCGAAGTTCTTTCTCAGCCTGGCGAGCCAGCCCATAGGACAAACGTAGCATCCGATATCGCCGCGATCACTCGCCGTCACCTCGTTCTTGGCCCGTCCCATGGTGATCGCTGACAATGCCTCGCCTGAGTCGCTTCGGCGCGGAGCGACGACGATGCTGGCGAGGTCCCATGGCGACGCGAATGGAACGTAGGAAATTTCGCAGCCCGTTTCGAGGCGAGGCGGCCAATCTGTACCTCCAAGCGCTAGCCCAGCGTCATGGCCTGCGGGCTGCCGTACTGGCTGACGAGCAGGGCCTCCCGATTGCAGCGACGGGTCCCAAGGTTGCGGAAGATCCGCTCTCCGCCTACGGCGCTTTCCGCACAGGTGGGGGGCCCGCCTCCCCCGCAGAGGGTCCCCGCTCCCGCGCGCTCCGCCTAGGCGAGTTCGAAGTCTCGCTGACCGTGCTGGGACATGACGAGCTTCCCTGGTCACAGGTGGGTGACGACCTGACGCGTATCCTTTGCGCGGACGCTTGACTGTCGCATCGCAAAGGCACCCAAAACGACCCGGTCGGCTGCTGTTGAGAGTCGTCGGCTACCGGGAAGAGGCGGGCGCGAACGGCCGATGCGCGTGGGCGTTGACGTAGCGCTGCAGCGCGGCCTCGACCTTGGCGGGAAGGCGGGTGAACTTGACGCCAAGCCGACAGGCATCGCTGTCCGAGTCGAGGTGACAAAGAATCCCGCGCAGGTGGACGGACCGCGAGCGCGGCAGCGTGATGATGAGCTCGACGGGGCTGTTGAGCAGACTCCGATCGAGGCCGTGGGGAAGATAGAACCCCACTCCGCCCACGCCGAGATCGGTCGCCTGGACGATCTCGAGGAATCCCGGGCCCATGATCTGAACCTCCACGGGCTGGCTGGGATCGGGTCTCACCCGGGGGGCCTGGCGTCGCTCAAAGAAGCCCATCGAACTCCTCATCGTCTGATGCCTGTGCCGGGTCCGGATCCAGGACGACGGCCCCATTGCCGTGGCTGGTGGCAAGACCGATTCTGGCCCCTCGCGGTGCTTTGACCTCGATGCTCGGCGGCAGAATCGAGAGATGAAGGCCGTCCGCTTCGAGCAGACCGACTGCGTTTCCGATAACGACGTTGAGTAGCTCCGCCACGCCGGCCTGCAGGTCCTCGTCGGGGGTAGCGAGCGGGTTGGCTGTCAAACCTCGGGTGATGGCGAGCGCCAGCCGCGGATCGGCGTGCAAGCCGACACGGAGGGGGGTCACACCTCGCATCAACACCGTGGCTGCGACGTGGTCTGTTTGGGGGTGGTAGGCAGGGGAGGAGCCGACGTCGATCTCGGCACCCGTGAGCCTGGGCAGCATGCCCACCAGGAGGTCCACCACGACACGCGCTGGGCGGTACTGTTCCAGGGGGGCAGGCAGTGGCAGTTGCTTCTGCTGATACGGAGCCTGATCGGTGGCGAACTCTCGCAGTTGGCGCTTCAGTTCCTCGGGCTGGAGCAGCTCCAGCTGGAGCAGGGCGTCGCTGAGACCGCGTCGCATCGTCGCGCTTTGCTGGAGCAGTTCGTTGATCTGAGCTTGGTTGAGCAGGCGCTCCTGCTCCAGTAGCTCCTCGAAGGTGTGTCCCGTGGCTCGCGACTCTTCTTCGAGTTCGTCGCGCCGGGCCGGGCTGAGCATCTGTAGCTGCACCGCGAGGTGGCCCAGGGTGGGACTCGTTCGCTCCACAAGTCGCAGCGCATCGCGGAGCTGTTCGACGGTGATCACGCGCCGTTGAATGAGGAAATGACCGAAGAATTGCCGACTCACGTTTCCTGCTCACTGGTCTTGCGCTCGAGCTCGGCTTCGAGCAGTCGCTTCAGGTCGCTTGGTTCTACCGGTTTCGGCAAGACGTCGATGGCGCCGAGTCGATACGCCTCTTCGGCGGCGCGAGTGTTTCCTCCGAGGGAAGAGACGACCGCGACGCGGATCCCTGGAATGCCCTTGCACAGCATCCTAAGGGCGACCACGCCGTCGATGTCGGGCATGACCAAGTCGAGCAGGACGAGGTCCGGAGCGAGTTGCTTGACGGCTCGAATGGCCTCGGCGCCGTTGAAGGCGGCGCCGACTAAATGGACGTGGGGAATGGTCTCGCAGAGCTTCTCGATGCGAGACTGGGCCACGCGGCTGTCGTCCACCACCAGCACCTTCAGCTTCAAGGGATCAGTCACGGGCTCTCCTCGGTGGCACGCGGAGGGCAGGGGAAACAGCCCCCGCCATCTGACCATGGTACGCGGTGACGGCGCTCCTGGGTAGCCCTCACCAGGCGTCGAGCTATCCAGAGCGCTGGATCGGCGGGATCTTGCCCCCCCTTTCCGACTGCCCAGCTCCCGGACAGTGACGGCAGGTCCTCGCGCTCAGTGCTCAATTGGCAAGAGCGTACCGAGCTGGCTTCGAGTGGAGTCTTGGCAGCCAGCTCCAAGTCCAGCGCACGGCCAGCGAACGGTTTGCCGTCAACCCATGACGACGACGAGCACGACCTGGAGGACGATCAGTACGATCGCTGTCAGTAGCGAGAGCCCGAGTAGAACGGTCCCGATAATTCCCAGCAATCGCCCGGTCGTGCCGCTGCTCTGCGGCGGGACGCTAGCGGCGCGGCACGCCTGCACGTAGCCGTTGCCCATGACCCAGGCAACGGGCGCGCAGAACAGACAAACGGTCAAGCCCAGGATCCCCAGGATGAGGACGGTCGTTGCCTTGTCGTGATTCATTGTGGCCAGCGTCGCACGAAAACGACCTGCTACGAAAGCGCCTGCCCCGGACGT
The DNA here is from genome assembly GCA_050304295.1 of Polyangiaceae bacterium. Taxonomy (GTDB): domain Bacteria; phylum Myxococcota_A; class Polyangia; order Polyangiales; family Polyangiaceae; genus JAFGBI01. Next base: position 54,770 of record JBNLDK010000147.1, read on the forward strand.
GGAGCATTTAAGTTGCTGCCGGCAAGTAACATGCTGTCGAGTCTGTCTCCGAGCGACCGAGATTGGGTGCCGTGGGGGAGGCGTTCTCGCTGGCATGTCACAGCGGAGGGGGGAAGCGGGAGCAGGCCCCGCCACCCAGAACACCGATCAGTTTGCCCAACGCGGAAAACACCTGTCTCCGGGCGCCCAGCAGGGGCGAGGCACCCGGGGTGCATCCCGCTGGCGCTGCTGCCCTGTCGATGTTCTAGGTCGTTGATTTAGAACAACAAACAACCTGTTCCTTGTTCTAGCACCCCTCTCCGAGGTCCTCTTCGGCGCCCCCCCATATGCAAAAATGCTGTAGTTTCGCCGGTTTCCGAGGGTGCTCGCGGCACGGATGTTGTCTTGCGATGAGGTCCGTGTGACGCTCCCGCCATGACGAGGGGACGATCAGTTGCGTTGCCGGTACTAGTCCTTTTTGCGGCACTGTTTGCCTGCAAGAACCAGAGCGATGGTGAGTCGGGCGAGTCGGACTCGCCCGCGACGCCGGAGGAGACCACGGAACCCACCGAGTCCGCTGAGCCCGTGGAGGCGAAGAAGGACGACGCGCCAGCGGAAGCCGAGCCCAGCAAGGTTCCCGAGTTCGCCGGGTGTGATTTGCCTGCGGACGAGCAGGCGTTCCAAGGCTCCTGGTACGGAGCGATCGGGAGACCCGTGGCCTGGGATCTCTCGGGCAAGCAGATCACCTGGTACGACGGGACGGGAGAGCGAACTGGAGAGTTCCAGGTCACGAGTCCGTGCACGTTCGCCGCGCCCGGGATCGACTCGGCGGTCTTCATCCGGGCCAAGGGGCAGCTGGTACTACAGGCTGCGGCGGTCGGGCGCCACTGTGGCGACCGCGTCGTGGCCTGCACGGATGCCGGCGCACATGTGCTTCAGGGCGATTCTTGCACGCTTCTGACCTCGAGCCCCGCCGGGGAAACCGGGACGAGGAGCTGGAACCGCGCGGTCTCAACGTGCTCCCTCGCCGGGGACACGCTGAACGTGACGGACGTCAACGGAAGTCACCGCGCCCGCAAGCTCGACGCCGTGTACATGACGAACGGTTGGGCGGCAGACAAGGTGGATAGCTTTGCAACCGCCAAGGAGGTCGTCGATCTGCGGATCGAGGACGCCAAGGCTCCCGAGACTGGCCCGGAGCGGCAGGCGGTGACCGCAAAGTGGGAGAAGCTTTGCGAGACCAAGAGGGTTGGACTGGCCTGTAACTCGGCGGCGTGGGAACGTTGCGTGGACCTGAAGCAGTGTCCGCAGGCCCTCAAGAGCGCTCAGTTGGCTGCAGAGCTGCGACCCAACGACGGCATCGGCGCGCTCGACACCTACGCTGTCGTGCTCTGCCAGACGGGAAAGAAGATCGAAGCTGACGACTACTTCAAGAAGTCCTGCGAGGCCGGGTACGCTGAGAACTGCGAGCGCACCTGCACCCCCGAGGTGAAAGCAAGCATTGACTCGTCGACGGTGAAGAAGGCCGAGGTGCCCAAGCCGAAGACGGATGCCAAGTCGGGTGCTGGCAAGCGACCGGCGCGTCCCTCGCGCCCTGGTCGACCCAAGAAGAAGTGAGGGTGGGGTGGGTGCAGCGGTCCCATCGGGGAATGCTGCTGGAGATGCAAGGGCGACGGTGTCGCAATCGTTCAGTGATGGCGTTCCACACGGAACGAATCGCGGCTGTCCTTTCCACATTGGAATACTCTGGCGGGCCGGCTCGGGCTATGCTCCCGGGACATGTGGTCGGTCGGTTTTCGCTGGTCGTATCTGCGCGCGATGGTGGGCGTCGTAGGCGTGGGTGCCGCTGGCAGCTGCTCCCTGCACGACGAGGGAGCAGCGCTCGATCCACTCGAGTTGCCACTCTTCACAGGAGGCGTCGGTGCTGGCGGCAACGGATCGAATGCGGGTTCCCTGTCCAGCGATGCGGGTGGCACCGGCGGTGTCGTGGATCTCTCCGGGGGTCGCGAGACTGGCGGCGAAACCAGTAGCGGTGGGGCTGACCCCGCGGGCGGCCGCGGGGGATGGGGTGCGGGTGGCACTGCCGCGGGTGGACTCGCGCGTGGAGGTGCTGCCGGCCGAGGGACAAACAACGGGGGTATGGCCGGCAGTGGCGTGTCCACCGGCGGAGCTCCTACGGGCGGCGCGCCCACGGGCGGCGCCCCGTGCAGCGATCCGGAGGTGTGGTGCGACACGGCGCAGTTCGTCGGGTGCGCGGAGCTTGGCACCCAGGACCACTGCAGCGGTTGCGGGTTGGCGTGTCCCATGGATGAAGAGTGCGTAGACTCCGGGGGCGTCGACCACTTTTCTTGTTCGTGCATCAGTGGGGAACGCTGCCCCGCCGAGGATGGCAGCTGCGTGGACACACAGAGCGATCCGGCCCACTGCGGGGAATGTGACCTCGCCTGTGGGAGCAACGCCGAGTGCACAGCCGGCGCCTGTGGATGCACCCACGAGGACTTTCCAGATGCTCATGAGGGGGATTGCTTCGACTTCGCCTCTGACGAGGAGCATTGTGGGGATTTCGAGACGGCGTGTCTCCCTGGTGAGGAGTGTATTGCCGGCGAGTGCATCTGCGACTCGCCCCGAACTCTCTGCCCCGAGGATGGCGACCCAGAGGTCTGTGTCGATCTTGATGCGGATGCTGCCAACTGCGGCGCCTGCGGTACGGAATGCGCGGTGAACGGGATCTGCCAGGAGGGCGCGTGTGTCTGTCAGCCCGATGCGACGCTGTGTCTGGCCAGCGAGGACGATCCCGGCGTCTGTGCCCATGTTGAAGACGACCCCGGGTACTGCGGCGCTGAGTGCGTCAACTGTGCGGTCGCGGTCGGGATCGGCGCGGTGTGCAACACTGGCGAATGCGAGTGCCCAACTGGGTTCGGGATCTGCATCGACCCCAGCTCGGGTGGCGACATGTGCGTCGATCGCGACACCGACGAGAACCACTGTGGCCGCTGCGACAACCCCTGCGCGCCTGGTGGCGACTGTGTCCAGGGCGTGTGCGTGGAGACGCCTTGCCAGGATCTTTGCTCTGGCGCCATCCACATGGATCCGGCCGGCACCGTCAAGCCCGTGGGATGCTATGAGCTGTTCGCCACCGACCTGCCCAACGTGACGGTTCCCCGTTTGACGGGGTGGGAGTTCAAGAACAACTTCCGCTTGGCGGTGAATGGAGAAGCGTGGCCTCAGTTCACGCAGGGCGGAGATCACCCCCTGGGACAGACGCGCGCGTCTGGCTGGTGTATCGAGGTGCTTTCCGGAAGCGCCAACGTCTACGCGCCCGACGACTGAGTCATCGGTGAACGATAGTGCTGCCGCCGGCTGCGGCACGAGGTCCAGGAGTCGGGGACTGATTCTGCGGCCTCCCACCTCCAGGAGGGGCCGAGCAAGCGACTCCGCGGGCGATGGCAGAGAACGCCGCCGCGTCGGCGAATACTTGCCAAATACTGGACAATATTTGTCCTCGACGCCGGATTGGCGGGACCCGGTGGTACAGTGCACCGTGTGGATCGCTGGATTTGGCTGGGATTGCTCGGTGCGGCGTGCGTGGGGGCGGCTTGCGGCGGGGGGAGAGCCGACGCCGTGCCGGGGGGCGGTCCCGATGCGACTGGCGGGAGCGGGAGTCGCACGGGCAACACGGGGGGCATTGTCCTGGTCGGGTCCGCCGGAACCGAGCCCACGACCGGCATTGGCGGGATTGCCGGAGCGGCCCCCCTTGTTTGTGGCAACGGCCGGCTCGATGACGCCGAATCCTGCGATGACGCCAACACCCGTCCTGGCGATGGCTGCTCGGGCATCTGCCGCATCGAGCCAGGGTTCGAGTGTCTGACGCCAGGCGAAGCCTGCGAGCTCATCGTTGTCTGTGGCGATGGTTTGGTTACCGGTGTCGAACTCTGCGACGATGGGAACACCGAGCCTGGCGACGGATGCTCGGCACAATGCAGCAGCATCGAGCCGGGGTACCGCTGTCCGCTTGCCGGCGGGCGGTGCACGCCCACCGACCAGGCGTGTGGGAACGGGACGATCGACTCCGACGAGGACTGTGACGACGGCAATCCCGATGCGGGCGACGGTTGCTCGGCGAACTGTCGGCAAGAACCCGGATTTCTCTGTCCGTCTGCTGGAGGAGTTTGCTCGCCGCTCGAGTTCTGCGGCGACGGCATGGTCAGCTTCACGCGCAACGAGACTTGCGACGATGGCAACACCGACGCCGGGGACGGCTGCTCGGAGATCTGTCGCGTCGAGTCGGGGTGGGCCTGCACGACCGACGCCCCGTCAGACTGCACCTACGACGTGGTCTGTGGCGACCAGCGTATCCGTGGCTCCGAGACGTGTGATGACGGCAACGACGCCGCCGGCGACGGCTGCGGAGAAGATTGCACGCTCGAGCCTGGCTGGAGCTGTCCGACCCTCGGTGCGGCCTGCCGCCCCCAGTGCGGGGACGGAGTCGTACTGGGTCGCGAGGAGTGTGACGACGGCAATACCGACCCCGACGACGGCTGTTCCCCCACCTGCCAGGAAGAGCTGGGCTGGGTGTGTCCTGCCAACGCAAGCTGTCGAGTCACTGTCTGCGGGGATGGGACTCGGGAGGGTGCCGAAGCCTGCGATGATGGCAACGAGGTGCCTTTCGACGGCTGTTCGCCCTCCTGCATCACGGAGCCCTCCTGCGGCTCACCGACGAATCCCGTGGGCGAGTGCACTTCGGTCTGCGGTGACGGGATCCTGTTGGCGGCAACTGGCGAGGAGTGCGACGACGGCAACTCCCTCGATGGGGACGGTTGCTCGGCAGATTGCCAGGAAGAGACCGGGTACGTGTGCCAGGCCGCCTACGAGAGCCCGCCCGACACCATCGAGCTTCCGATCATCTACCGTGACTTTGGCAGCTACCAGCCAGAGCCTGACGGGCACCCCGACTTTGGCACTGGCTGTTGCAACGTCGTCACCGGGATCGTGGAGGACCTCCTTGGCCCGGACCGGAAGCCCATCTACGCAGGAACGGACGCCGTGCCGATCGCAACGACGTCGGGGCAAACGGCGTTCGACCAGTGGTACCGAGACGTTCCTGCCTACAATTTCACCTTCTACGACGCGCTCACCTTCAATCGACTGAACTCGGGTGTCTACTCGATGAACAGTGACACGGACGAGCCGTGGGTGACGCGCTGCGGATTCTTCCCCCTCGAGGACTCGCCCCGCGCGACCGATCCGTACTACACGAACGGGGAGCTTACCTGTGAACGCGGCGAGGGCTGGGGGTGGGGGCACGAGTATCTGGATCACAACTATCTCTTCACTAGCGAGCTTCGGTACTGGTTCGAGTATCGCGGAGGGGAGCAGCTCGACTTCAGCGGTGACGATGACGTCTGGGTGTTCGTCAACGGGCGCCTAGCGGTCGACTTGGGCGGGGTGCACGGACGCGCCGAGGGGAGCGTGTCGCTACCGGTGACCGCTGGGCAGACGAACGCTACCTACGATCTGACGGTGGGGAATATCTACGAGATCGTGGTGTTTCAGGCGGAACGCTGGTGTTGTGAATCCAACTACTGGCTTTCGCTGTCGGATTTCATCGCCGGACAGAGTACCTGCGAACCCGACTGTGGGGATGGAGTGCTGACCCCCGATGAGGCCTGCGACCTGGGTAGCGACGGTGACGTTAGCCTCAACACTGGCGAATATGGTGGTTGCGCGCCCGACTGCACTCTCGCCCCTTTCTGTGGCGACGGCGTCGTGAACGGTGATGAGAGCTGCGACGACGGAACCAACGCCGTTCCCTACGACAGCAGCGGAGCCGCCTGCGCTCCGGGTTGTGTCCCGGCGAGCTTCTGTGGCGATGGCGTGGTCGACTCGTTCTACGGCGAGGGGTGTGACCTGGCCGAAGAGAACGCGACCAGCGCCTACGGTTCCGGCGCCTGCACCGATCGCTGCGAACTGGCCCCGTTCTGTGGTGATGGACTGCAGAATGGTGCGGAGGAATGTGACGATGGTGCGCTCAACGGTTCCACGTCGTCGAGCTGCGGCACCACGTGCGAAATCCGCTGCGGTGATGCGGTGCGCGATCCCGGCGAAGAGTGCGATCTGGGGACCGCTCTCAACACTGGTGAGTATGGCGGCTGCACCTCGAGCTGCACGCTGGGCCCGCGCTGTGGCGATGGCGCCAAGAACGGCGATGAAGCGTGCGATGACGGCACCAATGACGGCAGCTACGGAACTTGCAGACCCGACTGCACCCTCGGGGAGTACTGCGGCGACAGTGTGGTCAACGGTCCCGAGGATTGCGACGATGGCGAAGACAATCAGGTCGCCCCCTACGGTCCTGATCTGTGCACGTCGCAGTGTCGCGCCGCGCCCTACTGCGGAGACGGCATCGTCCAGTCACCGGAGGAGTGCGACGGGACGTTCGACTGCACCGTCAATTGTCGATTGCGGCCACCCGAGTAGTTCCTCCTCGCTCTGTTCTGGGCGTGAGTCGGGCTCCTACCGACCCTCGGGCAGGGCAAATACTCGCTGCAGCCGATTGAACGAATTCAGTGCGGACAGTGCGAGCGGCACCAGCGCCAGACTCAACAACAACCAGATCGGATGCGCTTCTCCCGTCAGTACGTCATACGCTCCCGTCGCCGCCAGGATGCCAAGCCATACGGCGTCGGCAAAGAGCACACCCCGTGTTGGCGCGCGACGTGCCCACGTGTGGAGAATCAGCAACCCGAACCCCAGTACTACCCCGAGCGGGTCGGCGGGGATCGCCTCGATCCCCGCTTCCGGATTTGCCGGCACCGGGATCGAAGATAGCAGGAAGAAGGCGCCCAGCAGCAGGAAGTACCGCGTGCGCGCGCGGGCGATCCAGGCCGTTGCCGCGGCACGGCCAAGCCCTTGAAGCAGGGCGTCGACTGCGTCGTCGGTCAACTGGAGGAGCCGACGTCGCCCCCCGATGGGAACCACCAGGGTCCCACGAAACAGCATCCCATCATTGAGATGGACGCGCTGCGGCAGGCGCGCGAGCTCGAACTTCGCCTCGAGTTCACTACCCTGCTCGTCACCCCGGAAGGCGAGCCCCGCTTCAGTCGCCTCCACTGCCCACGGACGATTCTGTGCATTGGGTTCGTACGCGACGACGCGGGTCATCAACCCAGTCTAGCGCGTCGCCCCGTCCCGGTGACTGGATTCTCCCGTTCGGGCTCCGACTTGGAGACGGCGCCGGATGTCCAGCATCACTCGCTTGAGAAGGCGAATCCAGAACGCTATGTCGCGCCCATGGCGAAGGACCTCACCCGCTCGCACACCCTCATTCTTCCGCTCGTTCTTCTGTCGATGGTGCTGATCGAGGACATGGCCACTGTTGAGGTTCGGTCTCGGATCACCGTCATGCCGCTCCGCGTGGCAGTCTTGATGCTGCTATATGGGGTGGGGTTCACCCTGGCGGCTGGAGCGCTTGCTCCTTGGCTCAAGCGCATTCTGGTCAACACGCGGCGAGGCGCGCGGCCGGTGCTGGGTTTCTGGGGGTTCTATCTGCTGGCGTATGCGGCGCTCTACGTGGCCTTCTATGTGTGGGAAAGATGGGGAGGCGCGACGCCGCCTTCCACCTTCGTGACCCGCTGGATCGGGTGACCGTGAGCTCACCGTTGGACACCGTGTTGGTCCTCCAGCGTGGATGGAAGTAGCCTTTCGAGCCACCGAGTCCGGTGTAGACTTCCCCGCAATGTCTGCAGTGCCTCCGTCTAGCGATCCGTCGCCGAGCTCCGCCCTGGCCTCGCCAGAGCCGCAGCCCGTCCCGCCTCCGTCGCTGACAGCGGTCGAGCTGGGCGCCGTTCTGGATGTGACGCTGCGCCTCGGTCGGGTGATCGCGTCAGCGGGTGCGGCCGCATTCCGAGTGCGCGACGCTATGCGCCGAGCAGCCCGTTCGCTCGGTGTGGACCAGGTAGAGGTAACCTGCGATCTCGACGCCCTGTGCGCGACTATCCGATCGGGCTCGCTGCGACAGACTGCCGTGCTTCGCATTCCTGCCGTGGGGGTAGACATGTCTCGAATCTGCCGGGTGGTCACGCTCGCTCAGCAGCTCTCGGGCCATCCCGGGCAACGGACGCCTGCCGAACTCGGGGCCGAGCTGGACGTGATCGAGGCCACCCCCGCGCCGTATCCGACCTGGGTCACGCCGTTTCTTCTCGGCGCGTCCTGCGCCGCCTTCTGCGGCGTCATCGGTGGCTCATCATGGCAGATGGGGGCGGCCTTCGCGGGCACATTCGCAGGCCACTCGCTGCGCCTCCTTCACCTGCGTTGGCACTCTCCCATGGCGACGGTAGTCGTTACCTGCGCTTTCGTCTCGGCGTTCGTGGCCTGGGCCACCGCGCGCGGTCTCGGGCTGACGGCGCAGGTACTGGCCATCGAGCACAGTGCGAGTCTGATCGCTCCAGGCAAGGCGTTACTCGCCAGCGTGCTCTATTTGATCCCCGGCGTGCCTCTCGTCCAGAGCCTGATCGACGTTCTGCACTTCGACCTGACCGCGGGCCTGGCCCGCAGCGCCCATGCGACGCTGGTGCTCGTCTGTATCGCGGTGGGGGTGCTGGCTTTCCTCTCGCTGACGGGGTTCGCGCTGACATGACCGATCTCGTCACGTGGCTTCTGACCCAGAGCGGACTGGGCGCGGTCGCAACGCTCGGTTTTGCGGTGTGGTTTCGCGTTCCCCGCGAGACCCTGGGGCGAGTCGTTCTGGTTGGAATGCTGGGGTTTCTGACTCGCCAGTCGCTGAATGCCATGGGGGTGGCAGCGCCCGTGTCTTCGTTCTGGGCGGCGCTCCTGATCGGCGTTGTGGGGCTCGGTCGGGCACGGACCTTCCACTACCCCCGCCTCATCTTCACCGTCACGGGCGTGATTCCGCTGATTCCGGGGATTCCGGCCTACAAGTCGCTGGTGTGTTTCACGGGGGGCGACCTGGATGGTGGGATTGCCAGCATGGTGCAAGCGACGTTGACCATACTCGCCCTGGCGGGAGGCCTGACCGCGGCTCGTGCGGTCACACTGCCGTTCCGTGAAACGAATTGAGCGCTCCCGTCAGGCGAGCTGGCCAGCGAGGGAGAAGCGGCCGTTAGCCGCATCGGGGTGGCGAACACTCCCCGTGGCTCAAGCTATTCTGCCAGCAGCTGCAGCGCCTCTTCCGGACTCATGGGCTGGTTGCCATTCGGGTCCTCGGGTTCGGGGAGTGGCTCTCCGTGACCGGGTCCGATCTGCTCGGCCCAGGCCTGCTCGACGCTCCAGTCGTCGGCGACATGGGGAGGATGGTGGCAACGTGAGGCGCACAGTGTCTTCTCCGGAGTAAGAGTGATCAGATCGGGATCACCGGGTTTCGCATTGTGCAATGCACCGGGGCCGTGACAGACCTCACACTGCACGTTCTCGAGTCCCGTCGCGTGCACGACCGTTGAGCCGCCGGGCTGCTCATATCCAGTGACGTGGCAGCCCACGCACTCGAGGTTGTAGTTTGCGTGTCGCTCGACGAGCGTGGCGTAGGCATTCGCGTGGCGGGTCTGTTGCCAGAATGCATCTGCGGCGCGGTGGCACGGGACGCAGCTGGCCCCGCCTGCGTAGCCACTCTCACCTGGCTCGAGAGGACGCGGTCGACGGTCGGCCAGGGCGACGCGGTTGTGCTCGTTGACTCGGTGGTAGTAGTCCAGGATTCGGTTGCCTACGGCGCGATCGGTGCCGGCCGACTCGCGCACCTCGCGTTGGGAGTACCGGAACGAACTTCCCTTGACCGCCGCCCCGCCGATGTCGAGATGGGCTCGCTCGCGGCGTAGCTGCTCCAGATCCTCGCGCCGCCTGGCCACATCCGCCGGACTTGCTCCACTTGACTCCCAGGCGGTGATGCGCTTGGCGAGCTCTGCGATGCGGCGGTCTAGGTGAGCACGCTCGGTCGAGACGCTCAGGCCGCCCGCGTCCTCGAACTCCCAGTCGTCGTCGACCAAGCGAAAGTCGATCGCAGCCAGGCTTTGGATCAGGTTGCCGGGCTGGACCACCAGGGTCTTCTCGACCATCGCGGGAGGGGCTCCGGAGTCGTTGGCATCGCCGATCTGGTAGGGCTTGCCGACAATCGCCACGTGAAAGCCAGGGACTTGCTCCAAGAGCCGCAGCGCCGATCCGCGGGGAAGGGAGAACAGCGCAACGAGTAGTTGGGCGCCCCGCCGGCGCAGCGAGTCGAGCGCCTCGCTGAGCCGCTCCGCGGCTTCCGCCAGGCTCTGCCGGGGACCGATCCCGTCGGGGCTGATGGGCAAACTGACGCCCGTGATACCGATCCGCACCAGGCCCCGCTCGACGATGATTGAGGTCTCGGCCCCGGCGCCGCCGAGGTTGGCCGCGATCCAGGGGGCGCCACTGAGCTCACTGAGTCGGCCAATCGACAGAGGTTGCCCGAAGTCGTTCGCGCCCGGGCTCCAACCGGCCAACCCGATGTCGCGTAGAGATAGGGCCACAGCCTCCGCTTTCCACGCTGCCTGCTGCCACCCCTCAAGCGCACGCGACGGCTGCAAATAGAATGTGGGGCCAGCAGCGACGAGTAGTGTCTGGTCGACTTCCGAGCGCTCGTTCGCGAGCAGTTGTGCGGCGTGATCGAGTCCGCCTCGCATGTCCTTCTGGCAGCCGCAGGGTTCAAGTGCGCCCGCCAGATTGGCGATGGCATAGAGGCGGAGCGTCGAGACGGTGAGCGGTCCCGGCGGCGCAGTCGTGCGGGAGGGGTGGCAGCTGGCGAGGGCGCCGGCCATCCCGATGGCGCAGAGCAGCGACCACGACGCACGGAGGGGGCCCACGAGCCCGTCATAGCCCAGGTCGGGCAGCCCGACCCTGATGAATGGGAGGAAAACCCACCCGCCCGGGTCCGAGTCTGCCAGATCCTCGCTAGACCGGAGGAAATCCGCGACAATACAGCCGTGGATCCAGACCACGAACGCCACCCCGCCCAACCCTTCGGGCCGTTCCTCCTCGATCGACGCATTGCCGTCGGGGGAACCGCCGAGGTGTTTCTGGCTCGCCCAAAGCTTGGCGATCGCCCCGCCCCGCGACTGGTCGTCAAGCGCCTGCTGCCGACGGTCCGCGAGAACAGCGATGTCAAGCAGCTGGAACGCGAGGCCGAGCTTCATCGGGCGGTACGCCACCCCAACGTGGTGAATGTGTTCGGTGCTGGGGAAGTCAACGGCGAGCCATACATCGCGATGGAGTACGTGGAGGGGGTGGACGTGTACCGGCTACTCCGGCGCGCCGAAGCGGAACAGCGCGCGATCCCGCATCCGCTAGCCGTTCACGTGACGCGTCGAGTTGCCGATGCGCTCACCTGCGTTCATTCCGCGACCGACGATCAGGGGCGCTCGCTCGACATCGTGCACCGCGACATCAATCCTTCGAACGTCTACCTGTCGGTGACGGGGCAGGTGAAGGTCGGAGACTTTGGTATCGCCCGCACCAGCGCCGCGCGTCAGAGCTCGGTCCCGTCGGCGAAGGGCCTCAAGGGGAAGTTCGGCTATCTGGCCCCCGAGCAGGTCGCGGGGGAGTCCTTCGATCACCGGGCCGACCTGTTCGCGCTGTCCGTGCTGCTTGGCGAGATGCTCATTGGTGAGCGAATCTTTCCGGGGAGTGGGGAGCTGGCGGTTCTGTTGGCAATCCGCGACGGGAACTACGAGCGCCTGGAGGAGCGGAAGGGTGAGATTGCGGCAGGACTGTATCGAGTGCTGACGATGGGTCTCGCGCGCCGTCCCGAGCAGCGGTTCGATTCCGCGCTCGCTCTTTCGTCCGCGCTGGCTCCGTTCGAGGAGCCGTCGGCCGCGGCACTCCAGGAAGAACTGAGCCACTGGGTGCGTTGGGCTCGCGACGATGGTGGTTTCTATCGAAAGATCGAGGGACGGATCCGCAACTCGGTGCAGCGGATGCAGGCCGTACGACTGGCGACCAGCGTGCCCCCGATCGTCAACGATTCACCCCCGGCTTCTTCGCGTGACTCCATTGGGCCGCGTGATACGACGGTGCGGGTTCGCCGCGAAGGGGCCACGGCTACCGTGCGCGTGGCATTCCCCAAATTGCTGGAAATGGTGGCCATCGGTGACCTGCGGGGCTCGGATCAGGTGGCGCTGATGGGTGAGGGATTTCGCCCAATCGAGGAGGTGGACGAGCTGGCTCGTCATCTGCTGCCGTCCAACACCCAGATCACCCGCCAGCTGCACGAGCCGGGCGTTCCCGACTATCGGGCGATCCTGTCCGAGACTCCGATGCTCGGGGTCTTGGCGCACATGCGCTGTCATCGAGAAACTGGGGCGCTCTTCGTGACGCGCTCGGAGGAAGAGATCGAGAAGCGCAAGGAGATCTACTTGCTCGACGGTCGCCTCCACCACGTCGCGTCGAGCGAGCGCGCCGAGTTGCTCGGAGAGTACCTGGTGCGGCGAGGGGCGCTGCAGCGTCGGCAGCTCGAAGCCGCCCTCAACATCATCTCGCGATACGGAGGGCGACTGGGCGACACGTTGATCAGCATGGGACTGGTCGAGCCGATGGACCTGTTCCGAGCGATTCGCGATCAGGGACGTGACCGCGTCGCCGCCCTCTGTGGTTGGGCTTCTGGTCACGCCATCTTCTATCGAGGAACGCAGCCCGGCCACGTTGAGTTTCCTCTCGACCTCGATCTGTCCGCCCCAATGATGGCAGGGGCCGTGGTGGTCGCCGAGGGCGATCTCCGCTCGCTGCTTCCGGCGGATGACGAGCTGGTGCTCTCCGGTGCTCGTTCCCGCCACACCGCGGACGCTCGCGAGCGGGGCACCGCTCCATCATCGCTGCAGATGCTGGCCGACCTGCACCACGAAAGGCTCACGATTGGCGAAGTCGTGGCGCGGTTGACGGCGCGACGGGCGGGACGTGGCGCGCGGACGATTGGCGAGCGCGAAGCGTTGGCAGCTCTCGTCGTGGCGAGGCGCATCGACTGGATCGCATTTGGAGACGACGATCGCCCCTCGATGGTGACCTGACGAATGGTGGCGGTAAGCCCCCATCGCCCGAACCCTCTTGCGTTCGCGGGATAACTCGAACACCCTCTGCAGTTCGCATGGGTGAGGGGGCGCGGATGTGCTTGCTCACTGCCATCAGGGGACAAGACAGGAGGGACGAGCATGCCGCAGTGGCTGCAGGAAGCGTGGACGAACGATATCCAACCGTTGCTCTACCAGCACCTTGGGACGATCATCGTGGCACTGCTGATTCTGATTGTCGGATGGCTGATCGCCTACATCGTCCGTCAGTTGGTCTTTGCCGCGCTCAAGCGCACGACACTGGACGACAAGGTGGCGGAGCTCCTGGGCGTCGAAACGGGAGGAGATCACGGAGCGCGGGTCGAGCGAATCATTGCCAAGAGCGCCTACTATCTGCTCCTTCTCTTCGTGCTGGTCGCCTTCTTCGGGTGGCTGCAGATCGACGCGGTCACGGAGCCGCTGCTTGCTGTCCTGAACCAGTTTGCGGGCGCGATTCCCAATCTATTCAAGGCGCTGGTGATAGGTTTTGGCGGATTCCTCCTCGCGACTGGCGTGCGCAAGTTGATTGTCTTTCTACTCGACAAGTTCCAGTTCGAGAAACACATGAGGGGGCTGGCCGGTGACGACCTCGATGCCAGTCGCCTCGAAGCGAGAGACCGCGGCGAGCGCAAGAAGGGCAAGAAGGGTAAGCGCCCGCGGTCAGAGGTCAGCCCGATCACTCACACGCTGGCAGATGTCGCTTACTGGTTCGTGATCGTGGTGGCATCCATTCCGGTCCTTGAGTCGCTCCAGATCGGAGCGCTGGCCGCCCCTCTCCAATCGGCGTTCGCCACCGTCACGACGTATCTTCCGAAGGTAGTAGCGGCGGCGGTACTATTGATTGCGGGGTACGTGTTGGCGCGCATGCTGCGGGCCGTCGTCAGCGGTGTGCTCGAGCGAGTTGGGGTAGACGCGGCGATGAACCGTCTGGGGTTCGGTGCGGTCACGCGTGAGCAGAAGTTGAGCGGGATCGTCGGGACCATCGCAATGGTGTTCGTACTGCTGCAATTCTCCATTAGTGCAGTGGGGCGCCTGGAGGTGAAGGAGATCAGTGAACCGCTGGGTTTGATGCTGGAGCAGATCTACGCCTACCTTCCGAAGCTGCTCGTTGGTGGCGTGCTGCTTGCCATCGCTGTGGTCGTGGCTCGCGTGGCAACCAACCTCACATCGCGGCTCCTTGCCGCGATGGGTTTCAACACGCTGATGGTGCACATCGGCCTCTTCCGTCACCTATCGAAGGAGGCCGCGGACCAAGAGCAGCAGTCGAAGGAGATTCTCGAGCGCCGTCGCGAAGGCAAGGAGTCCGCGCCGGTCGAGCCTCGCACGACTGGGGAAGAGGAGTCGGACCACGTGGAGGCGGCGAGGGCTGCCGAGAGTGTCGAAGGGCCGGATGAGCTGCTGGCCCAACATGGCACGAGCGGGATTCAGACGCCCGCCGACGTGGCTGGTGTCGTTGTGGGCGCGCTCGTCGTTCTGCTCTTCCTGCGTCAGGTCTTGCACACGATGTCCCTGGAAGGTCTGGGACGGTTGCTTGACGGGTTGCTCGCGTTCCTCCCGAACGCACTCGTGGCCGTGATCGTCCTGGGAGCCGGACTATGGGCAGGCGGCTGGGCTCGTCGTCGCATCGACGAGCTGACCCGGACCTCAACAGATCGGTTGTTGAAGGCTGTTGGGGCGGTTGCACACGTCGTGGTGGTGGTCTTTTCGGTCATGGTGTCACTCCAGCAGCTCGGGGTTGGTGAGCAACTCATCGGGATAGCCTTTGCCCTTGTGCTGGGTTCGGTCTGCCTGGCGCTGGCACTGGCCTTCGGGCTTGGCGGCCGTGACGTGGCCGGCAAGATCCTCGAGAAGGAGTACCGGGAACGGCAGCGACCCGGTACGCGGTAGTGGGGTTCAAGCAGGGCGGCGTTCGGCGTGAGCGTCGCCCGGTTCCAACCGCTGGAACTGCCACCAGCGAGGGGGCTGTTGCGAAAGGCTCGACAATTGTGCGAGCTCATCTACCGTGTGGCGGTGCTATGGAGACGTCGGTAGTTCGATCCACCTTCACCACCAAACCAGAAGACGGCCTCTTCGAGCTGATCCACCGGGCGGCCAGTTCTGTGGCTGCGAACCAGTTCGACGCTGGGGGAATGCTCGAGATACGGACTGCTGTTCCTGCTGCGGGTTCTGCCCCGGTGCTCTCCGTCGACGCCCAGTTCTCCGATGACGGACTGCGCCGCACTATCGCGACGCTCGATGTGCACCTGCACATTGCCGGAGGCGCGCCGGAGTTGACGGTTCTCGAGGAGGCCCTGACTCACTTTGGTGGACCACAGTACACCAACGTTTGCTTCGCGACGCCCCGGGCTCCCGTGCTGGATGATGGCGACGATCTCGAGCTCCTCCGCCCCCGTGCCAGCGCCGATGACGCTTTCGATATCACCATTGACGGATCCTCCAGCCTGCCGTTCTGCTTCAGCAACCTGGCGCTCCTGGCTGCTGACCTCAGCTCGACGGAGGTAGAGGCCGCCGTCGATTGCCTGAAACAGTTGGGGGTCTCGTTCACGCTACGCGATCGCACTTCGATTCGGGTGACCAAGTTTCAGCTACGGGGACCGGTTCGCGCCTCGGCTCGGGCGGCTGCGTTCGTGTCACTGGTCCGTCGTGGCCTGCGCGTGTCACTGTACTCGGCGACCATCCCCGCATCCCAGAGCATCCGCATTGCGTGGCGGGTCGAGCCGATCCCGGCTGGTGGCTATCGGGAGGGACTCGATCTGTGTTTCAGCCGCGGACTCGCAGGAACCGAGGGGACGTCTCAGGACCAGGTTCGCGTGATCGAGGCGTTTCTTCGTCAGCATTTTTCGGTCGAGGTGGGGGACGGGCGGTGGACCGTGCAGAGCAAGAGGTGGACGGCTGCCGACTCGGAGTCGGGGGGCGCGGACGTGGGGTGAGGTCGCAGACTGCGCCAGTGCCCGGCGTGCATGTCCCTTGTCCAGCCCTGCTGCGAAATTCACGCCGTTGTTTCCCCATAGATTCGCATTGTGATGGCGGTGGCGTCACCGGGTCGCCTTGCGCCCGACATGCGGGCAGAATAGATCCGAGCTGCAGGGGAGACCTTCCGTGAAGACGACTTGTAAGGATTGCGGCGCCGACCTCGAGATCACTGACGAAAGCACCTTCGTGAAGTGCTTCAAGTGCGGTGTGCAGACTGTCGTCGACGTGGAGCCACCCTGGGCGCTGGCGGGTTTGGACTACGTGGCGCCGGCTCCTCCCAGCCTTGGCAGCGAGCGGCCGCCCCCTCCCTTGCGTCATGACCACGCACCCGCGTCCCATCGACTGGATTCGCTGTCCCCTCTGTCCGGCGAACTCGTCGAGGGTGACGACCTCATCTACGCGACCTGCGAGAATTGCGGCAAGGAGTTCGAGGGGAACGCCAGCCTCCTGCGTTGCCCGTTCTGTGGGGTGACGAACACGGTGGACACCGCTCCCCCGTGGGCGGTGTTTGGGGACTTGGAAGAGGCGCCCAGTTTGAAGTCGTCGGTGCCGCCGCCGGTACCTCAGCGCAGCGAACGGCGACTGGAGCTGCCGCGCCTGCCGCCAGCCCAGCAGGAGCGGAAGTGGACGCCGGTTGCGATCGATGATGAACCGACTTTGCAGTCGACTGGCAAGCGAGCTGGTGGGGCGGGGGCTCTCGCTGTCGGCGGGGTGGTCGCGGCGCTGGGCGTTGGGGGATTCGTGCTGTTCGCTGCCAACGAGATGGACGAGCCGGCACCAGCCGCTCCCGCGGCCGCTGTGGTCGTCCCTCCTGCTCTCGACATCGATCGCATGGAGCAGGAGCTGGAAGGCGTGGTGAACGCGGGCGAGACCACTCCGTGGAGTTGCGAGAAAGCCGCCGCCAACTACGAGTCAAACCGCGACCTCGACATCGAGTTCGAACCGGTGCCCGAGGGAGTGTTCGGCGAGGTGCTCAACCACGGCAGCTACCTGGAGTTGTGCGCTGTGCCCAACACGACCGGCGTCGAGGTGTGTGCAGCGATCCAGCGAGGGCGCGCAGTGGGCGTGACCGTGACCACCGCTCCTACTGATCCAGTGCTGGAGAAATGCGTCGAGGTGCGGGTGCGGGCGCTCAGATTTCCGAGCTATCCAGCGTTGCAGGTGGTGCGCAGCGCGTTCGTAGCTTTGGAGGACAAAGTCGACGAGAGTGAGGACACCAACGAAGCCACGGTAGAAGCGAGTGCCGTGCCGGGTACGGTGGCGGAGGTGCCAGCGCGAGTGCCCGGTCCCCTTCCCCAGGCTTCATCCCCGGCAGCCTCGCCCGCAGTTCCCATCGCCACCCCCGGACCAGAACCCGAAGCCACTCCGTACTGATCGCGGCTGGTGCGCGTGGCGATGCGGGATGCGCAGGTCAGCAGTCTGGGGGGGCGTTCGGGGAAGAGCAGGGACTTCGGCATGTGACTGGGCTTCGGCCAAAGCTCAGCATCCGCCATGGGGCATGGCCGGGGGCGAAAACTGCGTCGGGGTCGAAGGCGCGCGACGGTGGACTCGCCACCTAGCGAGCGACGCGAATATTCCGTTGGCCCCGCAGAGATGCTGAGTGGTCGCCGTCGTCCTCGAGTCTCCAGCGATCGCTACTGCACCTTTCGTGGAAGCTTGCCGACCCTCTGTAAGCGACGTCCGGTCCCCTCCGCGTCGGCGTTTCGTTCGCGTTCTTCCCTATGGAAGCTACGCTCCGTTCGAAGCGGAGCAGCGGGGCCTTTCACCTTCCGACGCTGGGATCCTCCCCCTATACTCCCGCCAGGCCGGGGCGGCGGAAGATGAGAGGCAGTGAAACGAGAGGGCGGCTCACAAAGTGGGCAGCAGTGCTTGCTGTGGCCGTCGGCGCTTGCGACGTCTACGACGAATCGCTCCTGGGTGATGCGGAGAGCGGAGGGACAGGCGGTGCACTGGGCGGCATGCCCAGCGGCGGTGCCACTACCGGAGGACGCAACACGAGCGGGGGAACGGGCGGTTCGGCGTGCCCCGCCGGAGAGCACTTCTGTGCCGGAGTCTGCCGACCCGTGGATGATCCGGACCACTGTGGGGTCTGCAACAACAGTTGCGGTGACCGTGCGACGTGCGAGGGCCAGTCCTGCGTTTGTGGTGGGGGACTGAACTTCTGCGTCGGCGATTGCGTCGAACTGCCGAGCGATCCCAGTCACTGCGGAGAATGCGGCAACGCCTGCAGCAACGACGCGACCTGCACCGATGGTGTCTGTACTTGCTCCGGGAACCTCTCGCACTGTCGCGGGGACTGTGTGGATGTTCAGAGCGATCCAATGCACTGCGGTGAGTGTGACGTGACTTGCTCACCCGCGGAGCTATGTTCCAGCGGGGCCTGCCGACTCGACTGCGAGGATGGACTTTCCATCTGCGGCCGCAGCTGCGTCGACCTCGACACCAGCCTTGAGCACTGTGGCACGTGCGACGAGGCGTGCGGTGCGCAGCAGGACTGCGTGGAGGGCACCTGCGAGTGTACCGACGAGACGCTCACCCTGTGCGGCGGCGATTGCGTCGATCTGATGGACGAGGTGGAGCACTGCGGTTCCTGCGACCGGTCCTGCTCCGGAGGGAAGATCTGCAATGAGGGCCACTGTGAGTGCGCCGTCGGGGAGGACTTCTGCGGGGATGTGTGCATCGACGTGCTCACCGATGCGTTCAACTGTGGCGCCTGTGATGCGAACTGCGCGGGTACCCAGATCTGCGTTGACGGAAGCTGCGTGTGCCCCGGCACGACCGAGGAATTCTGCACGGTCGGGAGCGACAAGGTGTGCCGTGATGTTCAAGTGGACCACGACAATTGTGGTGAGTGCGGCGTTGTCTGCGAGGGAGAGAAGGAGTGCCGCGAAGGGGACTGTGCTTGCGCTGACGGTGAGACCTACTGCGAGGACGAACTCTGCGTCGATCTGGACACCGACGTCGCCCACTGTGGTGAGTGCTCCCTGGCCTGCGGTGCCGAACAGGACTGCATCGATGGACTGTGCACCTGCCAGGCAGGGCGGACGATGTGTGGGCTCGAGTGTTTCGATGCCCAGACCGACATGGATCACTGTGGGCAGTGCGACAACCCATGCGATCCGGATCTCCAGCTCTGTATCGACGGAGCGTGTGTCGACGAACCTTGCCATCCCGCCGTTGACCTGACGGATGAAACGCAGGTCCCCGTCCCGAACGACGGTGGGTGTTGGCGAACCACGACTCCGTTCTCTCACCTCGGCTGCTGGAACTTCACCGGACTGACGGTTCTCCTGAACGACGTGGAAGCGGCGTGCTCGGAGGGATTCGAAGACGTGACGCTGGCCGCCCCCTACGCCGGGCACTACTACATCGAGGCGACGGGGATTGGCACCGAGTCCGGAGCTAGTCTGTCGTGGTGGTAGACTGAGAGCTCTCCGCAAACGGGAATCGGCCGTGGAGACCTCGGGCGGGGTAGTTGCCCATGGGAATGGCGGGTGGCTCGGATAGCGCCCCGTCCGGTGACCATCTCGTTGAGCAACCAAAAGCAAAGGGGCGCGACTCGTTGTCGCGCCCCTCCGAGATTCACGGTCCGACCAAACGGACCGCGCGTGTGGCTACTGGACGTCGATGGTGAAGCTGTCCACCTTCAGGTTGCCGCCAGCTCCGCCTTCCCAGATCTCGAAGCCGAAGAAGACATCGGTCAAGAAGAGGTTGGAGCCAATTCCGTATCCAGCGGCCTCGTCGATGAAGCGCTTCAGATCGAAGGACCAGCTCCCGATGTCGCCCCGCGATACAAAGGAGACGACGGGGGCGCTGTTGTAGCCTGCGGGGCCTTCGCCGCGGGGCCCGACCCACACGTCGAACGTGTGGCTGTCGTAGGTGAAGTCGCCTTGGTCGTTACCGATGGGTTGGTAGTTGCTCGGGTCGTGGACCCAGACCATGACGAACCCGTCGATCCCGTCCTCGTACATCGTGGTCGGTGGCGCAGAGGCAAACCAGACGTCGTAGGTCGCGTTGAACTGCGTGGTGCTGCCGCTCCACGCAAAGCTGGTCTGGGCACTATTGATGTTGGAGATCTGTCGCGGCAGGTTATCCGTGCCGGAGGTTGCGTACACGCCGTTCGCGGTCTCGCCGTTCGCGCCCACGTAGATCGAGGGGAAGGACGCTGGAACGCCACCGCCCTGGGTGGAGCCCTGACCCTCGGCGACCGTGAAGCTGTTGTTGACGAAGTTGAGTAGCAGGTTGGTACCCTGCGGATTGCCCCAGTTGTTGTTCTGAATGATGTACTCCTCCCCGTCGACCAGGACCTTGGCGCGGTCGAAGTCGCCGTCGGGGGACACCTCAGTGAAGCCGACCGTTCCGGTTTGGTCACTGGGATTTGCAGTTCCGTCGGGAGCATCCTCTGCCGAGTTGCCCGCGGCAAACCCGTTCACGCAGAAGCTGTAGGGCACCGCCGTGGGTTCGCCTGGCACCAAGAACACGACCGCCGAGATCGGCTCGCCAGCGTAGTCGTTGCCCGTCCCGTCCCAGCACTTGGTGTTGAAGTCCTCGTAAGGCACGAAGATCTTGCCTTGCGTGGCGGTGATGGTCGCGCACCAGCGGTCGTTCTCATCGATCGCGCCGTTGGATCCCTGAATCTGGACGCGGAACGTGAAGTTGGTGTCCGTGCCCTGCTTGACGATGTTCGCTGCGATGCCGGAAGCACCCATGGTCACGCCGGGGGGACCCACGGAAGTGGCCGCCGCCGGATCGTAGGCGCAGCTGGTGTTGGAATCCTCGTTCAGGTTGAAGCCGAGGAGGGCCACCGACTCGTAGTCGGGGTGGGGTCCCACGCTGCCCGACGCACAGTAGGGTTCGCCCTGGGTGTGCGCCGTGAAGTCCGTGGGGGTGACCGTCGTACCGACACCGGTGTCGTCGATACCGGTCCAGGCGCAACCATGCCAGTCGATGTAGCGCCAGTACCCAGGTGGGTCGCCGGTGCTGCCACCGCCACCGCTACCTGAGCTGCCACCCGTGGGCGGGGTGCCGCCAGTGGTGGAGCCCCCTCCGCCGACGGGGGGATTGCCGCCACCCCCGACAGGGGGATTGCCGCCGCTTGGCATTGCGCCGGTGCCCACCGCTCCGCCGCCGCCCGTTCCCATTCCGCCGGTCCCGCCCGCGCCGATGACGGGGCTGCAGACTCCGTTCAAACACTGGCCGCTCGGGCAAACGACGCCGCAGGCGCCGCAGTTGGCGGGGTCGAGAGTCAGACTGACACAGGCGCCATTGCATGGTGAGCCGCTGGCGCAGCTGCAGGTGCCGTTCATGCAGGCTTGCCCCGCCGCACAGGCGTTGCCGCAGGCGCCACAGTTGAGCGCATCGCTGCCCATTGGGTTGATGCATCCGCCGTTGCACTCGACGAGCCCCGGCGCGCAACCCGTGGCACAGCCTCCCTGCGAGCAGACGAGGCCGGGCCCGCAGCTCACACCGCACGCCCCACAGTTCTGCGAGTTCGCTTGCACGTCGGTGCAGCCCATGCCGCAATCCTGCAGCGGGGGCTGGCAGACGCACTGCACGCCGTTGCACATGAGACCAGGCGCGCACATGACGCCGCAGGCTCCGCAGTTGCTGTTGTCGCTCGGCACGCAACTGCCGTTGCACTCGAGCACGCCGGCCTGCCCGCACGCCCCGGGACCGCCGCCTGTACCCAAATAGGGTTGCGGCTCCGAGGAGCAGGCGCCAGCCGCCACGAGCGTGACCGCTGCCATCAAACCCTGTCGTATCACCTTAACCACGCGATCAACCTCCAAGCTACTCGGGGACACTCAGCAGTGAAGCGCCGGCCAGCCTTTGGCTGGGCGCCGGCGTCGGGCCAAGTATGACATTAGGGATGCGGTTCGAGCCGCACAGAGAATGCGAAGACCCGTCGATTTCGACTCGAAACTCAAAGATTCCAGTGGGGGATGAAGCATACCGGAGGCGGCTACAGTTGCATGAGAAAAGTACTCCGCGACCGGCCTCGACGCCTCCCGTAACGTGAGCGTTTCTGGAACACTCCCAGTTGCGAGACGGATCTCGCCGCGGGATCCCTGCGGCTACGCCAATCGACTGCGCGTCCCCGCAAGGCGCCCGCCGGCAGTCGCGGCAGACATGCTCGGCTAGGCGCAAAGGAGGGTTCGACCTGGAGGCAGTCGGCGGGCCCGGGGCGCCCGCTCAGATCAAGATCTTGTCTGCGTGCAGCACGTCGCCGTAGGCACCGTGCTTGATCTGCGAGGCGTTCTTCTGCGCCTCGGCGATGCCACCGAGAATGTAGCGGTTGGCGATGAAGACCTTGCGATCGTCCTTCTCTGCGTCGTCGAGCAGCATGTAGCCGATCAGGCTGACGGTGTAGAGTTCGACCAGCGCTTGTGCGTTGACGTCGTGGAACGTGCTGTCATGACGCTCTGTGACTGTCTGCAAGCACTCACGATAGAGTTCGCGTACCTCTCGCAGTTGCTCGGCGAGACTGGCGAGGCCGCCGCGGTACTCCTTCTTCTCGTGTTTCGCGAAGAAGTCGCCGAGCACGTCGGTGACCACTCCCCCGATGGCGGCCACCACCTGCAGCTGCGAGGTCCCCTCGTAGATGTTGGTGATCCGTGCGTCGCGCACCAATCGCTCGACCTTGAACTCCTTCATGTAGCCGGTGCCGCCGTGGACCTGGAGAGCGTCATACGCGATCTGATTGGCACCCTCGGTCAGCACGTACTTGCAGAGCGGAGTGAGCACGTTGGCGACCTTCATCACGCCCTTGAGACGGGCGGAGTCCTCTGCGGTGCTCTGCCCGCGTTCCTTGCCGCGCTTGACCTTCTCCTCCAGTCGCTCCTTCAGGTCGACCCAGCGAGCTGCCTCGTAGAGCAGCGTGCGGCAGGCTTCGAGCTTGACCCGCATGTTGATCAACATGTTGGCGACGGCGGGGATGTCGTAGATCGCCTTGCCAAACTGCTCGCGCTCCTTGGCATACTTCAGGGCCTCCTCGTAGGCGGCCTGGGCGATCCCCAGCGCCTGCGCCGAGACACCCATCCGGGCCCGGAACATCAAGTCGAAGACGTACTTGATGAGGCCCATCTTGCGCTTGCCGACGAGCGTTGCTGGCGTGTCATTGAACTGCAACTCGGCGGTGGGCGAGCCATGAATGCCGAGCTTGTTCTCGATACGGCGCACCTTCACCGTCTCGTCGCCATGGCAGACGAACATGCTTAGACCTCGAGCGTCCTTGGTTCCCGGCTCGCTGCGTGCCAACACGAGGAGTGCTTCGGCGGCGCCGTTGGTGATGAAGCGCTTGCACCCACGGAGAGTCCAGCCACCCTTCGGGTTCTGGATGGCCTGGAGCTTGACGGCCTGCAAGTCGCTCCCCGCGTCGGGTTCGGTCAGCGCCATTGCTCCGGTGTACTCGCCACGGGCGAACTGAGGCAGGTACTCGGCTTTCTGATCGGAGTCTCCGAACTTCTGGATGCAGTCGGCGATGTCCTGCAGGCCGAAGAGGTTCATCAGCGACGCATCAGCACGGGAGACGATCTCGATCGCTGCGCAATACACCGTGAACGGGACGTTCAATCCGCCGTACTCGTAGGGTAGAATGAGTCCCATGAGATCAGCTTTGGCGAGCTGGGCCAGGTTCTCGATGGTGCCGGACGCGTAGGTGACCTTGCCGTCCTCGAAATGCGCTCCTTCTTCGTCGACCTCCGCGGCCCGCGGTTCGATGAAGTTGGCGGCGATGTCGCCAACTATTTCGAGAATTCGGCGGTGGTTTTCGCGGGCGTCCTCGTAGTCGACTGGCGCGTGCGCGAAATCCTGGCTCTTGGTGTATCCCTCTTCGAGGATCTCCGTGATCTCACGCAGATCACTCTGCTCGACATGGAAGACGACGTCGGGGTTGTCCGTGAAGTAGTTGGGCATGGTGGTACCTTGGGCCTCTACTTGAGCCTCTGCTTGTAGACTTCGAGCAGCTTGGGAATGACGTCGACGACGTCGCCGACAATGCCGTAGTGGGCGATGCCGAAGATCGGGGCATCCGGGTCGTCGTTGATGGCGACGATCTTGCTGGCCTCCTGCATGCCCGCGCGGTGCTGGATGGCACCAGAGATGCCGCAGGCGATGTAGAGCTTGGGGCGCACCGTCGTGCCGGTCTGTCCGACCTGCCGCTCCCGGGCGACGAAGCCGGCGTCGACCGCGGCTCGACTTCCTGCCACCTCTCCTCCCAGTGCATGGGCCAGGTCGTGGATCAGTCCGAAGCTCTCCTTGGATCCCATTCCGTAGCCGCCAGCGACGATGATGTTGGCACCCTTCAGGTTGACTTTGCTGTCTTCCCGGTGTCGCTCGACGATTTCGACGACTTCATCGATCGGGTCGGGGTCATAGGGGAGATAGGTCAGCTTGGGCTCGTGGGGGCGATCCAGCTTGTGCATCTCCATCACGCCCTCGCGCACCGTGGCCATCTGCACCGCCGTGTCCGGAGTGATGATGGTGGCGATGATGTTGCCGCCAAATGCCGGGCGGATCTGCAGGAGGAGCTGGCGGTACTCTTGCTTGAGATAGGTGACGTCCGAGATCTGCAGGTCGGTGCAGTCCGCCGTCAGGCCGCTGCCGGTTGCCGACGCCGCGCGCGGCGCGATGTCGCGCCCGATCACCGTGGCCCCGAACAGCACTATCCGCGGGCTGTGTTCCTGGATCAAGCCGATCAGAATCCGGCTGTAGGGGCCAGTGCGGAAATGCCGGAGCGAGGGGTGCGCGATAACCAGCGCCTCGTCGACGCCATAGTGGAAGGTCAGGTGGGCGATGTCTTCGGCGTTCTCCGCGATGCACACGGATTTGAGCTGGCCACCGAGCTCGTCGGCCAGCTTGCGCCCCTTGCTGAGCAGTTCGAGGCTCACGTCGGCGGCTTTGCCATCGCGTTGCTCGACGAAGACCCAGACGTCGTTGGAGTGGATGTCGCTCATTTCGTGATCTCCGTCAGCCAAAGATGTGATCGCGGGCCAGGGCATCGATCAGCTGTCCGAGTCCGGCCTTGGTGGGCTCGAACTGCTCGTGCTCGCCGCCTGCGAGAACCACGCTCTCGATCTTGTGCACCTTGGTCGGGCTGCCCTTGATGCCGCAGCGAATCGGCTCCACGTCGAGGTCGTCGGTGGTGAAGGTCTGGATGAAGAGCCCGCGCTGCTTGGCCTCGTGGACCATGCGGTCCGTGTAGAGCAGCGAGTTCTCGTCGGCCATCTTCTCGAGCTCCATGAGCGTGCGAGCGTTCTTGTAGGCCATCACGCGCTTGGCGGCGAAGGGACGGCAGTCACAGGCTTCGTGGATGACCGTGAGCAGCAGCGGCAGCTGGGCGCGAAGTACCTCGTAGCCCCCGTCGATGTGGCGTCGCACGGTGGCCTTGCCGTCGGAGATGTCGAGGATCTGCTCGGCGTAGGTGATCTGGGGAATCCCGAGCTTCTCTGCCGTCTGGGGTCCTACCTGTGCCGTGTCACCGTCGATCGCCTGGCGCCCCGCGAAGACCAGATCGTAGTGGCCCAGCTTCGCGATTGCCTTGCTCAGCACATACGATGTCGCGAGCGTGTCCGCGCCAGCAAACTTGCGGTCGCTGATCAGGCACACCTCGTCGGCACCCATGAACAGGCACTCGCGCAGCACGTTCGAGGCTCGGGGTGGTCCCATCGTGATGGCGGTGACCTTGCCGCCATAGCGGTCGCGGACGCGGAGGGCGAGCTCGAGCGCGACGCGATCCTCGGTGTTGAACACCGCGGGGAGCTTTGCTCGATTCACCGTGCCGTCGTCGTTCATCACCTTGCCGGAGATGTTGGCGGTGTCGGGCACCTGCTTGACGAGAACGATCGAGTGATACATGTCGGGCCTTGCGCTGGGGACAGGCGCAAGCGACCCCCGCGATCCGAAAGTTCCGTAGCGGAACCTAGGAGAACGCCGGTGCCTGCTGCCCGCCGAAGGTGCCCGTTTCTAGTGGCAGGCGCTCCGATTGGCTAGACCGGATATCGACCCGAAACGCAGACGGCGGGGTCAGCGCTGGGTGCGGCGGCTGGTTCGCACCGGAGTAACTTGGCAGCGCTGAATTGCCACTGTGCGGTCCCAGCCGACCGCCGGTTGGTGTTGCTGGCCCCGATCGAAGTGAGATGGAGCAGGGCTGCGTCGCCGACATCCGCGTGAGCGGGAAGACGTGGAGTGCCGTGCCACTACTCGAGCGCGACAGAGATTCCCAGATGGCGCTGGGGCAAAGCTTGGCGGTAGGTGCCCCCCCTCCCCGCTCACACCACACCACCGGGTTGGCGGGATCGCAGTCTGGGTACGTCACGCCCACGCTCGGCTCCCCCGGGACCGCGATGTCCCCGCACCCGTTTCGAGCCAGGAACCGGTCGCGCGCGGCGCGACCTCGGCGATGGGAACGTCGTTGTTTCCGTGTCCGTGGGTGATCCACCAGGCGAGGGGCGGGCCTCGGGTGGAAGAGCCGCTGGGGGGCGACGCGCAGTTCCCGTTGCAGCCGCGCGACCAGTGCGCGCGCGAGGTCGACGTCGCGCCCGTCCTCGTGGTCCCACGCTCCATCGATCCCTTCGAGAGCGACGGAGACCGCGGAGCCGTTCGCGAGGGAGGATAGACCGTCGAAGGGGCCCACGACGGAGTCGACGAGCCCTCGGCGACGTTGCGGGCGTCGCTGCCCAGTCAGTGCCACGCGAACACGCTGCGAATCGTGGGGGACTGGCACGGAAGGCACGTATTCGCGCTTCTGCGCCCCAACCTTGATCACTTACCGGCCGCGTCTCGGCGCGGTGCTCGAATCGCAGCCGGAGCTCCGCCGGCTCATCGTACCCCGGCGCTCGCTGACTCCGCGGTGGGTCGCCCGGCCCCGCTGGTCTCGAGCGCCACGCAGGGCGCCTGGCCGGTCAGGTCTGGATGCCAGTTGCCGGCCTACTTTCGACCGGTCACGTACTCTCGGGGGGTCGTACCGAGCATGGTGCGGAATACCCGATGAAACTGCGCATAACTGCCGAAGCCCGCGTCGAGCGCGGCTTCGAGGAGATTGCCGCCCCCTCGATCGACGAGGGCAAGGAAGCGCTCGAGTCGCAGCCGATTGCGATACTCCACCAGTGAGACGCCCATCTCGGTCTTGAAGTCACGAGCGAGCTTGCCGGCACTCACCCCCAGCTTCTTGGCGAGGCGGTTGCCGTCGAGCGTCAGATCTTCGCTGAGCTCGTGGACCACGTTGACCACCAGCGGATTGGGCGACTCTGGGGTGATGTGGGGCAGGCTGGCCAGGAGGGTCTGCCAGGGAAGCGACTCGGCATCTTGCCGCCGCAGGTCGATGATGTTGCCCACGAGCGAGCAGAAGACAGCGGCCTGCATTTGCTTGGCGGGATCGAGTGGGGTTCGCGAGAGCGCTGCGTCATTTGCCATCAGCCCTAGCGCCCCACGGGCCGACTGGATTGGGGTCAGTACCATCCAGCCATAGCCGACGACTCGGGTCTCGTTGTCGAGCTGCACGGTGAGTGGGGCGTCCTCGAGCAGGAGCCAGCGGCCCATGCCGGCCCGCGCGCGCGTGTGGACTTCCCGATGGTTGGCTCCCTTATCGAAGAAGATGTGGCGCTCGTCGGTAGTCTCACCCGCCAGCCCTGTCCCGAACGTGCCGCAGAGGGCGTCGCCGGAGTCATCGTCGAGGAAGATCGCGACGCGTTCGAGGCCGATGCGGTCGCGGGCGAGCTCGACCGCGCGTCGCACGATGGTGTCCAGGTCGCGGTAGCTGACCAGCTCGTCCGCCGCGCCGAGCACCGAAACCACCCCCGAAGAGGGACTGGATGCGAGCGGCATGCGCAGCTTGGCACCGACCACCAAGGGCCAGTCGACACGTCGGCGTTCTCGGGTGGCAGCCATGGCGGGGGCGGGACCTCGTCGGGAGTGTAGATCAGGGTGTGGAGCACTGTCATGGTCCAGGCGGAAATGTCGTATGGGCCGGGCCTTGCGCGGTGGCGGGGATGTCGCTAACGAACGACTCGGTGACCGGCGGTGCGGAGCATTGGTGGGGGGCCTATCGGGTCCGGGAGGGAGCGGCGGCGGCCTGGCGGGTTGGGCCGCTCCGCTTGACAGTGGTCCACCAGCGGCGTGAGTGGATCGTGATGCGAGGTCAGGGAGACCCCGACGATCGCGCGCGACTGGTCCACCAGGACGCTCCCGTTCGCGCCGCCCGTCCCGACGAGCTGGTTACCCGCTACGCTGCAGGAGATGGCGTCGACGCCATCTCCATCACCCCCATTCTGCCCGACCGCTCTGTGGTGACGCGGCCTCAGACGCCGATCACGGTACCGGCGCGGGGTGACGTGTCGGTGATGGTGGGGTCGCCGCTCTGGTTGCGACTGGAGGAAGGCGAGCACTTGCTGGAGGAGCTTCCGGCGATGCCGCCGCGCCTGACGTGGTTCGGTCCCAACACCCGAGAGGGAGAACTCTGCTACGCGACGCGCACCTTCGGCCGCCTGCGACTCGAGGATCTTTGCGTCCTGCCACAGCGGGTGGTGACCGCGGTGAAGATAGCGAACCGAGCAGACCGCGCGCTGACCCTGGAACGGCTCAAGCTTCCGGTGCGCCGCCTTTGTCTGTTTGCCACACCCGGTGCCGACTTCTGGACGGAACCGGTCGTGCTCGAGCGTCGCGAAGGCAAGGAGTTCGCCGAGCTTCGCGTCGTCTCGGGGCCTCCCGGCGAAGCTCCCGACGCACGCCTCGTCTCGGGGCCTCGCGACCCGGAGGGAACCAACATGATCCGTGCCTTCGGATCGCTCTTTGGTTGAGGCTGCCATGTTTGCGCAGTGGCCCGATGATCTAGTCGCCTACTTCACGCCGGAGCGCGTCACGGCCCTCGTCAAGGCGGCGGTCATCGTCGTCGCAGGGCTGGCTTTCGCGCGACTTGGCTCTCGCGCCTTGGCCCGGGTGCTGCAGCGCACCTGGCAGGTCGATCAGAGCGCGTTCGTCCGGCGTGTTAGCTTCTATCTGGCGGCAGTGCTCGTGCTCGCCTGGGCGCTCCAGGAACTCGGGTTCAAGCTCGGTGTGCTCCTTGGCGCAGCGGGCGTCGCATCCGTCGCAATCGGGTTCGCGTCGCAGACCTACCTCTCCAACCTGATCAGTGGCTTTCTGCTCCTTGGGGAACGGCCGTTCAAGGTGGGTGACGTGATCGAGGTCGAGGGGGAGACGGGCGAGGTGCTGGCGATCGACATGATCTCCACGAAGCTGCGCACCTTTGCCAACCACTACGTGAGGATCCCCAACGAGGCGATGATCAAGGCCAAGGTCACCAATCTGACCCGGTTTCCCATCCGTCGCCTCGATCTGCTGATTCCCGTCGCCTATGACGAGAGCTTCGAGCGCGTCCGCGACGTGTTGCTCGACGTGGCGGAGGCGAACTCGCTCTGCCTGGAGGAGCCGGCGCCGCTCTTCTTGGTCTGCGAGTTTGCCGAGTCCCACGCCAAGGTTCAGTTCTCCGTGTGGTGCCAGACTAGCAGCTGGGTGGCGTTTCGGGAGGCGCTGACCATCGAGATACAGCGGACCTTTGCCGAGCGAGGCGTGAAGTTTCCCTATCCCCACCACGTCTTGGTCGGGGTGCCGTCCCGGGACTGATCCTTTGACATCGGGCGGTCGCGACCCGATCATGAAAGGGACTACGCACGGAGAGGATGGACTCTCGCCGCATGGCCGATCCGGTTGCTGCATACGTCGAAGCTCATGACCTCGGGGAGATCGAGCGAGTGGTCCCTCTGGCCGAGAAGCTGCCGGTTGGGGAGGTGGCTGCGGCGACGCCGGCGTGTCTCTGTCAGACGGATCGGGGGATCTGGTTGGTGGCTGCCCGCGATGGCGAGCAAGGGACGGCGGTCGACCTGGTGGGAGGCGATGCGCTTCACTATCGTCCTGGCAAGCTCCGTGACACGATCGAGGTGGGTCAGCTATCGGTGACTGTTCCGTTCGCGTCGGGGACCGACGCGCAGACCGCCATCGGTGTGGGTCGTCTGCGTTCCGGGGCTCGGGTGAAGCTCGAGGAATTGCCCCAACTGGGCCGCTATTTGGACTCCCCCACGGCCGTCGAGCGCGCCTGGTTGGAGTCGGTTCTCGACCCGGGTGAACTCCTCCTCGTCTGGCTTGCCGGGAGCAACGCCGTGACCGTGCCCTCGCCGGTGCTCGACAACCCCGTGGGCCGTCTCGTCCTCGCGATTACCGATCGACGCTGCTGTCTGGTGGCACTGTCGTCTGTCGGTGACGCGATTGACCTTCCGCTCCCGGCGAAGGCGTTGAAGGTGAACGGGCGGCGGGGCAACCACACAGTCATCACCGCCAAGGGCCAGCTCAGTACGAGCCGCAGCGGGGCAGCCCTGTTTCGCGAGGTGGCCGGTCTCCCCTTGCTCGAAGGCGACGACCGGGTACTGGAGAGCTGTCGCCTAGTCTGGCGCCGCGGGGGGGCGCGCGACCGACCGGCAGTCGCCGCCCTGCTGGAGGTGCTCGTCAAGCGTGGCTCGGAGACGGCTCACGCTGTGGCTGCTCTGGTCGCTGACGACGAGCTGATGGTTCCCCATGACCTGGCGATCTTTGCTCAGGCACTTGCCGAGCAACAGCCACCCGACGATGCGCTGGTGACGCTCTGGGCGGACTGGGATGTGTCGCGGGAGGCTGGTCAGATCCTCGTCGAGCGGTTGCGAACCCAGGGGACGCTGGTGGAACCCTGGGCAATTACGCTACACGAACACCTGCATCGCGGCGGTCTGAGCCTGCCGCGGCGGGACGAGGTCGCGGCGGCGCGCGACGATATCGCGCTGGCGCAGCACCTGATCGTGGCCGGGCATCGCGAGCGGGCACGTACCTTGCTGGAGGAGCGCCTCACTCAGCTACCCAGCGAACGGCGCGCCGACCTGCTGCCACCCCTGGATGCCGATCTGACCGCCGGACACGGGGGACAGGCCCTGCGGACTCGGGTCTTCGAGCTTCTGGCGGATACCCGTGGTGACGGTGAGCGCAAGGATCCCTCGGCGCTCGCCGAGCTGGTGCGGCTGCATCCACTGGTTGTTGGTCGCCTGCGGGAGCTCGAGTCCATGGCGCCGGCGGATCTCGCCGCGCGGGTGCGCGATGTGGTCGGGGTGCTCGAGCCTGGCGGGTTGTCGGCAAGTGTCGTGCCGCCGGCAGGGTTTCGCGGACCCCGAACTCCGCTCACGGAGACGCAGGTCGAGGAGGTGCTGCGGCACCCACTGTCGCGCGAGGAGGGGCCGCCGCTGGATCGGATCCGGGCCTTCCTGGCCGCGGTTCCTGTTCCCGAGTACGGAATGCTCCGCGACTACTGCGAGCGACTCAGCGAGCGGAGCTCGGCAAATGCGCTGCGGGTCTTCGAGGACGCTTCGCGTGTACTCGGGTTGGCAGCCGCCGAGGGGTACGTGTCGCGCGGAACGAAGGGTGTGGGCGTGCGCGCCTACGACGGGCAGCCACCTTTCGTGCTGATTGGTGGTGACCACCTGGACGCGAGCAGCGAGTGCCAGATGACAGCTGCAGAGTTGCATTTCGCGATTGGTGCTGAGCTCGCCCATCTCCGGTTTGGACACACTCGAGTCACCTCCAGCGACGCCTGGAATGGCGCGGTGGCCAAGGCCAAGCAGGGGTTGGACGTGGCACTGGGGGTGCTTCCTTTCCGTGGCGCGTTGGTCGCAGACCGTCTGGCCCGGGCGGGGACTGCGCTGCTGGGCCCCACCGTCAGTGATTTGTTGCAGTCTGCGGGGAACAAGCGCGGTCGTGCCTCGGACGACTCGAATGCCAGCGTACTGAGCATCATCAACGAGGAGTTGCTGGTGACACATCGGGTGATGCAGCTGACCGCCGATCGCGCGGGTCTCGTTGTCTCGGGAAGCCTGCGGTCGAGCATCCGGGCGATGCTGCTGGTGCGCAGAGACTTCCAGGAGGAGCTGTCTCGGGTCGAGCGCAAGGGGCTCGCAAAAGTGCTGGGACAGCGGTCCGAGGACGGTCACATGGCGTACCAGGACCTCGCGATTCGCGTCGCGGCCTTGCTTCGCTTCTACCTGTCGCCAGACTACATGAGGTTGAGGTCGTCCCTCGACGACTGACTTCCGCATGACGAAACCCGACCCACAGCGCCTGCGTTTCCGCGAAGCGGCTCAGCCTTGGGAACGAATCTACGTCGCATTCTTCGTCGGGATGTTCGTGACCGCGATCGTTGCGGTTCCGGTTGCCCTGTACGGTCTCGAGGCGCTCGAGAACAACCTGCGGCTGATCGGTGCTGTGGCGCTCACGATGCTTCTGACCCTCGCCTTCGGGCTCGGGCTCGTCTTTGTCATGCGCAGGCGGATCGCAGCCTGGTTTGGTCTGCCACCGCCTGGTCTGCTGCGGGACGTGTACGACCCCGCGGTGGAGGGGATCGAGGCGCTGCGTCGGGCACGACTCGACGAAGCCTACCTCGAGTTCAAGAGTGCAGCGGCGGCGGCGGTCTCCTTCTATTCCTGGCTGACGATCCGCTGGTGGATGGTCTCGACGTCGATTGCCCTCATCGGTGTCTTCGCGACGGTGGCAGGGACGGCCTTGCTATTTCGTCACAATGAGCTGTTGTTCGACCAAAACAACCTCTACGTGGATCAGAACCGGAAGATCAACGAGCAGAATCTCCGGCTCCGAGTGCAAAACAAGCTGCTCTACGTGCAGACTGACATCGAGGTTCGGGAGCGCTTTGCGATCCAGCGACAGCGACTGCGCGAGTTGCAGCGCACCGCCGCTCAGCTTCGTCGCTATCGCAAGCGACTGGGTCAGACCACGGTTCGCGTGCGAACCTGCGGCATCGGGGGGGACAAGTGCTCCGAGTGGCACTCGGTCGGCTGGGACACTGACCCATGTCAGGTCGTCGCGGTTCCGCAGGACGTGGAGTGCAACGCTGTGGGAACGGAGGCGATACGGACGCACGTCGAGACCACCGGCAAATGGTCTCCCGAGCACGATTTCGCGCACCGCTCGCTCGAGGTGCTCAAGCACGTCGCTGCCACCACCACCGTTGACGCCAAGTCCGTCGAGCAGAACCTGGACCGCTGTGGTGTCCAGCTGTCGATCAGCGAGGCGCTGGTCGATGATCTGCAACGCAGGGCGGAAATCGCGACCGTTGTCGATCAACTGCTGGAGGTGGACGCCCCCAGCGACGAGGATTCGCTGCTGGACCTCAACCGAGTGACGATCGGCGAGCTGAGCCGCCAGTTCCAGTCCACCCAGTCCCGCATTCTGAAGACGCTTGACACCGTTGCTGACCAGTGCGCCGAGCGGTTCGAGAAGAATCGCGAACGACTCGAGGAAGCCGAGCGTCAGCACGACGCACTGGCCGACGAAGTACTGCAGTGACGATGAAGCGCTCTGCTGCACCCCGGCCCCCAGCTTTCACGGTCTTTGGACTGGTGAATGTTCTGATTGGGGCGGTGAGCGTCGTCACCGTGCCGATCGTGATCCTCGCACTTCTCAAGGACGCAGTCGTTCCCGAGGACCATCGCATCGTCTCCTACAGCGCCTATCAGTCGCTGGTGATAGCGACCGGTGCGATGCGAGTCGCACTGCCCTTCATGATCCTGGGTTCGGGCATCGCGCTGCTGCGCGGGCGCCGCCTAGGGCTCTGGCTCGCCTTGGCGTGGGTCTTGCTTGCGCTGCTCGAACTCGGACTGGCGGTCTACCTGGACTGGCAAACGGTTATCGGTCCACGGCTGGCCAACTCCGAGCTGCGTGACCCGGGGGCGATGCCTGGCCTCGCCGAGTCACTCGGAATAGCCCTGGGGAGAGGCATCTTCGTTCTCGCCTATGCTGCCTGTGGCGCCTGGTTTCTCTTCCTCAGCCCAGCGGCACGCGACTCTTCGGCACGCCGGTGAGTCCTGTCTGGGGGGCTGGCTAGCGGTCGGGTGGCACCGAACCGGTCAGGGGTACC
The DNA here is from genome assembly GCA_050304295.1 of Polyangiaceae bacterium. Classification (GTDB taxonomy): domain Bacteria; phylum Myxococcota_A; class Polyangia; order Polyangiales; family Polyangiaceae; genus JAFGBI01. Next base: position 88,727 of record JBNLDK010000147.1, read on the forward strand.
CGCACGCGCACTTCATCAGTTCCAGCGTGAACGCGTAGGGTCCCTCGGGATCCGTGTGCGACGCGAGATACACCTCGTCCGCGCAGACCGAGTTCGGGTCCTCCTCGCCAGCGGCGTCGAAGAAGCAGAAGGGGTTGGTCGCAGTGGAGCAGTCAGGGTTCGCTTGCGCGCACGCCAAGAGGCCCTGGCAAGCCTCAATCGGATAGGTGTCGTCCGGGTTGCGGCTGGCCTTGGAGCAGTCCAAGTGCGAGCAGCAGCCCTGGAGGCGGGTGAAGTCGCAGGTGGGGGTGGGTCCGTAGTCGCAGGGTTCGATGACCACCCCGCCTCCGCCCGCCGCCAACAGATCCGCGAGGGATCCGAACACGGAGCTCGTCAGCCCCACCCCCTCGTCCACTACCAAGCCCCCGGTACCCCCCGCACCGACGACGCTTCCGCCCGTGCCGGTGACCGGATCATCGGTTCCCCCTGTCGACTCGGGGGCGGGGGAGGGGTCGTCGACCTCGTTTGAGGCGCTGCACGCAGCTCCGGCTGCCACCCATGCGATGGCGGTCGTGAGCAAGATGATGGTCTTCTGCATGGCCGCTCCGTCAGTAGATGTACTCGATGATGGGCGGCGGTTCGACGACCTCCTGTTCACCCATGCAAGGCGGCTCCTCGCCCCAGATGAGCTGACCGTCGCTGTAGACGGTGATGTAGGGGGTCTTGACCATCTCCTCGATGCCGCCGACTTCCAGGAACTGATTGCTCCAGTCGTTGGCTGCGTTCCAGGTGCACCCAGGGTTCTCTTGGACTCCGATGTCGAGCAGCACGTCGCGGGGCGCGCCGATGACGGGGATCAGCCCCCAGAACTGGGAGTCCTGGTAGCCAAACTCGACGTAGTAGACGCCCTTCTCCTCGTCGCAGGCGATGGGGCCGGTCATCTCCGTGGGATCCGGGGGCGTCGCGCTGGGACCGGTGTCCCGTACCACGCGGGCGGTCACCGCTGTCAGCGGATCGAGCCCCGCCTCCATGATTTCGGTGGCGTCGAACCAGTAGCGGGTCGACAGGGTGCCGTCGTAGCGGGGTGGATGGATCGACTCGTTCATCGTCCGGATGTTGACCTGCGAACGGCAGCCCTCCAGTGGCATGTTCAGGTTGCCCATCGCGTAGAACTCGTCGATTGGCTGCTCGAGGGGGGGGAAGTACTTCATCGGGCACTCGCCCGGGCCACGGACGGGAAGGTGAGCGGCGAGCGCGGCGACGAGCGCTGCGTTGTAGTCGATGGTCACCTCGTTGGTGCCGTAGTCGTCGCGTGCGTCGACGTGCGTGCCGTCCCCGTCAGGACCATTGACCAACGCGCCCCAGATAATGTGGCGGTTCTCTGCCGGTTCGCCCGGCAGTCCGTAAATGGACGCGTGCCCCGCGGCGTGGTGCGGTTGCAGCGCATAGCTGTCGGTGTATCCCATCACGTATGACTTGCCGAGGTCGTTGTCGCCGAGGATGTAGTCGATTTGGCGCTGGGCCCAAGCGGTCAGCGACGGAGTCTCGGGGTCGTCGGGGAAGTCTCGCGTGAAGAGCAGCGTGGTGAACTGGGCTGCCGAGTTGTAGCGGGCCGAGCCCCAGCTCATGTACGTGTAGAAGCCGTCCGGAGTGGAGCCGCCGTCGCGGAAACCGATCGCCATCTCGCGGGCGATGTTCACCCAGTCTTCTGCGGAGGGATCGTCGAGTAGCGTCATGATCTGGGCGAGCTTGGCGATCACGCCAGCGCGGACGGCATCCCACGAGTGTGGCGAGCTCTCGGCCCAGGCTGGAACCCAGGTACCGGTCGCTGACATTCGCAGCATGTCGGCCTGGCTCCCACCGTTGAGCCAGGGGTCTTCGCCCTCGATGACGTCCGCCAGATACTGGCGGTTCTCGCGGGGGTTGACGAGAAAGAGCCAGATCGCGGCCCACGCGAGGTCGTCGCGGCTGCTGTTCGAGTTGTAGAGCCCCCCGTCGTCGTTCGCCCGCGTGTCGGGATGGCGTGCGGCGAACTCGTACAGCGCCTTGGCGTAGTCGACGCACTTTTCCGCGTACTCGACGTCGGCTTGGGTCTGGCGGTTCTGGTAGGCGACCAAACCCGTCAGGGCGAGCGCAGCGGAGGCGGCGGCCGTGACGTCGGCTGCGTGCTTCTCCTCCCAAACGAAGTAGGCCTTGCGCGGGCAGAGGTCGGTGCGTCGCACCTCTGGCGGCATCCAGAAGCACGAGTGGTCGCTCTGGTCAGCGACCTGGTGCGCATAAGCGATGACCTGTCCCGACTCGTCACGGAATGTCGCCTTCATCAAGTAGTCCGAGGCCCAGCGAATCTGTCCCAGGGCTTCTTCGGCGAGCCCCGTCGCGTGGAAGCTCTCGGGATACTCGAACATGCTCCACGCGATCATCGCGGCCGCGTAGGTGGTGGTCAGCGAGAACTTGATGTAGTCGCCGGCGTCGTGATACCCGCCGCCGAGATCCACCTCACCGTTGCCATCGGGGTCGAGCTCCTGGCGATGTTGTTCGATGAAGTCCGCTGGCAGGTTGACGCCATTGGGGTCGTCGGGGTCCAGCGCGATGTGAGCGTCGCCCATGTGGGCGTCGCCCCGCCACTGCACGTCAGTGCAATAGACGCCCGGTCCCGACTTGTTGACGTTGAAGAACCACAGCGTCTTCTGGAGCGCCTCCGCCCACGGTCCCGTCTCGCCTTCGCAAGTATAATTCTTGGGAAATGGTTCGGGTACGCAAACCGGCGCCTGGACTTGGACCCGGTCGATCCCCGAGAGGTCGAGATGAACCTGAGCGCCCTCGCCGCCGCGGGGGACGCTGCTCACTCCGCCGGTTGAGTTGCCGGGACCACTCGCGCCGCCGGGTTTTTCGGGGCCGTTCGCTGCCGAACAGGCAACGGCGCTCCCAACGATGGACGCAAGTGTCAAGGGGACGAAAAGAGAAAAGCGAGTCACGGCGCAATGGTCCAGGTGGCTTCCCCCGACCGTCAACCGCGAAAACAGCGATGTTGCCACGACCACGGCCTGGAGAAAAAGTTGCAATGTTCGGCGCTAGTTCTACCCCCGAACTCGCCAAGATCCACCGTAGTTGTTGCGATCAATCCGGCCCGCAGGGAGGTGCGGCAGTCGTGTTTGGCGAGTCGAGAGTCGGTTCTTGCTGCGACCATCCGGCCGGACACCTGCCTCCAGGCGCGGTACCAGGAGGCGCTGGGTCCAGCCAGTGTCTTCCAAGGCGCGCCGAGTTCGACCCCGGGCGCTGAGGTGGCGCCCAAGCCGACTTCGACCACCCCTGCTTAGTCGTAGAGTGCTGCCCGCAGGCGCATGAACTCGTCGGACAGATAGAACGAGAGCAGCGCGGCGATGCGTACCGCGAGATCCTGATAGGCCATGTGGCCATCCTCGGCGCGGATGCCGAGCACGGTTGCCAGCCCCTTGCGTTCCATCGAAGGGATCTCGGCGCGGTAGTCGCGGCGAGTGAGCAGCATGGCTCGCAGTGCAGGGCGGATGTCCTGCGCGAGCAGCAACCCGGCTCGGTCAGCGCTCAGCTGCATCACGCGATGGGCTACGACCAGGTGCTCGTTCAGGGTGCTGAGAACGTCCTCGTTCTCGTGCAGAGCGGGGCGCACCCCTCGTTTGAGTCCTCCTGCTGCGTCGATGAATCGCCGCACGATCGGGATCGGGACCTTGGAGGTGACCTTCACGGCTCGGTCGGCGAGCTTCCATCCGCGCAGGATGGGAAGCACACTCAGCGCCATGTCCAGTCCCTGCTGGCCCTTCTCCAGCGCCCCCGCCCAGACATCGTTCGAGGTGACACGCACGTGGCCGAAGCGCAGGTGTGCCAGCTCCGCGCCAATGGCGAACTGAAGCTCGGCTCGTGACATCGCGAAGTCTCCCGTCGCCAGGTGCTGCCCGCCGATCAAGATGAACGACGTGTCGTTTTCGTAGGCACGGAGCCCCACTCCCTTGGCACCGCGGGACACGTAGGCTTTCACACGGGTTCCCAGGGCTCGTCCTGCCTCGCGCAGGGCGATGACGGCGTCGGGATGGGTGTCCTCGTTCAGCTCCTCGCAGTAGTCACGGAGCATCCCGACGTCGGGCTTGGGGGCGGCCGCGAGCAGTTCCTGCAGGCGCGCCAATAGTGGGCTATCGGCGCGTGAGGCGGGGTGACGTAGCACCTCGTTGATCAGCTTGTCGGAGAGGGAGCGAACCGTATCCTGCAAGGGGGGGACGGAGGCACTATCCGGCCCCGTCGGCTCGAGCAGGGCCAGAACGGCGCGTGCCCGGTTGCGGAGGTCATCGTCGGCGAGTGACGCCAGTCCCCGGACGCGATCCGAGACCAGCGGATGGAGGCGAGCGAGCTCGGTGACGGCGTGGATGTCCGGCTGTGATCCATCGCCGCGAGCGGTCGACAGGAGCTCGAAGATGCGACTGCGGAGCGTCTGTCCACCCGCGCCTCGCGTCAGGTCCGCGTCCTGAGGGGGCAGGAGCTCCGCCAGGGTTTCTCGCGGCAGTCGGTGGAGTCGCGATTCCAAGAGCTCGACGGCTCGCTGACGCTTGTTCGCTTCCAGCAGGTGCTCGGCGAGACCGATGTCACGGGTGGCCGCTTCGAGCGGCTCTTCGTTCTTCGCCGACGCCATCTCGTGGACTGCCAGGTGCAACTCGAGCGCCCAGGGCTCGCCGGCTCCGGGGAGCGCGCGTAGCGCATCCACCAGCGCCTGTCCGGAGCTTGCCCGAAAGTCCCACTCCCGGTGCAACGTGACCAGCGCGTCTGCGGGGCGACCCTCTCGCGTCAGATCAGCCAACCCGGCTGCCAGATCGACCTCGTGGTCCGTCGCGCTGGTCTCGTGAGCGAGGAGAAAACCGGCGAAGCGTGCCAGCGGATCGCCGTGGCGCTGCGCCACTTCGGCCAGCGCGAGCGCCTGCCGCGGCGCGGCCGATTCGCCGCTCTGCCAAGTGCGCCGCGCGATGTCGAGGACGCGGCGCGCGCCGGTCACCGATGCCGCCTCGACCAGCTGACGAAACGCGCCAGCCAGGGCCCGCGAGCTGGAGATGGTCTGCTGGTCGTCGGAGATGCGGATTCGCCCCCGCGCCGGTTCCAGATGCAGGCGACTGGCATCGAGCTCCGTCGCGCTAACGTCTCCGTAGCGCGAGATGGCGACGGCCTGGAGACGGCGCATGGTGAGGAGTAGCCTCACGGGGGCGGACGCGGTGTCCACGACCCAGGATGGCACGGCGCGCGCCGATGCCGTGGGAAGCCAGGCCAGGACCAGCTCTCCCGGGGCGAGCGCGCCCGCGAGCCACTCCGCCTCCACCTCCGTCGGAGGTGTCACCAACACCCCCGAGGGAGGGGGCGAGCTGCGCGCTGCTCCGTGGGATCGCAGCCGACCCAGAGCCAGGAGACGCTCTGCCTTGCGGCGCTTTCCGCGAGGGATTCCGTAGGAGCGATCGCCGACGCTCAGCTCCGCGCGAAACCGACCGGTCTCGAAGCGGACCTGGGGCTCCTCAGTGAGTCTTTGGGCCCTGCCTTGGGTCGGCGTGCGGGCGCCCACTAGATACACCCCGGAGGGCATCAAGCACAGCTCGGCGCCGACCCTCCCACCCCCATCCAAATGAACGGAGCCGGCGAGTTTGACTCGTTGTTCCACTGGCCCGAGCCCCACGTGCTCGGCGTACCTGGTGATCGGGTCCCGTCCCAGCACGACTCCGATCTAGCATTCGGCCTCTCGACCCACAACCGCGTCTGGTGAGAGGCATTGAGCAGATGTAAGAGGAACGTCTGTGCGAAAGCGGCAAGAGTGAGGAAGAGCCGGACACCGTCCGGTGCTGCAGTTTGCCAGTTCGTTCCGGGTACTCTTTTTGACCCGACACTGGCGGCTAGGGCTGCTGGCCGAAAGTGTCCTCGTCTAGCCGGTCACCAATTTCACCATGGAGGCGACGACTCGGAACGAACTTCCGGACGGTCGCGCTCAGTTGCGGAGGAAGTAGCGATGAATGGCATGAAGATGCGAGCTGGAGCGTGGGGCGCGATTTTGCTCAGCGGCGCACTGGCAGGTGGTTGCGCCGCCTCCTCGGCGGGAAGTGCCGAACCCTCGGCGTTGCCGTCGGGAGCCGTGCTACTCGGTCAGGGACCCACGGTTCAGCAAGATCCGCCAGCCCCGCCACTTCGCGTCAACCAGCTTGGGTACGTACCGGCGTGGCCCAAGTACGCGGTTCTTGTCGCAGACAGTGACCAACCTCAAGCCTGGGAGCTCGTAGACGGGTCGGGTCGAGTAGTGGCCGCGGGGCAGACGCGCTTCGTGGGCGACGACGCAGACTCCGGCGACCGGGTACACCAGATCGATTTCTCGTCATTCCGCGGCCAAGGGGAGGCCTTTCAGCTCCGCGTTGGCGCCGAGCTCAGTCCTCCTTTCGCCGTTCGGACCGCGCTCTTCAGTCAACTCAAGGCCGATGCGATCTGGTACTTCTATCAGAATCGCAGCGGGATCGCCCTCGAGCTCCCCCACGCGGGCGAGGAGCAGTGGACCCGTCCCGCTGGACACCTGAGTGATCGCGATGTCCCCTGCGCGCCCAAGGAGTCGCTGTTCCCGGGGCAGATCGGCTGCGACTACTCGCTGGACGTGACGGGGGGCTGGTACGACGCAGGCGATCACGGCAAGTACGTTGTCAATGGCGGGATCTCGGTGTGGACGCTGGTGAACCTGTACGAGCGTATGCGCCAGCGCGCCCCAGAGGCTCTGGCCGACTACGCTGACGGCAAACTCCGTCTTCCCGAGCACGGCAACGGGATCCCCGACATCCTTGACGAAGCTCGCTGGGAGGTCGAGTGGATGATGAAGATGCAGGTGCCGTCGGGAAAGAGGATGGCGGGGATGGTGCACCACAAGGTTCACGACGAGAAATGGACCAGCATGGGAATGCCGCCACCCACGGACGTGTCCACGGTGAAGGTGACGGCAGCGAATCAACCTCAGGGTACTCCGGGGCGACCGATGCAGCGCCACCTCAGGCCCGTCAGCACGGCTGCCACGCTCAACCTGGCGGCTGTCGCGGCGCAGGCGTCGCGCGCGTTCCAGGGGCTCGATGACGAGTTCGCCAAGCGCGCACTCGAGTCGGCCGAGATGGCTTGGCGCGCGGCGAAGGCCAACCCCAGCGTCCTCGCGCCGGCAAAGGACACCATGGGCGGTGGCCCGTACGATGACGGGCGCCTCTCCGACGAGTTCTACTGGGCGGCCACCGAGCTTTTCATCACGACCGGCTTGCCCGAGTACGAACACGAGATGAAGGCGTCCCAGTTCCACCAGCGGATCCCCGACGGAGCTGACACCAGTGGCGCGGGACCACGCACGCCCCTGACCTGGCAGAGCGTCTCTGCCGCGGGCACCATCTCCCTGGCAACGGTGCCCAGCCGGCTCGGTGCTGCGGGCATGAAGGCGGCCCAGCAGGAGATCGTGCGACACGCCGATGCGTACCTGAAGCTACGTGATGGGCAGGGCTACCGCACGCCTTTCCAGGCCGTGAACGGCGAGTACCCGTGGGGAAGCAACTCGTTCGTTCTCAACAACATGCTGGCGCTCGGTCTCGCGCACGACTTCACGGAGGATCAGCGATACCTGACCGGGATGATCGATGGCATGAACTATATCCTGGGCGTCAACGCGATGGGGCAGAGCTACGTGACGGGATACGGGACGCGTTCACTGAAGAACCCGCACCATCGTACCTGGTCACACGAGCTCGGGCCGGCATTTGCTCCCGCACCTCCCGGATGCGTGTCGGGGGGCCCCAACTCGGGGTTGCAGGATCCCGTCGTGAACGCCGCGGGACTCGCGGGATGCAAGCCCCAGAAGTGCTTTGTCGACAAGCTCGACGCCTGGAGCGTCAACGAGATCACGATCAACTGGAACGCGCCGCTTGCCTGGGTGACCCAGTACCTCGACGAGCAGGCGCAATCGAAATAGTCGAATCGGTGCCGTCGAGGGTCGTCCGGGGCGGCAGTGGGCCACGATCCTGCGCGGGATGGTCTCGTGCCGGGAGGAAGTCAGTGTCAACCAACGCCAGCGATGTAGCCTTCGAGTTGCTGGATGGTGCTCTCCTGCTGGCGCATGATGGCCTTGACCACGTCTCCGATCGATACCACCCCTTCCAATCGGTTGCTGCTGAGCACGGGGAGATGTCGAACGCGGTGTTCGGTTATCAGTGCCATGCATTCGTCGATCGTGTCGTACGGTCCCACGCAGATGACGTTGGTGGACATGATCGAAGCCACTTTCGTGTCCCTCGAGGTGCGCCCCCGGAGCACGACCTGGCGGGCGTAGTCGCGCTCAGAGAGAATGCCGACCAATTGGTCTCCCTCGAGCACGAGAACGGCGCCAACGTCGTGCCGGGCCATCACTCCGAGCGCCGCGAATACGGTGGCGTCACTGGCCACCCAGAAGTAGCCGTCACCCTTGGCTGCCAACAGATCTTGAACTCGTAGCATCTTTCTCTCCCCGGATCCGAACGGGCCCAGAGCGCTCCCGTCTCGCTACGACGACCTAGGCCGAAAGGATTCGTCGTCCTTGCGGTCCGGGGGAAGAGCGAGGTCCGGTGAGTCCAGGTCCTATCGGGTTGCCTTGTTTCACTAGGGCGGCCACCGTGAGAATGCCCGCCCTGATGCCAAGTGTGCAGCTGATGGCCACCGCGACAAGTGGCGACCACGTGGATACCTCACGGTCGTTACTTGGCGGAACAGCGAGCGGTTTTCGCCATGCCCGATGTCTCCCCCCCGTCGCGCAGGCGGGGCCAGCGACACGTGAGTGATCCCTCACGGATCGCGAGTCACCTCGGTTCTGAATTCGCGTAGCGCATGCTCTTCCCGGGCGCGTTGGAGCCGACGGAGCAGTCCTGTGTGCCCCTAAGCATCGCGCAGCGTCTTGCGAGTGGGCGCGCACTCACCTGAAGAAGTGGGCCACGGCGACGAACGCGCGGATCCACGTTTCACGCGGGGTAGACGCCGAAGCTGCTTCCGGCAACGGCGACGACGAACAGGGCCCAGGCTCGCGCGGTCCAAGCGAGCGCACGCGGCGAGGTGGGAGCCAATGCGACGGAAAGCAAGGTGCACGCCGGGTGCGACCGGCAGGACCCACGAGGTTTTTGCTGGGGCGTGCCTGCAGCAAGCAACGCTCGCGTTGATTGCCAATGCGGACGAGTGAGAAGAGAAGTGGCATTTCTCGGAGACTTTGCGCCTCGCCCGAGGAGCGGCCAAGTCGGAGAATTCAATCAGTGCAAGGTACTGGCACTGTAGGGCTGCGCATTTCATGCACAGGTGCTGTACATTCGCTGTATGGCCGTCCGTCGTCCGCCCTTCTTCACCCCCAGCGACCGTGATCTGGCGCGCGCGATCGGCCGCGTGACGGAGACGAATCCCTTCGGTGAGGAGCGGGTCGCCCTCGAAGAGCGCATTCTGGGCAGAGGGTTTCGCCCCCACCGCGTGTGGAGTCGTGGCATGGACCCCGACGCGAGCGCCAACGCGCCTGCGATCGGCGAAGCGGCCGCTGCCCTGTTGGAGAGAGTCGGGGACCGCGTGGCGACGGGAGCGGTGGCCACCCCCGACGATCGATTCCTCTATCGCGAGGTGGTCGTCTATGTCGCGTTCCACCGCATGGAAGCTCAGCTGCACGAAAGCGTCGTGCGTGCGGAGTCCGGCACGGGTAGCGTCGAAGCCCATTTCTTCGACGAGTTCCTGGCTGAGTTCCGGCATCGCTTGACTGCAGCTCGCCTCGCGGTCCCCGACGAGGGCGAAGCGGCGCACCTGTTCGCGGTGATGTTCCAAGTGCATCGGGCCTTCCATCACGTGTTCCATCGGATCATCGGCCTCTCGCGACCGACCGCGCGCCTGCGTGCCGCGATCTGGCAGAGCATCTTCACGCACGACATGCGGCGCTACACGCGGGCGCTCTACTCGCGCCTGGGAGATCTCCCGACGCTCGTCACGGGGCCGTCCGGCTCAGGCAAGGATCTCGTTGCGCGGGCGATCGCGCTCTCCCGGTACGTGCCTTTCGACCCCCAGCGCCGGGCCTTCGTCGGCGAGATCGCCCGCGCCTACTACCCCGTCAACGTGGCCGCACTGCCGGCCACGCTGATCGAGAGTGAACTCTTCGGGCACCGCCGTGGTGCGTTCACCGGCGCGTCCGAGGACCGGGCGGGGTGGCTCGAGTCCTGTCCGGAGCTCGGGACGGTGTTTCTCGACGAAATCGGCGAACTCGAGCTCGAGCTCCAGGTCAAGCTGCTCCGGGTCCTGCAGGAGCGGTCTTTCCAGCGGGTCGGCGAGACGCGCACTCGCCACTTCCGCGGGAAGGTCGTCGCCGCAACCAACCAGGATCTCGCTGCGCGAATGGCGGCCGGTCGCTTCCGCGAGGATTTGTACTATCGCCTGCGCGCAGATCTCGTCGAGACCCCAACTCTGGTGGAGCGGGTCGCCGATTCGGATGAGGAGCTGCCGGCACTGGTACACTTCATCGCGGCGCGCGTCGCGGGACCCGAGGAAGCCCAGGCGCTCGCCGAGGAGACCCTCGCCTGGATCGAGTGCGAGCTCGGTCGCGGATATCGGTGGCCGGGCAATGTGCGAGAGCTCGAGCAGTGCGTTCGGAACGTGCTCGTCCGGGGTGAGTATCGTCCGCAGGGGCTCCGCTCGGCGGATCCGGTCCAGTCACTCGAGCTGGCGCTGACCACTGGCCACCTGACAGCGGACGAACTCGTGACTCGGTATGCGAAGCTCGTGCACACCGCCACGGGTAGCTACGCAGAGACGGCTCGCCGGCTCGGACTCGATCGGCGCACCGTGGCTCGTCGGGTGGCGGAGTCCTAAGCTCATGCACGTTTCGACGCTGACCAGTCAGTTGGTAGAGGCCGCCTGGTGCGTACGGTTGCGCGGGGGCGTTCCGCTGGTCGTGCTCGACCTGGATGGGACCCTCTATGCCAGCGCTGCCCGCACCTGGCGGATCCTCCAAGAGTTTGCCCGTCGGCATACTGGGGACCATCCGGCGCTTGCCACCTCCCTGGCTAGCCTCCGCGTTGGCGAGGTCGCCTACCTCGTCGAGGATACCCTGGCGCAGGTGGGAGTCACCGATCCGGAGTTCATCGCGGCGATATGCGAGTTCTGGCAGGCTCGGTTCTTCACCGACGAGTACGTGCTCCACGACCTCCCCACTCCGGGTGCTGTCGCGTTCGTGCAGCGGTTGTTCCGCGACGGTCTGGTCCCCTGCTATCTGACGGGACGACCCGCACCCACGATGCTCTGCGGGACGGTGCGAGCGCTGCAGCGGGACGGCTTTCCCGTGGGTACGGTCGGCACGCGACTCGTGCTCAAGGAGGACGTGCAGACTCCAGATGAGGACTACAAGCGCAGGGCCATCGTCGAGCTCCGTCGGACCGGCGAAGTGGTGGGCGCCTTCGACAACGAGCCCGCGCTGTGCAACCTCTTCCGCCACGAATTCCCCGACGCGGTCGTCGTTCACCTCGACACCGTATACGGGACCGGGGCGCCCGCCCTGGCATCGGGAATCGTCCAGCTCGGTGACTTTCTGGATATGGCTGGCGCGTTGTCCTGAGGCTCGCTGCGTGCCCCTCTCTCGGCCCAGAGGCCGCTTGCTGCCGTCCCGACCGAAGCGGGATTTGTTACAACAAATCAACCACCTAGAGTTGTGTTGGCGCCCCCGCTCGAGCGGCGCGACCGAGCCCGCTGCGTGGGCGCGGGTGCGGCAAGACGAGCGGGCTGCTCGGTGGGCGTCGTGCGGCGCGGCCAAACCCATTGTTCGGTCGTGTTGTCTCTCGGTAAAAGCGCCTCCGTGAATCGCCCCGTTGAGTTCTACCGGCATTGCCTGGGCGAGGAGGAGTTCGCGAGCGTGCGCGAAACTCTGTCCTCGATCTTCATCACCCTGGGTCCCCGGGTGGCGGAGTTCGAGCAGGCCTTCGCCGATTACCTCGGGTTGCCCCACGTGATCGGGGTCTCGAGCTGTTCGACCGCGATGGTCCTGGCCCTGCACGCATTCGGGATCGGTCCGGGTGACGAGGTCGTCACGACACCCATGACCTTCGTGGCCACCCCGAACGCGGCCCTCCAGGTTGGGGCCACTCCGGTCTTCGCTGACGTCGACCCAAACACCGGGCTTCTCGACCCTGATCGCGTCGAAGCCGCGATCACTCCCCGCACCAAGGCGATCTTGACTGTCAGTCTCTACGGGCAGCTCACCAACGTGAAGCGCCTCCGTGCGATCGCCGACCGTCATGGACTGGTACTGATCGAAGACGCGGCGCACGCAGTGGAAACGCGACTGGGCGACGCTCGCACCGGTTCCCACTCCCATGCCGCAGCATTCAGTTTCTATGCCACCAAGAACCTCACCTGTGGTGACGGTGGTGCGCTTGCTGTGCATGATGACGAACTCGCGACCCGGCTGAAGAGCTTGCGCAATCACGGCATCACCAAGGACGCCGCCACGCGGTACGGACAGGCCTACACTCACTGGGACATGCGAGAGCTGGGGTACAAGGCCGCGCTCACCGATGTGCAAGCCGCGATTCTCCTTCCTCAGCTGGGACAGCTCGACGCGCGACGGGCCCAGCGCCAGGCGCTCGTGGAGCGATACGAGAATGAGCTCAAGGGGCATCCTCACGTCGAGCTGATCGCGCGCCACGGGGTTTCGGCGCATCACCTCTTCGCGGTTCTGGTGCCTGCTGCCCTTCGCGATCGGGTGCTTGCCGGCCTGGGGCGGCGTCGGATTGGTTGCGCGGTCAACTACCGTGCGGTGCACACCCTGGCCTACTATCGGGATCGGTTCGGATTCGCCCGTGAAGCGTTTCCCCATGCCGCCGCATTTGGTGAGCGCACCATCACTCTGCCGCTCTGGCCCAACCTCCCATCCGACGATGTCAGCGTGGTTGTCGCGGCACTGGACGCGGCGATCAGTGAAGCGCTTGTCGCGTCCCAGTCGTCATGACCGGATCGCCTCCAGCCATCAGTGTCGTCGTTCCGGTCCTCAACGAAGAGGGGAACGTTCGCGAGCTCACCGAGCGGCTGATCCACACTCTTGAGGGCCACGGCGAGAGCTTCGAGATCGTCTACGTTGACGATGGGAGCTCGGACGCCACGCCACGTCTGCTTCGTGAGATCTGTGCGGTTGACGATCGGGTGCGCCTGTTGCGGTTTGCGCGCAACTTCGGACAGGAAGCCGCCGTCCAGGCCGGCATGCTTCGCTCCCGCGGTGAGTGGGTCATCCAGACTGACGGTGACCTGCAGAACCCTCCGGAGGAGATCCCCAAGCTGCTGGCGAAGCGCGATGAGGGCTACGAGATCGTCTATGGTGCGCGGGAGCGGCGCCGCGATCCGACTCACCGTGTCCTGGCGTCGAAGGTGATGGTGGTGCTGATGCGCCACGTACTTGGTATCCAGTTGCCGCAGGACGTGACCACGTTCCGTGTGATTCGTGGTCGCGTGGCCCGACTGATTGCGGGGCTCCCGGAGAAGCGCAAGTTCTTCAGCGCCCTGGCCGAGTGGAGTGGAGCGCGGGCCGTCTCCATCCCCGTCGCCCACGAGTCACGGCATGCGGGGGTGACCAAATACAACCTCGCCAAGCTCATCAACCACACATTCGACCTGATGGTGGGGTTCAGCGTTCGTCCGCTGCGTCTGATCGGTGGGACGGGTGCGCTCTTCGCGGCGGCCGGGATCCTCTTCGCCCTGTTCCGCATCGGACAGAAGCTCGCGGGAGTCGAAATCACGATGGGCTACACGAGCTTGTTCAGCGCGGTGGTCGTGATCGGTGGCCTGCAGCTCATCGCGCTCAGTGTGATCGGCGAGTACGTGGGACGGATCTTCATCCAGACGCAGGATCGCCCGCTGTACCGCGTGGCCGAGGAGGTCAACTTCGCGGCGCCAAGCCGGGCGGCCTCGGAGAGTGGCTCGGCGGGGGCACACGCAAGGAACTCTTCCATGGAAACGGAGATCGCGAGACTTGGCTGACCCATCACGGATCCTGATTGTCGGTTGCGGCTTCCCTCAGTTGGGCCTGCTGCGCTTCTGTCGGCGCGAAGGGCTCGCCGTTGTTGGCCTCGACATGAATCCACACGCGGTCGGACGCATCGAATGCGATCACTTCGTCGAGGCGTCCACAACCGACGTCGAGGCGATCGTGCGCGCGGTGCGCGACCAGCGCGCCGACGGGTTGACTACCGGCGGTTCCGATCATGCCCTCCTGCCGACGGCTCAGGCGGCCGAGCGGGTCGATCTCCCCTTCTACCTCCCCAGTCGTACGATCGCTGCCGCGATCCACAAGGACGACATGCGGAGCCTCTACGCTCGGGCACAGGCACCCTCGCCTGCCCATCGCATCATTCGCGACCTGCCAGCCGCGCGCACCTTCGCGGCGTCCCACGGGCTGCCCTTGGTCGTCAAGCCCGCCCGGGGGTGGGGGCAGCGTGGCGTGCGAGTGGTCGAGGACCTGGCTGAGCTGCACCAGGCCGTCGCGGATTCGCTGGCGGCGGCTGCACAGATGATGCCTGACCCTCGTTGCGTCCTCGAGCAGTTCATCGTCGGGCGCGAGTTCAGCGTCGACGCCTACACTTGCGACGGCCGAACCGAGGTGCTCGCGGTCACGGAGCGCATCATCACCCAGTACCCAGACCCGCCTGGTATCACCTTCGCCGAGGTGCATCCGCCGGAGTTGCCCGCCGACGAGCGGGAGGCGGTGGAAGCCGCCGCCCTCGCTGGGCTGCGCGCGCTGGGTATCGACCGCGGTCCTAGCTATACGCAGGTCCGCAGCGGACCCGCCGGAGCGTTCATCGTCGAGACCGCGCTGCGGCTCGGTGGCGGGCTCGACCCAGACGTTACGCTCCTCGCTTCGGGGGTTTCTCTCTATCGCAAGATCGTTGGCGTCGCGCTCGGGCGCGAGGACTGGGAGCGCTGCGGGGTGGAAGCTCCGTCGCATCAGGGCGCAACTGGACGCTTCATCGTCGGTGATCCGGGGCGGGTCCAGGCCGTTCGTCATCTCGACGAGGTGAGGACGATGCCGGGAATCATTGGGGCTGAGGTCTACGTCAAGCCCGGTGACACGGTGCATCCCCTGACGGATGGTGCCAAGCGCGCGGGGCATGTCCTCGCAGTGGGGGCGACCCGCGCCGAGGCGGAGGAGCGGGCTTTCGCCGCCATGGAGCGAATCGAAATCGAGACCGTGGAGGAGGCGTGACGCGCGGTCTGGGCCTCATGGATCTGGTTCGCGACCGGTTTCGGAAGCAAGGGCTCTACGACTCGCCTGCCTACTGGGACAAGAAGGCCACTCACTACGTGGGTTTGGCGCGGAGCAACTGGCCGAGCAATCGCTACAACGAGCACGTCCATCGCCAGCAGATGGAGGCGTTGGATGCGGCGCTCGGTCCGGTTGAGGGGCTGCGTATCGCCGATGTCGGTTGCGGCACCGGTCGTGTGTGTGTTCATCTCGCGCGGCGTGGCGCTCGGGTGACGGGTCTCGATTTCTCCTCCAAGAGCTTGGAGGTGGCCCGGGCGGACGCCGCCGCTGCGCAAGTCTCGGTGGAATTTCGCGAGCACGATGTCTTGAACCCGACCAGCACCGGCTTAGGCGATGCGTACGATGTGGTGCTGACGGTCGGCTGCTTGACCCTGGCCTGTCGCGACGAGCGGAATCTCGGCGTCGCGCTGGATCACCTGACCGCAGCGTTGGCCCCTGGCGGCCGACTGCTGTTCCTCGAGCCGATTCACGCCTCGCGACTGCTGACCCGGATCTTGCGGCTTTCCGTCGCGGACTGGATCCGACTGTGCGAAGCGCGCGGATTGCGCCTGGTCGACCGGCGAGGGATCCTCTTCGTCCCCAGTCGCTACGCGTTGGCGTTTCGCGATCTCCCGGCCGTCCTCAACGACCCCTTGTTCACCGTTGGGGAGCGGCTCCTCTCGCTGTCGAGCCAGCTCGAGTGGCTCAGTGACTACAAGGTTCTGCTCTTCAAAGCTCCCACATGAAGCGCACTCTCTGGGTGGCGTTCAAGATTCTGGTGACCGCGGCGCTGCTCGCTGTGCTGGTGACCCGCGTCGACCTTCGGACGGTGGCGGCGACACTGGGCACCTTGAGTCCGCTGGTGATCGCGGTGGCGCTCCTCCTGACGCTGGGCGCCGTGGCGGTGAGCGCGTGGCGCTGGCACCGGGTGCTGGCCCATCTGGGTGAGGACGTCCCCTTCCTGGCACTGTTCGCCGACACGCTGGTGGGTACCACCTACAACCTACTTCTGCCCACTTCCGTGGGGGGTGATGTGGCTCGCGGCATCCGCAGCGCCCGCCGCGTCGCCGATCGGGAACATGCGTGGGCGTCGGTGCTCTTCGAGCGGGTGGTGGGTCTACTCTCGCTGGTGCTCGTGTCGACCGTGGGGCTGCTGTACGGTCTGACCCAAACCCTGTTGCCCATCCTGGTCGCGGCCCTCGCAATGGCCGCCCTGCTGGCAGGAGGTCTGGTGCTCGCTCCGACGCCCCTGCGACTCGCCGCCAGAGTCAGCGCTTGGGGCGCCAAGGGCATTGGTGAGTTTCTGGAACGGTTGGCGGGCGCCTTCGCCGGACCGCTGGCCCGGCCTGCAGCTCGTCTCGAGACGCTCGGCTGGTCGCTCGTCTACCAGGTAGTGGCGCTGACCATCCTCGTGCCGATCGGGTGGGCTTGGGAGACGCCTGACCTGCTGCGCGCGGTGTACCTCGGCGTGCCCATCGCTCTGGTTGCCTCGACTCTGCCGATCAGCCTCGGGGGCCACGGTCTGAGGGAGTCGCTGTTCGTGGTTGTGCTGGGCCCGTTCGGGCTGTCTCCAGAGCGAGCCTTCGCGCTGTCGCTGGTCTGGCTGGCAGCAAATCTTTCCGCTGGACTGGTGGGACTGGTAGTGATGGTCGGGGAGCGAAGATGACGGATGAGCCTGCCAGACAGGAGCTGGACGCGCACACCAGCCGCTGGGCGTGGGCTCAACTGGAGACCTCCACGCTGACGGTCACGTTCTGGTTGGCGGTGACGATCTTCGCGCTCGCGTACTGGCTGACGCCGTTCCCTCCTTGCGTCGACTACCCGCAACATCTCGCGGTGGGGGCGATCATCAGGCGTCTGCTGGTGCCCGGGGCAGCCGAGCATGCCGACTACGTCTTCGTGCCGCTCACCTACAACGGGCTCTTTCACGTCACGGTCGCTCTCCTGTCGTTCGTCTTCCCGGTAGAGGTGGCAGGCAAACTCCTGCTGAGCTTGATCCCGGTTGGGCTCGGGGCGTCCACGCTTGCGATACTTCGCGTGGCGGGTCGTCCTCGTTGGTACGGATTCCTCGTGCTCCCCTTCGGCTACAGCTACATTGTGGGCTGGGGCTTCATCAACTACGCGCTCGGGACCCCACTGGCCTTCTTCGTCATAGCCTGGTGGCTGCGCTGGCGGGATGGCGAGCGGAGGCTCCTGCCATGGATCATCGGAGCTTCGCTGGCGCTCGCCTATGCCCACGTGCTGGCGATGCTCTGCCTGTGCATCAGCATCGGGGTGGCCACTCTTGCCTGGCGCTTGCCGCGCGAAGTTGGCGTCTCGAGTTGGCTGCGGGGACTGGTCACGGCACCGTGGCCGGTGCTCCCGGCGGCCAGCTATTCGGTGGTCGTCTTTCTCTACCATCGAGCGGCGCCCCACATCTACTGGGAGCAGAAGGACGGCACGGATACGCAGGCCTGGTCGAAGCTGTGGCACCTGTCCGCGTACGCGGTGAACAACCTCTGGAGCCAGTACGATCGCGCGCTGTTCGTGTTGTCGCTGCTGGTCGTGCTGGTGCTGTGGGTCAGTGTGGGATTCGCCTCCGTTCCGGCGACTGGCCGCGAGGTCTCCCCCTCGAACGCTCCTCGGACCTACGAGCGCGAGTTCGGTGCGCTGGCCGCCGTGTGGTTCCTCCTCTACCTGATCACGCCTCGGGTGTTCATGAGCACCTGGTGGATCTTCGAGCGGCTACCCGTGTGGTGGTACCTGTTCCTGCTTGCGGTCACGCCCCGACTGGGCATCGAGATGACGCGCTGGCTCCGCCCGGTCGCCGTCGGTGTCGGGTTGGCTGCCGCGTGCGTGACTGCGCACGCCTTCTACCGGATACCGGATGCCCGCGATGCCGATGCGATCATCGACGACATCCCTGAAGGCAGTCACGTGCTTGCCCTGATGTACTCGTACTCCGCCGCTCCGGCAATCTGGCGTGAGATGTGGGTCCACCAGTTGGCCTACTTCGTCGTGCGCCGCCCCGGCAAGATCGCCTTCGACTTCACGCGCTACGCCAGCATTCCCGTTCGCCCGCGCGATGCGACACAGCCGCCGCTCTTCCCCTCCAGCCTCGAGTGGAATGCGCGCCGCTACGATCCACACGCCGCTTACGCGGAGGCATTCCCGCTTGTCTTGGTGCGAACCCCCGACGGGTCGCCCGACGAGGATCCGCGAGAGCGCGCCTTTGGGTTCGAGTCGGACGAGGTTCGGGTCCTGTCGCACCGTGGACGGTTCTGGCTCCTCGATGCGTCGGCGCTCTACACTGACTCTGAGGAGTGAGGGAGGGCCAGTGGGTGGGGGGGACTGCGACTCGACCGCGGGGATGGTGACCCGGCTCTTGCGCGAATGGCGCCCGACAGCGAGCTGGCGAGCCGCGCGTGCGGTTCCGCTGGTTGCGCTGACCGTCGGATGCGCTTCCCGCGGCGCGGAGCGACCGGTCCCGGTCTCGACCCCCGCGCCGCCGCCGCCCGTCGAGGCGCACGCTCCGCCCCCGGCAGAGGAGCGGCCCAGCACGGTGGGGGGAGCAGGACCCGGGCCGACCGAGGACCCTGGTCCTCCCCCGCTCGTGGCGGAGGGGCCGCTGGCCGACCTCGAGGTCCCCGGGCATGGCTCGGCGGTCGTCGCGCTGCCCCTCGGGGCGACGGAGGCGCGTCCGTTGCTGGTAGCGACACACGGCAACTACGATCGGCCCGACTGGACCTGTGCGATCTGGCGTAGCGTCATCGCGGAGCGAGGCTTCGTGCTCTGTCCCCGCGGAGTCGCTCGTGGGGATTCACCCTCCCCCAGCGACCTGCGCTTTCACTATCTGACCAATCTCCACCTCGAGCGAGAGATCGACGCAGCGCTCAGGGCGCTGGAAGCGCAGTATGGCGACTACCTGGCCGAGCCCCCATACGTATACGCGGGGTTCTCCCAGGGGGCGATCATGGGCGTCCCGATCCTCGGCCGCCGTCCCGAGTGGTTCGACCGGGCGGTGCTCGTGGAGGGGGGCTTCGACCGCTGGAGCCAGGCTCAGGTGGCGGCGTTCGCGGCGGCCGGGGGGCGACGCATTCTGTTCGCGTGCGGGCAGTGGTCTTGCGACCACGGCGGTCGAGCTGCCGGGCGATGGTTCTCCGCGGCCGGCGTCGAGTCGCGTGTGGTCTACGCGCAAGGGGCGGGTCACACCTACGGCGGAGAGATCGCCGAGCTCGTCACCGAGGCCTGGGACTGGGTCGTGGTCGAAGATCAACGCTGGCGCTCGGACCCCGAGGACGCTCAAGCCAGTAGTCGGCGACCCTGACCACAGATCCGGTTCGTCCCGTGCCACCAACCGGCGGGAGCGGTGGTGCCCGCACCCGGCTGCCACGCGACCCGAGAAGGGGCGGGCCCCGGCCCCGACGTTGGAACCAGTCCGGACCAGGGCCTCGTCTTGCTCGGATGGGCCGCGCACAACCGGACCGCCGATGTCTCGGTCTGAGTCATATTAGTGAATCGTACATTATTGGAGTTGACACTAACTTCTCCGAGATGAAGTTGTTGTGGTCACTAAAATTGGAGCTGGCATGACCACAGATTCGAACTCGCGACAGGCCGACAATTACGACCTAACTAGTGAGAAATGCGAGGAATATGGTGCCAGGCACCGAGATCCCACCGGCGAGTCCGTTTCCGGTCACTGTGGATATTCCGGGGACCAGGTCGGCGATCCGAACGACGGTGGAAGGGGCGGGGCGGAGTCGACCGCGGAGCCTACCGCGAGGCGGAGGTTACCCCGGCCCTCCGACCGTCATGCTGCCCAGCATCGGCACTGGTCTGCCCGCATTCCGCGACTGCGAGTGGGGCACTGGCAGATCTTGGCCCGGATCGCGGTGGGTGCGACGGCCCTGGCGGTCTTCATCATGGCGTCTGGGGTGCTGGCCCACGGCGCGGAGGACCCGCGGCGTGCAGTTGCTGTTTCGGATCGAGATGCCGTTTCTCCCGTCACGTCCACGCCGCGGGCCCGGCGGGTCACGGTGGCGGCGGTGGAGCGTGGCGCGCATCAGCGCGAGCGGCGTTTCTTCGGCACCGTGCGCGCGACCGATCGCGCCGCCTTGTCTTTCACGCTCGGTGGACGACTCACGGCGCGACCATACGAGCTTGGTCAGCACGTGGAGCGCGGGGCGGTGCTGGCCCGTCTCGATGCCGCGCAGCTGGCCAACGCGGTTGCCACCCAGCGCGCCACTCTGGCGGAGCTCGAGGCGCGTGTCGCGCTACAGCGTAGCGATCGCGATCGGGATGTTCGACTGTTCACGGAGGGGGTGATCGCCGACGCTCACCGCGAACGCAGCGAGGCGGGATACGAGAGTCTGACGGCAGCGCGCGAGGCGACGCGAGTGCGGCTCCGCGAGTCCCGGCGGCAGCTGGGGGAGGCAAACCTGCTCGCGCCCTTTGACGGTGAGGTGGTGGCCGTGCATCTGGAGCCTGGCGAGTACGCTGCGCCGGGTGTGCCCGTGCTGACCCTCAGCGGCTCAGGGGAACTCGAGGTCGAGCTGGAGGTCCCCGAGTCGGTGCTCCCATCGCTCAGCGAGGGGGCGCAGGTCACGGTGGACTTGCCGTTGGCGGGTCGGCGCGGGGTTGTGGGACGTGTGCGATCCCGAGGGACGGCGAGCGCGGGAACTGGACTCTTTCCGGTCGTTGTCGAACTCGTGGAGGCGGAGGGGGTGCGCCCAGGCATGACCGCCGAGGTGATGGCGCGAGTGGCCTCCAGTCGCGGACTGACCGTGCCCATGGCCGCTGTGCTCGACCCCTCGGGGCGCCGACCCGCGGTGCTGGTGGTCGAGTCGGGGCGCGTGCGCCGCGTCGCCGTTCGCGTCCTCGAGTTGCTCGACGATCGCGTTGTCGTGACCGCGGAGCTCGACGTGGGCGACCAGGTCGTGATTGGAGGACACACCTTCCTGCTCGATGGCGACCGGGTCGAGGTGCCGTGATGATCGGCACCATCGTTGGGCAGCGTCGCCTCGTGCTTTCGCTGGCGGTCCTGCTTGCCTTGGTGGGGGTGATGGCGTACCTCGTCATGCCGCAGCAAGAAGATCCCACCATGCCAGACACGCACGGCCTGGTGGTCGTGGCCTTCCCCGGGGCGGATGCGGAACAGGTCGAGCGGCTCGTCGTCGAGCCTATCGAGGAGCACCTGGCGGAGGTTCGCGAGCTGAAGGTGGTGGGGGCGACAGCGCGCGCCGACGTGGGCATCTTCCAGCTCGAGCTTCGTGACGGGGTTCGTGACCACGACAAAGCGTGGGATGAGGTCCAGAAGGCCCTTCGTGCCGCTCGTGGCGACTTGCCGGTGGGGGCGGAGGACCCGTCCCTGGACCGCGATCTGATGGATACGGAGTCGGTGGTGCTCGCCATTACCGGTAGCAGCGACGAGCTGGTGCTGGCGGCCGCCGCCAAACGCCTCGAGCGCGATCTGCTTCGGCTGCCCCAGGTGGCGCGGGTGGAGCTCACAGCTGTCCACGACGAGCAAGTGCGCATCGAGTACGACGACGCCGTGGCGCGGCGCTTCGGGATCGATGCCCGGTCTCTGGTCGGGCAGCTTGCCGCTCGCAACAGCGCGGTACCCGGTGGTGCCATCCGCGCCGGGGAACGCCGCGCCACACTCCGGCCCAACGCGGAGTTCACGTCCGTCGAGCAGATTGCGGAGACCCCGATCTTGCTCGCGTCCGGGGCTGCCGTGCCGCTCGACGAGATCGCCTCGGTGCGCCGCGCTCGACCCGATCCCGCCGCTGCGCGGATGCGCTTCAACGGGCAGCCCGCCGTGGCAGTCGGGTTGATCCCCCACGCTGGCATTCACGTCGGTGAGTTTGGGAGGTCGGTGCGAAAGCGTGTGGCCGAGGTGGCGCCCGCCTACGCCCCGCTCGCCATCGAACCCGTCGTGTTCCAGCCGGACCGCGTCGAGGCGCGCCTGTCCGGGCTGACCCGGTCGCTGCTGCTTGGGATCCTGGTCGTTGCGGGCGTTCTCATCGGCTTCATGGGGTTTCGTCTGGGGCTGGTCGTGGCTTCAGTAGTGCCGCTGGTGGCGGCGTCGTCACTGGGACTCTTCGCGATGGGAGGCGGGGTCCTGCACCAGATATCGAT
The DNA here is from genome assembly GCA_050304295.1 of Polyangiaceae bacterium. Taxonomy (GTDB): domain Bacteria; phylum Myxococcota_A; class Polyangia; order Polyangiales; family Polyangiaceae; genus JAFGBI01. The sequence goes on from JBNLDK010000147.1 coordinate 111,105, forward strand.
CGCCGCACTGGTGCTTGCGCTCGGCATGCTCGTCGACAACGCGATCGTGATCGCGGAGGACATCCAGCGTCGGCTGCAGCTCGGCGAATCGCGGCCCCAGGCTGTGGTGGCGACGGTGCGTTCGCTCGGGCTGCCACTGGGCGCGGCCACGGGAACGACGATTGCTGCCTTTCTGCCGATGCTACTCTCGACCGGACCAACGGCGAGCTTCACCCGGTCGATCCCGGTCATCGTCATGCTTACCCTCGTCGTTAGCTATGTCTTCGCGCTGACCGTGACGCCCATCGTCTCGGGGATGGTGTTGCGTCCCACGCCGGAGAGTCGCACTTCGCGGCTGTCCCAGCTCGCGCGATGGATGGGTGAGGCGGCGGTACGGCGGCGGGGATGGGTGCTGGCAGCGGCGCTGGTGCTCGTGGTGGGGGCCGGGGCCGCAGTGGGGGCAGTAGAACAGCAGTTCTTTCCCGCGTCGGACCGCAACCAGCTGGTCGTCAGTCTCGAGCTTCCGGAGGGTACCGAGCTGTCTGCGACTGATACGCGCGCGCGCCGCCTCGAGGCGGCGCTGGCGGAACACCCGGCGGTGGTCTCGGTGGCGGGCTTTTCGGGGCGCGCAACACCAAAATTCTACTACAACATCCTGCAGCAACCGAGCAGTCCCCACCTGGCGCAGCTGCTGGTGACCACCCGAGGCACGGCGGACGTCGAGCCTGTCGCGAGCTTCGCGCGCAAGTTCGCCGCCCAGCGACTGCCGGAGGTGGAGGTCGTAGCACGCGGACTCGAACAGGGTCCGCCCGTGGGGGCGCCGGTGCAGCTGCGGCTCTACGGCGACGATCTCGACGGGCTGCGGATCGCGGCGGAGCAGGTGATGGGTGCGTTGCGCGCGATCCCCGGGACGCGTGACGTGCGCCACGAGCTCGGGACGGGCGTGCCGTCGATCGCCTTCACCGTCGACGACGCTTCCGCCGCCCGACATGACCTGTCGCGGGACGATGTCGCGCTCGCCCTGCTGGGAAGAACCCGGGGGCTCGAAGTCGGGCAGCTGCGATCCGGTGCCGAGCTGATGCCGATCCGGCTGGTCAGCTCCGACGCCGAGGAGCTACCCGCCGCGTATCTGGGCGCGGTGGATGTCTCGCGACCAGGAGGGCGCCCGGTGCCGCTCGCCCAGCTCGCGCGGAGCGAGGTCGAGTGGCGGCCGGCCGTGATTCGTCATCGACAGCGGGAGCGGTACACGGTGGTGAGTGCGGAGCTCGCTCCCGGCGTTCCATTCAGCCGCGTGCTGACCGAGCTGGATCACCAGCTGCCCGACCTCGGACTGCCCGCAGGGGTGCGGGTCGAGGCAGCCGGCGCTGTCGAGGGTTCGGGCCAGGCGAACACGGCGCTGCTGAGCACCCTCCCCTCCGGCCTCTTTCTGTTGCTCTTGATCCTGCTTGCTGAGTTCAATTCCTTCCGTCGTCTCGCCATCGTGCTGGCCACCGTGCCGCTCGCTGCTACTGGTGTCATTCCTGGACTGGTGCTGGCCGGGCAGCCCTTCGGCTTCATGTCTCTGCTCGGGGTGTTCGCGCTCGTGGGCATTGTCGTCAACAACGCGATCGTGCTGCTTGACGTGACCGAGGCGCAGCGCAAGGCCGGCGCGTCGGTCGTGGCGGCGGTTGCCGCGGCAGTTCAGTTGCGCACCCGACCCATCCTGCTGACCACTGGCACCACCGTCGCGGGATTGCTCCCCCTGGCCGTCAGCGACAGCACGCTCTGGCCCCCGCTCGCGTGGGCGATGATCTCAGGGCTGGTCGCCTCCACGGGATTGACGCTGCTGGTGACACCGGCCCTCTATGGGCTGCTTTTTCGCGATGGGGAGCCGAGGCCGGGGCGGGCGGTTCCGATGCTTGCCGCCGGAGAAGCTTGACCCGATCGTGACCCCAAACAATAAGGAACGGGGGCGCTCCTCCCAGTGCCCAGACGGTGATGTCCCTCCGCGAAACCTCAGCCGATCCGGCGAATTCGGTCCAGCCGAGCCTCCGTGAGCGCAAGTTCGCACGCACCAAGCTCGCTCTGCTCCAGGCGCTGCTCGATCGATTGGGGGAGAAGTCGATGGCGGACGTTACGGTCCGGGAGCTCTGCGAGAGGGCCGAGGTGTCCGAGGCCACGTTCTTCAACTACTTCCCGCGCAAGGAGGACGTGCTCCACTACTTCGTCCGTCTCTGGACGCTCGAGGTGAGCTGGCGCGCCACCGCCGCTGTGGGCCCAGACGCGGGGCTCGCCTACGTGGAGTACGTCTTCCGCCATACCGCCGAAAAGGTGCTCGAGACTCCGCAGGTGATGCTCGAGATCATTGCCAAGCTCGCGCTGCACCGCAAGCCGCCAGGCTGCCTGGAGGATGAACCGGCGCTCACTCTTGCCGAGCGCCGGCAGGCGTTCCCGGACCTTGCCGGCATCGAGGTGCTCCCCGAGCGCGAGCTTCCCGACCTGTTCGCGGCTCCCATCGCGCGCGCAGTGATGCGCGGAGAGCTCGCGTCGGACACCAAGGTGGAGGACGTTGTGGTGGCGCTCGTCAGCGTATTCTTTGGGGTGCCGCTGTGGTTCTGTCACCGCGAGCCCGAGCGTGTGGCGGTGCACTACGAGCGCCAACTGCAGGCGATCTGGGCGGGGCATCGGGCGTAGCTGCTCGGCTGCCCGTCGTGAGCAACGAGACATCATGGTGCGGTCAGCGGTTTCCTCACCGATTCCCGTGACCCGAATGCGGTGGCCCAGTCTTCTGGCGCCGGTTGCGGCCACGGTCGCTGGTGTATTGCCCGCGTTCCTGGCAGGTGGGCTTGCCGTGCAGATCTCCGCAGAGCTGGACGTCGGTGAGAGCGCGTTCGGTCTCGCGTTTGCGGCCTACTTTGCGACCGCCGCTGTCGGCTCGATTGCGCTGGGTCGATTTGCGGAGCGGGTGGGTGCCCGCGCGGCACTGACGCTCGCACCGCTGTTGAGCATGGGTTTGCAGCTGGGGGTGGCCTGGATGGCCGAGACCTACGCGGTCTTCCTTCTTCTGCTGGCGCTAGCGGGGGCGAGCAATGCGCTGGCGCAACCCGCGGCGAACTTGGCTCTGGCGCGCGCGGTTCCTCGCGAGCGCCAGGGGTTTGCCTTTGGGCTCAAGCAATCGGCGATCCCGATCTGTACCTTGCTCGGGGGGCTGGCCGTCCCGGTCTTCGGCGTGGGCGCGGGGTGGCGCTGGGCTTTCGTGACCGGCGCGGGACTGGCCTTGATGGCGGCGTTGACCGCCTGGTTCGGACCGCTGCCGTCGGGAGCCAGCGCCAGCTTCCCCACTGCGGAGGAAACCGAGACGAGGCCCGCTTTGCGGGCCACCTGCCCCGATGGGACCGTGCCAGCCGCAGCCCCTAGCCCCGGGGTGCTGGGGGTGCTGGCGCTGGGCATCGGATTCGGGGCGGCGGCGGCGGGGGCGCTCGCGGCGTTCCTCGTGGCCACCGGAGTGCACGCGGGGCTATCGGAGGCCGCCGCCGGGACCTGGTTGACGGTGGGGAGCGGTTGCGGGCTGCTGGTGCGGCTGGCAAGCGGGGTCGTTGCTGACCGGTTTCCCGTGCGACCGTTGCGGGTCGTGGTGGTCATGCTGGTTGTGGGAACTGCGGCGTTCGCGGCGCTGGGACTGGGCTTGCCGTGGCTGCACCGCCTGGCGACTCCGATCGCTTTCGGTGCGGGGTGGGCCTGGCCGGGGCTGTTCAACCTGGCCGTCGTGCGGGCGTTCCCCACCGTGCCGGCTCGGGCGACTGGGGTGACGCAGACGGGGACCTACCTGGGTGCGGTGGTAGGGCCACTGATGTTCGGGGTGCTGGCGGAGCGTTCTTACTTCGTGGCGTGGATGGTGGCCACGGCGATGATGGTCGCGGCCGCCGTTGCACTGTCTGCCGCCGACCGTCGCCTTCAGCCGCCCGGCTGACTGATGGGCGTGGTAGTTCTGCCTCCGTGGCAGCCAAGAAGAAGTTCTACGCGGTCAAGGGCACGGTCGAGCCGGCTGTTTACGGTTCCTGGCCCGAGTGTCGGCAGCGCGTGCATGGGGTCAAGGGAGCGCTCTTCAAGGGGTTCGGCAGTCGCGAGGAGGCTGAAGCGTGGTTGACGGATGCCGGTACCGCAACCGAGGACGTGGCGGACGACGAGGTGCTCGTCTACGTCGATGGATCTTTCTCGCCGACGGCGGGGCGGCGGGCGGGCTGGGGGTTCGTCGTGGTCCAGGCGGGCGAGGAGATCCACTCCGCGTTCGGCGCCACCGAAGAGGCGGCGCTCAGCCGCAACGTTGACGGAGAGCTGGAAGCGACCATCCAGGCGATCGAGTGGTGCCGCGCGCGCGACCAGAAGGCGGTCATCTGTCACGACTACGAGGGGGTCGGGCGCTGGGCGCTGGGAGAGTGGAAGGCTTCGAGTGAGGTCGCCCAGCGGTATCGAAAGCGGATTGCCGGGCAGCTGGACGGGATTCGGTTCTGCAAGGTTTCCGCGCACACCGGGCACCGCTGGAACGATCGCGCCGACGAGCTCGCCAAGCGCGGGATCGGGTTGTAGCGCGTACCCCGACGGGGCTGCCCGCTCGCGCCACGCGCCACCTACCGCTGAGACCGGTCCGGTCGCCGCTAGCGGTCGCGGGCTGGGCGTGGCAAAGCGGACCGATGGCCATCGACGAGCTCGAGCGCCGCTGGCGCTGGGTCGACCTCTCGCTGGTGCTGCTGCTCATCGCCTTGCTTGCTTGGTTCTTGCACACGATGCTCTGCGCCAGTTTTGCCGGTTCGCCGGTGCCGCAGCGGTGGCACCGTGACCTGCGTGTGGAAGGGCGCGCGGATCGCGTGTCGTTGCTCTTCGTCGGTGACACCTACTTTGGCGAGAGCTACGCCAACGAGGCGAGGGCACGGGCCCTCGCGGCGCGGGGCTACGACGGTCCGCTGCTCCCGCTGCGTGACCTGGTACGGAGCGCGGATCTGGTCATCGGGAACCTCGAGGCGCCCCTCACCGAGGTGGACTCCGTGCTTCAGCGCCTCAAGAACTGGCCTCATCGTGGCGTGCCGGACGCCTCGGCAGCGGCGCTTCGGCGGGCAGGATTCGCGGCGCTCGGCCTGGCGAACAACCACACCACCGACTCGCTGGGCCCGGGGCTCCGCGACACGCGCGCCGCACTGGCGCGGCACGACCTCGTATCGTTCGGGGCCGGACCCAGTCTGGTCGAGGCGCAGCGCCCGCTACGGATCGAGCTGGGCGCCGGCCCGCGCACCGTGCGGGTGGCGGTGCTCGGGGCGCTGGAGCGCCAGTGGGACGACTTCTTCTCTGGTGCCTTCGCGACCGGCACCAGCGCTGGCACTGCTCCGCTAGCCGCGCCGGCCATCGCGCGGCAGATCCGCGCGATGAAGCAGGCCGATCCCGATCTGCTCGTGATTGTGTTCCCCCACTGGGGACGGAACTATCGCTGGCGCACGCCACGACAAGAAAGGATCGGTCGGGCACTGCTGGCGGCGGGTGCGGATCTCGTGATCGGCCACGGGGCGCACGTCTTTCAGGAGGTCGAGCTTCGCGACGGGCGCGCCATCGTCTACAGCCTGGGAAACTTCGTGTTCCTCTCACCAGGGCGCTTCGATGAGAAGGACATCCACCCGTGGAGCCTGGCGGTACGGCTCGAGCTGATCCCCGGTGATGATGCGCTGCGCGCAGCGCTGAAGCTCTACTTCATCGCGAGCGACAACCTGGCGACGGATTTTCGTCCGCACTTGCTCGAGGGGGAGTCCTTCCAGCGTGCCGCCAACCAGCTGCTCACGGGGGGATCGCTCGATACTGCCGCCCGCGACCGCCTGCGCGCCGCCGCCTCGAGCGAAACTGACGCGGTGGGACCGCACCTCGCGATCGATCTGGGACCACTGGGGGCGGCACAGGCAACCCGCGTCCCCTGAGCCCCTCGCTCGTCCGTCCGAACCGGTATACGGTGGGTTTCGTGGTGGCCCGACGGAGAAGCCCCCGGGGGGTGGACGCATGGATCGAGGCCGTTCGCGTGGCAGCCGCAGCGCCCGAGAGCGGCGACGCACGCGGTGTGATCGAGCGCGCCCTCGCCCATGCAAACTGGCTGGTCGTTGCTCAAGCAGCCAGCGTCGTGGGGCGCCATCTGCTGTCGGGCTTCGAGGTTCAGCTGTGCGGCGTGTGGGGTCGGTTTCTGGAGGGCGCGGCCAAGACCGATCCGGGGTGTCGAGCCAAGGAAGCGGCGCTGACCGCTCTCGACCAGCTCGACACCCTCGACCCCGACCCGTTCCTCCTCGGGGTTCGCCACGTGCAGATGGAGCCCGTGGCGGGGGGGCGTGTCGATACTGCGGGTGGCGTTCGTCAGCGCGCGCTCCACGCGCTGTTGCGCATGCACTACTCCGATGCCTGCCTCTTCGCCGGGGAGCTGATGGCCGATCCCGAGGCACCAGTGCGAGCCGGAGTCTGTCGGGCACTGGGGCGCTTCGGGTCACGCGATTCGAGTGGTCTGCTCCTCTACAAGCTTCATGCTGGCGACGAGGACCCAGTGGTCATCAGCGAAGCGGCATCGGCTCTGCTGGAGCTGGCGAGCGACGTGGGCCTCGAGTTGCTGGGTCGCTGGTTGTTCGATCGTGACGAGCTGCGGCGTGAGGCCGCGGCCTTGGCGCTGGGCCAGTGCAGCGACGACGCGGCCATTCACCTGCTCACTCGGTGGCTCGAGGATGGTCTTTCTGACGCGGACTTCGCGCTCGCTGCGCGCGCGCTGGGACTTGGACGGAGCGAGGCGGCGCGGCGTACGTTGCTCGGTGTGGTTCGACACGGGGCTCCCGGTCGCGCCGAGCAGGCCGTGCACGCGCTGGGGGTGCACGGCTACGACCACCGCCTGGGTGACCGGGTGCGTGAAGCGGCCGCGAACAATCCGCGCGCACGCCTCGGTGGACTCGTCGAGCGAGTCTTCGGGCGTGCCTCCTGAGTCCCGCTCGTCGACTGGGCGGCCCCGCTGGGTCGCGGGTGGGAGTGGTGGCGAGACCGCGATCCTCCTGGTGGCGAAACGGCGACCGTTCTCGCTAGGGCTCGGTCCCGGGCGCGTCGGCAGCGGTGTTGCCTGCGGTGAATCCATGCACGCAGAAGTCGTACGACGCGGGGACGGGGCCCCCTGGAACGAAGAACGCGATCGACGCGACCGGTTCTCCTGTGTACGGGTCGCCGCTGTTGTCCCAGCACCTGGTGTTGAAGTCTGAGTAGGGGACGAACAACTTACCACTGGCGGCGTCCACCCCGGCGCACCAGCGCTGGTCCACGGTGGTCCAACCCAGGGATCCGACGAGCATGATGCGCAGGGTGAAGTCGGGGTTGGCTCCTTGCTGGGCGATATTGGCGGCGATCCCTGTGGCGGTGAGCTGAACTTCCGGCGGCGTCGAGTGGAGGCGGTTGGGGTCCCAGCTGCAGGTGGCCGTTGCCGCGGCCTCGTTGAGGTTGAATCCAAGGACCGCGAATGATTCATAGTTCTCGCTGCCGCCGACACGCCCGGATACGCAGTAGGGATCCCCGGGGACTTGTGCGGAGAAGTCCAGGGGCGAGATTGTCGTTCCGACGTTCTCCGCGTCGATGCTCGTCCACGCGCAGCCGTGCCAGTCTTCGTGATGCCAGTACCCGGGGGGGGCGAGCCCGCCGCTGGTGCCGCCGGTGGAAACACCGCCCGTTGGGGACTGTCCGCCCGTGGGGACTCCACCCGTGGGAGGCTGTCCGCCCGTAGGGACTCCCCCCGTGGGGAGGACCCCGCCCGTGGGAGGTTGTCCCCCCGTGGGGAGAACCCCGCCCGTGGGAGGTTGTCCCCCCGTGGGGAGGACTCCGCCCGTGGGAGGTTGTCCCCCTGTGGGTGGCAGTCCCCCTGTGGGAGGGAGCCCCCCGGTCCCGCCGCTTCCCCCGCTTTTGGCGCCACTCGTGGCCGAGTCTCCGCCGGTTCCGCCGGGGGCGATTCCCCCGTTCCCGGCAACTTCGCGAACCGTTGACTGTCCCCCGTGGCCGCCAGCGCCGCCAGCGCCGCGAGCTCCACCGGTTCCGGGCAGGACAACGCATACTCCTGACAGGCAGCTCAGTTCCGCATTGCAGGTCTCGTTTCCATAGCAGGGGCAGGCTTCGGTGCCCGCACGGCACGACCCCCCTCCGCCCGTCTCCGACGGACCGCGCCCCGCATGAGCACGGCCCCCGGTGTCTGCGGAACCACCGCCTGACCCGTTGCCTCCACTTTGCGGCACGCGAACACAGCGGTCCGACAAGCAAGTCAACCGGGCATTGCAGGTGGAGTTGGGGAAGCAGGGGCAGCTCTCCGCGCCGACTGGGCATCCCACTTCACCACCCGTCTGGGTCGGAGAGCCCGCCTGACCGCCCGTTGTCGACGAAGTGCCGTTGCTCACTCCGCCGCCGCATGCGATGGCGCTGACCATTCCCATTGCCCCAACCCACGACTTTCGCATGGCGAGGAGGGTACCTCGAGACGGTGAACGCGGGTGATGTGCCGTGATGTCGTGGCCGCGGTTCCCGAATTTGGTCGATATCCGGAATGAGGCTCCCGCGCCAGCGAATGCGGAGAGGCTGCGGAGAGGTGAGGGGTGGCTGCTCGGTGTCTGACTGCCTGTGGAGATGCCGATCGCCCCTGGGCGGTCATGGTGCTGGGTGGGTGGTCACCGTGTTGGGTGGCGGGCCAGTTCAGAACGCAGAGCAGGTTGCTGTGGCCCCCGTCCCGACGCGGGCGAAATGTAGGGTCGTGGATCCCGCGGCGTCGAACCAGGCCCAGACGACGTCGCCCCCCGCAGCGACGCGGAACGGGTCGTCGCGGTGACCCCACGCGATCTGGGCGCTCGCGTTGGTCGGACCCTCGAGCCAGCTGCCGGTTGCGTCGACGCGCGCCAGCCAGTAGGTGGCTGGCGGTTCCAGCCAGCCGACGAGGTACTGCTCGGTGGCATCGTCGGTGGGTTGCCAGCGGGCGATGGTCGCGTCGGCCTCGTCGACCGTGGGGGTGTTGGTGAGCCAGGTGATCGTGCCGGCGTTCCATTCGGGAGTGACGCTGACCATCCCGATGTCCTGGTTCATGCCGTCCTCGTCGTAGGAGCTCTGTCCGGGGGTCGCGGGGTCCTGATGGGCGTTGAAGACCAGCTGGTAACCACTAGGCGCGAGGGCGGCGCTGCCGAGCTCGGCAGCCACTCTTCCGTTGCAGCCGCCGTCGACGTCGAGCACCTTGCCGTCGTTGTGGTTCAAGTAGATTCCGCCGACGCTGTTGGTGGAGAAGTCGCCGCTGGTGCCGGGGTAGCAGTCGGTGACGCAGACGGGCAGGAAGGTATCCGTGTTCGGGTTGAAGCGCAGCAGGTTGCTCATGCTGTGCGAGCAGCCCCAGTCCCATTCGGTGGACTCGGCGCCGGTGGCGGCGTCCACCCACTTGAGGGTGTCGCCCTCGTGGCCCGAGTCCGAGTGAACGTGGTAGTAGGCGCCGTAGCGGCCAGCCCCGTACTCGAGTCGACTCTCGCCGATACCGAAATCGTCGGGGTGGTTGTCGGCGTTGGTCAGGTGGGTGACGCCGAGCTCTGTGCCGGCTGCGTCGTAGCGATGCACGTAGATGTCGTCGTCGTTGTCGCTCCAGAGCAGCGCCGCGAAGCTCCCGTCGGGGGCTGCGGCGAGTCCCCGACACTCACGTTCGGCCGCCAGCTCGTGGCTCGTGACCAGCGTGCCGTCCGCTCCCAGTTGGGCGACGCGCGCCGTGGTCGCGTCGCCCACTGCGGTGGTGTAGCAGACCAGCGTGCTGCAGTCGGCGCGCGGCGCCGAGAACACGGGCGCGACCTCGAGATCGCCGCGGCCCCAGACGCGCCAGTTGCTGACACCCTCCTTCACGCCCTCGGGGACCGTGATGTCGGTGACGGTCAGCCTGTCCACCAGGGTCGAGCCGGGGGGAGGTGGCGGGGGACGGTCGGCTCCCCCCGTGCCCAGCGCTCCACCTTCACCAGCACCGCCGCTGGAGGTGCTGGCCCCCGTTGCGCCGCTGCTGCTGGCTGCAGTACCACCGCTGGCCTCGGCGGCACCGGTCCCCCCGTTCTCAGGTTCGGCATCGCTGCGGTCGCCACATGCGGCAGCAGCGAGCAGCAGCGTGGTCCAGATCAGTGCTTGTGCTCGCATCGCGTGACCTCCGAAGAACTCGTCGTTCCCGAGATCAGGGTAGCATTCAAGAAAGCGGGCGTCCGATCGAGATGCTGGTCGCGAAGACGTTGCCGCGCGGCCCCACCCAGCCATAGGCCGCTGGTTGTCCTGTTGCGTCCGACACGAGTAGGATGGTGCCGAAGCCGAATCCCGTGTCGTTCGTCGCTCGCCGCGAGTCATCGAGGTGATGCAGCCGCGTCGCGTCAGCGACGCGCACCAGGTATGCGCGCGCCATGCCTCCCAGTTCGATCCATGTCGGCTGACCGTCGGTTCCCCAAGTTGCGACTTGCCCCGACGTGGCAAATTCGCGGGGAGGTAGCACGACGAACCCGATGTGTCCCGTGTTGCCCGAGCGAATGACAGGCGGCCTGATCCAGGCGATCGCGTCACCGGGAGCCGCGTCGACGACGCGTGGGATGCGCTGCCAGCCACGCGTCGCGTCGGTCGGTGCGCGACGAATGGCGTGTACGAAGTTGCTCGCCAGAGGGCGTTGCGATCCCAGCCCGTGAGCGACCTGAGCGTATGCAACGGGCGCGGACCGCCGGAGCACCCAGGCCGCCATGCCCGAGCAGTCGAAGTAGTAGACGCCGCGGACCGGGTCCACGATCGTCGTGTGGAGGTACTTCGTGTCCGTCGCCTCGTTGGCGATGGTGCCCAACCGTTGCATCACGTCGGTGGCGTTCCACACGATCGTCTCGTCGCGTAGTGGTGGTGGTGCTGTCTGGGCGAACGATCCGGCGGAACTCTGCCGCGTGCCGTCCGCTGGTTCCGGCGCATCGGAGCCAGGGGGAACAGTTCGCGCCGGCGTAGGAGTCCGCGTCGGGTCACCATCGGGCCGAGTAGTGCTACTTGGTCGTGGCGGCCGAGCTTTCGCGTCTGCGACCTGTTCCCCTCTCGATCCTGGGTGCGCTGGTGCGGGGGCTGGCTGATCCGGCTTGCCCGACCGGGCACTGGTGCCGTGACAGCACACCACTGTCAGTAGTCCCAGCAGTCGAAGAGCGGCGAGGGTCTTGCCGAGGAGTCGAGACGTCATCCACACCGGAGTCGGACCATCCGACTCCAGTGTGACACTCCTTGCCCGGTTGGCTTGGGTGCGGTCGTCGGTGGTGGGCTCCGGCGCGGTGGGAGTCTGGCAAGGCCGGTCGCGGAGGGATCCTCGGACGGTGGGCTGGTTGCCACATCCTTGCCACATGTCCGCCTTGGGATTGCCCTCGGGGATCCGCGGTGGTGCCGGACCGGGTCGCTAGGTTGACTGACGTGGCGCCGAGTGCGCCGACCAATGAAAGGACAAGAAAGATGGTGGAATTCGCCAAGTCGTGGCACGCGGCGGACGGGATGAGCTGGACGGAACGGCTCGTCGCGCCCTCGCTGACAACGGTGGTGGCCGAGGGGGCTCGGGCACTGTGGGGCCTGCTGCTCGCCGCGGCGTATGGACTGGCGCTCGGCACCCGCCAAGGGGGGGCTGAGCTGTGGCAGCATGCGCTCGGCGTGCCCGCGGGGCTCGCCTCGGTGGCCCTCGTGGGGGTGCCCGCTCTGTTCGTCTTCCTGGCGCTGGTGGACGCACCGATCTCGCCAACGGGCGCCCTCTCCGTGGCGACACGGGCGCTTGGGGTCAGCGGTTTGATGCTTGCGGGGTTGGCCCCCGCCGCAGCGCTGTTTGTGACGACCATCGACTCCAGCGGGGTTGCCGCTCTCGCTGGTGGCGTAGGCCTGCTCCTGGCGGGCGGGATCGGGCTCGCGCACCTGCTCAACGGATTGTCGCGGCAGCTCGCGCGCTCCGCGCCGGTCGTGCACGCCAGCGGCAACGCCGCCCTTGCGGTGTTTGCACTCTTTGCGGTGGGGCTCTGCCTGCGCGTGTGGTGGGCCTCGCTGCCGTTGTTCGGAGGTGCGTCATGAAGCGCGATGCCACCGAGTTGCTGACCATGACCAACGAGTTGCTGCGCTCGCCCTCGTCGATCGCGGAGCGGTGTCGCGAGGACGCGGACTTGCGCCCGCTCGTCGTCGCGTCGCTCATTGCCATCGTGGTCGGCGGGGCCCTCTTCGGTGCTGCTCTCGGAGCGCCGCGGGGCACCCTGCAGGCGCTGTTCGCCGGAGTCAAGGTGCCGCTTGCCATGCTCGCGGCGTTGGTCGTCTGCGCTCCCGCATTCCACGTGCTCAACGCTGGACTGGCTGCTCCCCTTCCGTTTCGCGCCATCGTGGCGCTGACGCTAGCGGCCACGGGTCGCGCGGCGCTGGTGCTGCTCGCCTGCACGCCCGGGCTCTGGTTGGCGATGGACTCGCTGTTGGGCTACCACCAGTCAGTGGTCGCCGCCGCTGGCTGCTACTTCCTTGCCGGGACGGCGGCACTGGGGGTCGTGGCGCGCGGGTTGACGCCCGGGTGGCCGGGACTGGTTGCCACGTTTGCGTTCGTCTGTGTGCTGTTGCCGGTGGGGGGACAGACCGCGTGGATGCTGCGCCCGTTTCTGGGACGTCCGGCGCAGGAGGAGGTGCCGCTGTTGCGAGAGCGCGACTCGAGCTTTGCTGACGCAGTGATGACCAGCGCATGGTCGGCGGTGGGCATCTACCGGGAAATCGAGCACGACGCGCTCGAGGTGGAAGCGGGCATCACCGGCCGCTCGCGCCAGTCTGCGGAGGACCGCTACGATGCGACTCGTTGACCTCTGCGTGCTATACGGCATCGTCGGGATTGCCGCAGGCGTGGCGATCTACGCCCGCGCAGTCCCGCGAGATGGGCGCGCCATCGCCAGCGCCGCGCTGGCGGTCCCCCTGTGGCCTCTGTGGGCCCCGATCGCGTTGTCCGCGCGGCGTCCAGAGTCGCGGCTCATGCTGGCAGGGGTGCCCCGCGAGATCGAGGCTGCGCTGACCGAGGCTCTGGAGGCGGTCGATGGCAGCCCCCTCGCCAACCTGCTCTCCCGGGCAGCGGTGACGAACATCCTGGTCGAGGTCGACCGCGCGGCGGCGCGCTGCGCCGAACTCGACGGGCTGCTTGCGCGTCCGGAGCTCGCTCCCGATCTCGCTGCCGAGCGGCTTGCCGTGCTCGAGCGCGAGGCGGCGCCCGTCCGCACGCTCGCCTCCGCTCGGTTGCACCACGCCAACGTCCAGCGCCTCATGCGGCTGCGAGAGCGGGACCGGCAGGCGCTGGCCGAGCTGACCGACCTGGTGGCGGCGTTGCGCACCCAGCTGGTGCTCGCGCGGTACGCCGGATCGTCGGCCGAGGGGGTTGGTGGTATCGTCTCCGAGATGTGGGCCAGGGTCGAGGGCTTGGGCGCGGCCATCGAGTGCGACGAGAGTGGAGAGTGGGCAGGTGTCGAAGCGAATCCTGGTAGTTGACGACGAAGCGCGGATTCGCGAGGTCGTGCAGTACGGGCTCGAGAAGAGTGGCTTCTCCGTGCAGCTCGCCGCCGACGGTCGCAGCGCCCTCGAGGCGCTGGCCGTCGGGGGCTTCGACCTCGTCGTGCTCGACATCATGCTCCCCGACATCGACGGCTACGAGCTGTGTCGTCGGATCCGCGCGACGGGCCACTTGCCGATCCTCTTTCTCTCGGCGCGCAGTGAGGAGATCGATCGGATCGTGGGTCTCGAGCTGGGCGCCGACGACTACCTGGTCAAGCCGTTCTCGCCAAGGGAGCTCGTGGCGCGGGTGCGGGCCGT